>NZ_CP045420.1:105000-733906 GCF_009363795.1 Palleronia sp. THAF1 | reverse complement strand
CGGACGGTGTTGGCCTTGATGGTGATACCGCGCTCGCGCTCGATATCCATGCTGTCCAGCATCTGGGCCTGCATGTCGCGTTCGGCAACGGTACCGGTCAGCTGGATCAGCCGGTCGGCAAGCGTGGATTTCCCGTGGTCGATATGCGCGACGATCGAGAAATTGCGGATGTGTGCAAGGTCGGTCATGGGTTGGATATGCGGACTGAAGGGCTGGTTGTCCATGCGTTAGAGCGCCCTGCGCACCGGTTTGAAAGAGCCTGCGAGCATACCGCCATCCTTCAGAGGTATTGACCTAACGTCAACCAAGGGGCTTATTCTGAAAACAGCCCGAAGCGAAGGAGGGCCGCATGAGCTTTTACGCATTCGCGGGACCTGAAAACTTCCAGATCGCGGAACGCGCGGGCCTGTTAAGTTCCGCGATGCTGACGCAGGGACCTGAGGTCTTGCGCGTCATCAACGCAATCAGCCTGCGCTTCATCGACGGTGGGTTAAAGATCGTGGCGATCGTCGACGCAAGCCGAACAGTCGCTCCGCGTGATACGCTCGTCGGGATCGACATCGAAACAGACGTTCGCGCCATGATATTCAAGGCGCTCGACTGGGGCGGCACGCCAGAGTGGGTGCCAAGCGTCCTGATCGAAGCGCGGGAGCCGGTGACGCCTTTGGGAGACGAGATCATACAGACCCAACCCGATCACGGAACCGCAGGCTTTTCCGTGAATTGGGCCGGCGGCAGCGGATATCTGACGGCAGGCCATGTGGCGCGCATGTCCGGTGGGCCGGTCTATTTCACGGCCACAGGAACGGCGGGCCGGGTAATTGCGTCGCGTGAGCCCAGCGTCGCCACCGGTACCGCACCGGAACCCGATGTTGCCGTCGTCGAGGCCGCATATACACCTGCAGTCAATCTTCATCGAGCCGTAGTTCGCCCCGGCGCGATGGAGCCGGTGACCCTTTCCACGCGATTAGGACAGAAGACCGATAACGTTCGCGCCTACAGCGACTTCTATTATACGCGAACGATCAATGGCTGCTACGGACAGGTGTTCGAATTGATGAACGGGGTCGCACGCGGAGGGGATTCGGGATCTGCCGTCTACGATTCCCATTTTGCTCCGATTGGAACGCTGGTCGCCGGAACGCCGAATGGGATGTCCTTGGTGCAGTCGGTCACTTACCAGATCCAACGCATCGGGGTTTACGGACTGACGCTGACGTAAGGAGGTTACTATGCCACAGATTATTTCCATAGTTTCGCTTGGTTTGTCGGTCGCCAGCTTTTGCCTTTTCGCGGTTCTGGCTCTGCGCGTCACACGTCCGGTTCGGGAAGTGGAGCATTCTGGGAAGTCGCGGGATGCCGGGCCAATGTCGGGCGGGGCTATTCTCGATCAGACAGGCTCTCTTGCAGCGGCTTTGGGCAAGGCGGGCCCGGTCGGGACATCGGCGGCCCTTTCAATGGTCTTCCTGTTTGTCGCGATGATCAGCAGCGGCCTTGTCGCCTTCGACCTTAACGTGGATCAGGCGGACGAAGGGGTGACATCCGGCGCAGAGGAGGCCGAGGGCGGCGGCCTCTGACTCGGGCCCACGCACAGACCTATCCCCGGAACACCGACCGGGTTCCCGTCTGCTCGCCCATGGCTTCGAGCATGTCGCGGCCATCGTCGGTGGGGGTGCCGTCGGCGTCGAGCCAGCCTCGGCTTGTGGCGGTTTGCTCAGCCGGGGTGGCGGGGTTTCCCATCTGCCCGGCGACGGCGAGGATGCGGGCACGGGTCTCTGATTGGTCGTCGGTCATGGGGATGCTCCTTTGCCCAGTGACCTAGCGCGGACGCGCGGTGGGCAATGGGCGGGGTGTCGCAGGGTCAGCCGCTGTGGAGGAAGTGCATGACGTCGCCGTCCTTCACTTCGTAGGTCTTGCCCTCGACGCGCATCTTGCCTGCGTCTTTCGCGCCCGCTTCGCCGCCCAGCGCCACGTAGTCGGTGAAGGCGGTGGTTTCGGCGCGGATGAAGCCGCGTTCGAAATCGCCGTGGATGACGCCTGCGGCTTGGGGCGCCAGCGTGCCGCGCCGGACGGTCCAGGCGCGGGCTTCCTTGGGGCCGACGGTGAAGTAGGTCATCAGGCCCAGAAGGTCGTAACCGGCCTGTATCAAACGGTCGAGGCCCGCCTGTTCGAGGCCCAGTTCTTCAAGGAATTCGCGCGCCTCTTCCGCGTCGAGCTGGGCGATTTCCTCTTCGATCTGGGCGGAGATGACGACGACGCCCGCGCCCTGCTCGGCGGCCATCTGGGTGACGGCTTGGGAATGGGCGTTGCCGGTGGCGGCCTCATCCTCTGCCACGTTGCACACGAAGAGGATGGGCTTGGAGGTGAGAAGCTGGAGCATCTTCCAGGCCTTCTGATCCTCTGCGTCGATGTCGACGGTGCGGGCGGGCTTGCCGTCTTCCAGCACGGCCTGGGCGGCTTTCAGCAGACGCTCCTGCTGGACGGCCTCCTTGTCGCCACCGCGGACCTTGCGGGATAGGTTCTGGAGGCGACGTTCGACCGAATCGAGGTCGGCCAGCATGAGTTCGG
Organism: Palleronia sp. THAF1; assembly: GCF_009363795.1. Lineage (NCBI taxonomy): Bacteria > Pseudomonadati > Pseudomonadota > Alphaproteobacteria > Rhodobacterales > Roseobacteraceae > Palleronia > Palleronia sp. THAF1. The sequence goes on along the minus strand of NZ_CP045420.1, from coordinate 731,338 downwards.
TCTCGATGGTAGAGGCGTCCTCGACCGGGTTCACGCGGCCGTCCACATGGGTGACGTCGTCATCCTCGAAGCAGCGCAGGACGTGGGCGATGGCGTCGCATTCGCGGATGTTGGCAAGGAACTGGTTGCCGAGGCCTTCGCCGCGCGATGCGCCCTTCACAAGGCCCGCGATGTCCACGAAGGTCATGCGTGTGGGCACGATCTGCTTGGACTTGGCGATCTGGGCCAGTTGATCGAGGCGCGTGTCGGGAACCGCGACCTCGCCCACGTTGGGCTCGATCGTGCAGAAGGGGAAGTTCGCGGCCTGCGCGGCGGCGGTCTTCGTCAGCGCGTTGAAAAGCGTGGACTTGCCGACGTTCGGCATGCCCACGATGCCCATCTTGAAACCCATCGCTCGTCTCCGCTTGCTGGTTCGCGCCCGGCTTTAAGGCCGTTGGCGCGCAGGGACAAGCGGTGCGCCTACACGCGCCGGTCGGCGTGATCCTGGTAGATCAGGATCCAGGCGAGCACGATGAACATCGGGTGCGTCAGGCCGCCCGAAATCAGGATGGCGGGCACCCAGATCAGGAAGACGATGATGGACAGGAAGATCCGGCCCAGAAGCAGGATCGACAATGGCGGGAGCAGAAGCGCAAGGACGTAGTTCATAGGTAATATATGGGGAAGCATCCGGCCTTGAACAAGACGGGCGCGGGGGTCACAAGCGTTGGGACCTCTTGGGGCGCTGCCCCAAACCCCGAGGTACTTGGGGAACGATGAAGGAGAGCCCGATGAGCCGTATCGCTGCGCGTTTTGATGACCTGAAGGCCGAGGGCAAGACCGCCTTCGTTGCCTACATCATGGGCGGCGATCCGGATTACGATCGCTCGTTGGAGCTGATGTGCGGGCTGCCGGGGGCCGGGGTCGACGTGATCGAACTGGGGATGCCCTTCACCGATCCGATGGCGGATGGTGAGACGATCCAGCTGGCGGGGCAGCGCAGCCTGGAAGGCGGGCAGACGCTGGAGAAGACGTTGGCGATGGTGCGGACCTTCCGCGAGGTCGATGCAGACACGCCGATCGTCATCATGGGCTACTACAATCCGATCTATTCGCGCGGCGTCGAGCGCTTCGTGGCAGAGGCGTCAGAGGCGGGCGTGGACGGCTTGATCATCGTGGATCTGCCGCCAGAGGAAGATGACGAGCTTTGCCTGCCCGCACGGGCGGCGGGGATCGACTTCATCCGGCTGGCCACGCCGACGACGGACGAGAAGCGGCTACCCAAAGTATTGGAGAACACGTCTGGCTTCGTTTACTACGTCTCGGTCACCGGGATCACAGGCGCGGCGGCCGCGGTGGCGGGGGATGTGGCCCCTGACGTGACCCGCATCCGCGACGCGGGTGGTCTGCCGGTCGTGGTGGGCTTCGGCATCCGCACGCCAGAGGCGGCGGCGGAAATGGCGCGCGTGGCCGATGGTGTGGTCGTCGGGTCTGCCATTGTGGCAGAGAACGCGACCGGAAAGCCGGTGGACGAGGTTCTGTCCTTCGTGCGCGGATTGGCGGACGGCACGCACGGGGCGTGACGAATCCAGACCCGCGCCTAAATAGGCGTGGGAAGGAGCGCGCCATGGACCCCAAACGCAAGACTCAAATCGTGGTGGTGGGTGGCGGTGCCGCCGGGCTGGCGCTGGTGCGCCGCTTGGGCGCCAAGTATGGCCGCGACAAGCACGATATCATCCTGATCGAAAAGAACCGCACGCACGTGTGGAAACCGCTGCTGCACGAGGTGGCGGCGGGATCCATGGATGCCAACGCCGACGAGGTCGGTTACGGGGGCCATGCCGCGCGCTGGGGCTATCGCTTCTTCAACGGCGCCTTGGAGAAGATCGATCGTGAGAAACAGACCCTGACGACCGCGCCGCTGCTGGACGAGGACGGCAGCGTAATCGTGGACCGCCACACCATCCGCTACGACTGGCTGGTGCTGGCGATGGGCGGAGTGTCCAACGATTTCGGCATCCCCGGCGTGCGTGAGAACGCGATGTTCCTGGAAAGTCGCCGTCAGGCGGATCAATTCCGCCGCCGTCTGCTGAACTCTTGCCTAAGGGTGAACGAGAAGCGACAGGCAGGCGAGGATGCCACTCTGCCCATCTGCATCGTCGGCGGCGGGGCAACAGGGGTGGAGCTGTCGGCCGAACTGGTCCACGCGTCGCGATCGTTGCGCTCCTACGGGTTGGAAGTGTTCGACGACGAGGCGATCCAGATCACGCTGTTGGAGGCCGGTCCGCGCTTGCTGCCCGCGTTGCCCGAAGAGGTCTCAGACAAGGTGCAAGCTGAACTGAAGGGCCTTAACGTCGATGTGCGGACGGGCGCGAAGGTTACCGAAGTGACGAAGGACACGGTGCAAATCGAAGATGAGCCGCCACTCGAAGCGAGCATGATCCTTTGGGCGACGGGCGTGCGGGGCGATCACGCGCTGGCGGAGATGACGGACCTGTCGCTGTCCGGACAGGGCCGGATCGAGGTCGAGCCGACGCTGCGCAGCAAGGACGATCCGCGCATCTTCGCCATCGGCGACTGCGCCCATTGCGTGCTGCCCGGTGAAGAGCGCCCGGTGCCACCGCGTGCCCAGTCCGCCGGGCAGATGGCCGATCATATGGTGGGTCAGCTTGAGCGCGCGCAGAAGGGCAAGCCGTTGACCGATTTCGTCTACCGGGACAAGGGCGCGCTGGTGTCTTTGTCGCGCTTCGCGACCACCGGCGCGCTGATGGGCAACCTGATCGGCGGCACGATGAAGGTCGAAGGCTGGGTGGCACGAGTGGCCTACATGTCGCTGTATCGCTTGCATCTTCTTGCGATCCACGGCCCGATCAGAGGACCGGTTCAGATTGCCGCGCGCGAGATTTCAAAGGCCACGCGCCCGAAGCTGAAGCTGCACTAAACGCGAACGATAGCCTCGTAGCGAGCTTTGGTTTCAGGCCCTGAGAGCGGCGCTCGGGCCACGCGCAGGTCGATCCATGGCCATTGAGGGAATGGCTAAGGGCTGCGTTCAGCGAGACGCCATGCGGCACCACGACAGGACCGGAACTTTTCGTGACATCGCGTAGAGCCAGGACAGGGGCGGTGCTCATATCTTCGTCCAGGTCGCGTTGTTCTTGGACGAGGCGACGCAGGCCCGGATGAAGGACATGCCTTCCATGCCCGCCTTGATGCCCGGCAGCTTGCCCATCACCGCGTCACGGGACTGCCCGCCCTGCACTGCGCGGATCGCCGTCGCGGCTTCGGTGTAGATGTTGGCGAAGCCTTCGAGGTAACCCTCGGGGTGGCCCGGCGGGATACGGCTGACGGCGGTTGCGGGGGCCGTGGCCCCTGCCCCGTTCCGGGTAAGTTTGCGCGTGGCTTCCCCATGCGGAGTGAACCATAGATAATTCGGGTCTTCCTGCGACCATTCCAGCCCGCCCTTGTCGCCATAGACGCGCAGACGCAGGCCATTTTCGCATCCGGGCGCGACCTGGCTGCACCAGAGCATGCCACGCGCGCCGCCATCAAAGCGCAGCATGATGTGGGCGTTGTCGTCCAACTGTCGGCCCGCACCGAAGCTGTGCAGGTCGGCAGCCAGTTCCGCACCCGTGAGGCCCGTCACGAAGGAGGCGAGGTTGTAGGCGTGGGTGCCGATATCGCCGATGGAGCCGCCCGCGCCCGAGCGTTCGGGGTCGGTGCGCCATTCGGCCTGCTTCACGCCTTCGGTTTCCACCGCGTCGGTCATCCAGTCCTGCGGATATTCGACCTGCACGACACGGATCTGGCCGATCTGGCCGTCCGCGACCATCGCCTGCGCCTGCCGGACCATCGGATAGCCGGTGTAGTTGTGGGTCAGCACGAACAGGGAGTCGGAGGCGGTGACGGCCTGCTCCATCGCCTGTGCGTCTTCCAACGTTGCGGTCAGGGGTTTGTCGCAGATCACGTGGATACCGCGCGACAGGAACGCTTTGGCCGCCGGGAAATGCACGTGGTTTGGGGTCACGATGCTGACCGCTTCGATTCCGTCATCGCGGGCGGCTTCCGCCTCTGCCATCTCATCGAAGCTGCCGTAGGAACGCGCGGGGTCGAGACCCAGCGCATCGGCGCTTTTCTTCGCCTTCTCGGGGGTTGAGGACAGCGCGCCCGCAACCAGCTCAAACTTATCGTCGATGCGGCTGGCGATGCGGTGGACGGCACCGATGAAGGCGTCGTTGCCGCCGCCGACCATGCCCAGTCTGATACGGCTCATCGGTCGATCCCCAGCAGTTTACGGTTGGTGGACTCGTCGATATCGCCGCCCGCGAAGTCGTCGAAGGCGTGGGGCGTGACGCGGATGATGTGGTCCTTGACGAACTGCGCGCCTTCGCGCGCGCCGTCTTCGGGGTGCTTGAGCGCGCATTCCCATTCGACGACGGCCCAGCCGTCGAAGTCATTGGCCGCCATCTTCGCGAAGACCGCACCGAAGTCGACCTGACCGTCACCGGGGCTGCGGAAGCGGCCCGCGCGGTTCACCCACGGTTGGTAGCCGCCGTAAACGCCTTGGCGGCCGGTCGGGTTGAACTCGGCATCCTTGACGTGGAACATCGCGATGCGCTCGGCATAGATGTCGATGTTCTCCAGATAATCGAGGCATTGCAGCACGTAATGCGACGGATCGTAGAGCATGTTGCAGCGTTTGTGGCCGTCCAAGCGTTCAAGAAACATCTCGAAGGTGATGCCGTCGTGCAGGTCCTCCATCGGGTGGATTTCGTAGCAGACATCGACGCCGCAATCCTCTGCGTGGTCTAGGATCGGCCGCCAGCGGCGCGCGAGCTCGTCGAATCCCATTTCCACCATGCCCTGAGGGCGTTGGGGAAAGGGATAGATGAAGGGCCAGCACAGACCGCCCGAGAAGGTGACGTGCTGGCTGATTCCCAGGTTCTTCGACGCGGTCAGCGCCTTCTTGACCTGCTCGATCGCCCAGTCGGTGCGGGCGTCTGGTTTGCCCTGCACCTCTGGCGCGGCGAAACCATCGACCCAGGCGTCATAGGCAGGATGGACCGCGACCAACTGGCCAAGAACGTGGGTCGACAGGTCCGTCACCTCGACGCCGTTGTCGCGCGCCTCTCCGGCCCATTCGTCGCAATAGGTCTGAGAGGTCGCCAGCTTGTCCAGATCGACCAGCCGCGCGTCCCAGACGGGGACCTGAACACCTTTGTAGCCGCAATCCGCCGCCCATTTGGTGATGGCGCTCCACGAATTGAACGGCGCGTCGTCCCCGGCGAATTGCGCCAGGAACAAGCCCGGCCCCTTGATGGTCTTCATGGTCCCCTCCCCCATCGCTTCTAGACGTAGCGATTAACGATGTTTTCCAGCTTCTCCTGCTGACCTGAGCGTGGCTGCGGGTTCAGGTTTTCCTTTGTGACACGCGCCGCAACGGTTTCCAGATCGCCGGTCAGCATCTTCTGCGCCTCATCCGTATCCCATCCGGCGTAGCGGGCGCGGCGCGGGGCTTCGAGCGCGTCATCTTCCAGCATCTTCGCCGCCGCCTTCAGGCCGCGCGCGCAGACGTCCATGGCCCCAGCGTGGGCCGCGATCAGATCCGACGGATCCAGCGACTGCCGGCGCAGCTTGGCGTCGAAGTTGGTGCCACCTTGGGTGAAGCCACCCGCCTTCAGCACCTCATAATAGGCCAAGGCGACTTCCGGCACGTTGTTCGGGAATTGGTCGGTGTCCCAGCCGGACTGGTAGTCGTTGCGGTTCATGTCGATGGAGCCGAGGATGCCAAGCTCGCGTGCCAAGGCCAGCTCGTGTTCGAACGAATGGCCTGCAAGGATCGCATGGCCCTGCTCGATGTTGACCTTCACCTCCTTCTCCAACCCGAAGCGCTGGAGGAAGCCGTAGACGGTCGCCACGTCGTAATCATACTGGTGCTTGGTGGGTTCCTGCGGCTTCGGCTCGATCAGGATCTGGCCCTTGAAGCCGATCTTGTGCTTGTAGTCGACGACCATCGACAGGAAGCGGCCCATATGCTCCAGTTCCTGCCCCATGTCGGTGTTCAGCAGCGTCTCGTAGCCTTCGCGGCCGCCCCACAGAACGTAGTTTTCGCCGTTCAGACGGTGGGTGGCGTCAAGGCAGTCTTTCACCGTCGCCGCCGACCAGGCATATACGTCCGGGTCGGGGTTGGTGGCGGCACCCGACATGAAGCGACGATTGGAAAACAGGTTCGCCGTACCCCACAGAAGGCGCGTCTTCGAGCTTTCCATCTTCTGCTCGAAGATATCGATGATCTCGTCGAAGTTGCGCTTGCTTTCGGCGAAGGTGTCGCCTTCGGGGCGGATGTCGTGGTCGTGCCAGCAGAAGAACGGCGCGTTCAGGATGTCGAACATCTCGAACGCGATGTCGGCCTTGAGGCGCGCGCCTTCCATCGTCTCGCCCCACCAGGGGCGGTCGAAGGTCTGGCCGCCGAAGGGGTCGCCACCGGGCCATGCGAAACTGTGCCAGTAGGCGACGGCAAAGCGCAGGTGGTCTTCCATGCGCTTGCCCATCAGCATCTCGTCCGGGTTGTAGTGGCGGAAGGCCAGATCATCGGCGTCGGGGTTGTAGCTTAGCGGGCTGATGCCCTTGAAAAAGTCGCTCATCTTGGCGGCTCTCCTTTAGTTCGGATGTTGAATTATGTGGTAGCGGTGGCCCAGATCAGGCCGCGGCGCAGGACTTCGCGCGCTTGGGGATGGGCGAGTTCGGCGGAGTTGTGGCCCAGCGCCGAGTAGAAAACCCGGCCCTTGCCGAAGTTGCGGGTCCAGAAGACGGGCATGGTGGTGCCATCGATCTCTGGCGCGTGTTCGCCGGTGAAGGTGGTCGTGGCGAGCACGTCGTTGCCGGGGTCCACGTGCATGAAATACTGCTCGGAGTGGTAGTCGAAGCTGTCGATCCCCTCCATCAGCGGGTGATCGGGGCGCGTAACCTCGATGCGGTAGTCAATGAAGTCGCCCGGATGCGCGACCCACTGGCCGCCGACCATGAACTGGTAGGCCGGGGAATCGCGAAATGCGTCGCCCATGCCGCCGTGAAAGCCACCAAGGCCGACGCCGCCACGAACGGCAGCGCAGAGCTTATCGATCCCGTCCTTGTCCGAGGCGACCTGCGTCATCATCGGCACGATCAGCGCATAGTCGGTCAGGTCGTCAGAACGCAGGACTTCGGCGCCCTGAACGGATGTGACGGCCATGCCCTCTTCTTCGAGCATCGTCGCCACGACGGCGGCGCAGGCTTCGGGGTCGTGCCCGTCCCAGCCGCCCCAGAAGATCAGTGCGCGCGGATCGCTCATGTCAGTTCCGTTTCCAGCGCCAGCGGTCGAGTGCAGTCGCTTTTGATGTGGATGGTTCTCTTGGTGTCGGCGGCGTGGTGCAGCGCGTCAATGACTTCAAGGACGTGAAGCGCCAGCGCGCCGCTCGCCCGGTGATCGCGACCCGTTGCAATTGCGTCCGCCATGTCCGCCAGACCGATCCCGCGCCAGTTGCCTGCGCCATATACGCGGTCGGACGCGGGCATGGTCGTTTCGTCGCCGAAGGTGACTTCGCCGTCGAAGCGGTTGGGATCCGGCAGGCGCATGGAGCCTTCGGTGCCATACACTTCGAGCGGGCTGTGCCAGTGGGTCTGGACGTCGAAGCTCATGGCGATCTGAATGAGCGCGCCGGTCTCAAAAGCCAGAAGGCCCAGCAAATGTGTGTCGACCTCGACCGGGAGGGTCTGTCCGGCGCGGTCACCGGTGGCAATGCGGCGTTCGCTGCGCGGGCGGCTGGACAGGGACGCGACCTCGCGCACGGGACCGAGCAGATTGACCAAAGCGGTCAGGTAGTACGGCCCCATGTCCATCAGCGCGCCGCCGCCGGGGGCGCTGTAGTAGAAGTCCGGGTTCGGGTGCCAGCGTTCGTGGCCCGCGACCATCATCGTGGCGCTGCCGCCGATCGCCCGCCCGATCTTCCCGGCATCGAGGGCGGCGCGGGCCGCTTGAAGGCCGCCGCCCAGAAAGGTGTCCGGTGCGCAACCGACGTGCAGGCCGCGATCTTCGGCCAATTGCATCAGGTCTTGTGCAGCGTTCAGCGAGGCAGAGAGTGGTTTTTCGAGGTAGAGGTGCTTGCCCGCCCCTAGGATTTGCCGACCGACCGGCGCGTGTGCGGCGGGGATCGTCAGATTCACGACAATGTCGATATCGTCGCGGGCCAGCAGGTCTTCGACCGACAGGGCGGGCACATCGCGCGCCTGCCCGACTTTTTGCGCGGCGTCCGCCTTCGCATCCGCGACGGCCCGCAACTCCAGCCCCGACAGGCGGGCGATATTATCGAGGTAGATGCCGCTGATGACACCGCAGCCGATGATCCCGATGCCGGTCATGCGGATACTTCTGTCCGTTCGATGCGGCGACCGTCTTGATCGAAATGATGGTAGCGTGCGGGGTCGGCGTGCAGCTTCAACCGCTCACCCCCTTGGATGCGGATGTGGCCCGGCAGGCGGACGGTCATCTCGCCCACGTTCTCCACCCGCACATAGGCGATGGTGTCCGAGCCCAGCGTTTCGACCACGCGGGCCTTCGTCTCCCAGCCCTCGCCTTCGGTGACTTCCACGTCTTCGGGGCGGATGCCGACCGTTGCGACGTCAGGCCTGCCGACGGCTTTACCGGGCAGAAGGTTCATTTTGGGCGAACCGATGAAGCCCGCGACGAAGACCGAAGCGGGCGTGTCATACAGGTCCATCGGCGTGCCGATCTGTTCGATATGGCCCTTGTTCATCACGACGATCTGGTCTGCGAGCGTCATCGCCTCGACCTGATCGTGGGTGACATAGATCATCGTGGAGTCGATGGATTGGTGCAGCTCGGCCAGTTCGACGCGCATCTGCGTGCGCAGGGCGGCATCTAGGTTCGACAGAGGCTCGTCGAACAGGAACACCTTGGGGTTGCGCACGATGGACCGTCCGATGGCGACGCGCTGACGCTGACCGCCCGACAGTTCCGAGGGCTTGCGATCCAGGTAGTCTTCCAGCGCAAGGATGCGTGCCGCCTCTGCCAGCCGCTTTTCACGCTCCTCGGCGGGCATGTTCGAGATGCGGAGGCCGAAGTCGATGTTCCGCGCCACGGTCATGTGCGGATACAGCGCGTAGGACTGGAACACCATCGAGATGCCGCGCTTGGATGGCTCGTCATCGGTCACGTCGTCACCGCCGATGCGGATGGTGCCGCTGGTGGGACGCTCCAATCCCGCAATCAGGCGCAACAAGGTAGACTTGCCGCAGCCCGATGGGCCGACCAGCACGGTGAAGGACTTGTCGGGCACGGACAGCGACAGGTCAGGGATGACCGTCAGGTTTCCGAAGGACTTGGTGACATTCTCCAGGCGGACTTCAGCCATTGCGGGCCTCGTAGGTAAACGACAGGAAATCGGCGAAACGCCCGCGGCCAGAGGTGTCGTGGGCGCACATGCCGACGAAGGCTCCGGTGAAATTGTTGCCCGGACCGTTGCCCGCCTCGTCCGAGATGGCGGACTGGTCGAGCACGACGCCGGTGTCGATCCAATCGCCACCTTCGGTTGCGTAGCGAAAGCGCAACTCAGAAGAGTCCACGTCGCAGCCAAGGCGGATCGGGCCGTCGGCGGGCAGCGGAATCGGCTCTACGGGATAGCTGATCGCAGCGTCGGGCCAATCGGCAGCGCAGCTGTAAATCGTCAGGACGCGCCCGCCCGCCTCGTCGGCGGTGACGGCGAGGTAGTGGAACTTGTTGCGCCCGTACCACGCGATCAGACCCGCGAAATGCTGGTAGTCGCCGGGCGTCATCTCCAGCTCTGTTTCCGCAGTGTAATGGATCGCGTCTTGGCGCCGGGCGACAAGGGCGTGTTCAAATTGGGAGCCGGGGCTTTCGCGACCGAATATGCGCAGCGCGCCGGCGCGTTCGGTGGTCGAGAACAAGCGGTCGGCGTCGGGCGTGCGCAGCCACTGGAACTCTGGCGGTAAACCGTCTTCGAAGGTGCGTCGCGTGGGGATCGCGTCCACGGGGGCTTCGGGCAAATCGGGGCCGTCGATCTCGGTTGCGGGGGCCGGACCGCCGTGGGCAAGGCGCGGGAACGCACCCTCCTCCCAGATCAACCGTTGGATCGAAGTCTCACGCCCCAATGGAGAGCGGCGCACGTCATCGGCGTGGATGCTCGTGTTGGTGACGATGGTTCGCGTTTCCTCCAAGGGGCGCGAGCACAGGTGGACCATGAAGTGCTCACCGGATTGCGTCTCGACGATGTCGGCGTGCCCGGCGCGCTGCAGCAGGTGATCGGGGTCGGTGTCCTTCGAAGTAAGCACGTGTTTGGCCGGATCGGTCTCGTAGGGGCCGAACAGGTCGCGCGAGCGGGCCATCGTGGCCGCATGGTCGTAGCCGGTGCCCCCTTCGGCAGTCAGCAGATAATACCAGCCGTCACGGCGATAGAGATGCGGCCCCTCGACCAGCTTGTGATCGGTGCCGCGATAGATGTTGTGGATCTCGCCGGTCAGCTTCTGCTCGGCGACGGAATATTCCTGCATGACGATCCCGCCGAAGCGGTCGCCGCCCTGCTTGTTGTGGTTCCAGATCATGTTCAAAAGCCACTTCCGCCCGTCCGCGTCGTGGAACAATGACGGATCGAAGCCCGACGAATTCAGATGGACCCGGTCGGACCACGGCCCATCGATGGAGGGCGCGGTGACAAGATAGTTGTGGCTGTCCTTCCACGCCCCATCGCGGCGCTTCACGTCCGAGTAGATCAGCCAGAACTGCCCGTCCGCATAGCTAAGGCACGGAGCCCAGACACCACCGGAGTCCGGGTCGCCGCGCATGTCGAGCTGTGTCGCTCGGTCCAGCGGGCGGGTCACCAACCGCCAGTTCTTCAGGTCGCGCGAGTGATGGATCTGGACGCCAGGATACCATTCGAAGGTGGAGGTCGCGATGTAGTAATCATCGCCGACCCGCACGATAGAAGGATCGGGGTTGAAGCCGGGCAGGATGGGGTTGGTGATTTTCATGGATCAGCCTTTCACCGCGCCCCCGGTCAGACCGGCGACGATGTATTTCTGGGCAGCAAGGAAGAAGACGACCGCCGGAACCAGCGACAGCGTGACGAATGCGAGCGTCTGGTTCCACTGGGTCACGAACTCGCCGCGGTACTGCATCATGCCAAGCGGCCAGGTGAACACCTCGCGCGAGTTCAGAACGACCAGCGGCAGCAGGAAATTGTTCCAGCTTTGCACGAAGACGAACACGCCCACCGTTGCCAGGATCGGGGTCGACAGTGGCAGCGTAAATTTCAGGAAGAAGCGAACGTATCCGCAGCCGTCGATGTAGGCGGCCTCGAACAGCTCTTTCGGGAGTTGCGCGAAGAAGGTGCGGAACAGCAGGATGGCAAGGCTGAGGCCGAAGGCCGTCTGCGGCAGGATCACGGCCCAATAGGTATCAAGCAGGCCGATGTCTCGGATCTTGATGAACAGGGGCAGGATCGCCGTAGCGAAGGGGAACATCAGTCCCAGCAGCAGGTAGGAGAACAGGAAGTTCGAGCCGAAGAACTTGATCTGCGCGAAGACGTAAGCCGCAGCCGAGCCGACGATCAGCGTCAGGATCACCGCCGCCGATGAGATCAGCATGGAGTTGCCAAGATACCGCCAGAACGCCGGATCGCTTAGGATCGCGCCGTAGAACTCTGTGTTGAAAGCATCCGGCACGGCAAAGGCGGCGGTGCGGATTTCGGCGTTCGTCTTGAAGCCGCCCATTACGGTCGCCCAGAGCGGGGCGAGCACGAAGCTGGCCACGATCAGCAAAAGGGACAGCCGCGCGACATTGCGCCAGACATGCGGACCGGTCATGCCGTTCCTTTCTTCATGAAGATGCGCTGGTAGAAGACCGCCACCAGCACGGCGACGACGAACAGGACCACGCCGACCGCACTGCCATAGCCGATGCGCAGGCGCGTCAGGCCGAACTCATACAGGTAGGTGACGATGGTGTGCGTCTGGTTGGACGGGCCGCCATTGGTCAGCGGGATGATGACGTCGAAGACCTGCAACGCGCCGATGATGGCGAAGAAGGCGCTGACGGCGATAGCGGGCTTGATGTGCGGGATTTGCACGTGACGCACGACCTGGGTGCGGGTGGCACCTTCGATCTGCGCGGCCTCTATCTGGTCGTCTGGCACGCCCTGCAGGGCGGCGATGTAGATCATCATGTGAAAGCCGAAGTATTTCCAGACGATCACGACCATGACGGCGTAGAAGGCCAGATCGCGGTCTGCGAGCACGAAGAAGCGATCAATCCCCAACGTCGCAGCGATAGAGGCGGTGACGCCGTAGTTCCCGTCGAACACGAAGCTCCAGATCAGACCGGCGGCGACCTCTGCCATGATGTAGGGAACGAAGAAGATAAGGCGGAAGAACGCGTTGGTCGGCGTCTTCTTGTAGATCATCAGCGCCAGCAGCAGCGCCAACGGCATCTGGATCAGCAGTGAGATCAGGACGATCTTAACCGTGTTCCAAACCGCGACGGAAAAGACAGAGTGGCCGAGCATCTGCTCGAAGTTGCGCAGGCCGACGAAATCCTCGGGCGTGCCGTAGCCATTCCAGTCGTAGAAGGCATACATGCCGGATTCCCCAAGGGGGAGCATGACGAACAGCGTGAACAGGATCAGTGCGGGCGGCAGCAGGATCAGACCCGCCGTCAAACGGCCGTTCGTGGCGGCGCGGCGCACACGATCCTTGAATGCCAGCCGGCGATCCGGTGGCGAAGTAGCGTCTGACATCGGAACTCCTCCCCGGTGTCGCGTGGTGGCGCGCCCCTGTCAGGGCGCGCCGTCAGGTCGGATCAGCGGAAGTCCCAGGCTTCCTGGACTTGTGCCGCCGCGTCTTCGGGGGTCGTGGCCCCGGCGATCAGATCGGCAGACACATCGTTCACGGTCGCGCCGACGGACGCCCCCAGGAATTGGTCAAGAAATATCTGGTGATAGTCGGACTGCTGGATGTCCTGTGCCACCTGCTGGAAGAACGCGTTGGGAAGCGCCTCATCCGAGCCTTCGACGATCGGAATGAAGATGCCACGTTCCGCGATGGTCGTCTGATTGTCGGTGTTCAGCAGGTAGGTCAGGAAATCGACCGCCTGATCGGAGGCATCCGCCGTGACGGCCCAGCCGTTGATCCCGCCCAACGTGGCACCGTCGCCGCCTTCACTCACAGGATCAGAGATCACCGGGAAGGACATGATCGCAAGCTGGTCGTCCGACAGGCCAACCCCGTCAGTCGCGCGGCCCCGCATGGGCAGATAGTCCCAGTCGCCCATGAGGTGGAACGCACCCATCCCGTCGGCGAACATGCCCGACGCCGTTTCATAGGTCGTGCCGATGACGCCCGGCTGGAATGGCTCCAGCGCGACAAGCTCTTCCATGGCCTCGCCCGCGGCGACGAAGGCTTCGTTCTCGAAGCCGTCGTTTTCACCGGACATGGCGGTCGTCACGACATCGGGACCGCCTTCGCGCAGGGCGAGGTAGCTCCAGTAGAAGTGGACCGGCCACTTGTCCTGCCCGCCTGCGATGATCGGCGTGATGTCTGCATCCTTGAGCGTTTGCACGGCTGCGAGGAAATCATCCCAGGTCTCGATGCTGGTGTGATCGACTCCCGCCTGTTCGGTCAGATCGGTGTTGACCCAGAACACGACCTCGGTCGCGTACATCGGCAAGCCGACGAGCGAGCCATCGACGGTATAGGCATTCGTCGCGGCTTCTGGAATTGCAGACATCGCCTCGTCCGACACGACATCGCCGATGGGGCGCAGGAAACCGGCCTCGAACTGCTCACGCAGGGTTTCACCGCCCCAAGAGTAGAAGATATCCGGACGCGCATCCGACTGAAGCAGCGTGGGCAGCTTGGATTTGTAGGCCTCGTTCGCGATATATTCGAAGACCACGTCCACGTCTGGATTTTCTGCCTCGTAGGCGGCCTCGACCTCGGCGTAAAAGGCCTGCTCTTCGTCGCTGGGCTGCACGCGAAGGATGTTGACCTCTGTCTGCTGCGCGAAAGCGGCCCCGCTGGTCAGGGCGATGGCAAGCGCCGTGGTTGTGTAGAATTTCATGGTCAGTCCTCCCAAACTCTGGCGGCTTCGCGCCACCTTCAATTCTGACTAACGTACGTCATTTTTTGACGAACGAAAGGGGGAAGCTGCTGCCAACAGCTAGTTAATTCGGCGTGACGAATGAACGGAGAGTGAGACTCAGGGTAGATTATCGCGCAAGAAGATCTCTATCCCCACACGATTTTCGTCTTTGTTCAGATGTTTGCCTAGCGACAATGCCAGAAGTGTGCGCACGGCTGACCGCGCTTCGCGCGCCGGGTCCTGACGGATGACCGCGTCAATTTCACCCTTCAGCAACCAGTCACGGGAGTGTTCTGTCAGTTCATGCACGACGACCGGAGGCACGGAACGAATCGTCTTGAGCGCTGCAACCACACCGCGATTGCCCGCGCCCAGACTGTAGATCCCAACGATGCCATCGGTGGAAGCCAGCAGATCGGTCAACCGGCCCTCGGCCAGTTGTGCATCGTCGCGTGCCTCGATCGGCGGGAGCGGTTCCAGATGGGGGAAATCCTCTGTCAGCACCTGGCGGAACCCTGCGTAGCGCGCGGCGTGGTCCTGCATCATCAACGCCCCGGCGACGACGGCGATCTTGCCGGGCGTCGCCCCGCAGAACCGGCCCAGAAGGCGCCCTGCCGTCCGACCCGCCCAGATATTGTCGATCCCGATGAAATGCGCGCGCAGGTCAGGCGGCAGATCAGATACCAGCGTTACCACGGGAAGGTCTTTGCGCCGCAGCATCTGCACCGCGTCCCTGACCTCTGGCGCGTCCACCGCCACGAAGGCGACGCCGTCCAGCGCATCGGTATCCAATGCGTTCAACTCGCGCGACAACGCCGCTCCGTCGAAGGCCGGCACCGTGCGCACCACGACGTCGACGCCCTCGGCAATCAGCGGTTTCGCATAGGACACGACTGCGTCTTCCAGATTGCGCATGAAACTGTTCGCGCCGCCGGGCAGAAGGAAGACGAAGCGCGTGCGCCGCTGGCGGGACAGGTTCGCGGCAGCCGTGTTGCGGACATATCCCAGCGACCGGACAGCCTCTTCGACTTTCTCTCGCGTCGATTGCCGGACGGAGTTGCGCCCATTCAGAACACGGTCGACGGTAGAGAGGCTGACATTCGCCACGCGCGCCACATCGTGAATGGTCGATCTCGTCATCCGCAGCCTTCCAAGTACCCGTCGTTTCAAATCCATGCGTTGCAACGTCGGTGTATGCGCGCAAAAGACCCATCTTTGCAGCAACATGCAATTTCTGGCGATCCCTGAAGGACTCGAACCCTCAACCTGCCGATTAGAAGTCGGCTGCTCTATCCAGTTGAGCTAAGGGACCGCTCGCCACGTGGTCTATCGCCGTGCGCCCGGTGGTCGCAAGGGGCCATGCGGCGGAACAAGGGGGCGGTGGCCTTGTTGATGGGGCAATGAGTAATTTTGCAAGGAGTGCCCCATGTTTCGATCCATCCTGACTGCCGCCAGTATCGGCGCGCTGACCGCCCTGCCCGTCATGGCAGAACAACATTCGAACGGCGACATGGCCGAAATCGGCGACAGCGGCTTCGTGACCGCGGCGCGTGCTGAAGTGTCGGACCGGGAGGGCAATTCCATCGGGACCGTCACGATCAACCGCACCTTGTCGGGCACGTCGCTGGTAATCGTGGCGCTGAATGGCGTGCCAGAGGGTGCGCATGGCATCCACCTGCACGAAACGGGCGACTGCTCGGCCGATGATTTCACCTCTGCGGGCGGTCATATCGCTGGCGAGGCTGAGCATGGTGTGTTTGCCGAGAACGGCCCGCATCCGGGTGACCTGCCGAACGCGACCGTTGGCTCTGACGGAGCCATGACCGTCGAGGCTTTCAACGCGCGTTTGGATATCGAAAGCATGGTCTTCGACGATGATGGTGCCGCGTTCATCGTGCACGCAGGCCCCGACGATTACATCACGCAGTCCGCCGGTGATGCAGGCGAGCGGATCGCCTGCGGCGTGTTCGAACCCGCCTGATCACTTCGACCCTAGCGACTCTGCGGCCATCCCAAGCGGGTGGCCGTTTTGGTTTGGGATTGAGCCGCCCCCTTTCTGCCTGCCCAGGAACTATCCGCTGATGTTATTGCGCCAGCCGACGCTAGGCCTTGTCGCACGAAACGCCTGACGAACGGATCTCCCCTTTCCCCGCCTGACGTTAGCCGACAGTCTGCGTGACGGCGATGCTAAGTGCGGTGAAGCGGTTGAGGATGGCGATGCGGACTTGGAGTTCGGCGGTCTGGCGGTCGAAGGTAAGGCATCGAGCCGCCATCGGTCCGCGGCCGATGCCGAACGGACATGAGCGTCTGACCGAGGAGCTTCATGCCATTCATCTTGGTCTCAACGTGGCTGCGTCGATGGTCGCCACTCCATTTCCGCCAGAGCGTCCGTCCAAAGGGCTTTATGGCCCGCAGGGCCTCGTTCCTTGCCCCCGCACCGGGACTGTCCTTCTTCCACGGTCTGGCGGTCCGACGCGGCGGGAGTGAGGATGCGAATGCCATCGGTTCGAGAGAGCATCCGAACGCATCAGCGCCACGGTTGGCGACGGCGTCGCGGCAGGCCCACCCGTCATGGGCGCCATCCACTGCCCGGCAGGGTCATGCGCAGCATGATCCCGAGAGGTGACGAGCGGGTGCAGCGGCTCGCCGCTGCCGCGGTCGGGCAGTTGCACGGCCAGTGTTCGATGGACTTACGCGGCCCCACCGGGGCCACGGTTCCATCTCATTCTGACGACGACACGGCGTCGAGCGGTCGGGCACCGGCCGGACCAGCCCCGCGCGCTTCAGCAGGCTCGCGACGAAGCCGTTCGCAAATGTCTCTCGGACCATTGGCGTTCCATTGTCTCACTCTGGCGAAGCGGCAGCCCGAAGAGGACCGGGGATCCGCCCCTTCAGGGCTGAAACGATCCCCCGGATCGTTTCCGGGGCGCCCTTCACCCTTCACCGTCGGGCAGGCTTGGATCGCGTTCGCCGGGCAAACGGTCCGCTGGACCGTTTGCTGATCCTCCTTACCGCTGTAGACCGGCTGCGCGCCACGCTTGCCCGAGGGCGCCGCATGCCATGGCGTCGACGGGTCGAACCAGACCGTCAGAGCCCCACGCCTACGCAGCGCGACGTTGAAACTGGACCAGTTCAGGGTGCGGTAGCGGGTGGGCGCGGGCTTGGACATGCCGTCCTGTTATGCCGCTGGACTCCAGATGCGAATCCCGGGCGCGCTTCGTGCAAAATGGCCGTCTACATGCGCTTCCGAGAAATAGCGTTGCCTTGTCCCGAAATTGCTTTCGGCGCTTGGCCTAGCGATGCGATCTCCCTCAACCCAAGCACTCAAGACGGTCAGTTCAACAGACTTAGCCCAACGCCCGCGAATAGCGCCAGGAAGAGCGTTTCCGCCACCAGAAGCCCGACGGCAGGCAGGCCCACGTTCAGGATTCGTTGCGGTACGGTCCGCAGACCAACGGCGGCGATGGCGGCAAGCAGGGCCCAGCCCGATGCGGCTGAAGCTGGCGCGGTGATGAAGGCCGGCAGCAGACCCAGCACATTCAGCACGGCCAGCCCCAGAAAGCCGGCCACGAAGACCGGCACCAGTGGCGGGCGCTTGCCGGTGTCGTCCGCTTCGGTCATGCGCATGCGGATCGCCAGCCCGGCTACGACGACCATCGGGGCCAGCATCAGCACGCGCAGCAGTTTTACCAACGTCGCGGTCACGCCTGCTTCGTCCGAGATCGAGTAACCCGCACCCACGACCTGTGCCACGTCGTGGATGGTGGCGCCGATGAAAAGGCCCGACTGGCGATCGTCCCAGCCCGCGACGCCAATAATCACCGGATAAAGGACCATCGCCAGTGTCGACAGCACGGTGACGCCGACGACAGTGAAGATCAGCCGCTCGTCTGAGCGGTCGTCTTTTGGCAGGATCGCGGCGATGGCCATGGCCGCCGATGCGCCGCAGATCGCCACTGCCCCCGCCGACAGAAAGGCAAAGCGATACCGAAAGCCGAAAATGCGCGACACCGCGAAACCAAAACCGATGGTGGCCAGCACCGCGCAGACGACCAGTGCCACGACGCTCCATCCCAGCGAGCCTATGACATCCGCGCTGATCCGCACACCCAGAAGGGCAACTCCGATCCGCAACAGCGTCTTCGCCCCGAATTCGATGCCGGGCCGGGCGGTCTCATCGGCGGACAGGAAGTTCAGCGCAATGCCGAACAGCAAGGCCAGAAGCATTGAGGGCGCGCCATAGTGTTCGGCAACGAACTGGCTGGCGAAGGCGATCACGATGATGATCAACAGCCCCGGCACCAATGGCTTGAAGCGAGACAGCAGCTTTCCGCGTTCGGGGGAAGCGGTGGTTTCAGCCATGATCGCCTGCCATTTCCTGCGCCTGACGTAGATAGAGTTCGGGAACCGCGATGCCGTGAGCCGTTGCCGCTGCGATGGCCTGCGCACGGCGCGCGCCCGGCAGACGCGCACCTTCGGTGTCCGCGATAGCGGTCAGAAGGGGTTCCAGCCGGTCGGCGAAGCCGGCGCCGGGGCGTAGGGCTATCAGAAACTGGCCCGTACCTGGAGCGTCGCCCTCGGCGGTGAAGAAGCTGCCCGCGTCCCGACTTGCGTTCGCGCCGGTCAGGCTGGCCGCAAGGATTTCCACCATCAACGCCAGCGCGGTGCCTTTCGCGCCGCCGATGGGCGCCATGGTGCCATCCAGTGCAGCTTGGGCGTCCGTGGTCGGTGCGCCGTCGGAATCGAATGCCCAGCCTTCCGGGATCGGCTGGCCAGTCTTCTGTGCGTTCATCACCTTGCCACGCGCGACGACCGACAGTGACAGGTCGATGACCAGCGGGGCGGTGCCGGTACGCGGCGCGGCGAAGGCGATGGGGTTTGTGCCATATACCGGTCGGTTGCCGCCCCACGGTGCGATCGCGGCAGGCGCGTTTGCGACCATGATCGCGATCAGACCCTGCCGGGCGATCCGTTCGACCTGTACCGACAGCGCGCCACAGTGATGGGATCGGGTTATACCGACGCTGGCGGTGCCCATGCGGTGGGCGGCATCGCACAGGACGTCGATGGCCAGATCAAGCGCCGGGTAGGCAAAGCCGTACTTCGCGTCGACCATCAACGCTGTGCCCTCCGCAACTATCAGCTGCGGTTCGGCGTCTGCTACGACCTTGCCGCTGCGGGCCTGCGCCACGTAATCGGCCAGTCGGGAAAATCCGTGACCCTGCTGGCCTTCCGCCTCTGCGGCGACCAGCGCCTTGGCCACCGAAGCGGCAGTCTGTTGTCGCACGCCATTGGCGGTCAGTGCGCGCAGGATCAGGTCTGTCGCGGCGCTGAGGGTCAGGGTTGCTGTGGCGGGGGGCATGCTGCGCTCCGTTGGAAGGCCGCCCCCGAGATAGGGGCGGCCCGTTGGTATCAGGCGCTGCGGTACAGCTTGGTCATCGAGAATTCCCGGTGGCCCAGTGCCTCTGCCGCGGTGTTACGCCCGTTGGCGGTGCGGCGGATCATGTCGATCAGCGCGTCGCCAGCTTCGTCGATGGTCATCTCGCGCCGCAGGATGCCGGACACGTCCACGTCCACATGCTCGGACATGGTGCGCACGGTGCGCGGGTTCGCGGTGATCTTGATGACCGGCACGATGGGATTGCCCACCACGTTGCCCTGACCCGTCGGGAAAGTGTGGATCACTGCCCCGCCAGCCGCCATCAGCGTGACGCATTCCGCTGCCGCCGAAGACGAGTCCATGAAGTACAGGCCGTTGCCGGATTTCGGGGCTTCGGCAGGCTCCAGAATGTCGATGAACTGCGACGTGCGTCCGATCTTTTCCAGGTTGCCAAGCGCCTTTTCCTCGATGGTGGTCAGGCCACCTTCGATGTTGCCCTTGGTGGGCTGGCTGTCGGACAGGTCATCGGTCTGGTGGGCGAAGATCACGTCGTCCTGATAGGCCTTCCACATCTTGTACCACCGCTCGCCGACCTCTTCGTTGATCGCGCGCTTCTGGCAGATGTGCTCTGCGCCCGTGATCTCAGAGGTTTCGCCGAAGAAGCCCGTGATGCCTTCGGGCAGCAACTTGTCGTACATGTTGCCGACGGTGGGGCAGCTGCCCAGACCGGTGGTCGTGTCGCTCTCGCCGCATTTGGTGGACACCCACAGCTCGGAGATCGAGCATTCTTCGCGCTGCACCTCGGTCGCCTTGTGAACGAAGTCCTTGGCGGCCCAGCTGGCGGCGCGAATGGTTTCGAAGTCGCCCTTCTGCTCGATGCTGAACTCGGCCACTTCCTTGCCGGTCTCGCGGATACCGTCGGCGATGCGCTTGGTCCAGCCCGGCTCGATCCCAATCACGACGACCGAGTGGACGTTGGCGTTGGCGCCTGTGCCGATGATGGTGCGGAAGTGAACGTCCAGGTCTTCGCCGAATTGCAGGCGACCGTAGGCGTGGGGGATCGCCATGGTTCCCTTGACGTTGTTCGCCACGGCCTCGCACGCCGCGTTCGAGATATCGTCCACGGGCAGGATGATGACGTGATTGCGGACGCCGACGCGGCCGTTCTCGCGGCGGTAGGCCATGACGGTCGTATTCGAGTATTTCGATGCCATTGGAAGGACTCCTTACCAGCGCTTGGTTTTGCAATTGTGGGTGTGGACGTGCTCGCCTTCGCCGATGTCGGCGATGATCTTGCCGATATCCTCGCCGTACTTGGTGGCGGTGTCGCCGGACTTGAGATCCTTCAACGCGACCTTGTGACCGATGGGAACATCGTGCTTCGAGGTCAGGCGGAAGGTGGAATTGTCGTGAGTAACGCAGCACAGCATGTCGGTGCCGGCGGTCAGGCCCTCTACCACCACGACGCCGACGTTGTCGTCGTGATCGTGAACAAGAAGTTGCGGGATTTCAGCCATTTGGGGTCTCCTATCGTCTCAGGGTTTAAGGATGATCTTCGGAGCGGGCACATGGCCCGCGCGAATGTCTGCAAAGGCGCGTGCGCCTTCGGACAGGGGGCGCGCTTCGATCCAGTCAAGCGCGCCAAGCCGGCCGGTCGACATCGCCTCGACAGTGTCGCGGAAGTCGGTGGCGGTGTAGGTGTAGGTGCCGATGAAGCGGATTTCCTGCAGCGTCATCCGCCGGATATTGAGCCCGCCTTCCGCCTGCCCCAGCCCGATATGCGCGATAACACCGCCGGGCGCACACAGGGCAGAGGCCTGCGCGCGCGTGGCGGCGTATCCGACGCCTTCGACGACGATGCCGAAGGTCGCGGACAGAGTGGTGTCGGGGGCGACGCTGTTCAGATCGCACCGATCCACAAGATAGGCGCGGCGGGTGGCGTTCGGCTCTATCACCGTCACATCGGTGATGCCCTGCGCGATCAGCGACAGCGCCGCGCCGACGCCGATAGGGCCACCACCGATGACCAGCGCTGGACCGCAACCGCCCGCCGCGATCGCCAGCCGGACGGCGTGCCAGCCGCAGGCGATAGGCTCTGCCAGTGCCGCCTGATCGAACGACATGGCGTCGGGGATTTCGAAAAGGTTGCGCTGCGGGATTGCGACGGCTTTGGCGAACGCGCCCTCTCGGGGTGGCATGGAGATGATCTGCCGGGTGGCGCACAGGTTGTCGCGGCCCGATTGGCAAGCCGGGCAGCTGCCGCAGGTGACCAGCGGGTTGATCGTAACGCGCCGCCCGTCTTCGGTGGTGCCGGACGCCTCGTGTCCAAGAACCAGCGGCGCGGGGCGACGATCATCGTGGCCCAGGTAAGCGTGCATATCAGACCCGCAGATGCCAGAACTTTCGATCCGCACCACGGCCAAGTCCGGCCCCGCCACGGGGTCGGGAACCTCACGCAGCTCAAGCGTTTCCACGCCGGTATAGACAAGCGCTTTCATTTCGCTGTGAACCCCCCGTCGACCATCAGCACCTGCCCGGTCACGTAGTCGGACGCAGGCGCGCACAGGAACATCAGCGGGCCATCGATGTCCTCGGGCTCGCCGTTACGGCCAGCGCAGGTCTGCGCTGCATTACGGGCGGCGCGATCTGGATCGGCGAAGACAGCGGCGGTAAGTTCGGTGCGGAAGAAGCCGGGTCCGATGGCGTTAGCTGTGATGCCGTGACCGGACCAAGCCTCTGCCATCGCGCGGGTCATCTGCGCGACACCGCCCTTGCTGGCGCCATAGGCAATACCGCCCGCAAACGCGCGGTAGGACTGCAGAGAGGCGAAGTTGACGATCCGCCCCCAGCTCTTGCCCTGCATCGCCGGAACCAGCGCTTGAGACAGGAAAAACGGGGCCGAGAGGTTCAGGGCGAGCGTGGCTTCCCAGCCTTCGCGCGTCACGTCAGAGGCGGTTTCGCGCGTGTTCAGCCCCGCCGCGTGGATCACGATGTCGGGGGCGCCGAAGGGCTGCGCGACCTGCCGCGCAAGTTTGGGGATCGCATCCAGATCGGACAGGTCGGCGGTGACGGCTGCTGTCTCGCCAACCGCTTCTGCCTGCCACGCGTCCAGCGCGTCGCTGCGTCGCGCGACACCAACGACGCGCGCTCCCGCGCGCGCCAATACGGTGCCCGCACGCCGCCCAAGGCCGGAACTGGCCCCGGTGACGCACACCACGCGACCCGTCAGGTCAAAGAGATCGCGGGGATCACTCATTCGCGCTCAGATCGAAAGTCTCGTCGGGGAAGTACTTGGCCAGCCGGATATCGGCGGTGCGGGCGTGCCCCTCCATCCCTTCAAGGCGGCTGATGCGGGCGGTCGCTTCGGCCACGGGCTTTGCGCCGTCGCGGGTGGCGCGCTGCCAAGTGACAATCTTCATGTACTTGTGGACAGACAGACCGCCTGTATAGGTCGCGGCCCCGCTGGTGGGAAGCACGTGGTTCGTGCCCGACGCCTTGTCGCCGAAGGCGACGGTCGTCTCTTCGCCCAGGAACAGCGAGCCGTAGCAATCCAGCCGGTTCAGCCACCAATCCAGATCGTCAGCCTGCACCGTCAGGTGCTCTGGTGCGTAGTCGTCGGAGGTTGCGGCCATTTCCTCTCGGTCGGCGCACAGGATGACTTCGGCGTAGTCGCGCCATGCCGCGCGAGCGTTGTCGCGGTTCAGTTCTGGCAGTTCCTCGATCAGTTCGGGCACGCGGGCCATCACCGTTTCGGCCACGTCGCGATCGTCCGTCACCAGCCAGACGGGCGAGTTGTAGCCGTGCTCGGCCTGTCCCACCAGATCCACGGCCACGATCTCGGGGTCAGAGGTCTTGTCGGCCAGGATCAGGCTGTCGGTGGGGCCTGCGAACATGTCGATGCCAACGCGGCCGAAGAGGATGCGCTTGGCTTCGGCAACGAACTGGTTGCCCGGTCCGACTAGGATGTTGGCCTTGGGCAGACCGAACAGGCCAAAGGTCATTGCCGCGACGCCCTGCACACCGCCCATCGCCAAGATCTTGTCCGCACCGCAGACGTGGGCTGCGTAGATGATCGCAGGCGCTACTCCAACGCCCGGACGCGGGGGCGAGCAGGCGACGATGTGCTTGCAGCCCGCCACCTTGGCGGTCGTCACGGTCATGATCGCGCTGGCAATGTGGCTGTAGCGCCCGCCGGGCACGTAGCAGCCGGCCGCCGTGACCGGGATCGACTTCTGACCTGCGGTCAGACCCGGCAGGATCTCTGTCTCGAAATCGGTGACGGTGGCTTTCTGCGCCTCGGCGAAGCGCTTTACGTTCTGGTGGCTGAACTCGATGTCGCGCTTGACCTTTTCGGGCACCCTGGCGGCGGCCGCTTCGATTTCCTCGGCCGTCAGCAGGAAGTTGCCGTCGTACTTGTCGAACTTCGCGGCGTATTCCATCGCCGCCTTGTCGCCACCCGCTTCGATATCATCGAGGATACCGCGCACGATGGCCTGGGTTTCGCCTGCATCGCTGCCAGAGGTCAGCGTCGCATTTTTAAGATATTCGCGTGCCATGGGACGGCGCTCCTATTTGTAGATGTCGGGCAGCAGGGTGGTCGAAATCGCGGGGACGTAGGCGATCAGGACCGTGACCAGCAGCATGAAGAAAACGAAGGGGATGGCGCGGTAGGCGATCTTGAGGATCGACTCGCCGGTGATGCCCGCCACCACGAACAGGTTCAGACCGAGTGGTGGCGTGATGAAGCCCACGCCCAACGCCGTGATCATCATGATGCAGAACTGGATCTCGTTCATGCCGATGTTGTCGGCCAAAGGCTTCAGGATCGGCGCAAGGATGACGATGTTGGGCGTGGTTTCCATCACGCAGCCCGCCGCGATCAGGATGCCGATCATCATCAGAATCAGAACCCAAGGCTCTTCGCTGACACCTGTCGCGGCGGCCACGAACCCCTGCGGCACGCCCATGATCGCAAGCGCCTCTGCCAGCGGGGCAGAGAACGCAATGATTGGCAGGATCACACCGTTCACCTTGGCGGAACTGACCAGCATCGCCGGGAAATCCGACAGCTTCAGGGTGCCAAGGATGAAGCCCATGATGATGGTCACGACAACGGCGGTGGCACCGGCCTCGGTGGGGGTCAGCTTGCCGGAAAAGATGCCGTAGAAGATGATGCCGGGCACGAGGAAGGCGTACCAGCCGGACTTCAGCGACGTGCCCAGGCGGCTGAAGTATTCGCCCATCCCGATGTTGCCACCGCCCTCCCAGCCGTTCAGGCGGTTCATGATGATGTTTGTCGCCAGGATCGACAGCAGGATCGCTATGCCCGGCACCACGGCGGCAAGGAACAGGGTCGAGGCGGATATGCCCAGCACAAGACCGATGATGATGTAGGCGATGGACGGCGGTATCAGGATGCCGGTACATGCGCCGGCCGCAACCAAAGCGCAGGCGTAGGGGCGCGGGTAGCCGCTTTCGACCAGCCGGTCGATCGTCATTCGGCCAACGGCCGCGGCCCCCGCTGCATCAGAGCCCGAGATCGCCGCGAACATGCCGCAGACCAGGACGGTGGCCGATCCGAACCCGCCTTTAGCGAACTGGGTCAACGCCTCTGCCACATCCAGAAATTTGCGTGATAGGCCCGTTCGCACCAATACGTCGCCCGTCAGGATGAACAGCGGCACCGCCGTCAGCGCGAAGAAGTCGATGCCGGTGAACAGCTTTTCACCCACAAGGCTGAGCGGCAGCGCGCCGGACCACAAAAGCAGCGTGATCGCCGTGGCACCGATTGCGGCCCAGATCGGCACCGCAAGGGCCACCAGGATGACGAAGATGATGATGGAGCTGTAGAAGTCCCAGCCAAGGATGACGGTCTGATCGAGTTGGTTCCAGAGCATGGCGCGTCCCTCAGTCGAAGAGCTTGTCGCCTTCGTAGACGGGGCGACCCGCACGAAGGTCCGCGACATCGCGGAGGAAGGATTGAACGAGGCGCAGGATCACGAGGCCAAAACCCACCGGCACGGCCATCAGCGCCCAAACGCGGCTGACCCGAAGGCCATCGGTGACCGATCCGAACTTCCAGGCCAAGTGGACCGTCTCCAGCGAGTAGACGACCGCCACGATGGCCACGGCGAACATCACCAGATCGCCAAAGATGTAGAACAGCGCCTTCGCCCGCGGGCCGACATAATGAAGAATGACGTCGATGCGGATGTGACCGCGTTCCTTGACCGCCGCAGCCGCGCCGATCCAGGCAAGATAGATGAAGGAGTAACGCACCACCTCTTCGCCCCAGATGGACGAGTAAGACAGCACCTCCCGGCGCATCACTTCGATGAACATCGTCGCCACCAGCATGATGTAGAAGACGAGCAGCAGCCATCGTTCTGCGTTCTGGTTCAGGGCGTGAAGGATGCGCAAGACAGAGTCCTCCCATGGGCTGGAAAGCGGGTTGCCTCAGCCGGTCGGCGGTGAATCGTCAGGGGGCAGAAACGGGGTCGGGCCGGCGCACTCAAACACGCCGACCCGGCGTTCTGTTACTCGTCGTGGACGTAGTAGCGCGACTGCGTGTCGGCGCCTTCTTCAAGCATGGCGAAGGTGTCCATCGAGCCGGCCAGATCGGTCTTGAACTGATCCCACTCGGGACGCTGGTAGCCGCCGGCCTCTTTCCACTGGCCCATCTGACCGTCGTCCAGCGTGTGGAACTCGACACCATTCTTGCGCAGCTCTGACATGGCATAGGCGCGCGCGGCGGGCACCTTGGCCAGGTTCTGCTGGGTGGTGATCTCACCCGCGAACATCAGGCCTTCCTGCACGTCGGACGGCAGTTCGTTGAACCACTCCAGGTTCATCGAATAGACCTGACTGTCCGGCACGGCCTGCGTGAAGGTGACGTGGGACAGTATCTCTCCGAAGCCAAAGACGTGCAGCGCACCGACAGACGGGTCGAGTGCATCGGCCACGCCCTGTTTGATGGCAGAGGGCGTCTCTCCCCAGGCAACTGGCGTCGGGTTCGCGCCGACCATGCGGTAGTACTGCTGCAGCATCTGGCTGCCCGGCACGCGAAACTTGACGCCCTGCATGTCTTCGGGGGTCAAGATGGCCTCACCACCCTGACGCACGGCCACGACGCGCGGGTCGATGACCACGTAGAACAGCGGCTTGAAGCCCGAGGCTTCGACCTTCGGATGCACTTCGTTCTTCCACGCGTCGGATTGCGTCAGGTTCGTGAAGCGCTGGTTCGAGCCGCAGAAGTACGGCAGGTTGATCAGGTCGACCGCACTGGCAAAGGGCGCGAAATTCGACAAGGAGTGCTGCGCGGCCTGGATCGTGTTGGCCTGCACTGCCTGAACCAGCGCACCGCCCGCACCAAGCTGACCACCGGGGGCGAGCTTGACATAGACCTTGCCGTTGGTGGCGTTCTGGATGTTTTCCTTCAGGTCGAGCTGCATGATCGGGTAGCTGCGCGACGCGCCCAGAACGTAGGCCGTGGCCAGCGTCATGGTATGCTCGGCGGCCTCTTGGCGCTCTTGCTCTTCCTGCCTTGTCTGGGCGACGGCCGCGTCAGACCACAAAAGGCCTGCGGATCCGGCAACGAGAGCTGCAGTAAAGCCGCCGCTTCCGGCGAGCTTAAGGAAATTGCGGCGTTCCGCCGACGCGAGTTCGCGCTTGTCGGTTGTCATAGGTTCCTCCCTTGGACGTCCTGTTGGTCTTTTTGATGTTTTGTCGCTTCGGCTTTCAGGATCGCGGCGGTGAAGCTCAGCGCGGATGCAGCCAGAAACAGCAACTCGCCCACGTCTCCCATGAAAGCGGATCCGGACAGCGCGCCGAGAACGACGTTGGACAGATAGACTCCGAACAGGACGACCGTGATGAGTAGAAACATCGTCTAGGCCCTCCCCTGCCTTGCCGAGTCGAGATGAATGTAAGCGCTTACATTTTATGAGGCAAGCGTTTACTTCCGGTTGAGCATTCTTAATGAGAGGGAAAGTCATATGTGCCGGCCGGCACATATTCCTTTCGGCAGAGGCCTACGCCCGTGGAACACAGCATCAAGCAGACCCGTCCCGCCCCCACTGTGCAGGACGTTGCACGAGAGGCCAATGTCTCGACGGCGACCGTGTCGCGCTGCCTGAATTTCCCCGACAAGGTAGGCGAAGCGACCCGCAAACGTGTGCTGCAGGTCATCGCAGACATCGGATACGCCCCTAATTTCGGGGCGCGCGCGCTTGTCGCCAAGCGCACTAACACCATCGGTGCGATCATACCCACCATGGAAAACGCGATCTTTGCACGCGGCCTGCAGGCTTTCCAGGAAGAGCTGGGACTCAACGGATACACCCTTCTGGTCGCCTCTTCTTCTTACCGACCAGATCTGGAAGAAAAGCAGATCAGAACTTTGCTGGCCCGAGGTGCAGACGCGCTTCTACTCATCGGCTTCGATCGCCGCCCCGAGGTAACTGAAATGCTGCGGGAACGCGGCGTGCCTCATCTGGTGGCGTGGGCGCATGACCCGTCATCGCAGACGCCCTCTGTCGGTTTCGACAACCGAACCGCCATGGCCGACTTGGCCCGCACGGTGATAGAGTACGGCCATACACGCATCGCGATGATCAGCGCCCCGACAGATGGAAATGACCGCGCGCGCGACCGTGTGTCAGGCGTGCGCGACGCCGCAGCCGGGCGTGGACTCGACCCCGCTGCAATTCAGATATTGGAAACGCCCTATTCATTCGAAAATGGCGCAGAGGCCTTCGGCATTCTGATGAACCATTCGCCACGCCCGACCGCGGTGATCTGCGGGAACGACATCCTGGCAATAGGCGCGATGTCCAAGGCGACCGAAATGGGACTGAGCGTTCCGGATGACGTTTCGATCACAGGGTTCGACGACATCGAGGTCGCGCGGGTCGTCACTCCCAAGCTCACCACAGTGCATGTCCCTCATCGTGAGATGGGACGATTGTCCGCGACAGCTTTGATTGAGCGCCTTCAGCATGAGAAACCTGAGGCGCACATGCAACTCTTTACCGACATCAGATTGCGCGAAACGCTACGCGTCGTCTGATAACATTCGCCACATCAAGCACTTCGCAGCGATATGCCACTTTCTTTTTCAGACAACGGCAAAAGTCTGCTCTCATCCCAAATTGTCGAGTATTTCACGCATGCAACGAATTTCCGCTTTTCGCCCGTCCGTCCGCCTGACTTCGCAGGTGTGGCATGAACCGATCAATTGCGGCTAACGGCAATTCCGTCCGCATGATGGGCTTCAAGGCGAAGCTGCGGGAATGCCTGCAATCCGCCCGGGCTGCCGGCTTCCTCATGAGCAGTGAAGGTCTAGGGTCAGGACCCATTGATATCCGCTTAGGAGCATGATTCACGGTTCGAAAAACGAGCGGTGAACATGTCTGATCTTTTCTGGCTGACGGATGCGCACATGGCGCGTCTTGAGCCCTTCTCCCCCAAGTCTCACGACAAGCCACGCGTTGATGACAGACGTGTATTGAGTGGGATTATCTTCATTAATCGTGATGGGTCGAGATGGCGCGACGCCCCTTCGGCCTACGGTCCACACGGTTGAAGGGGACCGTGGCCCCTGTGGGGCCGCGTAAGCCCCTGAAACGCTCTACAACCGCTGGAAGCGGTGCAGCGACAAAGGCATCTTCGCCCAGATGATGGCAGGTCTGGCTGCCGAACATGGTGAAGAGAAGACCGTGATGATCGACGCCACCTACCTGAAGGCTCACCGTACCGCGACCAGTTTGGGCGTCAAAAAGGGGGGCGTGGACGTCTGATTGGTCGGACGAAGGGGTTCGAGGGGTGAAGAAACTGTCCGGGGGACAGTTTCGCCCGAGGACGGAACACCAAACTACATGCCATCTGCGACAGCCGGGGACGTCCGCTCAATCTGTTCGTCACAGCCGGGCAAGTCAGCGATTATATCGGGGCGCGGGCATTGCTGAGCAGCCTGCCAGATGTCGATTGGCTGCTCGGGGATCGCGACTACGACGCCGATTGGTTCCGGGAAGCGTTGAAAGACAAAGGGATACGGCCCTGCATCCCTGGCCGAAAGCAACGCAAGAAAGCTGTCAAGTACGACAAGCGTCGCTACAAACGGCGCAACCGGATCGAGATCATGTTCGGCAGGTTGAAGGATTGGCGGCGCGTCGCAACCCGCTACGACAGGTGCCCGAAGGTCTTCCTGTCAGCCATCGCCCTCGCAGCACTCGTCATCTAATGGCTATGAGTCCTGACCTGAAAATTCCGGCGAATTTCGCCTCACCGCGGACATCGCTCCCGCCTTTGCGTGCTGCAATTGCGCACCCAAGTCTCGGCTGGTCGAAGACCCGCCTTATTTTACAGGCCGCAATGGAAGCAGTTGCACTACCTGAAGGAGACCAAACACGTGCTGTGATCGAGAGCATGACTTATTAGACCGCGATCTCATTGGCCAACAGAGAGAATGGACACGATTTGGTGGTCAAATGGTCAAAAAAACGGGTCCAGTGGACAAGTTTTGATGGTCGTTTCACCGACATCTGGACTAACGCTGTTACCCGGAACACTTCGAATGACCACATGACAAACACGTCATGCAGCCTTCGACCATCCGCACCTCGAAGGAGCCACAGTTCGGACAGGCCTTGGCGCTGTTACCCACTACCGCGACTTGCGCGCTGGGGTCGGATTTCAGACCCATGCCTTCCCCGGCGATGAAGCCGGTGTCGATCAGGTGGCGTTCGATGACGCCTCCGATGGCGGCGAGGATCGAGGGGATGTATTTGCCTTCGATCCACGCGCCGCCGCGGGGGTCGAAGACGGCTTTCAGCTCTTCAACCACGAAGGACACGTCTCCCCCGCGCCGGAAGACAGCCGAGATCATGCGGGTCAGCGCGACGGTCCAGGCGAAATGCTCCATGTTCTTGGAGTTCACGAAAATCTCGAACGGGCGGCGGTGACCGGCCTGCACCAGATCGTTGATGGTGATGTAGATGGCATGGGCCGAGCCGGGCCATTTCAGCTTGTAGGTTCGGCCTTCCAGTGTGTGGGGACGGTCTAGGGGCTCGGACAGGTGAATGATGTCCGCGTCTTCCCGCCAATGGCGTTCATCGGGAGCTTCTCCTGTTGTATCGGGCTGATTGGCAGCCACTTCCAGAACGCTGCCCGTCACCGGGTTCGGGCGATAGGTCGTGCAGCCCTTGCAGCCTGATTCGTAGGCCTCCAGATACACGTCCTTGAACGCCTCGAAGTCGATATCCTCTGGCACGTTGATCGTCTTCGAGATCGAGGAGTCCACCCATTCCTGCGCCGCGGCCTGCATGGCCACATGCTCTAGCGGGTCAAGCGTCTGGGCCGAGACGAAGTGATCCGGCAGATCCACGTCTCCATGCTTGTCGCGCCAGACCTGCACGGCGTAGTCGATGACTTCTTCCTCGGTCCGCGTGCCGTCTTTCTGCAGCACCTTGCGGGTGTAGCTGTGGGCGAAGACAGGCTCGATCCCCGACGAGACATTGCCCGCATAGAGGCTGATCGTGCCGGTGGGCGCGATGGAGGTCAGCAGCGCATTGCGGATGCCGTGGCGCGCAACGGCGTCGCGCACGTCGTCGTCCATCGCCTCCATCATGTCGGACGCGAGGAAGGCATCTTCGTCGTAAAGCGGGAAGGCGCCCTTCTCTGCCGCCAGATGCGCCGACGTCAGGTAGGCGGCGCGGGCGATGCGCTTCAGCCAATCGCGCGTCAGACGCGCCGCGTCGTCGGATCCGTAGCGCAGGCCCACCATCGCCAGTGCATCGGCCAGACCGGTGACGCCCAGACCGATGCGACGCTTGGCGGCGGCTTCCTGCGCCTGCGCCTCTAGCGGAAAGCGAGAGGCGTCGACCACGTTGTCCATCATCCGGATCGCTGTGCCGACCAGATCGTCAAGCGCATCAAGGTCCAGCGCGGCGCCGGGCTCGAACGCGTCCTGCACCAGTCGCGCGAGGTTGATCGAGCCCAGAAGGCAGGCGCCGTAGGGCGGCAGGGGTTGCTCACCGCAGGGGTTGGTGGCCGCGATTTCCTCGGCATAGGCAAGGTTGTTCATCTGATTGATGCGGTCGATGAAGATCACGCCCGGCTCGGCGTAGTCGTAGGTGGCGCGCATGATCGCGTCCCACAAGTCGCGCGCGCGGATCGTGCGGTGGACGCGGCCGCCAAAGCGCAGATCCCATGGGCCATCGGCTTTCACCGCCTCCATGAACGGGTCGGTGACCAGAACGCTCATGTTGAAATTCCGCAGGCGGGCGGGGTCGGCCTTGGCGGCGATGAAATCCTCGATGTCCGGGTGATCGCAGCGCATCGTGCCCATCATCGCACCACGCCGCGCGCCAGCCGATATGATGGTGCGGCACATGGCATCCCACACATCCATGAAGCTGACCGGCCCGCTGGCATCCGAGGCGACGCCAGACACGGGCGCGCCCTTTGGGCGGATTGTCGAGAAATCATAACCGATCCCCCCGCCCTGCTGCATGGTCAGCGCCGCTTCGCGCAGATGCTCGAAGATGCCGGACATGGAATCCGGCACCGTTCCCATCACGAAGCAGTTGAACAGGGTCACGCTGCGGTCGGTGCCCGCGCCCGCCGTGATGCGGCCCGCTGGCAGGAACTTGAAATCCTGCAAGGCGGCATAGAACGTGTCTTCCCAATCGCTTGGGTCGTTCTCTACCGCCGCGATGGCGCGGGCGATGCGGCGCCACGTGTCTTCCACGGTCTGATCGATCGCCACGCCGTCCGCATCTTTCAGACGGTACTTCATATCCCAGATCTGTTCGGCGATGGGGGCGGCGAAACGGGTCATGGCGTCTCTTTGGTTCGGGGGCGCAGGCTGTGCCTACGCCGCATGGCAGGTTCGGGTCGAAACATATATATGGGGTGTGGCGTGGCGACTCGTACCGATTGTGGATAACACTGTGGAGAATACAATGGCTGGGGTCCACCTTATCAAGCTTTCGGTCGGCAGCGCATCGGTCGAGCAGATGCAGGGCTGGCAGACCCATCGGTCCGACCAGCGGCGCGACGGGCGTTATTATCATCTGACCCGGATGTGGCCGAAACGTGCCGATGAGATCTTGAAAACAGGAGGGTCGATCTATTGGGTCATCGCCGGAGCGATCCAGGCGCGCCAACAGATTACCGCGTTCGAAGAGATGATCGGCACCGACGGCATCCGTCGCTGCGCGATCTTTCTGGAACCAGAGATCATCCGTGTGGAGAACGCGCAGCGCCGCCCGTTCCAAGGCTGGCGCTACTTGAACCCAGAAGATGCCCCCGCCGACATCCGTGCGGGCAAATCCGGCGAAAGCGATCTGCCGGAAGAGCTGCGCGCCGCCTTGTCGGAACTGGGCGTCCGCTAAATACCCAGTTGCGCCGTCAGCGCAGCCAGCCGTTCGCGTGCGCCGTTCGACCAATCGGCACCGCGCGACCGGAACAGGATCGCTTGGCTGGAATGGACCGGACCGTCGGACAGCATCTTCAAATGGTTCGCGCGCAACGTGTCGCCGGTCGAGGTTATGTCGGCGATGGCCTCTGCCGTTTCATTGCGCACGGTGCCCTCGGTCGCGCCCTGACTGTCGATCAACTGGTAATCGGCAACGCCGTGGTAGGTCAGGTATTCGCGGATCAGGCGGTGGTACTTGGTGGCGATCCGCAGACGGAACCCGTGCCGCCGCCGGAACGCCGCCGCCGCCGCGTCCAGATCGTCAAGCGTGTCCACATCGACCCAGAAGCGCGGCACGGCGATGACCAGATCCGCGTGCCCGAAGCCCATATGCGCCAGTTCCTCGACGCGCGCATCCCATGAGGCCAGCTTTTCGCGCACGAGGTCAGAGCCGGTGACGCCCAAGTGGATGCGCCCCGCCGCCAGTTCGCGCGGGATTTCACCGGCGGAGAGCAGCACCAGAGAGACATCCTCTGCCCCTTCCACATGGCCCGCGTATTCACGGTCGTTCGCGCCTTTCTGCATGGTCAGACCGCGTGCGCCGAACCAATCGAAGGTCTTTTCCATCAGCCGCCCCTTGGACGGCACGCCGATCTTCAGCATTGCGCGACCTCCAGCGTCAGGGCCGGGCGGATGACGCCGCCGACGGCCGGTGTCGCGCGCCCCTGCCCCAACACGCGGGTCAGCGCGTCGTAGCGGCCGCCGGTGGCGACGGGCGGCAGGTCGGGCCGCGACGGTGCGCAGAAGGAGAAGACGAAGCCGTCGTAATATTCCATCGTCGCCCGGCCATGCGACGCCTCGAACGGCAACGAAGCCGGGGCGATACCCGATGCATTCAGGGCGTCGAGACGGCGGGCAAGACCGTCTACCGCAGGGGCGATGGCGGGCAGATCGACAGAGAGGTCGCGCAGGTGTGCCAGTGCCGCGTCGCTGGGTTCGCGCATGGCGAGCAGGTCGTCGATTAGCTCCAGCTCGCCGGTCGAAATCGGCGGCGTGTCGGCGTCGGCGCGCAGGGTTTCGATACGCGCCTCGACGTCGGCGCGGGTGCGCAGGCCGATCTCTGGGCCTGCGTCGGCGAAGGGATCGGCTGTTCCAAGCAGCGCCTTTCGACTGGATGAGGCTACGCCGCGCCCGGCGAACCGGTCGAGCAGCGCGCGGAAGCGACGGGGCCGCCAGACGTGGCGTAGCAACGCGGTCTTGCGCGCGTCGGTCGTATTCAAGCCGCGCACCGCCGCCGTCAGGATACCGATGTCGCCGGTGTGGACGCGCAGGTTGAGAGGCGCGAGCAGGCGGTGGAACAGGGCGAAGCACTCGGCGTCCGCGCCCGCGGGATCGGCTCCGAACAGCTCGAACCCGACCTGCACATATTCCGCGGCCCGCTCAGCGTCGGCGGGCTGGCGGCGGAAAACCTCGCCCGAATAGCAATACCGCGCAGGATCGCCGCCTTCCGCCATGTGCATCTGCACGACCGGAACGGTGAAATCAGGGCGCAGCATGGCTTCGCCCTCTGGGCCTGTGGTGGTGAAGGCGCGGGCGCGGATGTCCTCGCCATACAGGTCCAGCAGGGTTTCGGCGGGTTGCAGGATCGCCGTCTCGACGGGCTGCGCGCCCGCGTTCACGAAGTCCTGCAGGAATCGCGCGGCCTCTGCCCGCTCGGCGGCGCGGGTCATGTCAGGCGCTTCGCCAGCTCGGAGGCGAGGTTTTCGACGGCAACCTCGAACTGTGCGGGCTGATCGCGCCATTCCTCATGCGTCAGCTCTTGGGCCAATTTCGCGCCAAGTTTCAGATCCTTGACCTGAACGACACCGCGCGCGGCCTCATCCTCGCCTTGGATGACCGCAAAGGGCGCGTTGCGTTTGTCACAATACTTCAACTGATTGCCGAAATTCTTGGGATTCCCAAGGTAAAGTTCGGCGCGAATGTTCGATTTCCTCAAATCCGCGACCATCGCCTGATAGTCGGCGAGGCGCGTCTTATCCATGACGGTGACGACGACGGGGCCTGCGGCGCCTTGCACAAATCGCCCCTTCGCATCGAGCGCCGCGAGCAGCCGGTCCACCCCGATGGATACGCCAGTGGCCGGGACTTCCTGCCCGGTAAAGCGCTTCACAAGATCATCGTAGCGCCCACCCCCGGCGACAGAACCGAACTGACGTGGGCGGCCCTTTTCGTCTTGGATTTCAAAGGTCAGCTCCGCTTCATAGACCGGGCCGGTATAGTAGCCGAGTCCGCGCACGACGGAGGGGTCGATGACGATGCGGTCGGGGCCGTAGCCTTGGGCGGAAAGGAGGCCGGCGATCTGAGACAGTTCGTCGATGCCTTCGGTGCCGATCTGACTTTCGCCCACCAACTCGCGCAGGCGTTCCAAGGTCGCGGCCCCTGTATCACGACGCGCGCCGGTGAAGCCGACGATGACATCGGCTTGCCCTGACGACAGCCCCGCCCCCTTCGTGAAGTCCCCGCTCTCATCCTTACGGCCCTCGCCCAGCAGCGCCCTCACGCCGTCTTCGCCGAGGCGGTCCAGCTTGTCGATGGCGCGCAGGACGATACCGCGTTCAGCCTCGTGTTCCGGTCCGCCAATACCTGCAACTTCCATCACGCCGTTCAGAACCTTGCGATTGTTCACGCGGATCACGTAGTCGCCGCCAAGGCCCAGCGCCTCGAACACGTCGGACAGCATCGCGCAGATTTCCGCGTCGGCAGCCATGGACGCCGATCCCACCGTATCGGCATCGCATTGATAGAACTGCCGGAATCGCCCCGGACCGGGCTTTTCGTTCCGCCAGACCGGCCCCATCGTGTAGCGGCGGTAGGGCGACGGCAGGTCGTTGCGATACTGCGCCGCGACGCGGGCCAGCGGCGCCGTCTGGTCGTAGCGTAGCGCCAGCCAGTCGCCGTCTTCTTCCCAGGCGAACACGCCCTCGTTCGGGCGGTCCACGTCGGGCAGGAACTTGCCCAGCGCCTCAACCGTCTCGACCGCGCTCGTTTCCAGCGCGTCGAAACCGTACAGGTGATAGATGCGCGCGATGGTCGCCAGCATTTCCTGCCGACGGGTCACCTCTGCTCCGAAATAATCGCGGAAGCCTTTGGGCGTCTGCGCCTTGGGGCGAGGCTGTTTCTTGACTTTGGCCATGGGATGTCCCTTTCGCCGCCCGTCTAGGCCACATACATCGGCGCTTCAAGAATGGGGAACACGATGGACGCGATCGAGGAAAAGCTGGCGCATCTGATCCGCGCCAACGACGACCTGTCGGATGTGGTGACCGCACAGGCGAAGGCCATAGAGCGGCTGGAAGCGCAGGTGGCGTTACTGATGAAGCGCGCAAGAGAGAACGGCGAAAGCGACGGCGGCGTGTTCATCGGGGACGAACGTCCGCCGCATTGGTAGAAATTACAAACGGCAGAGGTAGTCGCCCCAGACGTATCCGTTCGGCAAGTTCCTGAGATACGTTTGTTGGGGAGTGTATTCGACGACGACCGGCAGCCATTTGCCGTTCGTGGCGGATCCGCGGCTCTCGACCACTGTTTCGGGCGGCAGTTGCATGATCATCTGGTATCCCGTCCCCGGTCCTGCGCGCAGGGCCAGGAAATTGTCACCGTTGGGATCGAGGCGACAGACCCTGTATCCATCGCCCGAATACGCGTGGACCTGCGGTACAAAAAGCAACAGAGCAAGGCAGAGACGGAAACATTTCATCGACGCACCCTCCTTCCAACGACGGCAGAATAGCATTCGATGCAGGCCGCGCATCTCACCCATGAGGCGACAGGCACTGAACGGAAGGGGTAGGCCTCACGTCGGACGCAAATCCGACGCTACCCCTCTGCAGCCTTCTCCATCTCTTTTTCAAACGCCTTGCGCAGCTTTTTGCGTGTCTCGGCGGCACGCTGGCGACGCCCCTCTTCTTCGGTCAGGACACGCAAGGGGGGCACTTCCTTCGGGCGACCGTCCTCGTCCACTGCGACCATGGTGAAGTAGCAAGAGTTGGTGTGACGGCGGGTGCCTTCGCGGATCGCCTCGGACTCTACCCTTATGCCGATCTCCATCGAGGTGCGGCCCGCTTGGTTGACGCTGGCGCGGAAGGTCA
Source organism: Palleronia sp. THAF1 (assembly GCF_009363795.1). Taxonomy (NCBI): domain Bacteria; kingdom Pseudomonadati; phylum Pseudomonadota; class Alphaproteobacteria; order Rhodobacterales; family Roseobacteraceae; genus Palleronia; species Palleronia sp. THAF1. The sequence continues at coordinate 694,268 of NZ_CP045420.1, read as the reverse complement.
CAAGCTCTCCCACGTTGATTGGCTGGCGGAAGACGACCTGATCGACCGACAGCGTGACCGCGTAGCTGCCAGAGAACCGCGACGCGCAGGAGAACGCCACGCGGTCCAGTAGGTTCAGCAACGCGCCGCCGTGCACCTTGCCCGAGAAATTGGCCATGTCGGGCGTCATCAGAACGGTCATTTCCAGCTTGCGGCTGTCCACCTACAGATCCTCTACGGTCATCACGCCGCCCAGTGATTTCAGCGCGCTTTTGATTTTCGGCGTCAGGGGGAAGTCGTCGCCCAGTTCGACTTCGACCTCTCCGGGCAAGCCGCTTTCCATCAGGCACAGCTTGACCGGACCGCGGGTGCGGATCTGGCGATCCTCGCGGGCGCGGTCCAGCACGCTCGCGATGGAGCCCACGGCTTCGGGCGCGTCCAGATAGACCATCAGACCAGAGGTTCCCGCATCCGCAACGGCGCTGTCGATGGGCGCGATGGAGCGGCCCAGCAGTTTGAGCTGTTCGCTTTCCATCGTCGCTTCGACCTGAACAACGACATTGGTGCCCGGCTCCAGATACTCACGCGACGCTTCCAGCGTGTCCGAGAAGATCGTGACCTCGTAGAGGCCCGACGGATCGGATAGGCCGATAAAGGCAAAGCGGTTGCCGCGCGCGGACTTGCGTTCTTGTCGGCTGGCCACGACGCCAGCCATCTTGGCCACGTGCGGACCGGCTAGCGCACGTTCGTGGACCTGCTCCAGCGTCATCACCTTCTGGCGTTTCAGCGCGCCCATATAGTCGTCCAGCGGATGGCCCGACAGGTAGAAGCCGATGGCGGTGTGCTCTTCGGCCAACCGTTCGGTGGGCAGCCAGTCGTCTACCGGTGATAGACGCGGTTCCGGCAAGTCGTCGCCCGCCTCTCCGAACAGCGAGACCTGATTGGACGATTTCTGCTCATGGATCGCAGCGGAATAGCCGACCAGCGCATCAAGGCTGTCGAACACGCGGCGGCGGTTCGGATCGAGCTGGTCGAATGCGCCGGACCGCGCGAGCATCTCTAGCGGGCGCTTGCCGATCCGCTTGAGATCGACGCGGCGGGCCATGTCGTAGAGTGTGGCGAACGGTTTCCCGTCGCGTCCATCCTGCGCCCCTTCGGTGCGACCTTCGACGACCAGCCGCATCGCGTCCAGACCGACGTTCTTGAGCGCACCCAAACCGTAGACGATCCGGCCCTGATCCACGCTGAAGGTCTCGATCGAGCGGTTCACGCAGGGGGGCACGATCTCTATCGACAGGCCGCGCCGGGCCTCTTCGATGTAGACGGCCAGCTTGTCGGTCAGGTGGATATCGCAGTTGCAAACGCCGGCCATGAACTCGACCGGGTGGTTCGCCTTGAGCCATGCGGTCTGGTAGCTGACGACTGCATAGGCTGCGGCGTGGGACTTGTTGAAACCATAGTTGGCGAACTTGTCGAGCAGCGCCCAGGTGTCCATCGCGGTGGTCTCATCCACCCCGTTTTCCTTGGCACCGGCAAGAAACTTCGGCTTTTCGGCATCCATCGCGGCCTGGATTTTCTTGCCCATGGCGCGGCGCAGCAGGTCGGCGCCGCCAAGGCTATACCCGGCCATCTCCTGCGCGATCTGCATCACCTGCTCCTGGTAGACGATGATGCCCTGCGTCTCGTCCAGGATGTGATCGACCGTGGGGTGCAGCTTGTCGCGTTCCGACAGGCCGTTCTTCACCTCGCAATACTTCGGAATATTCTCCATCGGGCCGGGGCGGTAGAGCGCCACCAGAGCCACGATATCCTCGATGCAGGTTGGTTTCATGCGGCGCAGGGCGTCCATCATGCCGGTGGATTCCACCTGGAACACGGCGACCGTCTTGGCGCGGGCGTAAAGCTGATAGGATTTCTCGTCGTCCAGAGGAATCAGGTTCATCTGGTTCTCGGCACCGTCTGCGGGGGCGTAGAGTTCCTCGCCGTTCGGGCCGATGTGAATGGGGCGCGACTGGTTGATCAGGTCGACCGCGTTCTGAATCACCGTCAGCGTCTTCAGACCCAGAAAGTCGAACTTCACCAAGCCCGCCTGTTCGACCCATTTCATGTTGAACTGGGTGGCGGGCATGTCGGATTTCGGATCGCGGTAGAGCGGCACCAGCGCGTCCAGCGGACGATCCCCGATCACTACACCGGCCGCGTGGGTCGAGGCGTTGCGCAGCAGCCCTTCGACCTGTTGGCCGTAGTCCAGCAATCGCTTTACGACCTCTTCGTTGCGCGCTTCTTCCCGCAACCGCGGCTCGTCCCGCAGGGCCTGCGCGATGGACACGGGCTTCACGCCCTCGACCGGAATCATCTTCGACAGGCGGTCCACCTGCCCATACGGCATCTGCAAAACGCGGCCCACGTCGCGCACGGCGGCCTTGGACAGCAGCGCGCCGAAGGTGATGATCTGGCCGACCTTGTCGCGACCGTACTTCTCTTGGACGTAGCGGATCACCTCTTCCCGGCGATCCATGCAGAAGTCGATGTCGAAGTCGGGCATCGACACACGCTCGGGGTTCAGGAACCGCTCGAACAGCAGTGAATAGCGCAAGGGGTCAAGGTCGGTGATTGTCAGTGCGTAGGCCACGAGCGACCCCGCCCCCGACCCACGGCCCGGACCGACCGGAATGTCCTGCTCCTTGGCCCACTTGATGAAGTCGGCCACGATCAGGAAGTAGCCGGGAAAGCCCATGCCCTCGATAATGCCAAGCTCGAATTCCAGCCGCTTCTCGTACTCCTCAACCGGGGCGGCATGGGGGATGACCGCCAGCCGCTCCTTCAGGCCCTCAATGGCCTGGCGGCGCAGTTCGTCCACCTCGTCGTCGGCGAACTTCGGCAGGATCGGGTCGCGGCGGTAGGTGGCGAAGGCACATCGGCGCGCGATTTCGACGGTGTTCGCGGTCGCTTCCGGCAGATCGGCGAACAACGCGCACATCTCTGACGGGGACTTGAGGTAGTGCTGGGGCGTCAGACGGCGGCGTGGCTCGTTCTGGTCCACATACGCGCCGTCCGCGATACAGATCAGCGCGTCGTGCGCCTCGTACATATCGGGCTTGGGGAAGTAGACATCGTTGGTGGCGACCAGCGGTAGGTCCATGGCGTAAGCCATCTCTACATGGCCACGCTCGGTCGCGCGCTCGGCCTCTGGCAATGCGCCCCCGTCGCCCGGATGGCGCTGCAACTCGACATACAAGCGCTGGGGATAGATCGCAGCCAGCCGCGTCAACAGTGCCTCTGCCTTGTCGCGCTGACCCGCCTGCAACAGCTTGCCAACGGGCCCTTCGGGGCCGCCAGACAAACAGATCAGCCCGTCACCATGTGCTGCCAGATCCTCCAGCGACACCTGCGGGACCGAGCGATCCCCCTCCAGATAAAGCTGGGAGTTCAGCTTCATCAGGTTCTCGTAGCCCGCTTCCGACTGCGCCAGCAGAACCAGCGGCGCAGGCATCGACACGCCCCCACGACCGGGCACGGCACCATAGCCGACGGACACCTGACACCCGACGATGGGCTGCACGCCAGCCTCTGCCGCGCCGACGGAAAACTCCAGCGCGGCGAACATGTTGTCGGTATCGGTCAGGGCGACAGCGGGCATGCCCATACCGGCCACCAAGGCGGGCAGCTTCTTCAGCCGCATGGCCCCTTCCAGCAAGGAATACTCTGAATGCAGACGCAGGTGGATGAATCGGGGATCAGACATGGACCGCACGATATGGCGTCACGCCCAGCGACGAAAGGCCGGATGTTGTGCATAACCGTTGGTGCGCAACGTCGCGGCGGCCTGCTCTTGCAAACCGCCGCTCATCCCGCTTTCATCGCGGTGGGCCGCATGCTCTACGCCGCATCGACCGTGCCGCCCGCCCGAGACCAGAGTAACGCGGCGGATACACGAAATGCATGTCACGTTCCGACTGAACGGAGACCCGGTAGAGGCCAACGTCGCTCCCACCACGACGCTGCTCGACTGGCTGCGCGAGGTGCGAGGCCTGACCGGCACCAAGGAAGGCTGCAACGAAGGCGACTGCGGCGCCTGCTCTGTCATGGTGACCGACGCGCGCGGCACCCACGCGCTGAATGCCTGCATCCTGTTTATGGGCCAGCTCAATGGTCAGGCGATCCGCACGGTGGAAGGCATCGCCGCCCCCGATGGGACGCTGCACCCGGTTCAGGCCGCGATGGTCGAACATCACGGCAGCCAGTGCGGCTTCTGCACGCCGGGGTTTATCACCACAATGGCCGCCGCGCATCTGAACGGGGCCACGGATCACGATGACCAGCTTGCCGGCAACCTCTGCCGCTGTACCGGCTATGCCCCCATCATCCGTGCCGCCAGGGTCGCCGAAACCGCGCCGGTCCCCGATCATCTGCGCGACACGCCCCTTCCTTCATCGTTCGATAAATACCGCGGGGGAGGCGTGGCAGCGCCGGGGGCAGAGCCCCCAATTGCTGCTGACTGGGGCGAGACCGCGCCGCTGTCCGCCACCGGCGCCGATATGCGCGGCAACACCACCCGCACGCGCGACGCCTACCGCCCTGCATCGCTGGACGACCTGCTCGCCTTCTACGCCGACCACCCGGACGCCACGCTGATCGCGGGGGCAACCGATGTGGGGCTGTGGGTGACCAAGGGGATGCGCGACCTTGGCACTGCCTGCTTCCTGAACGGCGTAGAGGAGCTTCAGCGGATCGAAGAGAGCGACACCCAGTTCCGCATCGGCGCGGGCGTCACGCTATCCGCCCTGCGCAAGGCCATCGCGCCGCATCACCCCAGCTTTGCCGAGCTGATCCGTCGCTACGGATCCACCCAGGTGCGCAACGCCGCGACCATCGGCGGCAACATCGCCAACGGCTCTCCCATCGGGGACGGTCCGCCCGCGTTGATCGCGCTGGGCGCGACGCTTCACTTGGCGCACCGGGACGGCGCGCGGGAGATGCCGCTGGAAGACTTCTTCATCGACTACGGCGAGCAGGACCGGCGCAAGGGCGAGATTGTCGCCGCCGTCAGTATTCCCCACCAACCCGACCGGCTGATCTGCCAAAAGCTGTCCAAGCGTTTCGATCAGGACATCTCAGCCGTCTGCGGGTGTTTCAATATCACCCGGGAAGACGGCATCGTCACAGAGGCCCGCATCGCCTTCGGTGGCATGGCAGGCACGCCCAAACGTGCCACACAGGCCGAGGCCGCGCTGGTCGGCCAACCGCTTGCGGATGCCATTCCGGCGGCGCAGGCGGCCTTGGAGCAAGATTTCCAGCCCCTGTCGGACATGCGCGCCTCCAGCGCCTATCGCATGGCGGCGGCGCAGGGGATGCTGGCACGGCTTGCGGCGACCGGGCCGGGCATTCTGGAGGTTCAGCCATGACCGTTCATAAGCCCCACCCGCATGACAGTGCCGCACTCCATGTCACCGGGCAGGCGCGCTACGTAGACGATCTGCCGACGCCGGCGAACTGCCTGCATCTCGCCTTCGGCCTGTCGCCCGTGGCGCGCGGGACGATCACTGCGCTGGACCTTGCGCCGGTGCGCGCAGTCCCCGGCGTGACACTGGCGTGGTCGGCGGATGACATCGGCGACATCGACGTCGCCCCCGCCGCGCATGATGAACCGTTGCTGGCCACCGGCACTGTTCATTATCAAGGGCAAGCTGTGTTTCTTGTCGCCGCTGACAGCCATCTGTCCGCGCGCAAAGCCGCCCGCGCCGCGGCCCCGGAAATCACGGAAGAAACCCCGATCCTGACCATCGACGATGCGCTCGCGCAGGACGCGCGGTTCGAAGACGGCCCCCGCATCTGGGAAAAGGGCGACACGGACGCGGCACTTTCGGGTGCGGAACACCGGTTGCAAGGCAGCATCGAGATCGGTGGGCAAGAGCATTTCTATCTGGAAGGTCAATCCGCGCTCGCCGTGCCCGGTGAAGGTGGCGAGATGGTCGTGCATTCATCGTCCCAGCACCCGACCGAGATCCAGCACAAGGTCGCGCATGCGCTGGGCGTACCGATGCACGCCGTGCGGGTCGAGGTGCGGCGCATGGGCGGCGGGTTCGGTGGCAAGGAAAGCCAGGGCAACGCCTTGGCCGTCGCCTGCGCACTGGTCGCCGCGAAGACCGGTCGCCCCGCAAAAATGCGTTACGACCGCGACGACGACATGGTCATCACCGGCAAACGCCACGACTTCCGCATCACTTACGATGTGGGATTCGATGACGCTGGCCGGGTGCAGGGCATCGCCTTCGAACAATTCGCCCGCTGCGGCTGGAGCCAGGACCTGTCGATCCCCGTCGCCGACCGCGCGATGCTGCACGCAGACAATGCCTACCACCTGCCCGCCGCGCGCATCAACTCGCACCGGCTGCGCACCAATACCGCGTCTGCCACAGCGTTTCGCGGCTTCGGTGGGCCGCAGGGTATGGTCGGGATCGAACGCGTGATGGACGAGATCGCACACCGGCTTGGGTTGGACCCTCTCGCGGTGCGCCGGGCGAATTTCTACGCGGCGGATGCCGAGGGGGCTCTGCCCCCGCCTGCGGCCCCCCGAGGTATTTCCGAAACGGTGAAACTTGGAGCGGACGAAGACGTGGCAAGCCGCGGCGCGTTGCATGAGGCAGCGGAACCGACGGGGCCTGTCGCAGAGGCGCCCGCTGATGCGCAGACCACACCCTACGGCATGGCGGTGCGCGGCTTCCTTCTCAACGAGATGGTGGACCGGCTGGTCGAAACCTCTGACTACCATGCCCGCCGCGCGGCGGTGGCCGACTGGAACGCGCGTCACGCGGGAATCAAGCGCGGCATCGCGCTGACGCCGGTGAAGTTCGGAATCTCGTTCACCTTGACCCACCTTAATCAGGCCGGCGCTTTGGTGCATGTGTATCAGGATGGATCCGTGCATATGAACCACGGCGGCACAGAGATGGGGCAAGGCCTGCACCAGAAGGTCGCGCAGGTGGCGGCCAGCCGGTTCGGGATCGCTTTGGATCAGGTGAAGATCACCGCTACCGACACCGGGAAGGTGCCGAACACCAGTGCGACTGCCGCATCCTCTGGCGCTGATCTGAACGGTATGGCGGTGAAGGTCGCGTGCGATACGATCCGCGACAGGATTGCACGATTTGTAGCAGAACTGCACCAAGCAGACCCTGCAGAAGTGCTTTTCGATGCAGGAAATGTGCAAGTCGGCGGCACGACCTACACGTTCGCCGAAGCCGCGCAACTGGCCTACGAGGGTCGCGTCAGCCTGTCGTCCACCGGCCACTACCGCACGCCCGGCATCGAGTGGGATCGCATTCGCGGCAAGGGCACGCCGTTCTACTACTTCGCCCACGGGGCTGCCGTGACCGAGGTCGCTCTGGACACCCGCACCGGAGAGAACCGGATGCTGCGCGTGGACATCCTGCACGATTGCGGCGCGTCGCTGAACCCGGCGCTGGATATCGGCCAGATCGAGGGCGGCTTCGTGCAGGGGGCGGGCTGGCTGACCACTGAAGAACTGGTCTGGGACGACAAGGGGCGGCTGCGCACGCATGCGCCGTCGACCTACAAGATCCCCGCCTGCTCGGATCGGCCGCCGGTGTTCAACGTGAGCCTGTGGGATCAGGAGAACGCGTCTGAAACGATCTACCGCTCGAAAGCCGTGGGCGAGCCACCGTTGATGCTGGGGATATCCGCGCTGATGGCCCTGTCGGACGCGGCGGCGGCCTGCGGCACGGTTTACCCCGCGCTCGACGCCCCTGCGACGGCAGAGCGGTGCCTGTTCGCAACGCGTCGCGCCGCCGGATGAGTTTCGATCCCGAACGGCTGAAAGCGCTGACTGCAACGTTTGGGACGGTGTGGCGCGTGTTGATTCTTGACGCCGCCGGATCGGTCCCCCGCGGGGCGGGCACCGCGATGTGGGTCTGGGACGGTGGGCAAGAGGGCACGATCGGCGGTGGGCGGCTGGAGTGGGAGGCCGCGGCGTTGGCGCGCGCCGGCCACATTGGGGTACACCGCCTGTCGCTCGGCCCCGGTCTCGGGCAATGCTGCGGTGGGGCAGTGACGTTGTTCATCTCGGAGTGGAGACAGGACGTTGCGCCGACGATCCGCGATGGCGTTTGCGCCTACGGCCCTGACGCCGAACACATCGAGCGGCCCACGAAGCTACCCCATCGCATTGGGGATACGGTGATCGAAGCACTGTCCGCGAATGGAATGCCGGTCTACATCTGGGGTGCGGGCCATGTGGGGCGCGCGTTGGTCGGCGTTCTGGCCCCCTTCCCCGGCATCGCGTTGCATTGGGTGGACCTGCCCGAGAAGTTTCCGGCGGAGATCCCGACCACGACAACGAAAATCCCCGCCGCACAGCCGGAGACGCTGACACCGCACGTCCGGCAAGACAGCCACCACCTGATCCTGACCCATTCCCACGACACCGACCTTGCGCTGTGCCACGGCCTGCTGATCCGCCGTGTTGCGCGGATCGGCCTGATCGGGTCGGCCACGAAATGGGCCCGCTTTCGCAACCGTCTGCGGCAGATGGGCCACGCCGACGCTGAAATCGACACCATCCGCTGCCCCATCGGCGATCCAACCCTTGGGAAACATCCGCAGGCCATTGCGATCGGCGTGGCGGCGGACATACTGCGCGGTATGGGACACCCTGCCGCATGACCGCCCTTTTGCAGATCGACGGTCTGACCAAGGCCTACCCCGGCGTCGTGGCGAACGACGACGTCTCGATGCAGATCGGCACGGGCGAGGTTCATGCGTTGCTGGGCGAGAACGGCGCTGGCAAGTCGACGTTGGTCAAGATGATCTTCGGCCTTGTGTCGCCGGACAAGGGCACGATGCACATGAACGGCGTGCCCTATGCGCCCTCCAGCCCGGATGCGGCGCGTGCGGCGGGCGTCGGAATGGTGTTCCAGCACTTCTCGCTGTTCGACGCGTTGGACGTGGCGGAAAACGTGGCGCTTGGTATGTCCGACCCGCCACCGCGCCGCGAGTTGGCGCCGCGCATCGCGCAGGTCAGCCGCGACTACGGGCTGCCGCTGAACCCGTCGCACATTGTGGGCGATCTGTCGGCAGGCGAACGCCAGCGGGTCGAGATCGTGCGCTGCCTTCTGGGCGCGCCCCGCCTTCTGATCATGGACGAGCCGACCAGCGTGCTGACCCCGCAAGAGGTCGACCTGCTGTTCGCCACGCTGCGGCAATTGCGGGCAGAGGGCACGTCGATCCTGTATATCAGTCACAAGCTCGAAGAGATCCGGGCGCTGTGCGACACCGCGACGATCCTGCGGGGCGGCAAGGTGGTCGAGCGTTGCACCCCGCGCGATGAGACGGCGGGGCGGCTGGCCGAGCTGATGGTGGGCCGCCGGTTGGATGCTCCGGCGCGCGTTGGGCATGCCAGCGAAGACGTGGCGTTGCGGATCAACGCCCTGTCGTTGCCCCCTGCCCACGCCTTCGGCACCGCGTTGAAAGAGGTGTCGCTGACGCTGCACGCCGGAGAGGTTCTGGGCATCGGCGGTGTGGCGGGCAATGGGCAGGACGAGTTGCTGGCCGCCTTGGCAGGTGAGACTTTGGCCGCCAAGGGCGCGATCACCATGGGCGGCACGGACCTGTCGCACGCGGGCCCAGAGGCGCGGCGCCGGGCTGGATTGCTGACCGCGCCAGAGGAACGGCTGGGCCACGCCGCCGCGCCGGACCTGAGCCTGACCGAGAACGCGCTGCTGTCTGCGGCGACGCGGCAGGGGTTGGCGTCGCGCGGTTTCGTGAACTGGCGCAAGACGCGCGCCTATGCGGAACGCGTGATCGAACGGTTCGACGTGCGCACGCCGGGGCCAAGCACGGCGGCGCGGGCGCTGTCGGGCGGCAACCTGCAGAAATATGTGATCGGTCGGGAGATCGCGCAGAGCCCCGCCGTCCTGGTGGTCAACCAGCCCACGTGGGGCGTTGACGCGGCAGCGGCAGCGGCCATCCGGCAGGCCTTGATGGACCTTGCCCGCGAAGGATCGGGCGTAATCGTCATCAGCCAGGACCTTGATGAGTTGATGGAGGTGTCGGACCGGTTCGCCGCGCTGACAGAAGGCCGGTTGTCCGCCTTCCGCCCCGCCGCGGGCCTGACGGTGGAAGAGATCGGCCTGATGCTGGGCGGTGCGCACGATATGGAGCCTGCACATGCGTGACGCCCGATGATCGCGCTGGAGAAACGCCGCCAACCCAGCACCGTCTGGGCCTGGGCCACCCCACTTCTGGCTGTGGCGCTGACCGTGCTCGTCGGCGGCGCGATGTTCGCCGCGCTTGGGAAGGACCCGGTCGCGGCCATTCGCACGATCTTTTACGACCCTCTCTTCGATCCGCAATTCGCGGGCTACTCACGGCCGCAGCTTCTGGTGAAGGCCGCGCCGCTGATCCTGATCGCCACCGGGCTTGCGCTGGGGTTCAAGGCGGGCGTCTGGAACATCGGGGCAGAGGGGCAGTATATCATCGGCGCGCTGTGCGGTGCAGGCGTGGGGCTGGCGCTGTATCCCGCCGACACGCGGCTGATCTTTCCGCTGATGGTGATAGCGGGCGCGCTGGGCGGCTGGGCTTGGGCCATGATCCCCGCAATCCTGCGCGTGAAGTTCAACACCAACGAGATCCTTGTGTCGCTGCTGCTGGTCTATGTGGCCGAGAACATTCTGGCCTCGATGTCCGTAGGCCTGCTGCGCAATCCCGAAGGCGGTGGTTTTCCGGGCAGCCGCAATCTTGCGCAATGGGCGTCGTCCATGAACCCCGAGCTGATCCCGAACACTGGGCTGCATTGGGGCGTGGTGGCCGCGATCATCGCGGTGATCTTCGCCTACATCCTGCTGCACAGACATCTGACGGGCGTGCATATCCGCCTAGCAGGCCAAGCCCCCCGTGCCGCGCGCTTTGCGGGTGTGAACCCCGCGCGGCTGGTGATCTTCTGCTTCGGCATCTCCGGCGCTCTGGCGGGACTGGCCGGACTGTTCGAGGTGACGGGCCCGGCGGGCCAGATCAGTATCGATTTCAACGTGGGCTACGGATTCACCGCGATCATCGTGGCCTTCCTTGGCCGCCTGCACCCGGTGGGCATCCTGTTGGCGGGGCTGCTGATGGCGCTGACCTACATCGGCGGCGAACTGGCGTCCTTCATGTTGGGTATCCCCGCCGCCGCGATCCAGGCGTTCCAAGGCATGCTGCTGTTCTTCCTGCTCGCGGTGGATGTGCTGACGAACTACCGCATCCGGCTGGGCCGTAGGGTCGCGGCATGAGCGACAACACCCGCACCCTGATGAGCATCCTCGCGGGCGTCGCCTTCGTGGTTTCCATGTTCCTTGGCGCGCTGACCGCGCCTGCCGTGCTGACCGGCCTGCGCGGCATTTGGGCGGGCGCGCTGTCCGGCACCCCGAATGCCATCGCGCTGCTTGGCCTTTTGATCGCGGTCGTTGGCATCGCGCTCCTACGGTTTCGCACCAGCTGGGCGCGGATCGTGCTGGCCATCGCCGTCGGTCTGGTCCTCGGCTCTCTCGCGCCGCCCATGACAGGAGGTGCGGCATGATCCGACACCGGACACCCATTTTAATGGGCCTTGTGATGGGGCTGGCGATGCCCTGGATGATGCATGTAGACGGTGGAGGCGCAGCCTTTGTCCTGGTGCATATCCTCCTGATCGTCACTCTGGGAGGGCTTGCTCTATTGTTGCCGGGCTTGCGCCGAAAATTGCACCGCCCGAACCTGCGACATATCACACTGATGCTACCAGCGGCCGCTGCGGCATGGGGCTTGACCTGCCTTTATTGTCTGGCTGTCAGCGGCCAGCACTGGAGCTGACATATGGATCTAAGCGCCATCTCTCCTGCCCTTTTGGTTGCATCTTTGATGGCCGCCGCAACGCCGATCCTGTTGGCGGCCCTTGGCGAACTGGTCGTCGAGCGCTCGGGTGTGCTGAACCTTGGCGTCGAGGGGATGATGATCGTCGGCGCGATCTGCGGTTTCGCGGCGGCGGTGGAGTCCGGCTCGCCCGCGTTGGGCTTTGCCATCGGGGCCGTCGGCGGTGCGCTGCTATCGTTGATCTTCGCCGTGCTGGTGCTGGTCTTCCTGGCCAATCAGGTGGCTACGGGGCTGGCACTGACGTTGTTCGGGCTGGGCCTGTCTTCACTGCTGGGGCAAGGCTACGTGGGCATCAAGCCGCCCTCTACCCCGCGACTGGACCTGGGGCCGCTATCGGACCTGCCGTTCCTTGGCCGCGCGATCTTCAGCCACGACGCCATCGTCTACCTGTCGCTTGGCGTCGTCGTTTCGGTCTGGCTGTTCCTGACGCGCACCCGCGCGGGCCTGCGTCTGCGCGCTGTGGGCGAGAACCACGACGCCGCCCACGCGCTGGGTCTGCCGGTCGTCGCCATGCGCTTCGCCGCCATTGCCTTCGGTGGGGCATTGGCGGGCCTTGGCGGCGCGTATCTAAGCCTTGTCCGTGTGCCGCAATGGACCGAAGGAATGACGGCGGGCGCGGGCTGGATCGCCTTGGCCATCGTGGTCTTCGCCTCGTGGCGCGCCGGGCGTGTGCTGGTGGGCGCGTATCTCTTCGGAGGCGTGACGGTGTTGCAGTTGAACCTGCAGGCCGCCGGATCGGCACTGCCGGTCGAGTATCTGTCGATGTCGCCCTACATCATCACCATCGTGGTGCTGGTCGTCATCTCTGCGTCCCACAAGCGCGGTTCTGCTGCGCCCGCCAGCCTTGGCAAGCCGTTCCACGCCACGCAGTAGGCGCGCGGTTACACGGCCGCCCAAAATTCGGGCAGATGCCGAACAGTGCGGCACATCCTCTTGCACCCCGTCCCCAAGGTCGCGATGATCGCGCGCAATCACCATGGGGAGACACCGATATGAACCGAAGAACACTTCTGGGCAGCGCCGCAATCGCACTGCTGACCGCGACCACCGCCTTCGCCGAAAGCCACTCTGCCGATGGCGAGCCGCTGAAGGTCGGCTTCGTCTACGTGGGCCCCGTGGGCGACGGCGGCTGGACCTATGAGCACAACGAAGGCCGTCTGGCCGTCGAGGAAGAGTTCGGCGATGCGGTCGAGACCGTCTTCCAGGAAAACGTGCCCGAAGGCGCCGACGCAGAGCGTGTGATGACCCAGATGGCGCTGTCCGGTGCCGATCTGATCTTCACGACCTCCTTCGGCTATATGGACCCGACGATGAACGTCGCCGCCAAGTTCCCGGACGTGAAGTTCGAGCACGCGACGGGCTACAAGACCTCTGACAACGTGTCGAACTACTCTGCCCGCTTCTACGAAGGCCGCATGATCCAAGGGCACATCGCGGGCAAGATGACGGAGTCGAACAAGATCGGCTACATCGCCTCCTTCCCGATCCCCGAGGTCATTCGCGGCATCAACGCCGCCTACCTTGCCGCCAAGGCCGTGAACCCCGACGTCGAGTTCAACGTGGTCTGGGCCTTCACCTGGTTCGATCCCGCCAAGGAAGCCGACGCCGCCACCGCGCTCATTGAGCAGGGTGCCGACGTGATCCTGCAGCACACCGATTCCACCGCTCCGCAAGCCGCCGCGCAGGCCGCAAACGAGAACGGCGCGAACATCATCACCTTCGGTCAGGCGTCCGACATGGGCGAATACGCCCCACTGCCGCGCGTCAGCTCGATCATCGACAACTGGTCGCCCTACTACATCGACCGCGTGCAGGCCGTGATGGACGGAACGTGGGAAAGCCAGTCGATCTGGCACGGGATCGACGAAGGCATGGTCGGCATCGGCGAGATCTCTGACGCGGTGCCAGAGGACGTGAAGGCCGAAGCGCTGGAAATGCGTGACGCCATCGCCGCCGGAGAACTGCACCCCTTCACCGGCCCGATCAACAAGCAGGACGGCTCTGTCTGGTTGGCCGAGGGTGAGACCGCCGACGACGGCACGCTTCTGGGCATGGACTTTTATGTCGAGGGTCTGACGGGCGATATCCCGAACTGATCGACCGCTGTCTGATTATCGAGGGGCCATCCATGCGGGTGGCCCCTTGCCGTTCCAGACCATGCGGCGATAGGTGCAGGCGGGGTTCCGCGCGCGGGGTTCCGGTGGCGCGGTCACCGACTATATGGTCGATGAATGAACCGCACCCAAGGAAACGTCCCATGAGCCGCTCCACGATGACCCGCCGCAATGTCTTGGCCCTTGGTGGCGCTGCCGTGATGACAGCGTGGTTGCCGGTCCGCGCCATGGCCCAAACCACTACCGTCCACGTGATGAAGGATCCTAGCTGCGGCTGTTGCGCTGACTGGATAGAGATACTCCGCGCAGAAGGTTTTACCGTCGAGGTCACGAACGCCGATCACGCCACCCTGCGCCAGCACAAGATCGACAGTGGCCTACCTGCGGGCATGACATCGTGCCACACCGCCACGGTGGACAGATACGTCGTCGAAGGTCACGTGCCGGTGGCCGACATTCGGACGCTACTGGTAGACCGTCCAGATGCGATCGGACTGACCGTGCCCGGAATGCCCTACGGGTCGCCTGGAATGGGCCCCGAGAGCCAGCGCGACGCCTATGACGTTCACCTGATCCTGCCCGATGGCACGACAGAGGTCTTCAACAGCTATGCCGCGGCCTGAGGCTGCTAGACGTCAGCCCTTCCGGCGGGATGATATCGCCGGTTGGGTCTTGCTGAACAGAGGACACGCCAGCGTCAGCGACAGCGCGCGGGTCAGCTCGTCCACGTCCGTCACGCGGATGAACTCTGCGCCGGTGTAGTAGGCCAAGCAGCCCGGCGGCGTGCGCCACAGTTGTTCGTCGCTGGCCAAGATGTCTCCGGGCGTGCGGAAATAGACGACATGGATCGCTGTGTCCTGCCCCTCGTTCGCCAAGATGCGCGCGGTGGTGCAGACCGATCCGCTGCAGGTGTCCAGACCATCGGTGACGACAACGATGGTCGCGGGCTGCTTGGTGTGTTCCAGAACCGCCGCCGCCGTTGCCACGGCATCCGCAAGCGGCGTGTCCCCTTGGGGCGCAATGCTACGCGTCTCGGACAAGATTGTCTCGGCGGTGCCCGGCGCGGGCGGAACGCGCACGCGTATGCTGTCGCACGGACCGCCCTGCCCGGCTCCGTAGGTCAGCAGGCCAAGTGGGCGCGAGGGCAGCACAAGCGGCAGCGCGCGCTCCAACGCATCGCGGGCCTGATCGATGCGGGGAGCGGCATTCAGCGCGTAGCCCGACCGCGCCATAGAGCCCGAGCCGTCCAGCACGATCATCGCGTCGTCGATGCACCTGCCCAGCGCAAGGCCGGGCAAAGTGGCCAAGGCAAGCGCCCCGGCCAGCGCCCTCATTCCAGCGCACCGTAGATGGGACATCCCAACGTGATCGCCATGGCAGCCGCCAGATCGTCAGCATTGGCGGCGGCGATATACTGGCCACCGGTCGCTTCGGCCATGCAGTCGGCAACGCTGGTGCCGGTGCCGTAGCCTTCGTCATATTGGAAGTGCTCGCCCTGCACGCGGAAGCCGATCACGTGGATGGTCAGCCCATCGCCCTCAGCGGCCAGATCGGCGGCGACCTGACAGGTCGCGCCGCCGCAGGTCTCTTTGCCATCGGTCACGAGCACGACGGTGCCCGGTTTTTCAGGATGACCCAGAACGCGCGCGGCGGCGACGACCGCTTCGGTCAGAGGCGTCTCGCCACGCGGTTGCAGGCTTTCGATTGCGCCCAGCACATGCGGCGCGGCATTCGGGATCGGCGCGAACCGCAAATCGACACCGCCGCAGGGGACCGGGCCGGGGCCGTAGACGATCAAACCCAGCTTTCGTTGCGCGGCGATGGGAGGAACGGCGCGGGCCATGGCCTCTCGCGCCTCGAATATGCGGGGGGTCGAGAGCATGTTGAATCCCATCTCACCCATGGACCCGGACCCATCGAACACGATCATCGCGTCTTCCGTGCAGTTTTCCGCCGCCGAAAGCGGTTGGGTCAGGCACAATAACATGGCTATGGCAGTACGCATGGGCGGAACCCTGCCACCGGACCGCCTGCGCGTCCACTGCGTTGCGTCGTCACCTTGCGGGACAGGCCCGGATCGCCCCAAACTGCGACATGAGCAAAATTACCGCCCCCGACGGCTCCGCCCCCTCCGCCTTGTCTTTCGGCGCCATGCAATTCGGCGGGAAAGCCGACGAAGCCGCATCCCGCGATTTGTTCCGCGCCTCTCGAGAGCGCGGTTTGAACATGTTCGACACTGCCTACGTCTACAACGAGGGCAGATCAGAAGAAATTCTGGGCAAATTGATTCAGTCCGAACGCGACAGGCTGATCATCGCGACGAAGGCCGACTCAAAGCGCGGCAATTCTGCCGCCTCGATTACCGAAAGCTGTGAGGAAAGTCGCACGCGATTAGGGATCGATGTGATTGACCTGTTCTACTTACACCGTTTCGACGACGAGACCCCGCTGGAAGAAAGCTTCGAAGCGCTGGCCGCTCTGAAGTCCGACGGGCTGATCCGCCATATCGGCGTATCCAACTTCGCCGCCTGGCAGGTGATGAAGGCACAGTCGGTCGCCACAAAATTCGACATTCGCATCGACGCCATCCAGCCGATGCTGAACATTGTGAAACGGCAGGTCGAGGTGGAATTGCTACCGATGTGCGTGGATCAGGAAATCGACTGCTACCCCTACTCGCCGCTGGGTGGCGGCCTGCTGACCGGCAAGTACCGCGCGGGCGGGCAAGAGGGCCGTCTGCTCGAAAGCGAGATATACGCCAAGCGCTATGGCCCCGACTGGATGCACCACACTGCCGCCGATCTGGCTACCGTTGCGCGCCAAATGCGTACCGATCCGGCGACGCTGGCCGTCGCTTGGGCGATGCACCGGCCCGGCGTGACGGCGCCCATCGCCTCTGCCCGGTCGGTCGAGCAACTGCTTCCGTCACTGGACGCCTTGCAGGTGGATTGGGACGACGATCTGGAGGCACGCGTGACTGCCCTGTCTCGCCAGCCCGCACCCGCCACGGATCGTCTGGAAGAAGCGTGAGTTCCGTCGATTTCGCCATCATCGGCGGCGGAGTGGCGGGCGTCTCAGCGGCGGCGGAACTGTCTGCCTTGGGATCGGTGCTGCTGTTTGAGGCAGAGCAACAGCTGGGCTACCACGCCTCTGGCCGGTCGGCGGCGATGTTTCTTCCGTGCTATGGTAACGCTGTCGTGCGGGCGATGAACGAAGCGAGCGCCGATGCGCATGAGGCGGCGGGTGTTCTGTCGCCGCGTCGGTTTCTTGTGGTTGCACCGGACAGCAAACGCGATGCGTTCGATGCGGATGTTGCGGAGCTTGGGCTGACGCGGATCGGTCCGGACGACGCGGTGGACATCCTGCCAATTCTGAACCCCGACTGGCTTGCCGACGCAGCAACCTTGCCCGCGTGGGATCTGGACACCGATCTTCTGATCCAGACCTACCGACGCCGCGCCTTGGCTCAGGGGGCACGGATCGAAACAGGTGCGCGGGTGACTGGCATCGCGCACGGCGATGGCGGCTGGCAGATCACGTGGAACAGTGGCGCGGCGCGTGCGGCAAACGTCGTGAACGCCGCCGGAGCTTGGGCCGACACGGTCGCCACGATGGCGGGTCTGGAGGCGTTGAGACTGATCCCACATCGCCGCTCGGTTGCGCAATTGGCAGCGCCCGGTGGGCACGATGTGAGCGACTGGCCCTTTGTCGAAGAGGTTGGCGAGGCGTGGTACGCCAAGCCCGATGCGGGCCGCTGGCTGGTCTCTCCCGCCGATGCCGACCCGGTCGACCCCGGCGACGCATGGGCCGACGACATGGTGCTGGCCGAGGGGCTGGCCCGGTATCAGGACGCCGTCACCGAAGAGGTCACGCGCCCCCTGCACAGTTGGGCAGGCCTGCGCACGTTTGCCCACGACAAGACGCTGGTAATCGGCCCAGACCCGCGTGCACCCGGCTTCTGGTGGCTTGCCGGTCAGGGCGGTTACGGCTTCCAGACCGCCCCTGCCGCCGCCCGTCATCTGGCAGAACGCGTCGATGGCCGCGCACCGGCCTTGGGCGCGCAGGCAAGCACTGCGCTCGATCCGGAGCGCTTGGTGCAGACGGCGGTTTCCGGCTGACACGAAGATGTTGATGGACGCAGGTCGACGCATGGCTAGGCTGCGCGGAAAAAACACCCCGAGCAGGTTTGCCATATGTACCGTCGTGCCTTTCTGTCGTCCGCCTTTGCCCTGTCCGCCTGCGGCGGGCCGACCTCTATGCGCTCTGCCCCCGCCGCCATCGGAGCGCCTGTGACCCGGCGTGATTTCGGTGATGCCGACCCGGTGGATTGGGGCGCGCGCGGTCCGGACGCCTATCCGATCCACGGCATCGACCTGTCGAAATGGCAGGGAGAGATCGACTGGCCCCGCATCCGCGCCGCCGGCGTGAACTTCGCCTGGATCAAGGCGACCGAGGGCATCGATGTGGTCGACCACATGTTCTCCCGCCACCATGACGACGCGGCGCGCGCGGGCGTGGCGGTTGGGGCCTATCACTTCATCTACTGGTGCTCTGACATTGAACAGCAGGCACGCTGGTTCATCCAGAACGTGCCGCGTCGGTCAGGCGACCTGCCGCATGTGCTGGATCTGGAATGGACCCCCTTCTCTCCCACCTGCACGGTCCGCCCACCGGCGGCAGAGGTACAGGACCGCGCGCGGCGGTTCCTGTCCATCGTTGGGCGGCACTACGGCCAACAGCCGATCATCTACGCCACGCCGGAGTTCTTCCGCGAAACCCAGATCGACCGTGTCGGAACCGAGTTGTGGCTGCGCGCCACGGCGGAGCCGGTGCAGCAGGTCTATCCCGGCACGCCATGGCGGTTCTGGCAGTATTCGGGGACGGGTCGGATCGACGGCATTCGCGGCAATATCGACCTGAACTGCTTCAACGGGTCGGCGGGTCAGTGGCAATCGTGGCTGGCGCAACGACGGATCGCGTAGGTCGCGCAAGCCCCCGCGCGATCACGAGCAGACCGCCCATCAGCAGGATCGGCAGGACCACCACCTTGAAGATAAAAACCGCCAAAAGTGTCAGCAGGCTGGCGATCAAGTCGTCCGCACGGTTCCACAGGTTTTCGGCAAGCGTCGTGTAACGGGCGATCTTGTCGCGCAGTCCCTCGTCCACCGGCAGCGTGTCCACCGTCGCGGTAATCTCCTGCACGATGCGGGTTTGTGCCTCCCATGTTGCATCGGTCAGCCGGTCCGACAGGGGATCGGCGACCGCGAAGGCAAGCGGCAAAGCCAAGCCCAAGAACCCGCCGTACACCGCCAGCTGCCGGGGCACCCCACCCAAGGGATTCGCCCGCCCAGAGGCCGCGACGCCCGCCCAGAGCCCGGCGGCGGCGGACAGCATCACAAGCCCGATCGTTGACACCGGCCCCAGTGCCACGGCCAGTGTGCCAGAGGCCAGCATGACCCAGAACACCACATCCGCGATCCGCTCGATGGTGTCGTCGATCGGTTCCAGCGTCTTCAAGGGTTGGGCAGAACCCTGCCCGACAAGAGACACCCCCACCTCGATCTCCTGCGCCGCCGACAGAAATGCGTTGAGCGTGCGAAGGGTGATGTAGGTGGCCGACGCATTCACCGCGATGGATTGCGCGTAGCCCTGCGCGCGGTCGGTCAGCAGATCATTCTGCCGTGCCGCAAGCAGAGCCGCGGCGGCAACAAGCAAAAGGGCAAGGGTGGTCAGGACACGGCGCATACACTCACTTGCTTCCGAACGCGCCCTGCGCGCAACCCTGCCCTTCACCGTTCCGGAAATATCTCGGGGGAGCGCCCGTAAGGGCGCGGGGGCAGAGCCCCCGCAGCCTCAGCCATCAACGCGGATTGTCTCGTTCTTCGGGTCGTAAGGGCTGTCTTCGGTCACTTCGGCGTCCCACAACTCGCGGAACATGCGGACCTTCAGCTTGGTGCCGGGTTCCGCCAGATCGGGGCGGACGTAGCCCATGCCGATGGACTTGCCGAAGGCCACCGAATACCCGCCCGACGTCATGCGCCCAACCTTTTCGCCGTCGAGCAATAGCGCCTCACGGCCCCACGGATCGGCGTCCGATGGACCATCGACCAGCAGCGTGACGCATTTCGACCGAATGCCGGTTTTCTCCATCGCCGCCTTGCCGCGGAAGTCCTTTGACATATCCACGAAGCGGTCCAGACCGGCCTCCAACGGCGTCGCATCGCGTCCCAATTCAGTGCCAAAGGCGCGATAGCTCTTTTCCTGCCGAAGCCAGTTCTGGGCGCGCACGCCAACCGGTTGCAGGCCGTGCTTTTCGCCCACCTCCATCAGCCGGTCGAACAGGTGGTTCTGCATCTCGACAGGGTGGTGCAGCTCCCAGCCCAGTTCCCCGGTGTAAGCCACGCGGATCGCGGTCAGCGGCACCATGCCCAGCTCGATCTCGCGGGCCGACAGCCACGGAAACCGCTTGTTGGACAGGACGGTCGCGGGATCGGCGTCGCGCACCAGCTCATTCAAAATGGCGCGAGAGTTTGGCCCGGCCAGCGCAAAACAGCCGTATTGCGTGGTGACGTCCTGCAGGACCATGGGGCCGAACTCGGCGAACTTGTCCTCGATCGCCTTCGCCAGATTGTCGCGGTCGTAGTCGGCCACGCCACCGGCAGAGACGAGGTAGAATTGATCTTCTGCCTGCCGCACGATGGTGTATTCGCTGCGGATCGTTCCGGCGTCGGTCAGCGCGTAGGTCAGGTTGATGCGACCCACTTTCGGCAAGCGGTTGGTCGTGTACCAGTCCAAGAACGCCGCAGCGCCAGGCCCCTTGATGACGTGCTTGGCGAAAGCCGACGCGTCGATCAGGCCCGCGGTCTCGCGGATCGCTTGCGCCTCGTTGCGCGCATACTCCCACCACTTGCCACGGCGGAAGCTGCGAGAGTCGTGGTCCGAGAAATCGACGACCGAACGGCCCTTGCGGTCCACGTCGCCGGTGTCGGGGTCGATGGCGAAGTAGTTGGGCCGCTCGAACCCGTTAACGCAGCCGAACTGCGCGCCCAGCGCCTTCATGCGGTCGTAGCAGGGCGCGGTGCGCAGGGGGCGCGCGGCAGGGCGTTCTTCGTCGGGGTGGTGCAGGATGTAGACGTGCTCGTAGGCTTCCTCGTCTTTCTTCGAGGACCATTCGGTGGTGGTCCACTGCCCGAAGCGACGGGGATCAAGCGACGCCATGTCGATCTCTGCCTCGCCCTCTACCATCATATCGGCAAGGTATTTGCCCGCGCCACCGGCGGCGGTGATGCCAAAGCTGAAGCCTTCGGCCAGCCACATGTTGCGCAGACCCGGCGCAGGGCCGATCAGCGGATTGCCATCGGGCGTATAGACGATGGGACCGTTGAAATCATCCTTGAGACCCACGGTTTCCGAGGTCGGAATCCGGTGGATCATCGACATGTATTCCTCTTCGATCCGGTCCAGATCGAGCGGGAACAGGTCGGCGCGGAAGCTGTCGGGCACGCCGTAATGGAAGCGCGAGGGCGCGTTGCGCTCGTAAGGGCCCAAGATCCAGCCGCCACGCTCTTCACGCACATACCACTTGGCATCGGCGTCGCGCAGAACGGGGTGTTCGCCGTTCTCCTTGCGCCACTCCACAAGTGCGGGATCGGGTTCGGTCACGATATATTGGTGCTCGACCGGAATCGCGACGCTCTTGATCCCCAGCATCCGGGCGGTGCGCTGAACGTGGTTGCCGGTTGCGGTCACCACATGCTCTGCGCGGATGACCTTCTGCTCCTCAGAGGGGATGAGGTTTCCGCCCTTTTCCACCATCTTGGTCACGGTGACCTTCCAGTGATCGCCTGCCCATTCATAGCCATCGACCTGCCAGCGCCGCTCGATCGTGACGCCGCGCTGACGCGCGCCCTTGGCCATCGCCATCGTCACATCGGCGGGGTTAATGTAGCCATCGGTCGGGTGATAGATCGCGCCTTCCAGATCCTCGGTCCGCACAAGCGGGAACCGCTCGGCAATCTGGCCCGGCGTCATCCACTCGAACGGCACGCCAACCGACTCGGCGGTGGAGGCGTAGAGCATGTACTCGTCCATGCGCTCTTTCGACTGGGCCATGCGCAGGTTGCCGACCACGTAAAAGCCAGCGTTCAGGCCGGTTTCCTCTTCCAGCGACTTGTAGAACTTGATCGAGTAATCGTGGATCCACGTCGTCGCGTAGGACATGTTGAAGTAGGGCAGAAGACCCGCGGCGTGCCAGGTCGAGCCGGAGGTCAGCTCGTCCCGCTCCAGCAGCATGACGTCGTCCCACCCGGCGCGCGCCAGATGATAGGCGATGGAGGTTCCCACCGCGCCGCCGCCGACCACCAGCGCCTTGACCTGATCCTGCATAGCATGCGTCCTTCGACTTACGTTTCGCTGCCCCTTTAACGCGGCACCGCGCCCGTCCACAGGCGTCCGCCCGACCGTCCGCCTGCGATTTGCGACATGAGCGCAACCGGCGGCGCGATGCCGCACCGTGCGCGCCCCCTTTTCGCCGGTCCGATGCTCTGCCAGAGATAGGGCATGGACGGTGAACCGCATTTCGATCCGCACCCCTCACCGGGGGACGAGGTCCGCAAGACCACCTGCTACATGTGCGCCTGCCGTTGCGGGATTGACGTGCATATGAAGGGTGAGAAGATCGCCTATATCGAAGGCAACCGCGACCACCCCATCAACAAGGGTGTGCTGTGCGCCAAGGGCGCTGCGGGCATCATGCAGCACGAGTCGGCGGCACGGTTGCGGGCCCCGTTGCGCCGTGTTGGGGCGCGAGGGGACGGCAAGTTCGAAGAGATTTCCTGGGACGAGGCGCTTGGCATCGTGGCCGAACGCTTGGGCCGCATCCGCGCGGACGACCCGAAGAAGCTGGCCTTCTTCACCGGGCGTGATCAGTCGCAGTCGTTCACCGGCTACTGGGCGCAGATGTTCGGAACGCCGAACTACGCGGCCCACGGCGGCTTTTGCTCGGTCAACATGGCCGCCGCCGGCCTGTATACCTTGGGCGGTGCGTTCTGGGAGTTCATGTCGCCCGACTGGGAGCGGGCCGAGGTCTTCCTGCTGTTCGGCACAGCGGAAGACCACGACAGCAACCCGATCAAGCTGGGCCTGTCCAAGCTGAAAGAGCGCGGCGCCAAGATCATCGGCGTGAACCCGATCCGCACGGGCTACAACGCCATCGCGGATGAATGGGTGGGCATCACACCCGGCACCGACGGGTTGTTCGTGCTGTCGCTGATCCATTGCCTGCTAAAGGCGGGCCGCATCGATCTGGACTACCTGTCGCGCTGGACCAACGCGCCTTGCCTGCTGGATGGCGATCCCAAGTCCGACACCTACGGCCTCATCCTGCGCGACGACGATGGCAAACCGCTTGTCATGGACCGCGCCACCCGCAAGCTGGCCGCTTGGGACGCGCCGGGAGTGAAACCCGACCTTGCTGGCAAGATGCGAAAGGCGGGGACCACGCACCGATCCGTCTTCTTGGAACTGTCCGAACGCTACCTGTCAGACGACCACGCGCCCGAGCGCGTCGGCCCGAAGTGTGGGATCGACCCCGCGCAAATCCACCGCATCGCCGCAGACCTCGCCCACGCGGCGTTCGACAAATCGTGGGAGCATCCGCAGGAGTGGACGGACTTTCGCGGCGAAACGCACGCCTCGGTCACCGCCCGCCCCGTCGCGATGCACGCCATGCGCGGGATCTCTGCCCATTCCAACGGCTTCCAGACGGCGCGCGCGATCCACTTGCTTCAGGTGCTGCTCGGCTCGGTCGACGTGCCGGGCGGCTCGCGCTTCAAGCCGCCCTACCCCAAGCCCGCCAGCGCCCATCCCAGACCCTGCGCCAAGGGTACGGATCGGCGCGCGTTGGATGGCCCGCATCTGGGCCTGCCGCAGGGGCCCGACGACCTACTGGTGGATGACGACGGCCAACCCCTGAGACTGGACAAGGCGTTCAGTTGGGAAAATCCGCTGTCGCTCCACGGCCTTATGCATATGGTCATCTCGAACGCCTACGCGGGAGAGCCGTACCAGATCGACACCCTGTTCCTCTATATGGCCAACATGGCGTGGAACTCTTCCATGAACACCGCGCAGGTCATGGGGATGCTGGAGGACCGCGACGAAGACGACAACTACCGCATCCCCTTCATCATCTATTCCGACGCCTATTCGTCAGAGATGGTTGCCTACGCCGACCTCGTTCTGCCTGATACGACATATCTGGAGCGGCACGACTGCATCTCGCTGCTCGACCGCCCCATATCCGAACCCGATCACGCCGCCGACGCCATTCGCTGGCCCGTGGTGGAACCCGACCGGGACGTGCGGCCCTTCCAATCGGTCCTGGTGGACCTTGCCAATCGTCTGGAATTGCCCGGGTTCGTGCAGGACGGCGAACCGCTCTACACCGACTACGCCGACTACATGGCCAACCACGAACGCCGTCCCGGCGTTGGGCCGCTGGCGGGATGGCGTGTGGGCGACACCGGACTGACGGACGGTCGCGGCGCACCGAACGGCAGCCAGATCGACGCCTACATCGCGAACAGCGGCTTCAAGACCTTCACCGTTCCAGAAGCGGCGCGCTTCCTCAAGCCGTTCAACACAGCGTGGTGGGACTGGTCGCAGACCATGGGCTTCACCGACGCGCCCCAGCCCTACCTGTTCGAACTGTGGTCCGAACCCCTGCGCCGTTTCCAGGCGGCGGCCGAGGGGATAGGCACACGCCAGCCCCCAGATCACCTGCGCGCCCGGATGGCCCTGACCCACGATCCGCTGCCGATCTGGTACGCGCCGCTGGAAGATGGCCATGCCGATCCAGAGGAATACCCCTTCTACGCCCTGACCCAACGCCCGGCGGCGATGTACCACTCATGGGGCGGGCCGAATGTCTGGTTACGTCAAATTCACGGGATCAATCCGCTCTATGTTCCGCCGAATTTGTGGGAAAAGTGCAAATTTTGCGATGGTGACTGGGCGCGCGTGTCCTCGATCCACGCAGAGATCACCGTGCCGGTCGCGTTGATGGAGGCGCTGAACCCCAACACCGTCTGGACCTGGAATGCCATCGGCAAACGGCGCGGGGCGTGGGCGCTGGACCCGAAAGCGCCAGAGGCGCGAAAGGGCTTTCTGCTGAACCACCTGATCCACGAGTTGCACCCCGAAAAGGGTGACGGTCTGCGCTGGTCGAACTCCGATCCTATCACCGGTCAGGCCGCCTGGTTCGACTGCCGCGTGAAGGTGGAAAAGGTAAAGCCCTCAAAGGTCTCTCACCCGGCGCTGGCGCGGCAGGACAGCCCCGTGGGTAAAGGCCCTGCTTTGGTCGCGCGCGCAACCGGTGGCCGCGAATGATCTTCTTTGTTTTCATAAATACTCATGGCCGCCGCGCAAAGGCAGACGCATGACGGCCCTTCCGGAACGCACCGAGCGCAAGTTGGGCCTCGTGATCGACCTGGACGTCTGCGTCGGCTGCCATGCCTGCGTGATCGCCTGCAAAGCGTGGAACACCGAGAACTACGGCAGCCCGCTGGCCGACGCGGATGCGCACGGCGCCAATCCCTCCGGCGCATTCCTGAACCGCGTCCACTCGTATGAGGTTACGGCTCCCGACCTGCCCCCACGCCTTGTCCACTTCCCGAAGTCCTGCCTGCATTGCGACGACGCGCCCTGCGTTACCGTCTGCCCTACCGGTGCGAGTTACAAACGCAGCGAAGACGGGATCGTGCTGGTCAACGAATCCGAGTGCATCGGCTGCGGTCTTTGCGCTTGGGCCTGCCCATACGGCGCGCGCGAGCAGGACCCGTCCGAGAAGGTGATGAAGAAGTGCACCCTCTGCGTGGACCGGATCGACAACCACAACCTGCCAGAGGAAGACCGCATCCCCGCCTGCGTCCGCACCTGCCCCACCAAAGCGCGCCATTTCGGCGATCTGGGAGATCCCGACAGCGATGTGTCGTTGATGGTGGCCGAGCGCGGCGGCTATGACCTGATGCCAGAGGCGGGAACGCGGCCCGTGAACAAGTACCTGCCCGCCCGCGTGCCGAACGAAGAGATCGACGTGTTGGCACCCCTGCTGGAGCCGATCACCGAAGAGCCCGGCGGCTTTCTGGGCTGGCTGGACCGTGCTTTGACGAAAATGGGCTGACCGAATGCATCCCGCCGCATCGCTGATCGCGTTCACCACCCTGTCGGGTGCAGGCTTCGGCCTTATGGCGTTGTTGGGTCTTGGTGCGGGACCGGTCGAAGGCTGGGCAGGCTTCATGCGTATCGCGCTGGCCATTGTTCTGGCCGGCCTCGGCCTGTCTGCCTCGACACTGCATCTGGGCCGTCCCGAGCGGGCGCTGAAGGCGTTTCGCGAATGGCGCACCTCTTGGCTGAGCCGCGAGGCTTGGCTGGCCGTTGCCACCTTGGCGACCTTCGGCCTTTTCGCCGCGCTAGCGTTGGCGGGCGTCTGGGCGCTACCCCTTGGGATACTCGCGGCGCTGTTGTGCATCGCGACGGTCACCGCCACCGCGATGATTTACGCGCAACTGGCCACCGTACCGCGATGGCATCACTGGTCGACGCCCGCTATCTTCCTGGCGCATGCCGCGACTGCTGGCACGCTTCTGGCCGGGCTCGCTTTGCCCGGCGCGGTCCTGCTGATCGCAACGGGTGCCGCGCAATTCGCGACGTGGCGGTTGGGCGACCGAAGAGCCAGCCCAACGACAACCGGCAGCGCAACAGGGCTTGGGCCGGACACTCGCCCGTTCGAGCCACCCCACACAGGCGACAGCTACCTGACCCGAGAGATGGTGTTCCTCGTGGGCCGCAAACATGCGTTGCGGCTGCGATCAATCGGGCTGGCCTTGGCCTACGCCGCACCACTTGCGTGTCTTGTGCTGCCGGGCGAAGGCGTAACGGTCGCGCTGGCCGCGATCACGCATATCGTCGGAACGCTACTGATCCGCTGGCTGTTCTTCGCACAGGCCGAGCACGTCCTTTCTCACTACTATCGATAGGCCCGCCATGACCGATGAAAACACCATGATCGAACTGCGCAACGATGACCTGCACGTGCATATCCTGCGCCGCGGGGCAGTGGTGCAGGTCGTGCGCATGGTGGGGGATGATTTTTCGGTCACCCTCGGCGCGCCATCGCTGGAAGACTATACCGATCCACCGATGTCCCATTTCGGCGCGGTCATGGGGCCGGTGGCGAACCGCATCGCAGGGGCGTCCGGTCAGATCGACGGGCGCACGATGCAGATGGAAGCTAATGAGAACGGCTGTAACGCCCTGCATTCGGGTGCAGCAGGGCTGAACCTGAAGGACTGGAGCGTTGAGGACCATGGCACGGACCACGTCACGCTGCGCGTGGACTGTCCGGATGGCGAGGGCGGATTGCCCGGCAACCGAGTGTTCCGCGCGCGGTATGCGTTGAATGACGGCACTCTGGTGCAAGAACTCACCGCCGAAACCGATGCGCCGACGTGGGTCAACCTTGCGCATCACGGTTACTGGACGATGCAAGCGCCGACCGGCTGGAGTGGCCAGCGACTGACGATCGCGGCGGATCACTATCTACCCGTCGACGCCGACACGATCCCGACCGGCCAGATCGCGCCGGTCGCGGATACGCCGTTCGACTTCCGCGGTGGCATCCTGCTCGACGCAGATGTGCTTCCCCTGCTGGACCACAATTTCTGTCTGACGAACGCCCCCGGCCCCTTGAGGTTCGCCCTGCGGATGGAAGGCGCTGACCGCGCGATGGAGATGCACACCACCGCGCCGGGCCTACAGGTCTTCGGGATGCACAAGTTCGGGATCGACGGCCCGACTGTCCACGGCGCGCCCTATCCGAAAGGGGCTGCTCTGGCGTTCGAGCCGCAGATGTGGCCCGACGCGCCCGGTCGCGCGGAGTGGCCGTCCATCGTGACGCGCCCGAACATCCCCTATCGTCAGATCACGGAGTACCGTTTCAGCCGCATGGCGCGCTAGGCCGATCAAAGACTAAAAGAAGCTATCTGACTCCGCAGTGCTCGGCTCGAACACGAAAGCATCACTCTGATCCGTGCAGTCCAACGGCGGTACGGATGACGCTTGCGCGAACGTTGGCGGATCGCCTCCGAGCAATTCATACGACTCCAGCAACTCCAGTGGATCGACGCCGGCCGCGATGATCAGGTCACCTCCGTCGCCGCCATCCAGAACATCGTCACCCTCGCCACCGATCAGGGTGTCATTCCCCTCGCCGCCCGCCAGGGTATCGTTGCCGCCGCCGCCCGCCAGGGTATCGTTGCCGCCGCCGCCCATCAGAACGTCGTCTGCCGCACCGCCGAAAACACTGTCGTTCCCGGCACCGGCAATCACCATATCGACAGTCTCGCCGATACTGTTCCCATCCGCATCGGTGTAATCCGCATCGATCACGTCGTTCCCCGCCGTCCCGTCGACCACTGTAGGTGCAGCCCCCGCGCCGAATAGCGCTTCGATCACGGCGACGAAATTCAGTGTCTCGAAATCGTGGAAGGTGACCGAGCCGCCATAAAGGTCCAGCGTCAGCGCGCCATCCTCCAGAGTCCCTGCCGCGACGATGCCCGCAAGGCTCCAGACGGTGCCTCCCACAACGAAGCGGTCGCCATCGGCCCAATCGAAGTCCACGATGTCGGTATGCCCGGCGCCGCCGTCGAAGGTGTCCGCGCCCGCACCGCCGGTAAGCTGATCGAAGCCCGTCCCGGCGTTAAGCCAGTCGTTGCCATCGCCGCCGAACAGGTGATCATCGCCGTCACCGCCGAACAGGATGTCGTCGTCGTATTGACCGAAAAGGTGATCGTCATTGCCGCCGCCGTGCAGAACGTCTTTGCCGGTGCCGCCGTAGATCAGGTCATTCGCCATGTCTTGACCGGTGATGGTGTCGTCGCCGCCGTAACCGAAACCGTAGGCGATCCCGTCCGTCTCATCGAAGGTAACGCCCTCTGGCTGATACGCCTCGTTCCGGACACGCCCCGCGATCAGCACGGTGTTCAGCGTCTCTGCCATGCCGTGCTCTGCGGGGGCTTCGTCCAGAGAGTAGGCATTCATGCCATGGGCAAGAGAGCTTTGGTGCAGGAAGCGCAGGGTTCCGTTCGCGTCGATGACCACGAAGTTTGAGCTCCCCGTCTCCACGCCGGGAAACCATCCAAGGCCGATTCCATTTTCGGCAAACCACTCGTAGGAGCGCGCGAACAGGAAGGCCGCGCTATCGATCTGGTCGATATTGTCGACCACCGATCCGGGCGCGTTGGTTTCGGTGATCAGAATCAGGTCATCGCCGAGCGCCGCGAAATGCGCGGTCAGCAAGGCTTCCAGTTCTTCCGTGGTTTCAGCGCCGTTCGTGCCCGCCCAGCCGGGATAGAAGTGCGACGACCAGACCAGATCGTCACCTATTGCGGCGCGGATAGCCTCGATCACGGTCAGGCCGTCGATGTTCCCTGCGTCCAGCTCGGCGAAACTGGCCGAATAGCGCCAGCCGCCCACCAGGATGTTCGCGTCGATACTGGCGTCTATCGTCGCCGCCAGCTCGATCATATGCGCGCCGTAAAGTTCCAGGAACCGGTCGGACGTATCCCCGTCCAGATCGCCGCCGACCGAATAGCTTTCGGGCTCGTTCGCGATCTCTAACCCGTAGACTGCATCTTTGACGTCCGCGTTGTCGTCCAGCCAAGACAGAAGAGACGACCAGCCTTCCGCCATCCCGTCAAAGATCTCGCCGTCGAGCGCGTCGTAAAGTTCATCGGCAGAGGCGGCATCGTTCCCGCCGCGCTGCACCTCGCCGCCGGCGTAGACGAACAGGATCTCGAAGCCCTCCGCCGCCGCAGCGCTCAGGAAACGCTCATATTGTTCGTGCAGGGT
The DNA here is from genome assembly GCF_009363795.1 of Palleronia sp. THAF1. Taxonomy (NCBI): domain Bacteria; kingdom Pseudomonadati; phylum Pseudomonadota; class Alphaproteobacteria; order Rhodobacterales; family Roseobacteraceae; genus Palleronia; species Palleronia sp. THAF1. The sequence goes on along the minus strand of NZ_CP045420.1, from coordinate 664,362 downwards.
TCCGTCGGCGTTGAAGGAATGCTCGTTGAACGGCATCCGCAGCGTGTTCACCTGCGGAAGCGATTCGCGCAACTTCTGAGCGAACTGCTCTGGATTGCCGTCCATCCCGATGGGGATCGTCTGAAATTCCGAATGCCAGAAATAATACTTGGGGTCAGAGGCGATGTTTGCAGCATAGGTTCCATCGGCTTTATCGATGGCGATCTGATCTTCGGCAATGACCTGAAGGTTGATCATATTGATGTCAGACGTGCTGGTCACAAGGCGCCTCTCGATGCGGTTTCCAGGAGCGCACAGCATATCCGATGCGCCGTACTCTGGATAAAACACACTGAATGACTAAGCCCAGACTGTGGCGCCTTTATGAGACCTTTGTGCCGCCGAAAAGCACCACCTTTGCAAGTGCAGGCGATCACAGCGCCGGCGGGCGGACGACACAACGGATCAGCTTCGCGCGAACATATCTTCGTAGCGCACGATGTCGTCTTCGCCCACGTAAGCCCCCGTTTGCACTTCGATCAGCACCATGGGCACCCGGCCGGGGTTCTCGAGACGGTGTTTGCTGCCCAGCGGAACATAGATGCTCTCGTTCTCAGAGATCAGCCGCACGTCATCATCGACGGTCACGCGGGCAGTGCCTTCGACCACGATCCAGTGCTCCGACCGGTGGACGTGCGATTGCAACGACAAAGCCGCCCCCGGATCCACGACGATCCGCTTCACCTGAAATCGCGTGCCAACGGCAAGCCGTTCGAACCAGCCCCAGGGCCGATGGTCCTTGGTGAATGCATCCGCCTGCATCGCGCCCTTCGCCCTAAGGGCGACGACTGCCTGTCGCACGTCTTGGGTACGCGATCTATCCGCGATCAACACCGCATCGTTCATCGCCACGGCAACGATGTCCTTCAGTCCGATCCCGACGATTTGCATTCCTTCATCCTCGGCCCGCAAAAGCGAGCCGCGGCAGTCGATGGCGGTGGCCCCGGCTCCGGCGACGACCCCGTCGGCATCGGGTCCGCTCTCGCGCCAGATCGCCTCCCATCCGCCAAGATCCGACCAGTGGGCTTCGAAGGGCACGACTGTCAGATTGCTGGCCTTTTCCATCACCGCGTAGTCGATGGAGATATCCGGCAGACGTGACCACGGCTCGACCGCAAGCCGCAAGAAGCCAAGATCGGGCGTTGCTGCATCCAGAGCGTGATACATGGTTTCCGCCATATCGGGGGCGAACGCCTTGAATGCCGCAAGCATATCTGCAGCGCGGAACAGGAAGATACCGGCGTTCCAAAGGAAGTTGCCCTGTGCCACCATCTCTGCCGCACTCAGGGCATCGGGTTTTTCGACGAAGCGCTTCAACGCGACGGGAGCGCCCCCCGTTACGGGAGCGGCGAGTTCCAGATAACCGAACCCGGTCTCCGGACGGGTCGCGACGACACCGAACGTTACCATCTGACCGGCGTCGACCGCCTGAAGACCCCGCGCGACAGCGGCGCGGAACGCGTGGTCGTCGAGAATGACGTGGTCCGATGGCGCGACCAGCAGGACTGCGTCTGGATCGGTGCGCAAAACCTGAAGCGTCGCCGCAAGAACCGAGGACGCCGTGTTGCGCATGTCGGGTTCGATCAAAATCGCGCCGGGATCGACACCGGCCGCGGCCAATTGCTCGGTCACGATGAAGCGAAAGTCGCCGGTCGTCATTACCATGGGGGCCGCGAACGCTATCCCAGAGGACGCGCCCCGCAAGCGTTGCGCACTGGCTTGAAACAGCGATTGCTCCCCCATCAGCGGGGCGAACTGCTTCGGATAGCTGCGCCGAGACACCGGCCACAGACGCGTGCCAGAGCCGCCGCACAGGATGACCGGCGTGACGGTGCGTGTTCCGACGACCTGCGCTTCGTCAGCGGAGAGTGGTGCGATTTTCATACCCACCTTATCCCATGGGACTGGTTAAGGCATTGTTAACGGCCTTACAGCCGCAGTCGAAGAGCGACCCGGCTGAGACAGGTCGCCAGAAGCGCATCTGCTCCCCTCCGGCTATTCGACTGAACATAGACGCGGAACTCCGGCGCGTTTCCCGATGGACGAAGATGGACGACCTGCCCACCATTGAAATACATGCGCAAGCCATCGGTCCTGTCGATCCGCGCGATCTCTCCCAGATCAGCGAAAAGAGCCGCGCGCGCGTGCTTGTCATGGTCGATCCGGGCCAGGAACGCTGCCGATTGCTCAGGCGCGATGTCCTGTATGCTGTCCGTCGCAGTGTGGCACGCGGGCAAGTCGGTGACCAATCGCGCCACCGTGCCACCCTTGAAGACCGATCGCGCCAAGACGGCGACGAGAGGCAAAATCGCGTCCCGCGTCATCAGGGGCTGCATTCCGGACGCCTCGAACCCCAGCAAGAAACCGCCGTTCCCCTCGAATCCAACAACGCGCGCGATCGAATTTTCAGCCAAACGGGCCGCCATCCCCGCGATAACATGCGGCGATCCGATCCGCGTCCGCGTCACATGCGCAAAGCCCAGATCTTCCACCATGTCATTGCTGGAAATCGGCGTGACGACTTCGGTCGCCCCCAAACCCTGCGCCGTCAGAACGCCCAGCACGTCCCCCGACAAGAGATGACCGGTCGCATCGACGAGCATCGGGCGATCACCATCTCCATCCGTCGAGACGACCGCATCCAGACCATGCGCCGCACACCAGTCCGCCAGCATTGCGCGCGTGGCCGACTTCACCGCTTCGGTATCGACCGGAACAAAATCGTGCGAATGCCCCAGCGGCACGACGATGGCTCCGAGAGCGGACAGAACATCCTGCAAGATATCGCGCGCGACCGATGAATGGCGATAAACGCCGACCCTCAGGCCGGTCAGCGCACCCGGCCTGAACCCCGAAACGACGCGCGCGGCATAGGCGTCGGTGACGTTCGTCTTGATCAGCCGGCCGGGTTGCTCGGCCCGCAGAGCCTGTCTCGCGGTGAATGCCGCGACGATCCGAGCCTCGTCCCGCTTCGTGATCTCACCATTCGGCGTGTAGAATTTCAAGCCGTTGCGGTCGGCAGGGATGTGGCTGCCCGTGACCATTACCGCGCCTGCTCCGGCCGCCATGCATGCCTGCGCCAAGGCTGGGGTCGGCAGCCCGCCGCAATCAACGGCCTCAAGCCCCGCCGCCTGAACCGCCCGGATGACGGCGGAAGCGATGTTCGGAGAAGATGGTCGCAAGTCACGCCCGACGAACACCCGCCCGCCCGTTGGACAGGTCGCGTTGAACGCGTGAACGTAGGCGCTGACGACATCCGCGTGCAGATCCCGCACCAGCCCCCGCACACCGCTTGTCCCGAATGAAGGTGCCATTCACCGCCTCGCACCGATCCTGTCGGCCGAAAGGTGACCGAACCCGCGCATCAGGTCCAGAAGACTGAAGCCAGTTAAAAGACGAGCGGTTCGGAAAATGGTGCTGCCGGAGAGATTCGAACTCTCGACCTCCCCCTTACCAAGGGGGTGCTCTACCCCTGAGCCACGGCAGCACGCGGCTGAGGCCATAGACGGATGGTGGATGTGGTGCAAGTGGGGGAATGACACTTTTCGCCCCGTGGCCTTCTGACCGAAGCTGATTTCCAACTGCGGCGAACTGGACCCTTTGGCGGCGCTGGTCTATGCCCGGTGCCATGACGAAGACGCCGGACGCAAAGCCCCAAAAGCCTGCACCGCAGACGCGGGAAGACAGGTTGAAGGCTGCGCTAAAAGCAAACCTTCAAAGGCGCAAGGCACAGGCGAAAAAGCGGGCCGACGGCAAGACGGACCCGCCAGAGCAGTAGGACGAAGCCATGGATTCCATCGTTGTCACCGGCGGAGCCGAGTTGCGGGGCGAAATTCCCATCGCGGGCGCGAAGAACGCGTGCCTGACGTTGATGCCCGCCACGCTGCTGTCGGATGAGCCGCTGACGCTGACAAACGCGCCGCGGCTGTCGGACATCAAGACGATGACCGCCCTGCTGCAATCGTTGGGTTGCGAAGTGACCTCGATGCAGGACGGGCGCGTGCTGGCGCTGTCCTCCCATGACATCAACAACCACACCGCCGACTACGACATCGTGCGCAAGATGCGCGCCTCTATTCTGGTGCTCGGCCCCATGCTGGCGCGGGACGGTCACGCCATCGTGTCGCTGCCCGGCGGCTGTGCCATCGGCGCGCGCCCCGTGGACTTGCACCTGCGTGCGCTGGAGGCGCTGGGAGCAGAACTGGACCTGCGCGACGGCTACGTTCACGCCAAGGCGCCGGGCGGGCTGAAGGGTGGAACAGTGACGTTCCCGCTGGTGTCTGTCGGTGCGACCGAGAACGTGCTGATGGCCGCGACGCTCGCCAAGGGCACGACCGTGATCGAAAACGCCGCGCGCGAACCCGAAATCGTGGACCTTGCTGACTGCCTGCGCCGCATGGGCGCACAGATTGACGGCGATGGCACGTCGACCATCACAGTGCAGGGCGTGGACCGGCTGGGCGGGGCCACGCATCCTGTGGTGACCGACCGGATCGAGCTGGGCACCTATATGCTGGCCCCAGCGATCTGCGGTGGTGAGGTCGAGTGTATCGGCGGGCGCATGGACCTGGTCTCGGCCTTCTGCGAGCGGCTGGACGCGGCGGGCGTGAACGTCGAGGAGACGGATCGCGGCTTGAAAGTATCGCGTCGCAACGGACGGGTGTCCGCTGTCGATGTCGAAACACAGCCCTTCCCCGGCTTCCCGACCGACCTGCAGGCGCAGATGATGGCGCTGCTGTGCACGGCGGATGGCACATCGACGTTGCACGAGACGATTTTCGAGAACCGCTTCATGCACGCCCCCGAACTTATCCGCATGGGCGCGCGGATCGACGTTCAGGGCGGATCGGCGACCGTCACGGGGGTCGAGCGGCTGAAGGGTGCGCCGGTCATGGCGACGGATCTGCGCGCTAGCGTGTCGCTGATCCTTGCGGGTCTGGCGGCAGAGGGCGACACGGTCGTGAACCGCGTCTACCACCTGGATCGCGGCTACGAGCACGTGGAAGACAAGCTGGGTGCCGTCGGGGCCAAGATCGAACGGGTGCCGGAACGATGACCGAAGACGCACGGTTCGAAGACGCGCGCGGCGGCCCGCTGCGCCTGCGGGCGCTGGATGCGGACGATCTGCAGGTGATCTCTTCGCTATGTCAGGACGCCATCTTCCCGATCACCGAAATGGCATGGGACCGGAAGGCCCGGCGCTTTGGTCTGCTGCTGAACCGCCTGCGTCGAGAGGATCGGTTGGTCGCCCAAGGTACCGAAGTCGAGCGCGTGCGGACCGTGCTTGCGATCGAAGACGTGACGGCGGTGCAAACCAACGGCATCGACCGAACCGACCATGACACGGTTCTGTCCGTCTTGGCGGTTACAATGGAACCCGGCGAGGACGGAACGGGCCGCGTGCTGATCACTCTGGCCGGCGATGGTGCGGTCGCCGTGGATGTGGAAGCGCTGGAAGTGACCCTGCGCGACGTCACGCAGCCTTACCGCGCGCCCTCTGGCAAGATCCCCGCGCACGACGACTGATCACCCCAAATCGCGGCGCATCGTGGCGTAGCCGTTGCTGCGGCCCAGTTCTTCGTATCCCGCAGAGCGGTAGGCCGACAGCGCCACGTCGTTGTCCAGCTCGACCTTCAGCGACACCGACAGCGCGCGCAGATCGCTGGCCGCTTCCTCTACGAAACGCGTCAAATCGGCACCGGCACCGCCGCGTGCTTCCGGGGTGACGAAAACGTAGACCAAGTGCCGCACCTCTGGCCCGATCCCTTCGCGCAGTGCGAAAAAGCCGACGGGCGTGCCGGTCTCGTCATCTATGTAGTAGGCCGCATCCGTCGGCTCGTTCAGCCACTTTTCCTGCCATTCCAACGGGTCGAACGGGTATTTTGCGTTGGGGTTCACCAGCGTCATCGCGTCTGGGTCGGTCAGCATCTCGGCCAGAGGCAGCAGGTCGCGCGGATCGGCGCGGCGGTAGGTCAGTTCGGTCATCGGCATCTCCAGTTCCTTTCCGGTGCGGCGCATAACAAATCGGGATCATGGATCAATGGCTTGAGCCGCCAGGCCCGCCCGACTAAGCGAACGGCTGAAAGGACGTCCAATGCCTCAGTTCATCGCTACGACAGATGCCGACTTCGAGACCCGCTTCGCCAAGCTGCTGACGCTTAAGCGTGAGGACAGCGTGGATGTGGACGATACCGTTGCGGCCATCATCGCCGATGTGCGCGCACGCGGCGATGCCGCCGTCTGCGAGCTGACCGCAACGCATGACCGTCTGCAGCTGACGCCCGATACGCTGGCGTTCACCGAAGACGACATCGACGAGCACATCGCCCGCGTTCCCGATGCGGAACGAGCCGCGCTGGAGCATGCCGCCGCGCGCATCCGCGCCTACCACGAGCGGCAGTTGCCCAAGGACGAGTCGTGGGAAGATGAGACAGGCGCGACGCTGGGCTGGCGCTGGACGGCCGTGGATGCCGCCGGGCTTTACGTGCCGGGCGGGCAGGCGTCCTACCCTTCGTCGCTGTTGATGAACGCGATCCCGGCGCAGGTGGCTGGCGTCAAGCGGCTGGTCGTGACCGCGCCCACGCCGGACGGTATCGCGAACCCGCTGGTGCTGCTGGCCGCGCGAATCTCTGGCGTTGAAACCGTCTACCGCATCGGCGGCGCGCAGGCCGTGGCTGCCTTGGCCTATGGCACCAACACGATCCACCCGGTGGACAAGATCACCGGCCCCGGCAACGCCTATGTCGCCGCCGCCAAGCGCCGCGTCTTCGGGCGCGTGGGCATCGACATGATCGCCGGACCGTCCGAGATCCTTGTGATCGCCGACGCCGACAACGACCCCGACTGGATCGCGCTGGACCTTCTTAGCCAAGCCGAGCACGACGCCAGCGCGCAGTCGATCCTGATCACCACTGATGGCGCCTTCGGTCAAGCCGTCGCAGACGCCGTCGATGCGCGCCTTCAAACGCTGGAACGCCGCGAGATCGCCGCGCCAAGTTGGGCGGACAACGGCGCCATCATCACCGTGCGCGACCTTGGCGAAGCCGCCGCCCTTGCCGATCAAATCGCGCCCGAGCACCTGGAGCTTTGCGTCGACGACCCGGAACCGCTGGCCGCAAACATCCGCCACGCCGGCGCGATGTTCTTGGGCAAATGGACGCCGGAAGCCATCGGCGACTACATCGGCGGCCCGAATCACGTGCTGCCCACGGCGCGCTCTGCCCGATTCTCGTCCGGTCTGTCGGTCATGGACTTCATGAAACGAACCACGATGGCGCGCATGACTCCGCAATCGCTGAAAGCCGTGGGCGAGGATGCCGAAACGCTGGCGCGTTCGGAAAGCCTTGAAGCGCATGGCCTAAGCGTGCGCGCCCGTCTGGATGCGTTGAATTAGGACATATGGACCTATCGACATTCGTCGCGATCCACATATCTTTCGCGGTAAGGGAGGTTGTCCGAGAAAACGGATGACACGCACATGAGTTACCTTAGCGACATAGAAATCGACGAATCGGGGTCCTTCGATCCCAATGGAATCATGGAACAAGAGCGCCGCGTGGCGGTCTTTGACCTTGCGGAACGCAACCAGTTCGACCTGCTGGGCACCGCGCCCGGCCCCTACCGGCTGCGTCTGGCGGCGGAAGGCACGCGTATTCACTTCCGCTGGCACGCCGAAAGCGGTGCGCAGGGTGATTTCACGCTGGCCCTTGGTGATCTGGCGCAGACCGCGCGCGATTACCGCAGCCTGTGCGAAAGCTACGTGGACGCGGTGCGCAGCCTGCCCCCCGCCCGCATCGAAGAGATTGACACCGCCCGTCGCGATATCCACGGCGAAGGGGCCCGCCAGTTGCGGGCGCGTCTGGCCGATAGGGTCACGCTGGACGACGAGACAGCGCGGCGTCTGTTCACGCTGATCGTCGCGATGACCGACGCTCAATAACGCACTCTGCCCGATCTGCCTTGATATCCGGGCCGTTTCGCCCCATCTACGCGCCATCCAAGCCAGCCCATAGGGGGTGGCACGCAACCAGGAGTGACCATGGCCAAGGAAGAACTGCTCGAATTCCCAGGCGTCGTGAAAGAACTCTTGCCGAATGCGACGTTCAGGGTCGAGCTGGAAAACGGCCATGAGATCATCGCGCATACGGCAGGGAAGATGCGCAAGAACCGCATCCGTGTTCTTGCAGGCGACAAGGTGCAGGTCGAGATGACCCCCTACGACCTGACCAAAGGTCGGATCAATTATAGATTTAAGTAGCGCACGGCGACGCCGTGCGCAGTGCGCGAGAGGGATTCGCGCAGCGAAACCCGTGCGGCACCCATACGACCATCTGGGTGCCAAGGTGCCCAAATGACCCAACCCCACCTCATCCTCGCTTCCGGCTCCCCGCGCCGTCTTGAACTCTTGGCGCAACTGGGCCTGACGCCCCACGCCATCCGCGCGCCCGACATCGACGAGACGCCCGCAAAAGCCGAACTCCCCCGCCCCTATTGCATCCGCATGGCGCGCGAGAAGGCGCAGGCCAGCACCGTCGGTGAAGGCGAGGTGATCCTTTGCGCCGATACAACCGTCGCACTTGGCCGTCGCATCCTCGGCAAACCGGACGATGCCGAAGAAGCCGCCGCATTCCTGCGCAAGCTGGCCGGTCGGCGTCACAAGGTCATCACAGCCGTCTCGGTCCGCAACTCGGATCGCCTTTGGGAGCGAAACGTCGTCAGCACCGTAAAGATGAAGACGCTCTCTGACGATGAAATCGCGGGCTACATCGCCACCGGCGATTGGCAAGGCAAGGCGGGCGGCTACGCAATCCAGGGGCCTGCCGGGGCGTTCATTCCGTGGATCGAAGGATCGTATTCCGCGATCATGGGCCTGCCGGTGGCCGAAACAGCCGGATTACTGCAAGCCGCTGGCATAAAGGTCTGGGCATGAAGGGCACGACGATCCATCTGGACGAATACGCGGGCCGGCTTGCCGCTGCGCGCATTGTGGACGGTCGGTTGGACGACCTGCTGATCGCCCCCGATGACGACAGCCCCGCCCCCGGCGCCATCTACCGCGCCGTCGTGGATCGCACGATGAAAGGCCAGGGCGGCGCGATGGTGAAGCTACCCGGCGGCACCGGCTTCCTGCGCGGCGCAAAGGGGCTGCAACAGGGCTACGCGCTGAATGTGCAGGTCACCGGCTATGCCGAGCCCGGCAAGGCCATCCCCGTCAGCGCCGAACCGCTGTTCAAATCCCGCCATGTCATCGTCACCCCCGGCAAGCCCGGCTACAACGTTTCGCGCCGCATCAAGGATGACGACGCACGCGAGGCGCTTCTGGCGCTGGCGCATGACATTGCAGGCGAGCCGGGCGAGACCGGCTTGATCCTACGCTCCGGCGCAGGCGACGCGCCCTCCGACGAGGTGGCGGAAGATATCGCCGCCATGCTCGAACTTGCCGAAACCGTGCTTCGCGACACAGGCCGCGATCCCGAACTGCTGGTAGACGGTCCTGACCCCCACACGCTGGCCTGGCGCGACTGGGACGTGCCCGACGCTCTGTTTACAGAGCCGGGCAACTTCGCCGAGCACGGCGTGGACGACATGATCGACGCCCTGTCCGACCCCCGCGTCGATCTGGGCGGGGGCCACTGGATGAGCGTCGAGCCGACGCGCGCGCTGGTCGCCGTCGATGTGAACACCGGGACCGACACCTCTTTGGCCGCTGGCCTCAAAGCCGATATCGCCGCCGCCCGTGCCCTGCCCGCCGCGCTGCGGTGCCGGGGTCTAGGTGGGCAGATCACCGTCGACATGGCCCCCGCCCCCCGCAAGGAACGTCGCGTGATCGAGCAGGTGCTGAAGGCCGCCTTCCGCGCCGATGCGATCGATACAGTGCTGGCAGGCTGGACCCCTTTGGGTCACTTCGAGTTGCAAAGAAAACGCGAGCGCCTTCCCCTGACAAAGATCCTGAAGACCTGACATGCCCTGCCCGATCTGCAAACGCCCGCCCGATCCGAAATACCGCCCTTTCTGCTCGAAACGCTGCGCTGACGTGGACCTCGCCAAGTGGCTGAACGGCGCCTACGCGGTCCCCGTGGAAGAGACAGAAGAGTGGGAAGAGGATACCTTGCCCCCGCGCGACGAATCCTCCTGATTTTTTGGCCCGCATCCTCTGGACTGTCGCGCAAGCGGGGTCTAAGACACGCGCACCCTGACGAGGCCAATCGCCCCGTCCCCGTGCCTGGGTAGCTCAGGGGTAGAGCAGTGGATTGAAAATCCTCGTGTCGGCAGTTCGATTCTGCCCCCGGGCACCACTTTCTCAGGTAAGCCGTGCCCTCGCCGCGATAAGACGCTTGCCCAATTTGCGGTGGGGTTGCACCTTTCGCCACCATGAAACCGCTGATCCTTCTCCTTGCAATTTCCGGACCCGCGCTGGCCGAACCCATGCCGCTGGACCCCGCTGGCTTCGCCACGCATGATCCCGCCGCGGTCGAGCTGGGACAGTTGTTGTTCTACGATCCGATCCTGTCGGGCAATCGCACTGTCAGTTGCGCCACCTGTCACCACCCGCGCTTCGCCACGGGGGACGGGCTTGCGCTGGGGCTGGGCGATGGTGGCATCGGTCTGGGGCCCGACCGCAAAGCCGATCCCGACAACCTGCCCGAACAGCGCATTCCCCGAAACGCGCCCGCGCTGTTCAACATCGGCCACCGCGATGTGACCGTCATGTTCCACGATGGCCGGATCGAGGTGGACGACAGCCAGCCAAACGGTCTGCGCACGCCGCTGGACTCGGACATGCTGGCGGGGTTCGACAGCCTGCTATCGGCGCAGACGATGTTCCCGGTCCTGTCGCCGGACGAGATGGCGGGGCATTATCAGGAAAACGACGTATCCTTGGCCGTTCGGCAAGGGCGGCTGACCGGCGACGGTGGCGCATGGGATATCATCTCGCAACGCGTGGCCGCGATCCCCGAATATCGCGCGCGCTTCGCAGATGCCTATCCCATGCGCGACAGCATCGCCTTTACCGATATCTCGAACGCCATCGCTGCCTTCGTCGATACCGAATGGCGCGCGACCGATACGGCCTATGACCGCCACCTTCGCGGGGACGAGTCACTGTCCGGCGCGGCGAAGGACGGGATGGAGCTGTTCTTCGGCGTGGCGGGCTGTGGCGACTGCCACTCCGGCCCCCTGCTGTCGGACCAGCAGTTCCACGCTATGGGCACGCCGCAGATCGGGCCGGGTAAGGCTGCGCGGTTCGAGAGCCATCAGCGCGACGACGGTCGAATGAGGGTCACGGGCCGGTCCGAGGATGCGTACGCCTTCCGTACGCCCATGCTGCGCAACGTTACGCGAACGGGGCCGTGGGGGCACGCGGGCGCGCATGATGATCTGCGCGCGTTCCTGCGAGATCATGCCGAACCGGGGTCTGAACTGGTGTCTGTCACGCTTCCCGATCTGCCTAGGGCCGCCCCCGACTTTGCGGTGTGGGACGAGCCGGCTGAGCGCGAGGCGATCCTCGCTGCTGTGACGGTGACACCGATGCCCTTGTCGGACTCCGATTTCGATGCGCTCATGGCATTTCTTGGATCACTCGAAGACACCTCTGCCATCGCAGGAAAGCTGGGTGTGCCGAATAGCGTTCCCTCGGGTTTGCCGGTCGATCGCTAGCGCGTCGGACGGTGGATCTCCCCCGCCGCAACCCGCTGCCATTCGCCGACAGCACCGTCTGGCCAGATCACACGAACCTGCGCCGCCTCTGCATCGCCCAGCCCGAAATGCACTGGCCCCGCCTGACCTCCAGCGTGCCCGCCGCCCACGGTGATCTCGCGCGCTTGCACGGCGTCACCGATCCGCACTTCGATCCAAGCACCCACGGCGCGGGTGTTCGGGCCGTTCTGCGCAGGCTCCACCATCAGCCAGCCCTCTGCGTCGCCGATATTTCGCCATAGCTTCAATGGCGCACGGCGAGCCGCCACCACCAGATCGAGCCGCCCGTCGCCGTCGAAATCCGCCAGCGCCGCGCCGCGAGAGCGCGCATCGTCACCGACGCCCGCCGCGCCACCCGCTTCAACGAAGGTCCCGTCCGCCTTCTGCATCAACAGGTTGTTCGGATCGCGCATGGCATTGCTGGGCATCTGGTCGACGTTGCCCTTGGCGATGAACAGATCCAGCGCCCCGTCGTTATCCACATCCGCGAACTCGGCGTGCCAGCCAGTGGACGGGCGGCCATCGTCACCCGCGTAGGGCCGTTGCGCCGCGACACCCACGCCAAAGGGCGCGTTGCGCCATGCAGCCCCATCGTTGAATTGCAAAAGCTGGTCGCCCATCGAGGTCAGCATCACCTCGGGCAGCCCATCGCCAGTGATGTCGGCGCTGGCGATACCCATGCCCCACAACGACACCTTCTCCCAACCGTCCGCCTCTGTTCGGGGGGCAAGCGGGTTCAACCGCCACATCTCTTCGTAGCCGCCGCGCATGTAGTAGTGCCGGTCGTTCGAGATGCGCAGCTCCGGTGTTCCGCTGCGCTGCCAGTCCGACACCAACATCGACAGCGCGCAGTAGCCCGGCGACAGAACAACAGGCGTGCCGTAGCCGTCGCCGCGATAGAGCGCGTGATCATCGCAGGCTCCAAACGGCCCTTCCGGATTTTCGCGATCCACGTAGTTTCCGAAGATCAGCGTCGGGCGGCTTTGCCCCGCTTCCCACGTCGCGGTGAAGGCGGTCGTCCAGCCATCGCCACCGTCAAAGCCCCAGTCGGCGCTGGCGTCGGTGAAACCACAGGCCCCATCCCCGCGCAGAAGGCGGTTGGCACCAACCCGCAGCACCGCCAGATCGAGCGCGCCGTCGCCGTCGATGTCCAGAGGGTAAACGCCGGTCGTGCGCGTTAGCTCTGGCAGATCGCCTTCGTCGAAACGGATCGCCGCACCCTCGGTCGCGTTCACGAACAATCGCGCAGGCTCGGTTCCGCCCGCGACCGCGATGTCGGGGCGGGTGTCGCCGTTGCAGTCGAACACCGCAACGCCACCGCCGACGAAGTGCTCCCAATCGCCGGAATAGACATGCTCGACCGGAAATGCGTCCGGTTGAAATTCGAACGCCGGATCGGCCAGCGCGATCCCGGGCAGCAGATACAAAAACGCAACTCTCATGCCACTGCCTCTGACGGTACGCCGAGCCGCGCGTCGGTCACATAGGCCAAGGCGAGTGCTGCGGCGCCGCGCGCCCATAGCAAGTCGCCCCATTCGTGCACGATGATCGGGGGCAGATCGCGGCCCGTGTCGATGACGAAGCCGCGCATCTGGTCCGACAGCGCGTCCGCGTCCAGCCAATCGTAGCGCACGCGCCCGCCCGACAGGATCAGCAAGGATGGGTCGAACAGGTTGACCACGGTAGCCAGCCCCGCCGCCAGATAGCGAGAGGCGCGCGCGAAGACGGACCGTGCTGCCGAGTTGCCCTGCCCTGCGGCCTTCTGCATCTCTTCGATCAGTTCGGGGAACGCTGTGCCCTCACCGTCCAGACGCAACGCCGCCGACGCCTCTCGTGCCAAGGCATAGTCGGCAAGGTACGCTTCCAGACAGCCACGTTGCCCGCAGCGGCACAGCGCACCATCCAGCTGCACCTTGATGTGCCCCAACTCCGGCCCCAGCCCATTCGCTCCGCGGAACAGGCGATGCCCCAGAACGGTGCCGACGCCCACGCCCTCTTCCAGCGTGACCACGGCGAAATCCGCCGTGCGCCGCCCCTTGCCGAACCAAGACTCCGCCAGCGCCACGAGGTTCGCGTCGTTGTCGATGGTGACGGCAACGCCCAGCCGGTCTGTCGCCAGACTGGCAAGGTCGATCTGCGGGCCGTCCAGCAGGGGCGACCAATGCACCTGTCCGGTGTGGTGATGCACGAAGCCCGGCAGACCCAACCCGACGGCGCCAAGGTCGCGGCGGGTGCGTCCGATCTCGGCCAGCATGGCGTCGATCATGTCGCCGATCGCGTCGATCTGGTGCAGCGGGTCGCCGTTGCGGGCACCCACGGGTGTGCGCCGCTCGGCCAATTGATTGCCGGCGAAATCCACAAGAATGCCCGTGCGTTCGCGGCTGGACAGCTTGATTCCGGCCACGATGAAGGCCTGCGGGCAGACGACCAGACCAACGGGCGGGCGCCCCCTGACCGCATCGCCCGGAAGCCGCGAGACCAACTCTTCTCGCAGTAGACCGTCGGCGATCAGCTCTGCCGTCAGCGTCGATACCGTGCCGGGAGAAATACCAAGCGTCTTCGCGACCAAAGCCCGCGACACGGGCCCGGCGGCCCGGACCTGATCGAATATCTGAAGTTTCAGGGGACGCGCGGCGACGGGGCTTTCCCCCAACAGCGGTCCGCAAACCACCGGTGCCGCAGAGGTGTCGAGCCCGTCCATTTCCTTCACCCCGCAAACTAAGTTTCACCCAGCGCCGCGCTGCACCGCAACATAAAATCTTTGCGGGCGCAGCATTCGCCAGAATATACACCCAGCAGACAGACCATGCCGATATTAAGTTTGACAGGCAAACTAAAACTCGCGAGATTGCCGCCAATCCGGGGCGGCCAATGCACCCGGATCGTTTCAGGGAGGAAACTCATGCAAAGACGTACTCTGCTCGCCGCGGCCCTTTCGGCCACGTGTCTCGTTCCCACCGCGCTGCTCGCACAGGACGGCCCGACCGTCGGCGTCAGCTGGTCGAACTTCCAGGAAGAGCGCTGGAAGACGGACGAAGCCGCCATCCAGGGCGCTTTGGAAGAAGCCGGCGCGACCTATATCTCGGCCGACGCACAGTCGTCGTCCTCGAAGCAGCTGTCGGACATCGAATCGCTGATCAGCCAAGGTGCCGACGTTCTGATCGTTCTCGCGCAGGATACGCAGGCCGTCATTCCCGCCGTTCAGGCTGCCGCCAACGAAGGCATTCCGGTCATCGCCTATGACCGCCTGATCGAAGACGACCGCGCCTTCTACCTGACCTTCGACAACGTCGAAGTCGGCCGCATGCAGGCCCGCGCCGTTCTGGAAGCGCAGCCGACCGGCAACTACGTGATGATCAAGGGCTCGCCCACCGATCCCAACGCCGACTTCCTGCGCGGTGGTCAGCAGGAAGTGCTGCAAGAGGCGATCGACGCCGGTGACATCACCATCGTCGGCGAAGCCTACACCGACCAGTGGCTGCCCGCGAACGCCCAGCGCAACATGGAGCAGATCCTGACGCAGAACGACAACAACGTCGACGCCGTGGTCGCCTCGAACGACGGCACCGCCGGTGGTGCCGTGGCCGCTCTGGCCGCTCAGGGCATGGACGGCATCCCGGTCTCGGGTCAGGATGCCGACGGTGCCGCGCTGAACCGCGTGGCGCAGGGCACCCAGACCGTTTCCGTTTGGAAGGACAGCCGTGATCTGGGCGCGCGCGCAGGCGAGATCGCCGTGGCGCTCGCCGGTGGCGAGTCGATGTCAGACATCGAAGGCGCAGAGGAATGGACCTCTCCCGCCGGAACGACGCTGATCGCGCAGTTCCTCGAGCCGGTGCCGATCACGCAGGACAACCTGGATGTGGTCGTCGATGCAGGCTGGATCGAAAAAGACGCGCTGTGCCAGGGCGACACGTCCGGCGCCGCCGTCTGCGCCGAGTAAGACACCAAACCCCGGCGCGCGGATCACTCGCGCGCCGGGCCACTTTCGCCCCTTAGTGCCGAAGGGGCCTGTATCCGTGACATAGGGGAGACGCGCCATGGCCGATGCCAGCGCCGACGGGGGCCGTACCGCCCCGAAGAAGACCTTCTTCCAGACGCTTGAGCTCGACACCCGCCTGCTGGGCATGGTCGGTGCCTTCATCGTGGTCTGCGTGATGTTCAACATCCTGACCGATGGGCGTTTCCTGACCCCGCGTAACATCTTCAACCTGACGATCCAGACCGTTTCCGTCGCCATCATGGCCACCGGAATGGTCTTCGTGATCGTCACCCGCCACATCGACCTGAGCGTCGGCTCCCTCCTCGCGACCTGCTCGGCGATGATGGCGATGAGCCAGACAGTCTGGCTGCCGCAGGCCCTTAGTATCGACCTTGGAAGTCCCCTGATCGCGCCGCTCGCCATCATCGTCGGGCTAATCACAGGCGCGGTCATCGGCGGATTTCAGGGCTACCTGGTCGGCTACCTTGCGATCCCGTCCTTTATCGTAACCCTTGGCGGCTTGCTCGTCTGGCGCAACGTCGCGTGGTACCTGACGAGCGGACAGACCATCGGGCCGCTGGACGAGGCGTTTCAGCTTCTGGGCGGCATCGCCGGAACGCTGGGGGTCACCGGCAGCTGGATCGTCGGCCTGATCGCCGTTGCCTTCGCCTGCTTCGCCATCTGGAACGCCCGACGTGGACGTATCGCACATGACTTCCCCGTAAAGCCCGTCTGGGCAGAGATCGCCATCGCCGTCGTGGCCGCCATCGTCATCTTGGGCTTCGTCGGCACATTGAACGCATACGACGTGCCGTCGCGTGTGCTCGAACGTCAGTTCGAAGACGCCGGGCAAACGCTGCCAGAAGGATACACGCAAGGCTACGGCGTCCCCTATTCGGTCCTCTTGCTGATCGCCATTGCCATCGCGATGACCATGATCGCCCGCAAAACCCGGCTGGGCCGCTATATCTTCGCCACAGGCGGCAACCCCGACGCTGCAGAATTGTCGGGCATCAACACCAAGCTGCTGACGGTAAAGGTCTTCGCGCTGATGGGTGTGCTGTGCGCGCTGGCCGCCACCGTCGCCTCGGCCCGCCTATCGTTCCACTCCAACGACATCGGCACGCTGGACGAACTGCGCGTCATCGCCGCGGCCGTCATCGGTGGCACCGCGTTGGCCGGTGGCCTCGGCACGATCTACGGCGCGATTCTTGGCGCGCTGATCATGCAGTCGCTGCAATCGGGCATGGCGATGGTCGGCGTGGATGCACCGTTCCAGAACATCGTCGTGGGCGCAGTGCTGGTCCTCGCCGTCCTTGTGGACATTATCTATCGCAAAAAGACGGGAGACGCCTGATGTCGGATAAAGTGAACCGTTCTGGAACGCCGCTTGTCGAGCTGAAGGACATCTCCATCGCATTCGGCGGCATCAAGGCTGTCGATCACGTCAGCGTGGACCTTTATCCGGGCGAAGTCGTCGGCCTGCTGGGCCACAACGGCGCGGGCAAGTCGACGCTGATCAAGTGCCTGTCGGGGGCGTATCGGCAGGACAGCGGAGAGGTCTTCGTCAACGGTGAAAAGGCCGAGATCAACAATCCCCGCGACGCCCGCGACTACAACATCGAGACCATCTACCAGACGCTTGCGCTGGCCGATAACCTCGATGCTGCGTCCAATCTGTTTCTGGGGCGCGAGCTGACGACCCCCTTCGGCTTCGTCAACGACAGCGCGATGGAGGCTGAGACCCGCAAGATCTTCCAGCGCCTGAACCCGAACTTCCGCAAGTTCAACGCGCCCGTCTCGGCCTTGTCGGGTGGTCAGCGTCAATCCGTTGCCATCGCGCGCGCCGTCTACTTCCAGGCCAAGATCCTGATCATGGACGAACCGACGGCGGCGCTTGGCCCGCAAGAGACTCAGATGGTCGCCGATTTGATCCAAGAGCTGAAGAAGCAGGGGCTTGGCATTTTCCTGATCGACCACGATGTGCATCAGGTGAAGCGTCTGTGCGACCGCGCCGCCGTGATGAAAAACGGCGAGTTGGTCGGCGTGGTGGATGTGGACGACGTCAGCACCGACGATCTGTTGGCGATGATCATCGCTGGTAAGACCCCCGCGCATCTGGCCGCCTGATGTTTTTGGGACTGGACCTTGGAACGTCGTCCCTGAAGGGGCTTTTGATCGACGCCGATGAGCGGGTGGTGGCCGAAGCGGCGGCCCCGCTGAGTGTGGAACGCCCGCACGACGGCTGGTCAGAGCAGAACCCGGCCTCGTGGATCGTGGCGGCAGAGGCCGTGCTATCCAAGTTAGGCGATCTGTCCGGCGTGCAAGGCATCGGCCTGTCGGGCCACATGCACGGCGTCACGATGCTTGGGGCGGATGACACCCCCCTGCGCCCCTGCCTGCTGTGGAACGACACCCGCGCCCATGCGGAAGCCGCCGAGATGGACGCGAACCCGATCTGGCGGCGGATCACGGGCAATATCGTGTTCCCCGGCTTTTCTGCCCCCAAGGTGGAATGGGTGCGCCGGAACGAGCCGGAGGTTTTCGCCAAGACCGACGCCGTGCTGCTGCCAAAGGACTACCTGCGCCTGTGGCTGACCGGAGAGCGCGTGGCCGAGATGTCCGACGCCGCAGGCACCGCGTGGCTGGACGTCGGCGC
Organism: Palleronia sp. THAF1; assembly: GCF_009363795.1. Taxonomy (NCBI): domain Bacteria; kingdom Pseudomonadati; phylum Pseudomonadota; class Alphaproteobacteria; order Rhodobacterales; family Roseobacteraceae; genus Palleronia; species Palleronia sp. THAF1. The sequence continues at coordinate 645,988 of NZ_CP045420.1, read as the reverse complement.
GCGGAAGTGGTCCGACGATCTGCTGGCACGTTGCGGACTGTCCGCCGGTGCGGCCGGACGGCTGGTCGAAGGCTCTGCCGTCTCCGGCCAACTGCGTGACGATCTGGCCGCGCGTTTCGGTCTGCCCAAGAACACCCCGGTCGCTGGCGGCGCGGGCGACAACGCCGCATCCGCCATCGGAATGGGCGTGACGGAACCGGGCCGCGCGTTTGTGTCCCTCGGCACCTCTGGCGTGCTGTTCGTCGCCACCGAAGGCTTCACGCCGAAGCCGGAGACCGCCGTCCACACCTTCTGCCACGCGATCCCCGACACCTGGCACCAGATGGGCGTGATCCTGTCGGCGACCGACTCGCTGAACTGGTATGCGGGTCTCGTCGGTCAAAGCGCGCAGGACCTGACCGCCACCCTCGGCCCGCTGCAAGCCCCCGGAAAGACCGTGTTCCTGCCGTATCTGGGTGGCGAACGCACGCCGCTGAACTCTGCCTCGGCGCGCGCGGGCTTCCTTGGCCTCGACCATACCACCGACACCGCCGCAGGCACCCGCGCCGTGATCGAGGGCGTCACCTTCGCCCTGCGCGACAGCCGGGATGCACTTGCCGCCACGGGTACGCGCATCGACAGCCTTGTTGCTGTAGGCGGCGGCAGCCGGTCGGACTACTGGCTGTCCGCCATCGCCACCGCGCTGGACCTGCCGGTCGACGTGCCGGAGGCGGGCGACTTCGGTGCCGCTCTTGGGGCCGCGCGCTTGGGTCGGATGGCCGCTACGGGCGACACCACCTGTGCCGCGCCGCCCATCGCGAAGACCGTCCAGCCGGAACGCACGCTGACCGACGCCTTCGAGGCAGCACACACCCGATACCGCAAAGCCGCCGCCTTCCTGACGGAGTTCTAGGTACCGCCAAAGGGCATCGTCGGTCGCTTCGTCTGACCCCTACAGCCCGCCCTGCCCCACATCGTCGGGTGCGATGGCGAGCGATTTCAGAACCGCATGGCACGTGCCGCCTTCGGCCAGCCCCAGCGCGCTGGCCGACCGAGCTGTCACACGGGCCAGAACCCGTCCTGCGGCAGTTTCCAGAACGACCAGCACGCCCGGTCCGGTTCCAGCACGAATCTCGACGATGCGTCCTTCGATCACATTCAGCGCAGACAGTCCCACGGGCCTATCGCGCGACAGCAGTACCTCTTGCGCCGCGATGCGCACCCGGATCGGCGCACCCACCGCCAGTGGTACGCGGGGCAGGAACAGCGCCACGCCGCCAGCATCCAACTCACTCAACCCGTCCTCGTGGTGAGTGGCCACCCGCGCCTCCAGCACGGCTCCGGCCGCACGCACGCCCGTGGGCATCACGCGCGGATCGGCCAGCACTTCCGCAGCCGGGCCTGCGCGCACCACGCGTCCGTTTTCCAACGCAACGACCGTGGTCGCCAACCGCGCGACCTCTGCCGCCGAGTGACTGACGTACAGGATCGGCACGTCAAAGGCGTCTCGCAGGCGCTCGAAGTAGGGCAGGATCTCTGATTTCCGCGCGTCATCCAGCGCGGCCAGCGGCTCATCGGCCAAGATCAGACGCGGTCCGGCCAGCAAAGCGCGCCCAATGGCGACGCGCTGCTTTTCCCCGCCCGACAATGCGGCGGGTCGGCGATCCAGAAGCGGCTCCAGCCCCAGCATCGCGATGACCTTGTCGGCGTCCCGCACCTCTCCGCGATACCACTCGGCATAGTGCAGGTTCTGGTTCACCGTCAGATGCGGAAACAGCCGTCCGTCCTGAAAAATATAGCCCAACCCGCGCTTTTCCGGGGCGCGGTCGATGTCCCGCGCGGCGTTGAACAGGATTTCACCACCCACGACGACGCGCCCCTGATCGGGCCGCAACAGCCCCGCCACCGCGTTCACCAATGTCGTCTTGCCAGAGCCGGACCGCCCGAACAGAACCGTCACCCCGGCAGGGGCCGTAAAGCTGGCGTCGAGCGTGAAGTTCCCCTGCCGATGCTTTATCGCGATATCGAGGCTCATCGACCGGCCACCCGCTTTGCCACCCGCGCGGATATCCATTCCGACACAAGTACCGCCCCCATCGACACGGCGACGGACACAGCCACCAGCTTCAGCGCCGCCCCTTCCCCGCCCGGCACCTGAAGGAAGGTGTAGATCGCCGTGGGCAGCGTGCGCGTCTCGCCGGGGATGTTGGCGACGAAGGTGATCGTCGCCCCGAACTCTCCCATCGCCTTGGCGAAGGCCAGCACCGCGCCGGTCAGGATGCCGGGCAGGATCAGCGGCAGCGTGACGGTCCCGAAGGTCCACAAGCGGTTGGCGCCCAGCGTCCGGGCGGCTTGCTCCAACCCCGGATCGACCGCCTCGATCGACAGGCGGATCGCGCGGACCAGCAAGGGGAACGCCATGATCGCGGCGGCAAGCGCGGCTCCGGTCCAGCGGAACGCGAAGACGATGCCGAACTGCGCGAGGAACGCGCCAAGGGGCGCGCGTGGACCAAGAGCCAACAGAAGAACATATCCCGTAACGACCGGAGGCAGGATCAGCGGCAGCAGCACCAACCCGTTCAGCAGCTGTCGGCCCGGGAACGACTTGCGCGCAAGGACGTAGGCCACCCAGATGCCCGGCGGCAGGCTGGCGACCGTCGCCCAGAACGACACCTTCAACGACAGCGCCAGCGCGGCATAAGCCTCTGCTCCCAGCCATTCGATCACGGCAGCACCTCGAAGCCAGCCGCAGCGAAGGCGTCTTTGGCGGCGGGCGTTGCTAGGTAGTCCAGGAACCGCTGCGCCGCTGCCGAATCACCCTGCGCCAGTGCGGCCACGGGATATCGGATCGGATCGTGTGCGTCGGGCGGGATGGTAGCGACGATGCCGACGCGTGGTTCTGCCGCAGCATCCGTGGCGTAGACGATGCCGTATGGGGTCGCGCCGACGGCCACCAACGCCAGCGCCGCGCGCACGTTATCAGCCTGCGCGACTTGGGGGGCGACGGCGTCCCACAGGCCCGATGTCCGCAACGCCTGCCGCCCGTAGACGCCAGCGGGCACCGCATCGACCAACGCCATCGCGAGGCGCCCGGTGCCCAGCGCTTTGGGCAAGTCTTCCAGCCGCATTGGTTCCGCCGGGACCGGAGCCACCACCACCAATCGATTGGATAGCAAGTCCCGCCGCGTGTCAGGTGCCAAGTCGCCCGATGCCTCCAGCGTGTCCATCCAATCGCTGCTCGCCAGGATCGCTACATCCCCCGGCGCGCCTGCGGCGATCTGCCGGGCCAAGGCCGCAGAGCCTGCGTAGATCGGGCGCACCGTGTCGTCGCCAGACGCCGCGAACCCTTCGGCCACCACGTCGAGCGCGCCCTTCAGGCTGGCGGCCGCGAAGACCGTCACCACATCCGCCGACGCCACACGCGGCACGACGGCGATCAGTAGGGCAAGGATCAGGCGGAAAAGCATGGTGGGCGGGTCTTCTCGCTTAAAAGGCCCGTCCCGTATCGCCTGCGCCCCGCCTTGGGGCAAGCACCCGATCAGGCGTCGATCTCAACCTCGCCCACGGGGTGTGAACAGCAGGTCAGGATCCAGCCATCCGCCACGTCGTCATCCGAGATTCCGCCATTATGAACCATGCGCACCTCTCCCTTCGTCTTACGCACCTTGCAGGTACCGCAGATGCCGAAGGTGCAGCCGTAGGGAATGCGCAGGGCGTTGGCGCGGCTGAGCGCAAGGATCGTGTCGGTCTCACGGCAGTCCAGCGTGACACCGGCGCGCGCGAAGGTCACCTGCGCCGATGCGGCGGCATCCGGGACAACGTCATCATCGGGCACGACTTCGGCCACCGGGGCGGGCGCGGCGAAGCTTTCCTGACGGAAACGCGCCATGTCGTAGCCCATGTAGGATAGCGCCTCGCGCACCATCTGCATGAACGGCTCGGGGCCACAGCAGTAGACGTCCCGCTCCAGGTAGTCGGGCGCCATCGTCCCCAGCATCAACTGGTTCAGGCGGCCCATGTAGCCGGTCCAGACCTGATAGGGTTCCTCTTCCGTGACCGCGAAAGACAGCTTCAGGCCGGGCACACGGCCCGCCATATGCGTCAGGGTCTGCGGGAAGACCAGGTCGGTGGGGCGGCGCGCGCAGGCGATCAGGCGCACGTCGGGGTCGGTGCCGTAGTCATAGAGATAGGACAGCATCGACATCATCGGCGTGATGCCCGACCCGGCAGAAATCAGCAGATACTTGCGATCGGTCGGTCCCAAAGTGAAAGACCCCGCCGGCCCGGAGGCCTTGATGCGCGTGCCGACGTTCACGTGGTCGAACATCCAGCGCGTGCCGACGCTGCCTTCCTGTGCCTTGACCGTGACGCTCAGCGCCAAGGGGCGCGAGGGTGAGGAAGAGATCGAGTAGGTCCGGTGGATCGGACCGCCCGGCACCGGCAGCTCAAGCGTGACGAACTGGCCCGGTCGGTAGTCGAACAGGCGCCCCGATGGCGCTCGGAATGCGAAGGTGCGCACATTCGGCGCCTCGGGAACCACCATCGTACATTCCAGCGCCTCTTCGTCGGTCCACACTTCGATCATCGCGCCCGCCTGTCCTTCATCGTTCCAAAAATACCTTTGCCGGAGGCATCCTTACTCTGCGGCCATGACCCGCCGTCCGGTCAGCCGAGAGGTCATCGTGCGGGTGTACCAGTCCACGAACTGCCGTACGCCCGACTCTTGCACGGGCGAATAGGGTCCCGGCTCATAGGCGGGGGAATTGATGCCCATCTGATTTTCCTCGACCACGGCGCGGTCCTCTGCGTTGGTCTGCTCCCAAACGGTCGTCAGGCGGTGCAGATCGTAGTCCTTGCCCTCGACCGCGTCCTTGTGAACGAACCACTTGGTCGTGACCGCCGTCTGGCGCGGGCCAACGGGGATCATCGAGAACAGCATTATTACGTCGCCCAAAAAGTGGTTCCAGCTGTTGGGGTAGTGGAAGAACAGCAGGCTGCCCGCGTCGCGGATCGACACGTCGCCGACCAGCTTTTCGCAGGCCTGTCCACCGTCCATCGTGTAGCTGACGGCACCCGGCACAAGGGGCACGCGGACGAAGCGCCACTGCTCGTCGGTCGCAATGTGGAAGCGTGACGGAAGGCCCGCCGCTTCGCACTTCTTCAGGTGCGCGGCCATCACGGGATCGTCCTTGCCCGACCCGTCGCCCGCGATGTTGGGGTTGTCGTCGAAGGTCACCGTGAGCGCCGGATGTGCGCCGGAGCAATGGTAGCACTCGCGGTTATTCTCCATCACGAGCTTCCAGTTGCCGTCCTCAATGATGGTCGTCTCATGCGCGAGCTTGCAGTTCTCCAGCCCATGCGGCCCGGCGTAGGTTTGTGCGGCCTCGGCCAGTGCATCGAAGGCGGGGGCGGTTTCGCCAAGGCAGATGAAGACGATACCGGCCGCCACGCGGCAGTGCACCGACTTCAGCCCATGCGCGCTCGCGTCGAAATCCGCGCCCATGTCGCGCGCCCACATCAGGCGACCGTCCAGATCGTAGGTCCACTGATGGTAAGGGCAGACCAGCTTCGGTGCCGATGCCTTGCCCGGCTTGCACAGGCGCGATCCGCGGTGGCGGCAGGCGTTGTGGAAGGCGCGGACCTCCCCATCGGCGCCGCGCGCGACGATCACCGAATGGTCGCCCACCTGCAGCGTCATCGTGTTGCCCGCCTTGGGGATCTCTGACACGGCGCCAACCAGCAGCCACTCGCGATACCACAGCTCTTCCATGTCCACGGCGTAGAAGTCGGCATCCGTGTAGAGCGCGCGATTCAGCGAGTGTCCGGGGGCGCGTTGCATCAGTTGCGACAGCATTTCAGAGCGTGTGCTCATCGGTTGGCCTCCAAAGCCGGGTGGTCTCCTCGTGTTGGGTCTCAAGCATGAGACGGCTGTCGTTCCTTGGATCACCGCGACATGGCCGGATCGCTTTACGACACGGGGCCGGATTTCGCGCGGCCCAGCGCTAGGTCGCGCAAAATGGAACATTTGATCTACGATGCGGACCGCGACGGTGCGGGTGAATGGGAACTGGTCTCGGACCAAGTGATGGGCGGCGTCAGTGACGGCGCGCTGTCGGTGCAGCAGGTGGCGGGGCGCGCGGCGATCCGGCTGACAGGCACCGTCAGCACCGACAACGACGGCGGCTTCCTGCAACTGGCGCGCGACGTGGACAGTGCCGCAGGCTGGAACGGCATTGCCCTGACCGTGCGCGGCAACGCCGAGCCCTACAATCTGCATCTGCGCACCACCGCATTGCAGCGTCCATGGCAGTCCTTCCGTGCCACGTTCGACGCGACCGAGGATTGGCAAACCCATCGCATCGCCTTCGACAAGCTGACCGCGCATCGGACCGATGAAACCTTCGATGCCGCCGCCCTGTCACGCATGGGACTTGTGGCCATCGGGCGCGACTTCCGGGCCGATCTGGCGCTATCGAAACTCGTGCTGTTTCGCGACTGAGACTGGACAAGGTCGGTCATGGACTAGGTGATACTGTGCCCAATGCGCCTTTGAAGGAGGGCAGAGAATGCACAAGCTTGCCGACCGTCTGGGTCTTCGGACCGATCCGATCATCTTCTTCGTCTCTGCGACGTTCATGGTCGTCTTCGTCGTGGTCCTTGCTGCCTTCCCCGGCCCAATTGGGGATGCCTTCGCCACCGCGCGCGACTGGATCGTGCGCAATCTTGGCTGGTTCTTCATCCTTGGCGTGAACGTCTGGCTGGCGTTTCTGCTGTTCGCCGCGTTCTCGTCCTACGGGCATATTCGGCTGGGCCGTCCCGATGATCGACCCGAATACTCGAACCTGTCGTGGTTCACGATGCTGTTTGCGGGCGGCATCGGCACGGTTCTGATGTTCTGGGGCGTGGCAGAGCCGATCTCGCACTTCTCGACCCCTCCGCTGCCGGGCGTCGAGCCGTTCAGCCCAGAGGCCGCGCGCGATGGCATATCCATCGCGATCTACCACCTGGGCCTGCACACATGGGCGATCTTCGCGCTGCCCGGTCTGGCCTTCGCCTACTTCATCTACCGATATGAGCTGCCCCTGCGCGTCAGTTCGGTCTTCTGGCCGATGCTTGGGGATCGCATACACGGCCCCGTCGGCAAAGGCATCGACGTGCTGGCGATCCTTGGCACCGTGTTCGGGGTTGCTGTGTCTTTGGGCCTTGGCACCAGCCAGATCGCGGCGGGGCTGGAAGAGTTGTTCGGCTGGGAAAACGGCGTGCCGCTGCGCATCGGTATCCTTGCAGTGCTGACGGTCGTCGCCGTCACCTCCATCGTTGCCGGCTTGGACAAGGGCGTGAAGCTCTTGTCGAACATCAACATCGGCATGGCCGTCGGGTTGATGATCTTCATCCTGATCACCGGATCGACCCTGTTCCTGCTGCGCGGAATCGTCGAGACGGTGGGCCTGTACATCGGCAATCTGCCCCGCTTGGCGTTCTGGAACGACATGCTGTCCACCTACATGCCAGAGCGAGAGGATTGGGGCTGGCAGGGGTCGTGGACGGTCTTCTACTGGGCGTGGACAGTTACTTGGTCGCCCTTCATCGGCCTGTTCGTCGCACGGATTTCCAAGGGCCGCACGATCCGGGAATTCGTTCTCGGCGTTCTGTTCGCACCGTCGATCTTCACCCTTGTTTGGTTCGCGATCTTCGGCTGGGGCGCGATGGGAATCGACGGCATCGGGGAAGAGGCGCGCGCGGCGATGGGCGATCAGGCGGGCCGCATCTCGGATGCCGTGGCCGAAAGCGTGCCGCTTGCAATGTTCGCCTTCTTCGAAAGCTTCCCGGCAACGACGTTCCTGCAAGGCCTTGGTGTCGTGATCGTTGCGATCTTCTTCGCGACCTCCTCGGATTCGGCGTCGCTGGTCGTTGACATGCTGTGTTCGGGAGAGGCGGAAGCCGGTCCCACCCGGCAACGCGTGTTTTGGGGGGTGTCGGAAGGCGCGGTCGCGGGTGTTCTGATGCTGCTGGCGGGCGATCAGGCGTTGGAGGCTTTGCGGCAGGTCATCACGGTCGTCGGCTTGCCGATCTTCGTCATGGTGTCGCTGATGGTCGTGTCATTGGGCATGGGCTTCGCGCGCGAGCGGATCGACCGGGTGGAAATTCACGCGCCCGACAGGCCGGACAGCAAACCCGCCGAGTGATCAGGCGGGGCGCAACGCGTTCAGCACATCGCGGGTTGCGTCGGGGATCGGGGCCTTTGTGCGCTTGATACGGTCCACGTTGACGTGAACGAAGAACCCTTCTGCCGCAGCCGTGTCTTCATCTCCGCCGAACAGCCCGATCTCATAGCGCACGGCGCTGGTGCCAAGGTGGGCGACGCGCAGTCCGGCGGTGACAGTTTGCGGGAAGGCAAGCGGGGCGTGATAGCGGCAGCCAGACTCGATCACGAGGAAGACCGTCTCGCCGCCTGCCGGGTCCAGCACGGCCGCGTCCATCAGATGGGCGTTCACCGCAGTGTCGAACAGTTGATAATGAACGGTATTGTTCAGATGGCCATAAATGTCGTTGTCGAACCAGCGTGTCGGCAAGGTTCGGAACACCCGGTAATCGGTGCGTGTGCCGGTCATCGCGGAGCCACCGATTTAAACGTGCCTGTCGCGGTGGCGATCAGGCGGCCACCTTTGGCTTCAAGCCGCCCATCGCAGAACTTAATCTTGCGTCCGCCGCCCGTGACGTGGCCGGTCGCGGTCAAATGCTCCCCCTCGGCCCCGGACGCGATGTAGTTGACGGTCATCGAGATGGTCACGACCGGGTAGTGACCTCCGTCATCCCAAGCCAGGGACGCCGCACCGCCCATGGCTGAGTCCAGCAGCGCCGCCACAATGCCCCCATGCAACCGCCCGGTGCGGTTCGTGTGCTCTGGCAACACCGTCAGCGTCACAGTGCCCTGCGCCGGGTCGGACAAGTCCAGCATATAGCCCAGCAGCCGTTGCGCGCCGGTCTCGTCCTTCAACACCGGGCCGGTCATGTGCCAATGGCCCCGTTCAACTCGGCCCGCAGCGTGTCCAGCCGTACCAGGGAGGATGCGGCGAGCAGGGGCGTGTTGCCATCGGTCGGATCGTAGGGCCCGCCGGATAGCGTGCCGCAGGCGCCGCCCGCCTCGGTGACGATCAGCTGCCCCGCCAGATGATCCCACGGTTTGGATTGCGCCGACAGCACCCAGTCGACCTTGCCCGACGCCAGCATCCGGTATTCGTGAAGCGAGCAGCGCAGCGAATTGGTGCGTCCGTAGTCCAGCGAGGCCGATGACAGTGCCCGACGCGCGGCGCCTTCGAACATATGCACCGGCAGGTACCCCGTTTCAGTCTCGCGGCTGCGCGTGGCGCGGGTATTCAGTGGCGTCCGCGAACCATGGGCCCGAATGAGCCACGCGCCCTGCCCCTCGATGGCGATCTGCCAGTCGTCCAGAATGGCATCGTACAGCAACCCCATCACTGTTCGCCCGCCTTGCCGGACCGCAAGGATCACGCCGAACATCGCCAGACCGGCGGCGTAGTTCCATGTGCCGTCGATGGGGTCGATTACCACGACCGTGCCGTCGCTATGCAATCGCTGAAGGATCGCGGGATCGTCCGCGACGGCCTCTTCGCCCACCACCGCAGCGTCGGGGATCAGGTTCAGCACCCGATCCGTCAGCGCCACCTCTGCCGCGCGGTCGGCCACCGTCACAAGGTCTTCGGCATGGGACTTCACATCGATGTCGTCTGCCCCCAGCGCGCGGAAGCGCGGCAGGATCTCTGCCCGCGCCACGTCGCGCACGGCTTGAACGAGCGCATCGGCGGTGGTTTGGTCCATCACGAGCCTCGGTATGTCGAATATCCGAAGGGCGAGAGCAGCAACGGCACGTGGCAATGCGCGCCTTCTGCCATGCCGAACCGGATCGGCACGTCATCCAGGAACAACGGATCGTCGGACTGGCCCTGCGCGCGCAGGTAGTCGCCGCAGTGGAACACCAACTCGTAGCGCCCAGTAGCAAAATCGTCTTGCGGCAGGATCGGCGTGTCGGTGCGTCCGTCCGCGTTCGTGCGCGCTGTGGCGATCTTCGTGCGCGCGTCACCGTCCAAGCGGAACAGCGTGATGTCGATCCCGGCGGCGGGGCAGCCCTGTGCGGTATCGAGGACGTGGGTGGTCAGGTATCCGGGCATGGGGCCTCCGATCATTTGCCCGCAAACTGGATCAGGACCGGGCCGGGAACAAGCGGCCTTAGTCCAGCGACATGACGGTTTTCGGGAAGCACAGCTGGAAGGTGGTGCCATCCGCGCCGGTATTCGCCAACCACAGGTCGCCACCATGGCCGCGCACAAGGTCGCGCGCGATGGTCAGTCCAAGCCCGGTGCCCTTCTTCGATGCCGACTGGAACGGCTGAAACAGATGCTCTTGCACGCGCGGAGGAAGGCCTGGGCCGGTGTCGGTCACGCGGATGGTCCATTCGTCGTCGGTCTCGTCGGCGGCAACACCGATCTCGCCCGAAAGACCTTTGCTTTCCATCGCCTGCCGTGCGTTGCGCACAAGGTTGCCAAGGACGCGATACAGCTGTTCGGAGTCAGCGCGCAGGGTCATCCCCGCTGGCACGTCTTCCGAGAACGAGATGTCGGCCTCTCCCGCTGCCAACCGTTCGCCTTCCAGCACGTCGGACACCAGATCGGCCAGCATGACATGGCTCAACTGGGGTGGAGGCTCTTCTGCCTTGCCGAAGGTCAACGCGCCTTCGCAGATGGAAATCGCCCGGCTGATCGAGTTCAGCAGCTTCGGCGCCATGCGCGCGACCGCCGGATCGGTGGAGCTTTCGATCCGGTCCGCAAAAAGCTGCGCGGTGGTCAGCACGTTGCGCAGGTCGTGGCTGATCTTGGCGACGGCGCTGCCAAGCTGGGCCAGCCGTTCCTTTTGCCGTAGCGCGCCGGTCAGCTGGGTTTGCAAGGACTGCAACGCGTCTTCGGCGGCGCGCAACTCCTTCACCCCGGCGGTCGGCATGATGATCCGGCGGCCATCCTCTGGCGCGCTGGCGTAGGACTGCATCGCGTCGACCACACCCCGGATCGGGCGGACGATGAACATGCGCGCGGCGAGGAACAGCAACACCGCGGTGAAAATAGAGATCACGGCGGAGAGCACTAGAATCCGCACGCCGTAGTCGATCATCGCCATCCGCAGGGGGGCCTGCGGCATCGTCACCTCGATCAATTCTCCGCCTTCGCGGACGGGTGCGCCGCGCACGCGGATCACTTGGTTTTCCGAATCCAGCAGCGTGCCCATGGCATCCGCGATCAGAGTCGTCGGGGTCGCGTCGCGCAAGTCGTAAGTTGCAGATATGGCATCTGGCACGGCGGAGGACAGCGCAAGGATGCGGGTCTGATCGCGAACCAGCACGACGTTGTAGACCTCTGCGTTTTGCAGCAGTTCCGCCTCCAGCTCCGGCGAGATCATGTCGTCGGCCAGCAGGGCAAGGCTCGCAATCTGCGCGCGCTCCAGCCGTGACAAAAGGTAGTCGACGCGAAAGCGGGCGACCGAGGGCACGAAGATCAGCACCTCGGCCAGCATGACGAATGCCGCCGTCAGGATCAGGAAGCGTCCTGAAAGGGTATTCAGCATTGCGCGCTCACCATCCTGCTACGGCAGATACTTCTGCACCAGCCGCACCACCGTCTTTACCGTATCGTTTTCGAACAACATTGGCGAGAAATACGCCCCCGCCGCCCGCTTGTTGATCTCTGCCAGCGTTGGGTAGGGCAAGACCGTGTCGCTGATCGCCTTCATCTTCAGGCCGTTCGCGATGGCCATCGACCACATGGAAATCAACTCTCCCGCACTTTCGCCAACGATCGTGGCGCCAACCGGCTTGCCGCGCACCACCAGAACCTTAACGAAGCCCGTCGTTTTTTCCGTCGCGATGGCGCGGTCGTTTTCGTCGTAGTTGAAGCGGACGACCTTCACGTTGCCGCCATGCTCTTCCCGCGCCTGTTGTTCGGTCAGACCGACGTGGGCCAATTCGGGAGAGGTGTAGGTTGCCCACGGGATGTGGCTTTGTTTGGCCTTGGTGGGCAGGCCGAACATGATCTGCGGAATCACGACACCGGCGTGATAGCCCGCGACATGGGTGAACTGCAGCCGCCCCGCCGCATCGCCCACCGCGAAGACGCGCTTGTTGGTGGTCGAGCGCAGACGATCATCCACGGTCACCGCGCGGTCGTGGGCGACGTTGCCCTTGTCCAGATCGAGCTTGTCGATATTCACCTTGCGGCCGACCGCGACCAAAAGGTGCGAGCCGGTGTAGCTGCCGCCGTCCGTTTCCACCGTGATCTTGCCGCCCGACTGGCTGACGCGCTTGGCCTGCTGGCCTTCGACCAGCACGACGCCCTCTTTCTGGATTTGCTCCAGCACGACGGATGTGGCCTCTGGGTCGTCCTTGCCCAGCGCCTTGCCGCCTTCGATCACCGTCACTTCGCAGCCCAGACGCCGATGCGCCTGCGCCATTTCCATGCCAATGGGGCCACCACCGATGACGATCAGGTGCTCGGGCTTCTCACGCAGGTCGAAGAGGGTTTCGTTGGTCAGGTAGTCCACGCCATCCAGCCCGTCGATCGGGGGCACGAACGGCGAAGAACCGGTGGCGATGACGATTCGACGGGCGGTGATCTCATGGGTGTCCGTGACGATGGTCTTCTCGTCTTTGAACGAAGCCCACTCTCGCAGAACAGTGATCCCGAAGCCCTCGAACCGTTCCTGGCTGTCCACCGGCGCGATCGTCTCGACAACGCGGGCCACGTGATCCTTGGCTTCGGCGTAATCCACCTTCGGTTCTGCCGAAGCGACGCCGATCTCACCCGGATGGGACATGCCGTAGGCGGCCTTGGCGCTGGCGATCAGCGACTTCGACGGCACGCAGCCGTAGTTCAGGCAATCGCCGCCCATCTTGTGGCCTTCGATCAGGACCACCTTCGCGCCCATCTGAGCGGCCCCCGCCGCGACGGACAACCCGCCAGAACCCGCACCGATGATGCAGACATCGCATTTGATCTTTTCCATGGGTCAGACCCCTTTCTTGCCGCGCACGGCCTTCAGTACGAGGGGCAGCGCGGCCAGTGCGCACAGCCCCAGGATCGGCAGCAGTATCTGCGGCTCGAAGATGATGGACAGGTTCGGTGTCTCGCCGCGGGCGAAGACCTCGCCCAGCCCCGCGCCCACAGAGGTGTAGACGACCGCGCCGGGAATGATGCCAAGGAACGTCGTCACCGCGAATTTCCAAAGCGGCACGCCGACGAAAGCGGGCACGAGGTTGGCCACGAAGAATGGCACGGCGGGAATCAGGCGGATCAGGAACAGCATCTCCCACTGGCTCTCGTCGATCCCCGCCTTGATCCGTTTCACCAGACCGTCGCCGGTGTTCATCTTGGCAGCCAGCTTGTCGCCCAGTCCCCAGCGCGCGGCCAAAAAGATCGCGATGGCGCCCAGAGTGGCACCCGTCACGTTGTACAGCGCCCCCGGAAACGTCGCGAACAGAAAGCCGCCCGTCAGTGTGAAGATCGTCGCCCCCGGAAGGCTGAAGGCCACTACTAGCGCGTAAAACGCTACGAAGATTAGGACGGCCAACAGGTAGTTGGCATCCCGGAACTCCAGCAAACGCTCGCGATTCGCGGCCAAGGTCTCGAAATTGAGATAATCGCGCAGGGTGAAGGCCCCCACGATGGCCACGATCCCGATTAGAATGAGCGGCAGGCGCTTGATCCAGGGATTCGTTGCTGTGTCGCTGGCGTCGGGCATGGCGTTCTCCGGGGGTGTCATTGCGTAACAGCGCCAGCACTTGCCCCGTTCCCCGCGATGGACCATCCCCTTTCACGGGGCAGTGACGGGAACGGCCCGGATGACTGCGATCTGAAACACGATGATACCGGGACTGAAACATTGCCGGATCGGTTGACACCGCGTTCCACCAGCCTTATCCGACCGGCCTGATCCACATAACCGTGCGACCGGCGGCCATGCCTTGGCCCCTGCACGGCTGAACCGCCCGTCCGGGAGACTTTGATATGAAGCGCACGTTCCAGCCCTCGAACCTCGTTCGCAAGCGCCGCCACGGTTTCCGTGCGCGCATGGCCACCAAAGCCGGCCGCACGATCCTGAACCGCCGTCGCGCGCAGGGCCGTAAGAAGCTCTCCGCCTGATATCAGCTGCGATGACAGTCGAAGTGCCCGCCGCGCTCCCGCCCGGCGGGATTTTGCCGTTGGAGCGTCTGCGCAATCGCCCCGACTTCCTGCGCGCCGCCCGCGCCCTGCACCGCCGCACGCCCGGCTTCGTCCTGCAGGCGCGGGATCGTGGGAACGATGACAGCGCTGTGCGCGTGGGCTTCACCTGTTCCAAGAAGGTCGGAAATGCCGTTGCCCGCAACCGTGCCAAGCGCCGCCTGCGAGAGATCGCGCGTCTCGAACTGCCGCTGCACGGGCGTCCGGGCTGGGATTACGTCCTGATCGGCAAACGCGACCTGACCGCGACCCGAGACTTCGCAGCGATGCGCGCCGACCTGATCGCTGCTCTCGCGCATCTGCACAAATGAGCCCGCTGGCCCATATCCTGGCACTCCCCGTACGCGCCTACCGCTTGTTTCTGTCCCCCTGGGTCGGTCACGGCTGCCGCTTTCAGCCGACCTGCTCGGCCTACGCATTGGACGCCCTGCGCGTTCATGGCGGCCTACGCGGAGGATGGTTAACGCTGCGGCGGATCTCGCGCTGCCATCCTTGGGGCGGATCTGGCTACGACCCCGTTCCGCCGCGCTGATCCGGTTCGGTCGGAATGACGATCGGAGTATCGTAGATCGCCGCACTCAGATCGGCGAAGATCGGGTGGTTCTTGGCGAAAAAGCCCCGCCCACCGAAGAGACGCACCGCCAGATGGATCGCCCTGCGCTGGATTGGCCCGATCCCCGCAGAGGTCATCGCCAGCAGCATCACATCGTCAGCGAACAGCCTGTCCCGCGCCGTGGGCGTGCGGCCGGTGACCTGCCATGCCACGTACAGCCAATCGTGTACGATGGCCGCCTCCAGCCACGGTCCCACACGACCGACGAACCAGCGCAATGGCCGCGGCACGGAGGTCAGATCGGTGATCAGCCCGCGCGGCACCGTGATGACACGGCTATCACCATCGATTCTCAGCGCCACATCGTAGTCTTGATTGACGACGTAGTCGCCGTCCTCACCGATCCGATCCAGCAGAAGCGCTGGTGGACGGATCAAACTTAGCGGACCGAGATAACAGAAGTCGGTCAGCGCCCGCCAGTCGTCAGGATAGGGATTCGCGATCGGCATGAAATGATCTTAACACCTTTCGACTGTTGCACCGCGGATAGGCGGGTTCGCTTAACGTTCTGGTCATAGCCCTTTGTTAGTGTCCGCTCCTGTTGACGCTGAAAGGATGTGGAATGCACACCGCTACGGCAAGATGGATTGGATCGGCTGTGATGGCGGGCGGTGCTGCCGCATTGTGGCATCCGATTGCGGGCGCGTCGATCTTACTGCTTTCGACGGTGGCGTTCGCTGTATTCCAGTGGGCCGCGGCTCAGAACCGGATGCGATCTGTCGTGTCGCATCGGGCGATCTCGGCAGCCCTTTCGACGCAGGGCGACGTTGCGTTCGCGTTATTCGAGGGCGGCCGCAGGCCGGACCACAGGTCTGCTTTGATCGCCGAACACCTGACGGGGCAGGATTTGGTCGTGCCGTTGGATGGAGACGTGGCCGTCGTGCTGGCGCGCTCTGGCCCCATTGATCGCATGATCGCACGCCTGTGCCGATGTCAGCTGGCATTGCAGCAGGCAGGCGCGCGCAGCGCGCCGGTCGGCACCGTCATACCCGATCCGCAGGACAGTTCCGCGGATATTCTATCGTACGCATCCAGCGCGTTACTGATCGCAAAATGCCGTGGACCCTTTGAACTGGAATGTGCGGCGAGACAGGCAGAGCCAAAGATATCTGCTGCAAGCGCGCGAGCGGACATCATCGACACCACCAGCGTCCTGTCGCCTGTCGTTTGCGCTTCCAGCGGACAGGTCACGGGGATGCTTCCCATGCCGACCTTTGGCCCGCAGGTCGGAGAGACATTGGCCCAACTGACGGATCGAATTTCGAATTATCCAAAAGCTGTAACAAATCTGGGCGGTATGATCGTCGTGCCTGTCTGCTCGGAAATCATGCTACAGTACGGGACCGCAGACGCCATCGCTCTCGCTTTGGACGCTGCTGGCGTGCCGCCGGGCCAACTGGTCCTCTGCCCAGACACGCCGCTTTTCGCAGGCTCTGATCTACGCGACTTGGGGGTACAGCTAGCGACGCCACTGCTTGAACCGAAAGACGCCGATCTGAATGCGGATGGCGTTATGTGGTTGCCCGCGGCGATGACGCGGACGGTCGCCAGCGATCCCGGCCGATATGAGTTGCTGACGGAATGCCTGCGCGCCGCCGGGGAACGCGACATCCCCGTGCTGGCGCTTGGCCTGTCCGATGTCGAAGACGCTGCCTTACTGTCTCAACTTGGCGTCACGTGGCTTGAAGGCGATGCGGTCCGCGACGCCCACTTTCTGAATACAGCCACCGCTACGGACGGGTCGATGGACAGCGCGTTCGCCCTTGCCAGACTGCCAAAGCTTTGCAATCCGAATAACGCCCATCCAACCGCAACTCCAACGCCCAGAATCAGGTACACTCGTCCGATTGGCCGACCCGATCGTCGTGCCGGTCCAGCGTGAAGGAACAGAACCGGCCCACTCGCCCGTGACACGCGATAGCACTCTCGTGGATCGCCCAAACGCCCGTGATACCGTGGACACGCAGCGAAACGGCTTGACTGTCAGCGGCCCCGCCTGTTGAACACCCGACGACTTTTCCCCCTAGCGAAAGACACGGGCGATGGACGACCAGAACAAGAATCTGATCCTCGCAACGGTCCTCAGTTTTCTGGTGATCGTTGGCTGGATGGTGCTGTTCCCGCCAGAGGAATCCACGACCGTTTCGGACGAGGTGACTGCTGTGGAAACGCCGCAGAACCCCGCAAGCGCCCCCGCGCCACCGGGCAGCGACGTACTGGCTGCAACGGGAACCGGCCCGGATGCCGTCGCCACCGACGCACCTCGCCTGGACATCGACACGCCCGCGCTCAGCGGCTCTGTTTCGCTTGTAGGTGGCCGCATCGACGAATTGGCGCTCAAGCGCTACAACGTCGAAGTCGATCCCAGCTCACCTATTGTTGACCTCTTGAACCCCGTCGGCAGCAACCGCCCTTATTACGCCCTGTTCGGCTGGGCCCCCGGCGGCGACCTTGCCTACGAAGACGTCCCCAGCGCTCAGACACCGTGGGAGGTCGTCGACGGCGACACGCTGAGCGTCGACAGCCCTGTCACGCTGGAGTGGGACAACGGCAATGGCCTTTTGTTCACGCGCACCCTGTCCGTCGATGACAACTACATGTTCACGATCGATCAGTCTGTCGAAAACACCACAAATGATGCGGTTCGCATGGCCCCCTATGGCACCGTCGCCCGCCACGGTGATCTCGATTTGACCGGCTTCTTCATTCTGCACGAAGGCGTCGTGCGGATGTCTGACAGCGAGCTGCAGGAAATCGACTACGACGACCTGCCCGATCTGGACCAGGTCGCGCGCGAAGGCGGTCCGGCAGACGTGATTGAGGTGCAGCAGGACGGCTGGATCGGCTTCACCGACAAATACTGGATGACAGCTCTGATCCCGGAACCGGGCACATCTTTCACAAGCGTCGCCAAGTTCGTTGATCGGGGCGAAATCTACCAATCCGAAGCCCGTTTGCCTGCATTGGACATTGCTGCGGGAGAGACTGCGCAGACAAGCATGCAGCTGTTTGCCGGAGCGAAGGACTGGGACATCATCCTGGGCTACCAGCGCGACGGCATCGACCGGTTCACCGACTCGATCGACTGGGGTTGGTTCTTCTTCCTGACGAAGCCGATCTTCGTCGCCCTGCACTGGCTGAATGGCGTCATCGGCAACATGGGCTGGTCGATCATCCTGCTGACGCTGGGCATCAAGGCCATCCTTCTGCCGCTGGCTTACAAGTCCTACGTCTCTATGGCGCGCATGAAAGAGCTTCAGCCCCAGATGGAAGCGCTGAAGGAAAAGGCCGGCGACGATCGGGAGAAGCTTCAGAAGGGCATGATGGAGCTGTACAAGACCAACAAGGTGAACCCCGCCGCGGGCTGCCTGCCGATCCTGCTGCAGATCCCGATTTTCTTCTCTCTTTACAAGGTGATCTTCGTCACACTGGAGCTGCGCCACGCACCTTGGTTCGGATGGATTCGCGACCTCTCCGCGCCTGACCCGTCGTCGATTCTGAACCTCTTTGGCTTGCTGCCTTGGGGCACCCCTGATCCGGCATCGTTCATCGCGATCATCTCGCTAGGCATTCTACCCATCCTGCTGGGCGTCTCAATGTGGCTACAGCAAAAGCTGAACCCCGCGCCCGCCGATCCGACGCAGGCGATGATCTTCGCGTGGATGCCTTGGGTGTTCATGTTCATGCTGGGTCAATTCGCCAGCGGCCTGGTGATCTACTGGATCGCGAACAACACGATCACGTTCATTCAGCAGTACGTCATCATGCGCAGTCAGGGTGTGAAGCCGGATATTCTGGGCAACGTACTGGGCCGCAACAAGCAGCCTGCGCCAGCAGCGGCGAACAAGACCGGCGCGCCGAAGAAGAAGAAATGACCGGTGCCATGCGGGTGGCAGGCCTGACCCGCCACCCCATCAAGGGGATCGGATCGGAAGCGTTGGATCGGATCACGCTGAATGCGGAGAAACCGATGCCCGGCGACCGGGTGTGGGCCGTCTCTCACGATCAGCATCCCGGTCGCGATGGCTGGCGCCCAAGGCGTGACTTCCTGGTGGTCGCCAGTGGGCCATCCCTGGCGGCAGTGACGGCAAAAAGCGATGGTGGCCGCATCACGTTGACGCATCCCGACCGCCCCGACGCGCAGTTCGACCTGCCGGATGATGAGGCTGCCCTTCTGGAGTGGGTGACGCCGCTTTGGCCAAAAGATCGTCCGTCGCCGCAAAAGTTGCATCGCGCGCCGTTTTCCACCGGGATGCCGGACAATGGGATCGCCAGCCTGTCGATTTTGACGCAGTCTTCTCTGGACGCGCTATCGGCAAAAGTCGGGCAGACGCTGGACGCCCGTCGATTTCGCGGCAACGTGTTGCTGAATGGGACAGAGCCGTGGGCCGAGTTCGAGTGGATCGGAAAGCGCATTCAAATAGGAGACGCCGTCTTGGACGTGATCGAACCCATCGAACGCTGCCGCGCGACGGAGGCGAACCCCGAAACGGGTGAACGCGACGCCAATACGCTGGGCGCCCTGCGCGACGGCTTCGGACATCAGGACTTCGGCGTCTACGCCCGTGTTGTGCAATCGGGAGAGGTCGCTGTCGGCGACCCGGCGGTGATCCAATGAGCCTGCCATTCCCCGAATCCGAGCCTGACGAAGACGCTCTGGAATCCGGGCGCCTGCTGTTCCGCAGGCGGACTGAGTTCCTGAAAGGCGTCGTTGCGATGGACGGTTTACCGCCCGATGACCGCGCCGAGATTTGTTTCGCCGGACGCTCGAACGTCGGAAAGTCTTCGCTGATCAATGCGCTGACCGACACGAAGGGCCTCGCGCGGGCGTCGAACACGCCCGGTCGCACGCAAGAGATCAATTATTTCACGCTCGAAGACCTCTATTTGGTGGACCTGCCTGGATACGGGTTCGCCAACGCGCCCGTGAAGGTCGTCGCCCAGTGGCAAGCGCTGATGAAAGCCTACCTTGGCGGACGTGCGACGCTGCGCCGGGCCTTCCTGCTGATTGACCACAGGCATGGACCGAAAGAGGTGGACGAAGAAATCATGTCCCTGCTGGACCGCGCCGCCGTGCCGTTCCAAGCGGTGTTGACCAAAGCCGACAAGGTGAAGGCCGCAGACCGTGACCGCACGCAGGCCGCCTTGCGCGCGGCTCTGTCCCGGCACCCTGCGGCGTTCCCGGAAATCGTCTTGACGTCCTCTGAAAAGGGCACCGGCATCGACGTTCTGCGTGCGGTGATCGCCGGTCTCGACTGAGTTGGTGCGTCGCAGGCGCTTGCTTTTCGTGACAGCGAGGTATGTTCAAGGGAAGTTGATACCGATCCTGCGAGACGCGCCATGAAAATTTTCGGATATTCCTTTAGATCACTCATCCCCGGTTTCGTCGCGGCCATAGGTGTCGCGGTCGTTGGTGGTGTCGTCGTCGGGGCATTCGTGCTTTCGGGCGCGATAAGTGTCGCCGCGACCTACGGGGATCCGAAGATCCTGTACTATGCCCTGCACACGACGTTCAAGAATTCGGTTGCGTGGCGCGCGACAGAGGATGTGCCGGAAGATCTGGATGACGAAGGGCGCATTGCGTTGGGCGCGCAGCATTACGCGAATGCATGCGCCAAATGCCACGGCGGCCCGGGTCTTGGTCAGAACCCGCAGGCCTTGGCCATGCGCCCCCGTCCGCAGCACCTTGCCGCCGTCGTCGATCAGTTCGAGGACGGTGAGCTGCACTATATTCTGGATGCGGGCGTCCGCATGTCGGCAATGCCCGCTTGGCCCACTTCGGGCCGCGAAGATGAGATCTGGAACGTAGTGGCCTTCATTCGCCAGCTGCCCGAGATGTCGGCGGATGAATATATCGAACTTCTGCAGGACCAAGAACTTGCGGTAGAGCCGCAAAGCGTGGCCTACGGCGAGCGCGGCCCCCTGATCGACAACGGTATCGACGATGATCCCAATCAAGACCGCTGGCCTGAGGAGGAATACGCTTACCAGTCCCCCGCCACCGAATGGCGCGACTTTGCGGTCCAAGGCGATGTGGTCCAGCGCTGTGCTGCCTGCCACGGTGGTGCGGGTGCGGGCGAGGCCACCAACGGTCGCGCGCCGAACCTGACTGTGCTGTCGGGCGATTACATCCAGCAGGCGCTGACCGATTACGCCTCTGGGTCCCGCAAATCCGGCATCATGCAGATCGTCGCCTCCAACCTGTCGGCGCAACAACGTGTGAACCTTGGCGAATACTACGATAGCCTGCCTGACCAGGCGACCGAGATTGCCTACGGCGGTGATATCGGCGCGGGCGAAGAGATCGCGACGACCGGCAAGTTGCTGTCGGCGGTTCCTGCCTGCGTGACCTGCCACAACAACGGCGATGTCGGTGACGGGCGCGTCGCATCCCTTGATGTGCCAGAGCTAGCAGGCCAGTCGCCCATCTACATCGAACAACAGCTGCGCCTGTTCCGCGCCGGTATCCGTGAAGGCGGAGCGGCTTGGAAGCCGATGCAATACATCGCTTCGCAACTGACCGACGAAGACATGGTCAATCTCGCCGCCTACTTCTCGGCGCAAGAAGTCGGCGCAGACATTCAGCCCACAGACCGTCTGGCTGATGCCTCGATCGACGCGGGTGCGGAAGTGGTCCAACTGGTTTGCAAGGAATGCCACACCGAACAAGGTATTGGCAGCCAGTCGGGCGATACGCCGAACCTAAGCCTTCAGGGGTCCGATTACCTGCACCAGCAGCTGATCGCGTTCCGCGAGGACATCCGCAAGAATTCGTCGCAGATGCGTCAGACCGCCCGTCAGATCAGTCTCGACGATATCGCCAACGTGGCCGCCTATTTCGGTGCGCAGGACCCGATTGCGGTGTCCCGTGATAGCGAAGTGGGCGACGCGAATTCCGGGGCGGATATCGCGACCTATGGGCTGGAGGAGGTCGGCGTGCCGTCCTGCCTGACCTGCCACGGGCCGAACCCGACGGAGGAGATCGGCATCCTTCCGCGCCTGCACGGTCAGAACCAAGTCTATATCGAACAGCGCTTGGACTACTTCGCGGGCGATAGCGGCAACGACGTCTACGGTCTGTCCCCGATGCATCGGATCGCCTCGGCGATGACGGAAGACCAGCGCGCCGATGTCGCTGCTTGGTTTGCTGCGCAGGAGCCTCTGGTGAAGAACTGACGACCTCGTTAGGCTTGGGTGGCGCAAATTTCGGCGCGCCACCCGACCGCAAGGGACCTTATGACCGACGCGCAGACTGCCCCCGAAGACTGGCCCGCCACGGCGCGCACACTCTCCCAAGCCCTTCCCTTCTTCCAGCGTTACGCCGGTGCCACCGTCGTCATCAAGCTTGGTGGCCACGCGATGGGGTCGGATGCGGCGATGCGCTCTTTCGCGCGTGATGTCGTGCTGATGAGCCACGTGGGCGTGAATCCCGTGATCGTCCATGGCGGCGGGCCGATGATCAACGCGATGCTGGAAAAGCAGGGCGTCGTGTCAGAATTTGTGGACGGCAAGCGCGTGACGGACGCGGCCACCATCGAGGTGGTCGAGATGGTTCTGTCGGGCTCTGTCGGCAAGCGGATCGTGCAGGCGATTCAGGCCGAGGGTGGTCTGGCCGTCGGTATTTCCGGCAAGGATTCGCGGTTAATGATCTGCGAGCAGGCAAATCCGAAGCTGGGCTTCGTGGGTAAGCCGGTCGAGATGAACGCGGGACTTCTGGAAAGCCTGAAAAACAGCAAGACGATCCCGGTCATCGCCCCCATTGGCATGGGACGGGATGGCGAGACGTTCAACGTGAACGGGGACACGGCAGCCGGTGCCATCGCGGGCGCATTGAAGGCCGACCGGCTGCTTCTGCTGACCGACGTGGCGGGGGTGAAAGGCGCGGATGGAGAGGTGATTTCCGAGATCACGCCAGAGGCGATCCGCGCCTTGACCGAAGACGGCACCATCGCGGGCGGCATGATCCCCAAGACCGAAACGGCGCTTGCAGCGATGGACGCTGGCGTGCGCGCGGTCGTGATCTTGGACGGACGCGTCGAGAACGCCTGCCTGCTGGAACTGTACACACGCGCCGGTGCGGGCACCCTGATCCGGGGCGTCCGATGAGCCGCCGCCTGATCCTGACACGGCACGCCAAGTCGGATTGGGATGATGGCGTTCTAACAGATCACGAAAGACCGCTGAACGCGCGGGGCCACCGCTCTGCCGCGGCCATCGGTTCTTGGCTGACGGAACGCGGCTACGTGCCGGACTTGGCATGCCTGTCCACCGCGCAGCGCGTGGTTGAGACATGGGCAGGTATCGCGCCACGCTTGGGCAAAGAGCCGGAGGTCATGTGGGACCGAGCGCTGTATCTGTCCTCGCCCGACACGATGCTGAACCTTCTGGCCGAGCAGACTGCGCAAACCGTTATCGTGATCGCACATAATCCGGGAATGGGATCGCTGGCGCAGCTTATGGCCGAAGACCCACCGCAGAATGCCGCATTCGACCGCTTCCCCACCTGCGCAACGCTAGTTTTGGACTTCGCTACCGACAATTGGCGAATCGAGCCTTTGACCGGACGGGTCGTAGACTTCGTGGTGCCGCGCGACCTGACGGACTAGGCCTCTGCCCCTTAGTGACCCAAAATCTGGCTGAGGAACAGCTTGGTGCGGTCCGACTTGGGGTTCTTGAAGAACTCTTCCGGCTCGTTCTGTTCGACGATCTGCCCCTGATCCATGAAGATGACGCGGTTGGCGACCTGACGGGCGAAGCCCATCTCATGCGTGACGCAAAGCATCGTCATGCCCTCTTCCGCCAGCTCAATCATGGTATCCAAGACCTCCTTGATCATCTCAGGGTCCAGCGCCGATGTCGGCTCGTCGAACAGCATGATGCGGGGTTTCATGCACAGGCTGCGCGCGATGGCGACACGTTGCTGCTGACCTCCCGAAAGCTGGCCCGGATACTTGTCGGCTTGCTCGGGGATCTTCACCTTCTTCAGGAAGTGCATCGCCGTCTCTTCGGCTTCCTTCTTGGGCGTCTTGCGCACCCAGATCGGGGCCAGCGTGCAGTTCTCCAAGATGGTCAGATGCGGAAACAGGTTGAAGTGCTGGAAACACATTCCAACCTCGGAGCGGATCTTGTCGACCTGCTTCAGGTCCGACGACAGGCGTGTTCCATCGACGGTGATCGAACCCTTCTGGTGTTCTTCCAGCGCATTGATGCAGCGGATCAGCGTGGATTTGCCGGACCCCGAAGGACCGCAAATCACGATCCGCTCGCCGCGATGGACGGTCAGGTCGATGTCGCGCAGCACGTGGAACGAGCCGTACCACTTGTTCATGTTGTCGATCTCGATGGCGACCTCGTCCGAGACCTTCATCTGCGTGGTATCGACGGCGCGCTCTTCGGCGACGGTTCCTGTGGTGTCCATGGTGCGCTCCTATCGGTGATCGGTGGCAAGCTGACGCTCAAGCCACTGGGAGTATTGAGAAATGCCGTAGCAGGTGACGAAGAACAGAAGCGCGGCGAAGCCGTAAAGCTCCCAGTAGACGCCGTTCCAGTCTGTCGAGGCCAGGATCGGGCCGCGGATCATGCCCACCACGTCGAACATCGAGATGATCGAGACGAGCGTGGTATCCTTGAACAGGCCCACCGCCACGTTGACGATGCCGGGGATCGAGATCTTCAGTGCCTGCGGCAGGATGATCAGACGCATGGACTGCCAGTAGTCGAGACCAAGGCTTTCCGCGCCCTCGTACTGCCCACGCGGCAGGGCGGCGAGACCGCCCCTGATGACTTCCGCGATGTAGGCAGAGGCGAACATCGTGATCATGATGATGACGCGCAGGATCAGGTCAAACGTGGTGCCGGGCGGCAGGAAATAGGCCAACACGACGTTGGCGACGAAGAGCAGCGTGATAAGAGGCACGCCGCGCACGAATTCGATGAAGGCCACGCAGATGAACTTGATGATCGGCAGGCGTGACTGACGACCCAGCGCCAGCACGATGCCAAAGGGCAAAGACAGCGACACACATACCACGCCCAGCATCATGTTCAGCATGAAGCCACCCATGTTGCGGCTTTCGACTGGGGGCAATTCCAGGAAGCCGGGCTCTTCCGCGACGGCGAACCCACTCAGCCACCAAATCGCTACTGCGGCCAGGACAGCGACGAGCAACGACAGCGCGAAGCCCGCGCGCCGTTCTGCCATCGTGTAGGCAAAGTAGCCGCCGACGACGCCCAGAAGGGCGAAGGCGGACACAAGGATCGTGCCGCCCCAGATCAGCCAGTAGGCGATGAAGGGGTATAGCAGCGTTATTACCAGCATCTTGCGCGGCAGGGCCGCGAAAAGAACCGGCGCGACGGCCACGAACAGCAAGACGAAGGCGAGCGAGGGGCGCCAGTATTCTTCGGACGGGTAAGAGAAGCCAAACAGCAGCTGGTTCCAGCGCTCCGTCAACACGGCGAAGCAGCCGGCACCGCTGCCGCCCATCATCTCACGGCATTCGCGGATGGATGATGCGTTCCACACCCCACCCAGCAGCCACGGCAGGAAGCCGGACAGCAGCACGTAGATCACGTAGATCGCGACAAACGTCAGGATCGTGTAGGGGATCGACGAGAACAGGTTGGTGCGCAACCATTTGATTGCGCCCGTCTCTGTGATCGGGGCGGGCTGTTGGTCGATGAACGACTCGCGGACGTAGGCGACGGATTGGGCGTGTGTATCGGACATCCTATCGCTCCTTCAACGCAACTCGGGAGTTGTAGACGTTCATGATCGCAGAGATCGACAGACTGATGATCAGGTAGAACAGCATCAGCATCAGGATGCATTCGATCGCCCTGCCCGTCTGGTTCAGCGTGATGCCGCCCAGCGTGGCGGTGATGTCGGCGTAGCCCACGGCAATGGCGAGCGACGAGTTTTTCGTAAGATTCAGATATTGAGAGATCAGCGGCGGGATGATGACGCGCAGCGCCTGCGGCAGCACGACAAGGTTCATCACGCGGCGCGGACGCAGGCCAAGGGCGGCGGCGGCTTCGGTCTGGCCCTTGCTGACAGCAAGGATACCAGCGCGCACGTTCTCGGCGATGAAGGCCCCCGTGTAGACGGACAGCGCCAGCCACAGCGCGATCAGTGGCTTGCCGACCAGCGTACCGCCCTGAATGTTGAAACGGTTGGCCATCGTGTCGGGCATCGACAGCGAGACGGCACCCGCGAAAGCGAAATAAGCGATGACAGGCAGGCCAATCAGGATCAACCACGACGGCCATGCGGGCAGCAGCTTGCCGCTTTGGAACAGCGTCTTCTTCACGTGGCGGCGCCACAGGAAGAACCCGACGATGCCAACGACCACAGCGATGGCAACGAAGATCGCGCCCGGCCCAAGCTCTACGGCGGGGGCGTAAAGGCCTCGGTTGGTGAAGGCGAAGGCGCCGAGGAACAGGTTGCTGTTCGGGTCTTCGCCCAGAAATTCGCGAGGGTTGCCGCCAGAGACGGTGACGATGGTGCCGATCATCAGGATCCAGATCAGCACGGGCACGTTGCGAAACGCCTCGACATAAGCCGACATCAGGCGCGATATCAGCCAGTTCTTCGACAGACGCAGCACGCCGGCAGTCACACCAATAATGGTGGCGGTAACGCAGCCCAATAGCGCAACCAGTAGCGTGTTGAGTACGCCGACGATGGCGGCCTGCAAATGGCTCGACTGGCTGGTGTAGGGGATCAGCGCTTGGTTGATATCGTAACCGGCGGACTGGTCCAGGAAGCCGTAAGAGATATCCAGACCGGCAGCGGCAAGGTTGCGCACGAGGTTCATGCCAAGCCACGCCATCAGGAAGATGATGAGCATCAGCGCGATGAATTGGAACGTCAGCCCGCGATACCGGGTGTCGTTGACCAGCATCGACAGCTTGAAGCTGCTGCTTTGGTTTGCATCGCTATCGGAAATGGAAGCCATCGCGTTCCCCTGATTGCAGTCGTCGACCGGCGAATGGGCCGGGCCGCGGAGTGTTCTTATTGGGAGCGGTAGAAAAAGCCGGGGGCGCGGCGGATGCCCGCCCCCGGCTGGATCGACTTAGCGGAAGGGGGGCGAATACAGCAGGCCGCCTTCGGTCCACTGCGCGTTCAGGCCGCGCGCCAGACCGATGGGGGTCTCTTCGCCGATGTTCTTCGCGAAGACCTCGCCGTAGTTGCCGCCGGCCGAGATGGCGTTGACGGCCCAGTCGGCTTCAAGGCCGATCATCTCACCCAGGTTGCCTTCGGAACCCAGCAGGCGGTTCACCTCGGGGCTATCGCCCGCGGCACCGGCCAGATCGGTCACGTTGGCCGAGGTCACGCCGTACTCTTCGGCAGCGATCAGGGCGTTGAGTGTCCAGCGGACCACATCGCCCCACTCGCTGTCACCGTGACGGACCAGCGGGCCCAGCGGCTCTTTCGAGATGATTTCCGGCAGGATCACGTGCGCGGTCGGATCTTCGAACGTGGCACGGGTCGCGGCCAGACCGGAGGCATCGGTGGTGTAGCCGTCACAGGCACCGGCGAGGTATTGCTGCTGCGCTTCCGCGTTGGTTTCGATCGGGACCGGCTCATAGCTGATGTTGTTCTTGCGGAAGAAGTCGGCAAGGTTCAGCTCGGTCGTGGTACCGGTCTGGACGCAAATCGTTGCACCATCCAGATCCTTGGCAGAGGTCACGCCCAGATCCTTCGGGACCATGAAGCCCTGACCATCGTAGTAGTTGATGCCGGTGAATTCGAACGCCAAGTCGGTGTCGCGGCTGAACGTCCAGGTGGTGTTGCGCGCCAGCATGTCGATCTCGCCCGAGGACAATGCGGTGAAGCGCGTCTTGCCGGTCGTCGGAACGAACTCGACAGCGGTCGGATCGCCCAGAACGGCGGCGGCGACGGCACGGCACAGGGCGACGTCGAAGCCTTCCCACTCGCCAGAGGCGTTGGGTGCAGCAAAGCCAACAAGGCCGGTCGTCACGCCACAGTTCAGCGTGCCACGCGACTGAACGTCGTCAAGCGTAGCAGCGCCGGCGACGCCAGCACACAGCGCGGCCGCGGCGGTAGCACCAAGAAATACGGTAGTTTTCATGCTTACTCTCCCGAGATGTTCCGACCACTTTCGGGTCGGCTGAATTATGCCGGAGTGAACCGGCGGTCGTTCCAGAACCCGGAGTCCGGGAACGGATGCCAAATTGTGAGGCTATTCATCACGGGTCGTCAAGGTGCGGCGCCCCACGAAACCGTTCGCAGGGCGGTGAAATACCTAGCGAAACAGGCGATTCAGCTTATGACGTAAGGTCAGGACGCGAGTGCCCAAAAACGATGCGCTTCGAGAAAAGATGCCCGCTTGCGGTCGGCAGCATCCCGCGCTTCCTCGTCTTCACCCCATTGCTCGGCCTGCCAGTCCTCGTCCAGCCGCGACAATTCCCACGCCTCTGACGGTGAATGGACCCCCTGTGTCGTGGCGTGCGCGAGAACCAAAGACCCGGAAAGGGCGACGAGATCGTGAAACGCCGCCAGCTGGAAGGCCGACATCGCCAGCATCGGAGCGGTCAACCTGTCCAGCGCCGCACCATCCTGCGGCACAGGCATGACGCCTTCGGTCACGGCCAACCGCGCGCCCAACTCGCGATCCGCCCACTCAAGGATAGGATCCCACAGCTGGGACTGTCGCATCATCAACGCACGAGGGCTGTCGGCGCGGTAGCTGAGCAAATCGGTCGCGCCGTAGTCCGACAGGATCGAGACGACGGCGTTCTTCTGGGGTGCGACCTTGTCTATTGCCGAATTGGCAGTGCGCGTCATCGGCATGGTGCGCGGGTCGACGATGTCTTCCTGCGCGTCCCATTCGGAGGCGATGGCACCGGCCAGCGGCTGGGTCGGCACCACCAGTGCCGCTCCGGCGGGGGTGCGGATCGGGCGGGTGTCCAGCATCACCTGCCAGCCATCGGCCACCTGCTCGCCCTTCGCTTCTTTCCAGAACCGTCGTGCCGCCCAATTCGTCATGCTTTTCTCCGTATCGCCTGCCGCGCAAGCTAGTCTTCGACCGCGCGCTGGCGACCGCCCCCGTCAGCTTGGGTCGAACGGATCGTCAGGCACATCGCCCACGTCCCATTCCAGCGAGGCCCAAGTGCGCTTCATATGATCCGGCAGCGGCGCAGTCAGATTGATCTGCGCGTGGGTTACCGGATGCTGGAACATCATCGAACGCGCGTGCAGGTGCAGCTTCTTCGACAGGTCGCCGCCCAACTGCGCGCCCCAGCCATCGCCAAGGTTCTCTTGCCCGGACCCGCCATACTTGCCGTCGCCGATGATCGGATGGCCCAGCTCTGACATATGCGCACGCAGCTGGTGCGTTCGGCCCGTAATCGGCTCCAACGCGCACCAAGACAGGCGGCCGCCAAGGGCCGACAGTACGATGAAGTCTGTTTCGGCCCGCTTGGCGCCGGGCGTGTCGGCCACGTCGCGTGGATGCAGGCAGATCATCTTCTCGCCCTCGCCGGACGCCCCATGACCGGCGGCCTTCACCAGCCCATACTTGATCGTGCCCATTTTCGGCTGCGGCACGCCCGCGACAGCGGCCCAGTAGATCTTGCGCGTCGCCTTGTGGCGCAGGGCTTCGGTCAGACCCTTCGCGGCTTCCCGCGTGCGGGCAAGCAGCAGGACGCCAGAGGTATCCTTATCCAGCCGGTGCACCAGCTTGGGCTTGTCGTCGAAGCCGTCGCGCAGCGCCTCGGACATCTGATCCACGTGGCGCAACTGCTTCGATCCGCCCTGCGTCGGCAGCCCCGGCGGCTTGTTGATGGCGATAATGTGGTCATCGCGGTAGATCACGGCGGCGCGGATCATCTTGGCGTCGGCGTCGCTGACATGGGCGTCGCTGCGATGCACGGCGGGCGCGGGTGTGTCGGGCAGCGGCGGGATACGAACCTCTTGCCCCTCTTCAACGCGGGTCGCGGTTTTCACGCGACCGCCATCGACGCGGATCTCGCCCTTGCGACACATCTTTTCGATACGACCCTGCGGCACCTGCGGGTAGTGCTTGCGGAACCAGCGATCCAGACGTTGATCGCCCTCGCCCGCCTCGATCTTGCGCGTGTGAACCCCACTCATGTGAAAAGCCCCCGTGCGATCATCAAACCGGCGTAAAGGCCGCCAATGGACGCGCCCACTGACAGCAGAATGTAAGCCGCCGCCTGCCCCGCTTCGCCCCGTTCCATCATGGTGACAGCCTCCAGCGAGAAGGCAGAAAATGTGGTGAAACCGCCCAGCAACCCGGTGGCTACCAAGGGCGATAGATGGGTCAGACCGCGCTGCGCCGCCGTCACGATGAACAGGCCCATCAACAGCGACCCGATCACGTTGCAGGTCATCACGGCCAGCGGAAAGCCCGGCCCCGCGATACGCGTGATCCATAGGCCAAGGCCGAAACGGGCCGAGGCCCCGATTGCGCCGCCGATAGCGACCTGTGCGAGTGTTCCGATCATGGTCGTCCCCTGTGCCGCGTTGCGTCCAAGGTCAATCCCCCTTGGCCTGCCGCTTGGCGCGCGCCTGCACGAACCAGTCCAACCGCTTCTTCAATTCGCGCTCGAACCCACGCTCCTTGGGCACGTAGTAGACCCCGCGTTTCATGCCATCTGGGAAGTAGTTCTGGCCCGAGAAGCCTTCTTCGGCGTCGTGGTCGTACTCATACCCTGCGCCATAGCCTTCGTCCTTCATCAGCCGCGTCGGCGCGTTGCGGATGATCTTCGGCGGAGGCTCTGACCCGGTGGTCTTGGCCGCGCGCATCGCTTCTTTGAAGGCCGCGTAGCCCGCGTTGGATTTGGGGGCGAGCGCCAGATAGGTGACCGCTTGTGCCAGCGCCAACTCGCCTTCGGGGCTGCCCAGACGTTCGTAGGTTTCCCACGCGTCCAGGCAGACGCGGTGGGCCTGCGGATCGGCCAGACCAATATCCTCGACCGCCATGCGCGTGATGCGGCGGGCAAGATAGCGAGGGTCTTCCCCGCCGGTCAGCATCCGCGCAAGCCAATACAAGGCAGCATCGGGATCTGAGCCGCGCACCGATTTATGTAGTGCAGAGATCAGGTTGTAATGCGCATCGCCCGACTTGTCGTATTGCGACGCGCGCCTTTGCAGACGCTTCTGAAGCGCATCGGGATCAAGCTTGCCGTCGATTTTCCACGCCGCGACCTGTTCGATCAGGTTCAGCAGCGCACGCCCGTCGCCATCGGCCATCTCGAGCAGTTGCTCTCGTGCGGGGCCGGTCAGCGGCAGCCCACGGCCCAGTTCCTTCTCGGCCCGCTGCGCCAGCAGTTCCAGATCGGTCAGATCCAACCTTTCCAGCACCAGCACCTGCGCGCGGGACAATAGCGCGGCGTTCAATTCGAACGAAGGATTCTCTGTCGTGGCGCCAACCAGAAGGATCGTGCCGTCTTCCATGTGGGGCAGAAAGCTGTCCTGCTGCGCCTTGTTGAAACGGTGGATCTCATCGACAAACAGCAGCGTCCCCTGCCCGTTCTGGCGACGCATCCGAGCGGCTTCGAATACCTTGCGCAGATCCGGCACGCCGGTGAAAATCGCGCTGATCTGCACGAAGTGCAGGTCAGTCTCGTGCGCCAGAAGCCGTGCGATGGTCGTTTTGCCAACGCCGGGCGGCCCCCAGAAGACGATGCTGGACAGTGCGCCAGAAGCCAGCATGACGCCCAGAGGCGAATCGGGGCCGATCACCTGACGTTGGCCGATCACATCGGCCAAGACTTGCGGACGCAGACGGTCAGCCAACGGACGCGGGGCGTTCGTGGGGGACTGCGGGGCAGAGGGTGTATCGAAGAGATCAGGCATCACAGCACTTTTAGGCGCGATGCGGAGCGTGGGCTACCATCGAATGCCCGACGCGGGTCACCTGCGCCCAGTGTTGGGGCGCAGGTGGATCGCTAATTCATTCGGCGTCTTCGGCTTCGAGACGCGCACGGTCGCCCGCGCCTTTGGCGTCGCGGTCACGATCGACGAACTCGATGATCGCCATCGGGGCCATGTCGCCATAGCGGAAACCGGCTTTCAGGATGCGGACGTAGCCGCCCTGACGCTCGGCGTAGCGGGGGCCAAGCACGTCGAACAACTTGGCGACATACTGGTCCTGCTTCAGCTGCGACGCGGCCTGACGGCGCGCGTGCAGATCGCCGCGCTTGGCAAGCGTGATCAGCTTTTCGACGATGGGCCGAAGCTCTTTCGCCTTGGGCAGGGTCGTCTTGATTTGCTCGTGCTCGATCAGTGAGCCGGACATGTTGGCGAACAGCGCCTTGCGGTGTTCGTGGGTACGGTTGAGGCGGCGGTATCCGCGAGAGTGACGCATGGTTTCAATCCTTTAGCGTGTTTTGCTTTGTCTGGCCGGCGATGCGTGTCACCAACTCTCCTTGGGGCGAATGCCCGGTCGTGATGCGGGGGCGATCAAGCGCCCCCGCGAAGTATCTTAGAAGTTGTCTTCGAACTTCTTGGCCAGATCCTCGATGTTCTCGGGCGGCCATTCCTCGACGTCCATACCAAGGTGCAGACCCATGCCCGACAGCACTTCCTTGATTTCGTTCAAGGATTTGCGGCCGAAGTTGGGGGTGCGCAACATCTCGGCTTCGGTTTTCTGGATCAGATCACCGATGTAGACGATGTTGTCGTTCTTCAGGCAGTTGGCCGAACGGACCGAAAGCTCCAGCTCGTCCACTTTCTTCAGCAGAAGCGGGTTGAACTCCAGGCCATCGTCGTCGGAGGCCGCGCCACCCTGATCGGGCTCATCAAAGTTGACGAAGATCGACAGTTGGTCCTGCAGGATGCGGGCAGCATAGGCCACGGCGTCATCCGGCGTCAGCGAACCGTCAGTTTCAAGCTTCAACGTCAGCTTGTCATAGTCCAGCACCTGGCCCTCACGGGTGGGCTGCACATCATAGCTTACCTTGCGAATGGGCGAGTAGATCGCGTCGATCGGCATCAAGCCAATGGGCGCATCCTCGGGGCGGTTCTTGTCGGCAGAGACGTAGCCCTTGCCCGTGTTCACGGTCATTTCCATGAACAGGTCGGCGCCATCGTCAAGGTGACACAGCACGTGATCCTTGTTCAGAACCTCGATGCCCTGGCTGACGGAAATATCACCGGCGGTGACGACCATCGGACCCTTGGCCGAAATCGAGACGCGCTTGGGGCCCTCGACTTCCATCTTGATCGCGACGCCCTTGAGATTGAGGACAATGTCGGTCACGTCTTCGCGCACACCTGCGACCGAGCTGAACTCGTGCAGCACGTTGTCGATCTGGACGGTCGTGATGGCGGCACCTTGCAGCGACGACATCAGAACGCGACGCAGGGCGTTGCCGAGCGTCAGGCCGAAGCCACGCTCCAGCGGTTCGGCGATCACGGTCGCCTGGCGCGCGGGGTTGTTGCCCGGCTTGACCTCAAGCTGCTGCGGCTTGATCAATTCCTGCCAATTTTTCTGAAGCATGTTGTCTCCTCAATTCCCGTCGGCGGCCCATGCGGCAAGCCCCGACACCCGAGGGTTAAAAACGACAGCGACAGGCCGAGCGAAAACCGCGCGGCCTGCCGGTAATTCGAAGTCCGATTAGACGCGGCGGCGCTTGGGCGGACGGCATCCGTTGTGGGCCATCGGCGTCACGTCGCGAATCGACGTGATGTTGAAGCCAGCGGCGGCCAGCGCACGAAGCGCCGATTCCCGGCCCGAACCGGGGCCCTGCACTTCGACTTCCAGCGTGCGGACGCCATGTTCCTGGGCCTTCTTGCCAGCGTCTTCAGCGGCCATCTGGGCGGCGTAGGGGGTCGACTTACGCGACCCCTTGAAACCCATGGTGCCTGCCGAGGACCAGGCAATCGCGTTGCCCTGGACGTCCGAGATCAGGATCTTAGTGTTGTTGAACGACGAGTTCACATGAGCAACGCCAGCGGCGATGTTCTTGGAAACCTTCTTCTTCGCGGATGCGCGACGATCACGTGCCATAGCTACGGTCTCCCTTTACTTCTTCTTGCCGGCAATGGCCTTCGCGGGGCCTTTGCGCGTGCGAGCGTTGGTGTGCGTACGCTGACCGCGCACAGGGAGGTTCCGACGGTGACGCAGGCCACGGTAGCAGCCCAGATCCATCAGACGCTTGATGTTCATCTGCGTCTCACGGCGCAGGTCGCCTTCAACGGTATAGTTCTCGTCGATGTGCTCGCGCAGCTTCAGGACTTCAGCGTCCGAAAGCTCGTTCACGCGGCGGGAGGCGTCGATGCCGACCGCTTCGCAGATTTCGACGGCAGAAGACCGGCCGATGCCGGTCACGTAGGTCAGCGCGATGGGAACGCGCTTGGCGGTGGGGATGTTGACCCCTGCGATACGTGCCAAGGTATATCTTCCTCTTCGTTGCGAGCCCGTGGTTCCAGGCCCTTTTTTCACAACGCAGGTGCGCGGCACTTCCGTGCGGCAGACCCATGTCATTCGGTGTATGTCGGGGCGCGAACGCCGGACGTGTCCTTGCGGACAGTGCGCCTTAGTCGGGATTCGCCGCGTGGTCAAGGCCGACGCGCGAAAGCCCGCCGCCCCTTTCGGGACAGCGGATATGGGTCTTGTGGTCTGGGTCTACAAGTCGGCCGTAGGGGCTCAGTCCGTATCCGACGAATTGACCAGAAGGACGATGCCGCCAACGGTGAAAACGGCGGCCAATAGGGCGACGGCAAGCGTCGCTGTAACTGCGATTGTCATAGGTCTGCCTCGGGTCTGCTTTTGTTATTGCGACCACGCTATCGGCAGGTCCCGCGATTCTCAAAGTGCCATATCCGTGATCGGCGTGGATCGGCTGACAAGACGTGAAAAAGGCGACACCGGGAAGGTGTCGCCTTTTTGATCTAGCAGGGCCAATAGCCTAGGCGTCCAGTTCAGATTTGATCGCGGTGGCGACCTCTTCGATCTCTGCCAGGCCATCGACGCGCCTCAACTTTTCCAAGGCGTAGTAGTAGCCGATCAGCGGCGACGTCTTTTTGTAGTATTCCAAAAGACGCGTGCGCAGGCTGTCTTCGTTGTCGTCGTCGCGACGCTTGAACTCGGTGCCACCGCAGTTTTCGCACTTGCCGTCATCAGGGATCGGCTTGGTGATGTCGTTGTAGACTTCGCCACAGCTCGCGCATGTCGAACGTGCGGTGATGCGCTTGACCAGCGCCTCGTCGTTCACCTGCATCTCGATCACGGCATCAAGGCTTTGGCCCTTCTTCTCCAGCAACTGCCCCAGAGCGTCGGCCTGCGCCAGCGTGCGGGGGAATCCATCGAAGATGAAGCCGTTGGTATCGTCGCTTTCAAGGCGCTCTTCGATCAGGCCGATGACGATCTCGTCGGTGACGAGCTCTCCACGGTCCATGACTTCTGCAACGCGGTTGCCCATCTCGGTGCCCGAGGTGCGCGCGGCGCGCAGCATGTCGCCGGTGGACAGCTGGGTCATGCCGCGGTCCTCCTCCAGCTTGCGCGCTTGCGTGCCTTTACCGGCCCCCGGCGGTCCGAGCAGAATGATATTGGTGGTCAACGGCGATTTCCTCCCCCACTGCCCGCGCGCGTCGGGCCTTTACGGCCTCGCTTCTTGCCGCGAAGCTGTGATTTTTCAATGAGCCCTTCGTATTGGTGCGCCAGAAGATGGCTTTGCACCTGCTGGATCGTATCCATCGTGACAGACACGACAATCAGGATCGAGGTGCCGCCGAAGATGAACGGCACGCCCGCCTGACTGCGGATGATTTCCGGCAGGACACAGACGGCGGCCAGATAGGCGGAACCCAGCACCAGCACGCGTGCGACCACGTAGTCCAGATACTCTTCGGTGCGCTTGCCGGGACGGATGCCGGGAATGAAGCCGTTCTGGTTCTTCAGGTTCTCGGCCACCTCTTCGGATTTGAAGGCGACGTTGGCGGTGTAGAAATACGTGAAGAACACGATCATGCCCGCGAAGAACAGGAAGTAAAGAGGCTGACCGGGGCCGAAGTAGGCCAGCAGGGTCGAGATCACGGGGCCGGACTGACCGCCGGAGAAGGTGGCCAGCGTGGTCGGCAGCAACAGCAGCGACGAGGCAAAGATCGCGGGGATGACGCCCGCGGGGTTCACCTTGATCGGCAGGTGCGAAGAGCCGCCATCGTAGACTTTCATCCCGACCTGACGGCGCGGATACTGGATGTGGATCTTGCGCAAGCTGCGTTCCATGAACACCACGAAGGCAAGAACAGCCACAACCATCAGCAGGATGCCGATGATGACGGCGGGGCTGATGGCACCGGCGCGACCAGAGGCGAGGAACTGCGCCAAGGCGGCGGGAAGCTCTGCGATGATGCCGACGAAGATGATCAGCGAAATACCATTGCCGATGCCACGCTGGGTGATCTGTTCGCCCAGCCACATCAGGAACATGGTGCCGCCGACCAGCGTAATCAGGCAGGCGATGCGGAAGAACCAGCCGGGATCGGTCACAAGGCCACCGGCTTCCAGCGAAACGGCGAGACCGTAGGCCTGGAACGTCGCAAGGAAGACCGTGCCGTAACGCGTGTACTGGTTGATCTTCTTGCGGCCCTGCTCACCCTCTTTCTTCAACTGTTCCAGCTGCGGGACCATCGCAGTCATCAACTGAACGATGATCGAAGCCGAGATGTAGGGCATGATGCCAAGGGCGAAGATCCCCATCCGGCTGATCGCGCCACCGGTGAAGATGTTAAGCATGCCGCCCAGACCGGAACTGGCCTGATCCATGAAATCGCGCAGCGCGCTGCCGTCGATGCCCGGCACCGGAATATAGGTGCCCAGTCGGTAGACGCACAGAAGTGCAAGGGCATACAGGATGCGGGCGCGCAGCTCGGTCGCCTTGCCGAAGGCGGACCAGCTCATGTTTGCGGCCATCTGCTCGGCTGCTGATGCCATGGGAGCCTCTTGAATAGATCACGGAAGCCGCACCGGACGGGCGGCGGAAAACTCAAGGTGATGTAGAGGCGTGCGCGAGGCGGCGCAACCTCGTTCCCCGTCCCGTTGCGTTCAGGTTTTTTCTTCCGGCGTGGTCTGGGGGTCGTCTTCCTGTTTCGTGCGCATGGAGTCTACGCCGCGCACGTTGCCCATCAGGTCCGCATTATCGATCCGAACGTCGCGATCCTCGTCCCCGAAGGGGATGAC
The DNA here is from genome assembly GCF_009363795.1 of Palleronia sp. THAF1. Lineage (NCBI taxonomy): Bacteria > Pseudomonadati > Pseudomonadota > Alphaproteobacteria > Rhodobacterales > Roseobacteraceae > Palleronia > Palleronia sp. THAF1. Next base: position 608,942 of record NZ_CP045420.1, on the reverse strand, counting down.
GGTCATGCGGCCGTCGGTTTCCAAAACGACCCATTTGACCGCTTCGACATTCGTGTAGCCGTGTTCGCGCAGGCGACCGTAGAGTTCGTCGGTCGAGATACGCTCGCGCCGCAAAGCATCGTTCAGCATCTCACCCCGGTGGACCAGAAGCTGCGGCGTTGGTTTCACGGCCCGCGCGATCCACGGCGCCTGAATGACGGACCACGTGGTTGCCCATTGGCACAGGCCCAGAACCACCATCGCGAAGGCGGCATCGGCGATGGACACGTCTTTCAGCAGGATGCCGGACGAGGCGAGGCTGCCGATGGCGACCGTGATGATCCAGTCGAAGTTGTTCATCTGCGACGTGGTGCGCTTTCCAAGAACGCGCATCAAAAGAACCGCGAAGACGAAGAAAAACAGCGCGCCGACGCCGATGGCGCCGATGCGCGACCAGTCGTTGAACCAAAGATCGATTCGCGGGTCGTTCATGGGGCGGACATCGGTCCGTGACCTTGGATTTCAATGGTGGAATGAGGCGTCAGAGTGAAAAAGGCCGCACCCGGTGGGATGCGGCCTGTTCAGAAGCTGGATTGCCTTGGATCAGGCTTCCGAGCTTTCCTTCTTGGGCTGGGTCACGGTGACAGAGCCGCCGGCCTTCTCGACCGCTTCGATCGCACCGGCCGACGCACCGGCCACGGTGATCTTGACGGCCGTCGTGATCTCACCCTTGGCGAGCAGACGGATACCGTCCTTGCGGCGACGGATCAGGCCCGAATCAAGAAGCTCGGTCTCGGTGATCTCGGCGCCCAGTTTGCCCGCGTCGATGAACTTCTGGATCAGGCCCAGGTTCACGACCGCGTGCTCTTTGCGGTTGATGTTGTTGAAGCCACGCTTGGGCAGACGCTGGTAGAGCGGCATCTGGCCACCCTCGTAACCCTTGATGGCCACACCCGAACGGGACTTTTGACCCTTGATACCGCGACCGGCGGTCTTGCCCTTGCCAGAGCCGGGACCACGGCCAATGCGCTTGGCTTTCTTGGCCGCGCCGTCGTTGTCGCGCAGTTCATTCAGTTTCATATCGCTTCTCCTGTCTTGCCGGACGACCCCTCCGGGAAGCGGATGAGGGGGACACGGCGTTGCTTGAAAGGCGGCGCGTATCGCGATCGGTGCGAACGGTCAAGATGCAGGCTTGAGCAACCGTGCGATCGGTCCATGTCATTCTGTGTGTGTAGTGGAGGGTGCAGGATGTCGAAACCAGTAGAGGATCAAGGACTAGGCGACACCGAGGAAGGTCGATCTTCATCGCAAACGTCGACTTGGGTACTGCGATTACTGGGCGTCGGCCTTGCTCTGATCGTTTACATGGCGCTTGGGGCCGCAGAGGACCTGACACCGGACGCGCGTGCCGTCGCCTCTGTCGCCGCCTTGATGGCTGTGTGGTGGATGACGGAGTGCGTTCCGCTACCCATCACGTCCCTGCTGCCGATCATCCTGTTGCCCGCGCTGACGGAGACGTCCGTCGGAGAGGCCACAGCGCCCTATGCCAGTTCCATCGTCTTTCTGTTCGTCGGTGGCTTTCTGATCGCCATCGCCATGGAGAAGTGGGACCTGCACCGGCGAATCGCGTTGATGGTGCTGGAGAAGGTCGGCGTTGCGCCAAAACGGATCGTGCTGGGCATGATGATCGCCACAGGCTTTCTGTCGATGTGGGTGTCGAACACCGCGACGACCCTGATGATGCTGCCCATCGGCTTGTCGGTGCTGGCGCTGGTGGTCGAGCGCAGCAAGGGCGATCAAACTGGCGAGGACATGCAGGCCGCCTTGGAGAAAGGCACGATTTCCGACGCGGTGTCAGACCCAAATATCAAAACGTTCGGCGTTTGCCTGACCTTGGCGATTGCATGGTCAGCGTCGATGGGTGGACTTGGGACGCTGCTGGGGTCGCCGCCAAACGCTATCGTCGCGGGCTATGCGTCGGACGAGCTGGGGTAGAGATCGGCTTTCTGCAATGGATGATGATCGGTGTGCCCTTGGCCTCGATCTTCATCGTGATCGGATGGCTACTGATGACCAACGTCCTGTATCGTTTCAAGCTGGACGAAATCCCCGGCGGGCAAGAGATGATCCAGGGCGAGATCAAGAAGCTCGGCGCGATGAGCCGCGCCGAAAAGCTGGTGGCGGCGGTATTCGTCGGTGCAGCGGCGTTCTGGGTGCTGCCCGGTCTGTTATCGGGTATCCCCGAATTGGGTGGCATCGACGTCTTCGACGATACCGTGATCGCCATCTCCGCAGGTGTGGCGCTGTTCCTTTTGCCCGCCAGATCGGGCGAGATGCTGATGTCTTGGCGCGACGCAGAGGAAGGATTGCCGTGGGGCGTGCTATTGCTCTTCGGCGGTGGTCTTAGCCTTGCGGGAGCTGTGGCCTCTAGTGGGTTGGACGAATGGTTCGGCGCGCAGGTCAGCGGGCTTGGGTCGCTGCCATCGATCCTATTGGTGGGGTCTGTCGTTCTGATCGTGCTGTTCCTGACAGAGATCACGTCGAACACCGCGACGGCCGCGACCTTCATTCCCGTGCTGGGCGGCGTTGCTATCGGCATCGGGGCAGAGCCGCTTGGCCTTCTGGTCCCAGCCGCCTTCGCGGCAACCTGTGCCTTCATGCTGCCAGTGGGCACGCCGCCGAACGCCATTGTCTTCGGCACGGGCAACGTGACAATTGGACAGATGGTCAGGGGCGGTGTCGTCCTGAACGTCGTCGGCGTGATCCTCATCACGCTGATCTTCCAGTTCATCGGGCCGTTAGCGTTGGGTCTGTAAACGAAAACGCCCCGGACCATTTCGGGTCCGGGGCGTTTTGATTTGCTATCGAAGAGGCTTTAGCCGCGCTCTTCGATGATCTGCACCAGGTGCGGGATCTTGTTGACCATGCCGCGGACGGAAGGAGTATCTTCCAACTCACGGGTGCGGTGCATCTTGTTCAGTCCCAGACCGACCAGCGTCTTGCGCTGGATGGCGGGGCGACGGATGGGCGAACCCACCTGCTTGACGACGATTGTCTTTGCCATGGTTTAGGCCTCCTCGGCGACTTGGCTGGACGAGTCGGGTGCCTCGTCGCGCTTGGGCAGAATATCGGCGACCTTCTTGCCGCGACGCTGCGCGACCGAACGGGGGCTCGACTGGTTACGCAGACCGTCCAGCGTGGCGCGGATCATGGCGTAGGGGTTCTGCGAGCCGTTGGACTTCGCAACGACGTCCTGAACGCCCAGCATCTCGAACACGGCGCGCATCGGGCCACCGGCGATGATGCCCGTACCCTGCGGCGCGGTGCGCATGACGACCTTACCGGCACCGTGGTGACCGTTGACGTCGTGGTGAAGCGTGCGGCCGTCTTTCAGGGCGACGCGCATCATGTTGCGCTTGGCGGCCTCGGTGCCCTTGCGGATCGCCTCGGGAACTTCCTTGGCCTTACCCTTGCCGAAGCCGACGCGGCCACGCTGGTCGCCGACAACGACGAGTGCGGCGAAGCCAAAGCGCTTACCGCCCTTGACGGTCTTCGACACGCGGTTGATCGCGACAAGGCGATCGGCGAATTCCGGGTTCTCGTCCCGCTGGTTGCGGCGTCCGCCGCGATTGTCGTCTCTTGCCATTCGGATGGCTCCTTCATTCAGCGGGCGCCTCGCACCCTGTTCGTGTCGATCCTTGGTGCCCAAAGGCCCGGATCATCGAGGGGGGCCGCGAACGACCCCCCTACTGGTTCTTACAGCTTCAAGCCGCCTTCACGCGCCGCGTCGGCCAAGGCCTTGACGGTGCCATGATACAGAAAGCCGCCGCGGTCGAAATAAGCCTCTTCGTGGCCCTTCGCCTTGGCACGCTCGGCGATGGCCGATCCGACCTTCGCCGCTGCTTCGCGGTTGTTCTTGCCCACGACGCCCAGATCCTTCTCCAGAGTGGAAGCGGAGGCGAGCGTCACACCCTGCACATCGTCGATGAGCTGGGCGTGGATGTTCTTGTTCGAGCGGTGGATCGACAGCCGAAGCTTGCCGTTGGCCACCTTGCGAAGCTTGTTCCGGACGCGCAGACGGCGCTTCTGGAACAGCTGGAGTTTTGTATTAGCCATTCTATCCGGTCCTTACTTCTTCTTGCCTTCCTTGCGGAAGATAAACTCGCCCTTATAGCGGATGCCCTTGCCTTTGTAGGGCTCGGGACGGCGCCATTCGCGGATGTTGGCCGCGACCTGACCCACCTGCTGCTCATCGTTGCCTTCGACGACGATCTCGGTCTGCTTGGGGACCGTGATCGTGACGCCTTCCGGCACGGGGAAGTCAACATCGTGCGACAGACCCAAGTTCAGCTTCAGTACGTTGCCCTGAAGAGCTGCGCGGTAACCCACGCCCTGAATCTCCAGCTCTTTCTTGAAGCCGGTGGTCACGCCTTGAACGAGGTTCGCGACCATGGTGCGGGACATGCCCCACTGCTGGCGCGCGCGCTTCGAGGAACCACGGGGCGTTACGCTGATCGCGCCGTCTTCGACAGCGATCGACACATCGTCCGTGGCCTTGAACGACCGCTGGCCCTTGGGGCCTTTGATCGTGATGGTCTGACCGTCGACGTTCGCCTCTACACCAGAGGGAAGCTCGACGGGTCGTTTTCCGATACGAGACATGGGAAATCCCTCCTTAGAAGACGGTGCAGAGCACTTCGCCGCCGACATTGGCAGAGCGCGCGGACTGGTCCGACATCACGCCCTTGGGGGTCGAGACGATGGACACGCCAAGGCCCTGACGGACGGACGGAATGTCGTTGACGCCCGAGTACACGCGACGACCAGGGGTCGAAACGCGACGCAGGTCTTTGATGACCGGGGTGCCTTCGTAGTACTTCAGGCTGATCTCGATCGCCGGATGGCCGTTCACATCCTTGGTTTCTTCGTAACCACGGATGTAGCCTTCGTCGGCCAGAACATCGAGAACCCAGGCCCGCAGCTTCGAGGCGGGGGTGATGACGGTGGACTTGCCACGCATCTGCGCGTTGCGGATGCGGGTGAGCATATCGCCGAGAGGATCGTTCATACTATTCCCTCCTTACCAGCTGGACTTGACGAGACCGGGGATCTGCCCGGTGCTGCCGAGATCCCGCATCGCGATCCGGCTCATGCGCAGCTTACGGTAGTAGGCGTGCGGGCGGCCGGTCAGCTGGCAGCGGTTGTGAAGACGGGTCGCGGAGGAATTGCGGGGCAGTTTGGCCAGCTTCAACTGGGCCTTGAACCGCTCTTCCATCGGCTTGGACTCGTCGCGGGCGATGCCCTTGAGTTCGGCGCGCTTGGCGGCGTAGCGATCCACCAGAGCCTGACGCTTCTTCTCGCGTTCGATCATTGCTTTCTTGGCCATGATATCCTCCAGGCTCAGCTGCTGAACGGCATGTTGAATTGCTTCAACAGTGCCTTCGCTTCGGCATCGGTGGCCGCGGTGGTGACGATGATAACGTCCATGCCCCAGACTTCATCGACCTTGTCGAAGTTGATCTCGGGGAAAACGATGTGCTCTTTCATGCCCATGGCGAAGTTGCCACGGCCATCGAACGAAGGCTTCACGCCGCGAAAGTCCCGGATGCGGGGCATCGCCACGGTGATCAGACGATCCAGAAAGTCATACATCCGGTCGCCGCGCAGGGTCACTTTCGCACCCAGCGGCATGTCTTCACGAACGCGGAAGCCGGCGATGGACTTCTTGGCCTTGGTCACGACAGCCTGCTGGCCGGTGATCGCGGTCAAGTCGTCCTGCGCGGACTTGGCTTTCTTGGAGTCGCGAACGGCCTCGGAACCGGCACCGATGTTCAGCACGATCTTGTCGAGCCGAGGGATCTGCATGTCGTTCTTGTAGCCGAACTCTTCTTTCAGAGCGGCCTTGATCGTGTCGCGGTACTGCGCGCGGAGGCGCGGGGTATAGTTGGCTTGGTCGAGCATCAGATCGCGTCTCCCGTGGTCTTGGCGAAGCGGACCTTCTTGCCGTCTTCCTCGCGGAAGCCGACGCGGGTCGCTTTGCCGTTGGCGTCCAGCAGGGCCAGGTTCGACAGGTCGATCGGCATGGCCTTCGGCTTGCGGCCGCCCTGGTCGGTCTGGGACTGGCGCGTGTGGCGGATCGCCATGTTCACGCCCTCGACGACGGCCTTGCCCTTTGCGGGCATGACCTGGGCGATCTCGCCCTCTTGCCCCTTGTCCTTGCCGGCAAGGACGATGACCTTGTCACCTTTGCGGAGTTTGGCAGCCATTACAGCACCTCCGGAGCGAGCGAGATGATCTTCATGTAGTTCTTGGCACGAAGCTCACGGACAACCGGCCCGAAGATACGGGTGCCGATCGGCTCGTTGTTGTTGTTGAGGATCACGGCGGCGTTGCGATCGAAACGGATCGCGGTGCCGTCTTCGCGGCGCACTTCTTTGGCGGTACGCACGACGACGGCTTTGCGCACGTCGCCCTTCTTGACGCGGCCGCGCGGAATGGCCTCTTTCACGGAGACGACGATAACGTCGCCCACCGAGGCATACTTCCGCTTCGACCCGCCCAGAACCTTGATGCACTGAACTCGGCGTGCGCCGGAGTTGTCAGCAACATCCAGATTGGTCTGCATCTGGATCATAAGTTATCTCCCGACCTTCAGGGACCACCCCTGGGGTTTCGTATGTATCCCGCCCCGACGACGCCGGGGCGGTCAGGCCTCCCTTAGTGGGCGGCCTCTTTCTCTTCGTGACGCTGAGCATCTTCGATCTGCTGCTGCTTGGCTGCTTCTTCGCGAGCAGCCTCGTAGGCTTCGATCATCTCTTGCGTCATCACTTCCCAGACCTTCGTCTTGGACTTGGGCGCGCATTCCTGAATGCGGACCAGGTCGCCGACGTTGAACTGATTGTTCTCGTCGTGGGCGCGATACTTCTTCGACTTACGGATGGTCTTCTTCATCAGCGGGTGCGTGAAGCGACGCTCGACCGAGACGGTGATGGTCTGTTCGTTCTGGTTCGACGTGACAACGCCTTGGAGAATACGCTTGGGCATGGACTCAGGCCTCCGTCTTGGCGGCGTCACGCGCCTTTTCGTTCAGGATCGTCTTCACGCGGGCGACGTCACGACGGACGATGCGCATACGCGAGGTGTTTTCCATCTGGTTCGTCGCAGCCTGGAAACGCAGGTTGAACTGCTCTTTCTTCAGCTGGGCAAGCTGATCGCGCAGCTCGTCCGGGGTCTTGCCCCGCAGATCGGTCGCTTCAAGCGCCATTGTTCTAGCCTTTCAACATCACCGGAGGGCCGTGCGAACACGTCACCCTGATTCCCGGTGGAGGTGGATGAAGGCGCTCTTTAGTTTGCATCCACTCAGGACGCAACACCCATTGTCGGAGAAGCGGCTTACTGCTGCAAAGGGCTCCGCCCGTTCGGCCCTCAAACGCTCCACAGGAGCGTTTGCCGCACTAACGTGCGAACCGGGCCTTACACCCACTTATAATTGAAGCTCACCGAAATCCGCTCTTCCTCGCTCATGTTCAGCGGGACTTCGTGGCGGATGAAACTCTCCCACAGCAGGACGTCACCGACCTCTGGTCGCACGTAGACGAAGGGCTTCAGCGCTTCGGGCGCGTCCTTTTTGCGCGGGGGGTGGGCCATCATCATGGGGTGGCGGGGGTCCTCAAAACGGATGGCGGAGGTGCCTTCGGGCATGGCGACATAGGTTGTGCCCGAGATCACCGAATGGGGATGCAGGTGGCCAGAGTGGCTGCCACCCTCGGGCAGGATATTGATCCAGATATCCTCCAGCACCAGCTTCCCCTCTCCCAGATCCAGATGCAGGTCTTCGGCGAAAGCGGCGACGTGGGCGTCGAGCACTTTCACCAGATCGGCGAAGATCGGCGCGCGCCACGGCAGGTCGGTCAGCGAGGCGTAAGAAGTGTAGCCGGGATAGCCCTGTTCTTCGCACCACTCCTGCCCGGCCTCGTCATCCTCGGCGATCGCGATGGCGGTCGCTTCCAACTCGGAAATGTCGAGGGCGCCATGGTCCGACAGGGTGGCGCGGTAGAGGGGGGAAGCGAAGAGGTTGGTGAGGGGCATGGAAGAGGTCCGGAAATCGGTTGGGTTTTGAGAATAAGAATAGGGCAGAGGTTTCCCCCTGCCCTATTCAATTTCTACCGGGTGTCGGCCCGCATCTTGCTGCGCAACATGCTATGCCGCACTACGCGCGAGACTGGTTCTACCAGTCTTCGCGCGCGACGACGCGCGTTTTGATCGGTAGCTTCATCGCGGCAAGGCGCAGGGCCTCGCGGGCGATGTCTTCCGGCACACCGTCCAGTTCGAACATCACGCGGCCGGGCTTGACCTTGGCGGTCCAGCGGTCGACCGAGCCCTTGCCTTTACCCATACGCACTTCGATGGGCTTGGCGGTGACGGGCACGTCGGGGAAGATGCGGATCCACACGCGACCCTGACGCTTCATCTGGCGCGTCATGGCCCGGCGGGCAGCTTCGATCTGACGCGCTGTGATGCGCTCGGGCTCGACGGCTTTCAGACCGAACGATCCGAAGTTCAGGTCAGACCCGCCCTTCGCTTCGCCGCTGATACGGCCCTTGAACATCTTGCGGAATTTCGTGCGCTTCGGCTGAAGCATGGCAATTCCTCCTTAACGACGGCCGCCGGCGCCACGGGGCGTCGGGCCGTCTTGGATTTCCTGGGCACGGCGATCGCGGGCCTGCGGGTCATGTTCCATGATCTCACCTTTGAAGATCCAGACCTTGATCCCGATGATCCCGTAGGCCGTCTTGGCCTCGATCGTCGCGTGGTCGATATCGGCACGCAGGGTGTGCAGGGGCACGCGGCCCTCGCGGTACCATTCGGTCCGGGCAATCTCGGCACCGCCAAGGCGGCCTGCGAGGTTCACACGGATACCCAAGGCACCCATACGCATGGCGTTCTGCACCGCACGCTTCATGGCGCGACGGAAAGACACCCGGCGCTCCAGCTGCTGCGCGATGGACTCACCGACCAGAGCGGCGTCGAGTTCCGGCTTGCGGACTTCGACCACGTTCAGGTGCAGCTCGCTATCCGTCATCGAAGCCAGCTTCTTGCGCAGCGTCTCGATGTCCGCGCCTTTCTTGCCGATGATGACGCCCGGACGCGCGGTGTGGATGGTCACACGGCACTTCTTGTGCGGACGCTCGATGATGACGCGGCTGATGCCGGCGGCCTTGCACTCTTCCTTGATGAACTCCCGCATGCGGATGTCTTCCATCAGAAGATCGCCGTAGTCCTTCGTGTCGGCGTACCAGCGGCTGTCCCAGGTCCGGTTGACCTGAAGCCGCATGCCGATCGGGTTTACTTTATTACCCATTCGCTTGCTCCTCGACCTGGCGGACCTTGATGGTGATCTCCGAGAACGGCTTGATGATGCGGCCGAACCGGCCCCGCGCACGGGGACGCCCGCGCTTGAGCGTCAGGTTCTTGCCCACATAGGCCTCGGCGACGATCAGCTCGTCCACGTCCAGGTTGTGGTTGTTTTCGGCGTTCGCGATGGCGGACTGAAGGCACTTCTTCACGTCAGCGGCGATACGCTTCTTCGAGAAGGTGAGATCGACAAGTGCCTTTTCCACCTTCTTGCCACGGATCAGACCGGCGACGAGGTTCAGCTTCTGCGGAGACGTGCGCAGCATGCGCGTCTTCGCCATAGCCTCATTATCGGCCACGCGGCGGGGATTCTTTTCCTTGCTCATTTGCGCTTCGCCTTCTTGTCGGCGGCGTGACCGTAGTAGGTCCGCGTCGGGCTGAATTCGCCGAACTTCTGGCCGATCATCTCTTCGGAGACATTCACCGGGATGTGCTTCTTCCCGTTGTAGACGCCGAAGGTCAGACCAACGAATTGCGGCAGGATGGTGGAACGGCGCGACCAGATCTTGATGACCTCGTTGCGGCCGCTCTCGCGGGTTTTCTCGGCCTTCTTGAGGACGTACGCGTCCACAAAGGGGCCTTTCCATACGGAACGAGACATAAGTTAGCGGCCCTTCTTCTTGGCGTGACGCGAGCGGATGATAAGAGCTTGCGACGCCTTCTTCTTGTTGCGGGTGCGCGCGCCCTTCGTGGGCTTGCCCCAGGGCGTGACCGGGTGACGACCACCCGAGGTCCGGCCTTCACCACCACCGTGCGGGTGGTCGACCGGGTTCATCACGACACCACGCACAGACGGGCGGATGCCCTTGTGACGGTTGCGGCCCGCTTTACCGATGTTCTGGTTCGAGTTGTCGGGGTTCGACACAGCACCGACGGTGGCCATGCATTCCTGACGGACCATGCGCAGCTCGCCCGAGCTCAGGCGGATCTGGGCGTAGCCGCCATCGCGACCGACGAACTGGGCATAGGTGCCCGCCGCACGTGCGATCTGGCCGCCCTTGCCGGGCTTCAGCTCGATGTTGTGGATGATCGTACCGATGGGCATGCCCTGGAACGGCATCGCGTTGCCGGGCTTCACGTCGACACGGGTGCCTGAGACGATCTTGTCGCCAACGCCTAGGCGCTGGGGGGCGAGGATGTAGCGTTGCTCGCCATCGGTGTACTGGATCAGCGCGATGAAGGCGGTGCGGTTCGGGTCATATTCGATCCGAACGACGACAGCTTCCATGTCGTGCTTGGTGCGTTTGAAATCGACGATACGATAGAGACGCTTAGCGCCACCACCGCGGCGACGCATCGTGATCCGTCCGGTGTTGTTCCGACCGCCATGCTTGGACAAACCCTCAGTAAGGGATTTGACCGGGCGACCTTTCCACAGCTCCGAACGGTCGATCAGCACCAGCCCGCGCTGGCCCGGCGTCGTCGGCTTGTACGACTTGAGTGCCATGCTTTCTGTCTTCCGTTTTGTGGGCGGCCCTGCCCCGGATGGGCACTGGACCGCGGTTTGGTGAAGGGCCCCGAAGGTCCCAGTAGCGATGCCGTCAGGGATACCCCTAGCGACCAAAAGCCAAGCCCCGGACGAATCCGGGGCTGGGCCGATGGGGGCTTCTAGGAGGGCTCGGAGTGAGGGTCAAGCACGGTATGCTAGAACGTGCCAGAAGTGGCCGGTTCTAACGGTGGTCAATCCCTTTCAGATTACAAAACCCAGCGCGGATCGGGACCAAAGCGCAGGCGACACGGCTCCCTGTGAACGAAAAAACTCCGCTCTTTCGAGCGGAGTTCTTTATCGTTCTCAGCCTGAGACGAAGCTTACAGCCCCGTCGTCACGTCGATCGTGTTGCCCTCTTCGAGCGTCACGTAGGCTTTCTTGATCGTCTTGCGCTGGCCCATGATGCCACGGAAGCGCTTGACCTTGCCCTTGGTGACGACCGTGTTCACGGCCTTCACCTTCACGCCAAACAGGCTTTCGACAGCCTCTTTGATCATGGGCTTGTTCGCGTCGTTCGCCACCTCGAAAACCACGGCGCCGTTTTCGGACGCCATCGTGGCCTTCTCGGTGATGACCGGTTTGCGGATCACATCGTAATGTTCGGTCTTGGTGCTCATTTCAGACGAGCCTCCAGTGCTTCGATCCCCGCTTTCGTGATCACCAGGGTGTCACGCTTGAGGATGTCGTAGACGTTGGCGCCCATGCTCGGCAGCACATCGAAGCTGTCGAGGTTGCGCGCGGCGGTGGCGAAGTTCTCGTTCAGCTCAGAGCCGTCGATCACCAGCGTGCGCTTCCAGCCCAGCTCCTTGACCTTCGACGCAAGCGTCTTGGTCTTGGCTTCGGCCAGCTCTGCCACGTCGATGATGACCAAGTTGCCCTCACGTGCCTTCGCGGACAGCGCATGGCGCAGGCCCAGCTTGCGGAACTTCTTGGTCAGCTCATGGCCGTGGCTACGCGGGGTCGGGCCCTTGTAGACACCACCACCCCGGAAGATCGGCGCGTTCCGGTCACCGTGGCGTGCGCCGCCGGTGCCCTTCTGGCGATAGATCTTCTTGGTGGAGTAGCTCGTTTCCGAACGGGTCTTCACCTTGTGGGTGCCCTGCTGCGCGTTGTTACGCTGCCAGCGGACCACACGGTGCAGGATATCGGCGCGCGGCTCCAGCCCGAAGATCTCTTCGTTGAGATCCACGGAACCGTTCTTGCCACCGTCGAGAGTCAAGACGTCGGTTTTCATTGGTCACCCTCCTCGGTCGATCGGGGATCACTGTCCGAATTATCGGCCTCAGCGGATTCCTCGGAGATTTCAGCCTCGGCTTCCTTCAGCGCTTCGGCCTGCTCGGCAGCCTGACGCTCGGCCTCTGCGGCTTCCGCCTCCAGACGCTCCTTCTCGGCAGCTTCGGCAGCTTCGGCAGCCATACGCTCGGCTTCCTCGGCAGCGGACTTCAGCGCGGCGGGGTAGATCACGCCATCGGGCATCGGCTTCTTCACCGCGTCCTTGATCGTGACCCAGCCACCTTTGGAGCCGGGAACGGCGCCCTTGACCATGATCAGGCCACGGTCGGCGTCGGTCTTGACGACCTGCAGGTTCTGCGTGGTCACGCGGGCAGCACCCATGTGACCGGCCATCTTCTTGCCCTTGAACACCTTGCCGGGGTCCTGACACTGGCCGGTGGAGCCGTGCGAACGGTGGCTGATCGAGACACCGTGCGTCGCACGCAGGCCGCCGAAGTTGTGCCGCTTCATGGCACCCTGGAAGCCCTTACCGATGGACGTACCAGCCACGTCAACGAATTGACCCGCGAAGTAGTGGTTCGCAGTGATCTCTTCACCGACAGCGATCAGGTTCTCGGGATGAACCCGGAACTCGGCGATCTTGCGCTTCGGTTCGACCTTGGCAACGGCGAAGTGGCCGCGCATGGCTTTCGAGACATTCTTCGCCTTGGCATTGCCCGCGCCGAGCTGAACGGCGGTATAACCGTGCTCGTCAGCGGTGCGCGTTGCCACGACCTGAAGCTTGTCCAGTTGAAGGACGGTGACGGGCACTTGCCGGCCGTCGTCCTGGAAGATCCGCGTCATGCCGACCTTCTTGGCGATAACACCAGAACGCAACATGATCAGCTCCCCATCACTTTGATGTCGACGGCCACACCGGCAGCGAGGTCGAGCTTCATCAGCGCGTCCACGGTCTGCGGGGTCGGATCGACGATGTCGAGCATCCGCTTGTGAGTACGGATTTCGAATTGCTCGCGAGACTTCTTGTCCACGTGGGGACCACGCAAGACGGTGAACTTCTCGATCTTGTTCGGCATCGGGATCGGTCCGCGGACCGACGCTCCAGTGCGCTTCGCGGTCGACACGATTTCCTGGGTGGAACTGTCGAGCACCCGGTAATCGAACGCCTTCAGGCGGATACGAATATTTTGGCTGGCTGCCATTGGTCTTATTCCCTTAAGGGGGATCGGTCGAGAGGTGGAGCAAGGCTCATTCCATGCGCCACGTCGGGCCGTATTAATCAAACAGGGTGCCCCGTCAGAGGCACCCAGATTGGTTTGATGTGGCACGGGCCTCGGCTAGGCCGACACCCTTTCGCCACTCGCGTCCAAGATTACTCGATGATCTTGGAAACCACGCCTGCGCCGACGGTGCGGCCGCCTTCGCGGATGGCGAAGCGGAGCTTCTCTTCCATCGCGATCGGCGCGATCAGCTCGACGCCGAAGGACACGTTGTCGCCCGGCATGACCATCTCGGTGCCCTCGGCCAGCTGAACCGTGCCGGTCACGTCCGTCGTGCGGAAGTAGAACTGCGGACGGTAGTTGGCGAAGAACGGCGTGTGACGGCCACCCTCTTCCTTGGTCAGGATGTAGGCTTCGGCCTCGAACTTCGTGTGCGGCTTGACCGAGCCGGGCTTGCAGAGCACCTGGCCCCGCTGCACGCCTTCACGGTCGACGCCACGCAGCAGCGCGCCGATGTTGTCGCCCGCTTCACCACGATCCAGCAGCTTGCGGAACATTTCCACGCCCGTGCAGGTCGTCTTCTTGGTGTCGCGAATGCCGACGATTTCGATCTCGTCGCCCACGTTGATCACGCCACGCTCGACACGACCGGTCACAACCGTACCACGACCCGAGATCGAGAACACGTCCTCGACCGGCATCAGGAAGGGCTGGTCCACGGCGCGCTCGGGCGTCGGGATGAACTCGTCGACGGCGGCCATCAGCTTCTTGATAGACTCTTCACCGATCTCGGGGTTGTCGCCGTTCATCGCGGCCAGGGCCGAGCCGGGGATGACGGGCATGTTGTCGCCATCGTACTCGTACGAAGACAGCAGTTCGCGGATCTCCATCTCGACGAGCTCGAGCAGCTCTTCGTCGTCAACCTGGTCGACCTTGTTCATGTAGACGACCATCTGCGGGATGCCGACCTGACGACCGAGCAGGATGTGCTCGCGCGTCTGGGGCATGGGGCCGTCGGCGGCGTTCACGACCAGGATCGCGCCGTCCATCTGGGCGGCACCGGTAATCATGTTCTTCACGTAGTCGGCGTGGCCGGGGCAGTCGACGTGGGCGTAGTGACGGTTCTCGGTCTCATACTCCACGTGGGCGGTCGAGATCGTGATGCCGCGGGCCTTCTCTTCCGGCGCACCGTCGATCTGGTCATAGGCGCGGAAGTCGCCGAAGTACTTCGTGATCGCCGCCGTCAGCGTCGTCTTGCCGTGGTCAACGTGACCGATCGTGCCGATGTTAACGTGCGGCTTGTTACGTTCGAATTTTGCCTTCGCCATGGTCTTGGCTCCTTAGTTGTCTTGGGTCTGGCATCGCCCGATAGGGTTTGCCGAATTTCGGAGCCCCGGCATCTCTGCCGGGGCATATCGCTTATGCGTACTTGGACTGGATCTCTTCCGAGATGTTCTGCGGCACCGGCTCGTAGTGATCGAACAGCATCGTGAACTGCGCGCGGCCCGAAGACATCGAACGTAGGTTGTTGATGTAGCCGAACATGTTGGCCAGCGGCACGAAGGCGTCGATGACGATGGCGTTGCCGCGGGGTTCCTGACCCTGCACCTGGCCACGACGGGACGTCAGGTCGCCGATGACGTTGCCGGTATATTCTTCCGGCGTCACGACTTCGACCTTCATGATCGGCTCGAGCATCTTGGCGCCCGCCCGCTTGAGGCCCTCACGCATGCACATGCGGCTGGCGATCTCGAAGGCGAGAACCGAGGAGTCCACGTCGTGGAACTTGCCGTCGACCAGCACACACTTGAAATCGATGACCGGGAAGCCTGCCAGGGGACCAGAGTCCATGACCGACTTGATGCCCTTTTCGACGCCGGGGATGTATTCCTTCGGCACCGCACCACCCACGATCTTCGACTCGAACGAGTAACCTTCACCCGGCTCGGTCGGCGAGATGATCAGCTTCACCTCGGCGAACTGACCCGTACCACCCGATTGCTTCTTGTGGGTGTAGGTATGCTCGATCTCATGGCCGATCGTTTCGCGGTAAGCCACCTGCGGCGCACCGATGTTGGCCTCGACCTTGAACTCGCGCTTCAGGCGATCGACGAGGATGTCGAGGTGAAGTTCACCCATACCCTTCATGATCGTCTGACCCGATTCCAGATCGGTTTCGACGCGGAACGACGGATCCTCGGCGGCGAGACGTTGCAGACCGGCAGACATCTTCTCTTGGTCGGCCTTGGTCTTGGGCTCGACCGCGATCTCGATGACCGGATCGGGGAAGGACATGGTTTCCAGAACCACTTGGTTCTGACTGTCGGACAGGGTGTCACCCGTCGTCGTGTCCTTCAGACCGGCCAGCGCGATGATGTCGCCCGCGTAAGCGTTCTCGATCTCTTCGCGGTTGTTCGAGTGCATCATCATCATACGACCGATGCGCTCTTTCTTGCCCTTGGTGGTGTTCAGGACCGAATCACCCTTGGCCAGCTTGCCCGAGTAGATGCGGGTGAAGGTCAGAGTGCCCACGAAGGGGTCGTTCATGATCTTGAACGCCAGGCCCGAGAACGGCTCATCGTCGTCGGCGTGACGGGGGATGTTGCGCGTTTCGGTTTCGTCGTCCGGCGAGAAGCCCATATAGGCGGGAACGTCGAGCGGACCGGGAAGATAATCGATGACCGCGTTGAGCAGGGGCTGAACGCCCTTGTTCTTGAACGCAGAGCCTGCCAGCACCGGTACGAAAGCCATCGCCAGAGTACCCTTGCGGATCATCTCACGCAACTTCGGCTCATCAGGCTCGGTGCCTTCGAGGTAGGCTTCCATGGCTTCATCATCCATGTCGACCGCGATTTCGATGAGGTTCGCGCGCCACTCTTCAGCTTCGGCCCTCATGCTTTCGCGGACGTCCTGAACAACCCACGATGCGCCAAGGTCTTCACCCTGCCAAACCCACTCTTTCATGGTGACCAGGTCGATGATGCCTTCCAGCTGATCCTCTGCACCGATGGGCAGTTGAATCGGCGCAGGGGTAGCCCCGGTGCGATCCTTGATCATCTTTACGCAGTTGAAGAAGTCCGCGCCGATCTTGTCCATCTTGTTGACGAAGACGATACGCGGAACCTTGTAGCGGTCTGCCTGCCGCCACACGGTTTCCGTCTGGGGCTCGACACCGGCGTTGGCGTCGAGAACGGCGATCGCACCGTCGAGCACGGCAAGCGAACGCTCGACTTCGATGGTGAAGTCCACGTGGCCCGGAGTGTCGATGATGTTGAAGCGGAACTTGGCCTCTTCCGGGGTGTCGCCGTAGATGCCGGTTGTGGTCTTGCCGTCTTCGGTGCGGAACCAATGCGTCGTGGTCGCGGCGGACGTGATCGTGATGCCGCGCTCCTGCTCCTGCTCCATCCAGTCCATCGTCGCGGCGCCGTCGTGGACTTCGCCGATCTTGTGGGACTTGCCGGTGTAGAACAGGACGCGCTCGGTGCAGGTGGTCTTACCTGCATCGATGTGGGCCATGATGCCGAAGTTACGGTAGCGTCCGAGAGAGTAGTCGCGGGGCATGGGAACGGTCCTCAGCCTAGAATTGAATTACCAGCGGTAGTGGCTGAATGCCTTGTTGGCGTCGGCCATCTTGTGCGTGTCTTCGCGCTTCTTCACGGCGGTGCCGCGATTCTGGACAGCGTCGATCATCTCGGCAGCCAGGCGCTCTTCCATCGTGTTTTCGTTGCGATTGCGGCAGGCGGTGATCAGCCAGCGCAGGGCCAGGGCTTCGCGACGCTCGGGGCGCACTTCGACCGGAACCTGATAGGTTGCACCACCGACGCGGCGCGAGCGCACTTCGACGGACGGTTTGATGTTGTCCAGACCTTCGTGGAAGACCTCGATCGGCGAGCGCTTGAGCTTGCCTTCGACGCGCTCGAACGCGTTGTAAACGATCTTCTCAGCGACCGACTTCTTACCGTCGATCATCAGGTTGTTCATGAACTTCGTGACCACCTTGTCGCCATACTTGGCGTCGGGCAGGATTTCGCGCTTTTCGGCGGCGTGACGACGGGACATCTGTAGATCCTCTTACTTCGGACGCTTGGCGCCATATTTCGAACGGCGCTGCTTGCGGTCTTTGACACCCTGGGTGTCGAGCACGCCGCGCAAAATGTGGTAACGCACGCCGGGAAGGTCCTTCACGCGGCCGCCGCGGATCAGGACAACAGAGTGCTCCTGAAGGTTGTGCGACTCACCGGGAATATAGCTGATGACCTCGAAACCATTCGTCAGGCGCACCTTGGCAACCTTACGCATGGCCGAGTTCGGCTTCTTCGGCGTGGTGGTATAGACACGCGTGCAGACGCCACGCTTCTGGGGGCAACCCTCCAGGTGGAGCGACTTAGAGCGTTTTACTTTCGGCTGCCGCGGCTTGCGGATCAGCTGTTGGATCGTTGGCATTCCGGTATCAATCCCCGTGTTGCAACACTTCAATTTCTGGGGCGCGCGCACCCCGCTAACGTCTTCGTGCATCTGGCGCGTCCGCCAAACGCAAACACCGCAGCGGGCCAGCGGGCCCTTGCGGTTGGTATCCAGAGGATCGGGGCAACTGGGCCCGGATCGTGACCACTTCCATCAATTTAACACCGGCCCGGACGGTCTCCGGTCGCGCGGTTGGCGTCGTATAGAGGGGGCTTCGGTGGGTGTCAACAGCCAGCCGGGGCGCTGTGCAAGGCTGTTTTTCTGGGGCTTTCGGGGGGGGACGGTGACTTCGGGTCGGAAGCGTGTGTCCCCTTCCGACCCGGTCACTCGATGCCTGTATGCATCCTGCTCAATCAGCGATCTTGTGCCGCCTATGCCCCTGTTCTGCCTTCGAGTCGTGGTCTTGTCGGGGCAGGATTGAGGCGGAAATGCGGCATCTGCGATTCGGGGCAACAATTCTTGGCTTTGGCCGATGTTGTTTGCAGATCAGAAGCGGGACGCTTTGCGTTGGAGACGCAACTCCAAGGCGCGCTCTCTCCAGAAGGTGAACAGACCCGTGGCCACGATCAGCCCCGCTCCGATCCATGTGGGCCATGCGGGCCAGTCACCGAACACAAGCCATCCCGCGATCAGTGCCCAGATCAGCGCGGTGTAGCGGAACGGCGTGACTACGGCGAGCGCGCCCCATCGCATGGCATAGACCAGAAAAAGGTAGCCGCCGACGATCGCGATGGCGGCGGCAGTGACAGCGAAGCTCTGCCCTGCCCCGACACTCTGCCACGGCGTGAACAGCGACGCGATTCCCGCGCCCACGGTCACGATCCCGGACATGGCAGCAGCGACAAGGAACGCAGGAACGGAGCGCGTGATTCGGCGCACGGTCAGGTCCCGGATCGTGACGAACAGGACAGACAGTAGGGCGAAGCCCGCGTTGGGATCGAAGTCGGCGGCACCGGGTCGGACGATCAACAGCACGCCGACGAAACCCAGCACGATTGCGCCCATCCGTCGCCAACCCACGGGCTCTTTCAGGATCAATGCGCCCGCCAGAGTCAATGTCAGGGGAATGGCCTGCAAGATGGCGGTGACGTTGGCGATCGGCATCCGCACGAGCGCGATGAAAAAGCACAGCATCGCGCCGACCTCTGCCACGGAGCGCAGGACGATTAAGCGTCGATCCCGTCCGCTTACGTCGGCGATCCGTGCGCCGCTGCGCCACGCCAGTGCGATCAGGATCGGGGTTGCGACCAGACCGCGCAGAGCGATGAACTGGAACACCGGCAGATCTTCCGCCGCCGCTTTCACGATGGTGTCGCCCACCGTGAAGCACAGCGTGACGGCGATCATGAACAGCGCGCCGCGCATATTGTCTGATAGGGGCATGGGGCGTTCCGCGCTTGGGCTTCACCGTCAGGTGCGCCCACCGTCACGCCCCGTCAAACGAAAAAGGCCCCGCATGACGCGGGGCCTTTCCTAGATCGTAGTGGCGAAAACCTACTCGTCGCGGCTCTCTTCCGGGATGTCGATCACATCGACGTCCGCGTCCGCTTGGCTCTCCAGCGGCTCTTCCGCAGGCGCGGCCAGAGCAGCGGCCTTTTCGGCCTCCTTCTGGGCGGCCTTCAGAACCTTGAGGTCACGCTCGGCGGCGATGCGGCGCATCTGCTGCGTGGCCCCACCGGTACCGGCGGGAATCAGGCGACCGACGATGACGTTCTCCTTGAGGCCCACCAGCTTGTCGCGCTTGCCCTGAACCGACGCCTCGGTCAGCACGCGGGTGGTCTCTTGGAAGGACGCCGCCGAGATGAAGCTGCGGGTTTGCAGCGACGCCTTGGTGATGCCCAGAAGGATCGGTTCGCCCTGTGCCGGACGGCCACCCTTCTTCATCGCCTTCTCGTTGGCCTCGTCGAACTCGACCTTATCGACGTGCTCACCTTTCAGCAGCGTGGTCTCACCAGAGTCCTGGATCTCCCACTTCTGCAGCATCTGGCGAACGATCACCTCGATGTGCTTGTCGTTGATCTTCACGCCCTGCAGTCGATACACGTCCTGCACTTCGTCGATCATGTAGTCGGCCAAGGCTTCGACGCCCAGAATGGCAAGGATGTCATGGGGGGCAGGGTTGCCGTCCATGATGTAGTCACCCTTCTGGATGAAGTCGCCTTCCTGCACGGGGATGTGCTTGCCCTTGGGTACCATGTACTCGATGGGCTCCGCACCTTCCTCGGTCGGCACGATCGCGATCCGGCGCTTGTTCTTGTAGTCGCGCCCGAACTTCACGTGACCGTCGGCCTCGGCGATGATGGCGTGGTCCTTGGGACGACGCGCTTCGAAGAGCTCGGCCACACGCGGCAGACCACCGGTGATGTCCTTGGTCTTCGCGCCTTCACGCGGGATACGCGCGACGACGTCACCGGCCTTTACGTCCGCACCGTCTTCGACGGACAGAACGGCGTCCACCGACATCGGATAGGTGATCGGGTTGCCCTGATCGTTGCGCAGAGGCTCTCCATCCGTCCCGGCCAGCACGATTTCCGGCTTCAGATCGCTGCCCTTCGGCGCGGAACGCCAGTCGGTCACGATCTTCTGCGTCATGCCGGTTGCATCGTCCGTCTCGTCGCGCACTGAGATGCCCGGGATCAGGTCGACCAGCTTCGCACGGCCATCGGCTTCGGCGATGATCGGCAGGGTGTAGGGATCCCACTCGAACAGCTTGTCGCCGCGGGCCACTTTCGCGCCTTCTTCGACATGCATCGTGGTGCCGTAGCCCAGCTTGAACGATGCGCGCTCGACGCCCTGATCGTCCATGATCGCGATGGTCATGTTGCGGCCCATCACGACTTTCTCGCCCACCGAGTTCGCCAGAAGATTGGCGTTGCGGAACTCAATCGTGCCCTCGTGGCCAGCTTCCTGGAAGGACTGCTGGCTACCTTGGGCGACGCCGCCGATGTGGAACGTCCGCATCGTCAGCTGTGTGCCCGGCTCACCGATGGACTGCGCCGCGATGATACCCACGGCTTCGCCCTGGTTCACCATCGTGCCGCGCGCCAGGTCACGACCGTAGCACATGGCGCAAACGCCTTCCTCTGCCTCACAGGTCAGAGGCGAGCGGATGCGGGCCTGTGCCACCTTCAGCTCATCGACCATGTCGGCCTTGCGCTCGTCGATCAGCTCGCCTTCGGCGATGATGACCTCGTCGGTACCCGGCTTCAGGATGTTCTCTGCCGCGACACGGCCCAGAACACGCTCGGACAGGGACGCCACGATTTCACCGTCGTTGACGGCAGGCTTCGCGGTGACGGCGCGGTCGGTGCCGCAGTCGTGCTGACGCACGATGCAGTCCTGCGCCACGTCCACCAGACGACGGGTCAGGTAGCCCGAGTTCGCCGTCTTCAGAGCCGTATCGGACAGGCCCTTCCGTGCGCCGTGGGTCGAGTTGAAGTACTCAAGAACGGTCAGACCTTCCTTGAAGTTCGAGATGATGGGCGTCTCGATGATCTCGCCGTTCGGCTTGGCCATCAGGCCGCGCATCCCGCCCAGCTGCTTCATCTGCGTGACGGAGCCACGCGCACCTGAGTGCGCCATCATGTAGACGGAGTTCGGCTCATGTTCGGTCCCGTCGGTCATGCCGGGGGTCGAGATGGTGGTCATCATGGCGTCGGTGACCTTGTCGTTACACTTCGACCAGGCGTCCACGACCTTGTTGTACTTTTCGCCCTGGGTGATCAGGCCGTCCATGTACTGCTGTTCGAAATCCTTCACCTGATCGCGGGTCTCTTCCACGATCGGCCACTTGGATTCCGGGATCACCATGTCGTCCTTGCCGAACGAAATGCCCGCCTTGAACGCTTCGCGGAAGCCCATGGTCATGATCTGGTCGCAGAAGATGACCGACTCCTTCTGACCGCAGTAACGGTAGACGGTGTCGATGACCTGCTGGACTTCCTTCTTGCGCAGAAGACGGTTCACCAGATCGAACGGTGCCTTGGCGTTCAGCGGCAGAAGCGCGCCAAGACGCATACGGCCCGGCGTCGTCTCGAACCGCTTCACGACTTCTTCGCCGGTCTCGGCGTCGATCTGCGTGACACGGGCCTGAACCTTGGCGTGCAGATGCACTTCGCCAGCGTCCAGCGCGTGCTGCACTTCGTCCACGGACGAGAAGACCATGCCCTCGCCCTTCATGCCCTCACGCTGCATCGTGATGTAATACAGGCCAAGGATCATGTCCTGCGACGGCACGATGATCGGCGCGCCGTTGGCAGGCGACAGCACGTTGTTTGTCGACATCATCAGCACGCGCGCTTCCAGCTGGGCTTCCAGCGAAAGGGGCACGTGAACAGCCATCTGGTCACCGTCGAAGTCGGCGTTGAAGGCCGAGCAGACCAGCGGGTGCAGCTGGATCGCCTTGCCTTCGATCAGCACCGGCTCGAACGCCTGGATGCCCAGACGGTGCAGC
The DNA here is from genome assembly GCF_009363795.1 of Palleronia sp. THAF1. Taxonomy (NCBI): domain Bacteria; kingdom Pseudomonadati; phylum Pseudomonadota; class Alphaproteobacteria; order Rhodobacterales; family Roseobacteraceae; genus Palleronia; species Palleronia sp. THAF1. The sequence goes on along the minus strand of NZ_CP045420.1, from coordinate 586,690 downwards.
GTCGGCGCACGGTTCAGCATCACGGGGTGTTCGCGGATGACTTCATCCAGGATGTCCCAAACTTCGGGACGCTCCTTTTCCACCAACTTCTTCGCTTGCTTGACCGTGCTGGAAAGGCCCTTGGCTTCAAGACGCGAGTAGATGAACGGCTTGAACAGCTCCAGCGCCATCTTCTTGGGCAAACCGCACTGGTGCAGCTTCAGCTCCGGCCCCGTCACGATGACGGAACGGCCAGAGAAGTCGACGCGCTTGCCCAGAAGGTTCTGGCGGAAGCGGCCCTGCTTGCCCTTCAGCATGTCGGAAAGCGACTTCAGCGGACGCTTGTTGGCACCCGTGATGACACGACCGCGACGGCCGTTGTCGAACAGCGCGTCCACGGATTCCTGCAGCATGCGCTTTTCGTTGCGCACGATGATGTCGGGCGCACGCAGCTCGATCAGGCGCTTCAGGCGGTTGTTGCGGTTGATGACGCGGCGATACAGATCGTTCAGGTCGGACGTCGCGAACCGGCCACCGTCCAGCGGCACCAGCGGGCGCAGCTCGGGCGGGATAACCGGGATCACGGTCAGCACCATCCACTCGGGGCGGTTGCCGGATTCCAGGAACGATTCCACGATCTTCAGACGCTTGATGATCTTCTTGGGCTTCAGTTCGCCGGTGGCTTCCTTCAGCTCTTCGCGCAGACGCTCTGCCTCTGCGTCGAGGTCTATCATCGACAGCATCTCACGGATGGCTTCCGCGCCGATGTTGGCGGTGAAGGCATCCATGCCGTACTGGTCCTGGGCGTCCATGAATTCTTCTTCGGTCAGCATCTGACCATAAGTCAGATCCGTCAGGCCCGGCTCGATCACGACGTAGTTCTCGAAGTAGAGAACCCGCTCAAGGTCGCGCAGGGTCATGTCCAGCATCAGGCCGATGCGCGACGGCAGCGACTTGAGGAACCAGATGTGGGCGCAGGGCGCGGCCAGTTCGATATGGCCCATCCGCTCGCGGCGGACCTTTTGCAGCGTGACCTCCACGCCGCATTTTTCGCAGACAATGCCGCGATACTTCATGCGCTTGTACTTGCCGCACAGGCATTCGTAGTCCTTCACGGGACCAAAAATACGCGCGCAGAACAGGCCGTCACGCTCGGGCTTGAACGTGCGGTAGTTGATCGTTTCGGGCTTCTTGATCTCGCCGAAAGACCACGAAAGGATCCGCTCGGGCGAGGCCAGAGAGACCTTGATTTCGTCAAAGGTCTTCGGCGCCGCGAGGGGCGAGAACGGGTTGGTCGTCAGTTCCTGGTTCATCTGTCGTCCTTAGAAAAAGGTATGCTGGAGAGGGTGGGGGCGAGCCGTTGCAGGCCCGCCCCGGGCTGGATCACTCGGCGTCTTCGCCAAGGCTCTCGCCCTCATCCTCCGAGTCCAGAAGCTCCATGTTGAGGCCAAGGCCGCGCACTTCCTTGACGAGCACGTTGAACGATTCCGGCACGCCGGCCTCAAAATTGTCCTCGCCCTTGACGATGCTCTCGTAGACCTTGGTGCGGCCGGCCACATCGTCGGATTTCACCGTCAGCATTTCCTGCAGGGTGTAGGCCGCGCCGTAAGCTTCGAGCGCCCAGACCTCCATCTCGCCGAAACGCTGTCCGCCGAACTGCGCCTTACCGCCCAGCGGCTGCTGAGTCACAAGGCTGTACGGACCGGTGGAACGTGCGTGGATCTTGTCGTCGACCAAGTGGTGCAGCTTCAGCAGGTACTTCACGCCCACCGTTACCTGACGGGAGAACTTCTCACCCGTACGGCCGTCGAACAGGTCCGACTGACCAGAGGTAGAGAAGCCCGCGCGGGTCAGGCTGTCGTTGACGTCTGCTTCCTTCGCACCGTCGAAAACCGGCGTGGCGATCGGAACACCGCCGACAACATTGCCTGCCGCTTCCAGCAGGGCGTCATCGTCGAACGCGGCCTCGTCCATCACCTCGTCGCCATACACGATCTTCATCGCATCCTTGACGGGGGTCATGTCGCCGTTGCGCTTGTAGTCGTCCAGAGCGTCATCGACCTGGATGCCCAGACCGCGTGCGGCCCAGCCCATGTGGGTCTCTAGGATCTGACCGACGTTCATGCGCGACGGCACGCCCAGCGGGTTCAGCACGAAATCGACCGGCGTACCATCGGCGAGGAACGGCATGTCCTCCATCGGCACGACGCGAGAGATCACGCCCTTGTTGCCGTGACGGCCGGCCATCTTGTCACCCGGCTGAAGCTTGCGCTTCACCGCGACGAAGACCTTGACCATCTTCATCACGCCCGGCGGCAGGTCGTCTCCACGACGCACCTTCTCGACCTTGTCTTCGAAACGGGCATCCAGGGCACGCTTCTGCGCCTCGTACTGCTCGTTCAGGGCTTCCATAATCTTGGCGTCGTCCTCGTCTTCGAGGGCAAGCTGCCACCACTGGCCACGGCTAAGTTGGTCGTCCAGCAGCGCTTCGTCGATCTGGGTGTTCGCCTTGACGCCCTTCGGGCCCTTCACGGCGGTCTTGCCCATGATCAGCTCACGCAGACGCGCGTAGATGTTGCGGTCAAGGATCGCCAGCTCGTCGTCGCGGTCGCGGGACAGGCTTTCAATCTCTTCCCGCTCGATCTGCACCGCACGTTCGTCTTTCTCAACGCCGTGACGGTTGAACACGCGGACTTCCACGACGGTACCGTAGTCACCCGGCGGCAGACGCAGGGACGTGTCACGCACGTCCGACGCCTTTTCGCCGAAGATGGCGCGCAAAAGCTTCTCTTCGGGCGTCATCGGCGATTCACCCTTGGGGGTGATCTTGCCCACCAGGATGTCTGCCGGTCCGACTTCGGAGCCGATGTAGACGATGCCCGCTTCGTCGAGGTTGCGCAGGGCTTCCTCGCCGACGTTGGGGATGTCGCGCGTGATCTCTTCCGGTCCAAGCTTGGTGTCACGGGCGGCGACTTCGAATTCCTCGATGTGGATCGAGGTGAAGACGTCGTCGCGGGTGATCCGCTCGGAGATCAGGATCGAGTCCTCGTAGTTGTAGCCGTTCCACGGCATGAACGCGACGACCACGTTCTTGCCAAGCGCCAGCTCACCCATGTCGGTCGACGGACCGTCGGCCAGGACTTCGCCCTTGCCCACGGTGTCGCCCACCTTCACCAGCGGACGCTGGTTGATGCAGGTGTTCTGGTTGGACCGCTGGAACTTGCGCAGACGGTAGATATCCACGCCAGCGTCGCCCAGACCCAGATCTTCGGTCGCACGGACAACGACACGGGTGGCGTCCACCTGGTCGATGACACCCGCACGGCGCGCGGTGATCGAGGCACCGGAATCGCGGGCCACCTTCTCTTCCATACCAGTGCCGACCAGCGGCGCCTCGGCCCGCAGAAGCGGAACCGCCTGACGCTGCATGTTCGATCCCATCAGGGCGCGGTTCGCGTCGTCGTTCTCGAGGAACGGGATCAGAGAGGCCGCGACAGAAACCAGCTGCTTGGGCGAGACGTCAATCAGGTCGACCTGCTCGTTCGGCGCGAGGGTATAGTCACCCGACTGACGGGTGGACACGAACTCCTGCACGAACTTGCCGTTCTCATCCAGCACAGCGTTCGCCTGCGCCACGGTGTGGCGCATCTCTTCGGTCGCGGACATGTAGTGGACTTCATCCGTTACCTGCCCGTCCTTGACGACGCGGTAGGGCGTTTCGATGAAGCCGTACTTGTTCACGCGCGCGAAGGTCGCGAGTGAGTTGATCAGGCCGATGTTCGGGCCTTCCGGCGTCTCGATCGGACACATGCGGCCGTAGTGGGTCGGGTGAACGTCGCGCACCTCGAAGCCCGCACGTTCACGCGTCAGGCCGCCCGGCCCGAGCGCGGACAGGCGACGCTTGTGCGTCACTTCCGACAGCGGGTTCGTCTGGTCCATGAACTGCGACAGCTGGCTGGAACCGAAGAATTCACGAACGGCAGCCGCGGCGGGCTTCGCGTTGATCAGGTCCTGCGGCATGACCGTGTCGATCTCGACGCTGGACATACGCTCCTTGATGGCGCGCTCCATACGCAGCAGGCCGACGCGATACTGGTTCTCCATCAGCTCGCCGACCGAGCGCACGCGACGATTGCCCAAGTGGTCGATATCGTCGATGTCGCCACGTCCGTCGCGCATCTCGACCAGCGCCTTGATGCAGGCGACGATGTCTTCCTTGCGCAGGGTTCGCTGGGTGTCCTCGGCGTCGAGGTCCAGACGCATGTTCATCTTCACGCGGCCCACGGCGGACAGGTCGTAGCGCTCGCCGTCGAAGAACAGCGTGTCGAACAGGTTGCTGGCGGCTTCCACGGTGGGCGGCTCGCCTGGACGCATGACGCGGTAGATATCCATGAGCGCGGTGTCGCGGCCCATGTTCTTGTCGGCGGCCATGGTGTTGCGCATGTAGGGGCCGACGTTGACGTTATCGATATCCAGCGTCGGGATCTCGGTAATGCCGTTGTCGAGCAGTTCCTTCAGCGTACCGCCGGAAACTTCACCGTTCTTGTCGACTTCCCATGTCAGCTCGTCACCGGCTTCCACGAAGATCGCGCCGGTTTCCTCGTCGATGATGTCACGCGACACGAACCGACCGACGATCTGGTCGAACGGCAGCAGCAGTTCGGTAACCTTGCCCTCGTCCTTCAGCTTCTTGACGGTGCGGGGCGTGACCTTCTCGCCGGCCTCGGCGATCACTTCACCGGTGGCGGCGTCGACAAGGTCATAGCCCGGACGGGTGCCGCGCACGCGGTCGGGGAAGAACTTGGTGGCCCAGCCCTTGTTCTTAACCTGACGGAAAGAAACCTCGTTGTAGTATGTCTGCATGATTGCTTCCTGGTCGAGACCCAGGGCGTACAGCAACGTGGTGACGGGCAGCTTGCGGCGACGGTCGATGCGCGCGAACACAAGGTCCTTGGCGTCGAACTCGAAGTCCAGCCAGGAACCGCGGTAGGGGATGATGCGGCAGGCGAACAGCAGCTTGCCGGAAGAGTGGGTCTTGCCCTTGTCGTGGTCGAAGAACACGCCCGGCGAACGGTGCATCTGGGACACGATCACACGCTCGGTGCCGTTCACGATGAACGTCCCGTTCGGGGTCATCAGGGGCATATCGCCCATGAAGACGTCCTGTTCCTTGATGTCCTTGACCGACTTGGCGCCGGTATCTTCGTCCACATCGAACACGATCAGGCGCAGCGTCACCTTCAGCGGCGCGCTGTAAGTCATGTCACGCTGTTGGCATTCCTCAACGTCGTACTTCGGCTTTTCCAGCTCGTAGGACACGAATTCCAGGATCGCGGTCTCGTTGAAGTCCTTGATCGGGAAGACAGACTGGAACACGCCCTTGATGCCCTCACCATCCAGCGGGGCTTCGCCCTCACCCGATTGCAGGAAGAGGTCGTAGGACGCCTTCTGCACCGCGATAAGGTTCGGCATCTCCAGAACTTCGCGGATTTTACCGTAGTATTTACGTAGACGTTTCTGACCAAGGAACGATTGTGCCATGCGAATAACGCACTCCATCTTTGTCTCGTTTGCGTACGGGCAGGGCGAGCCGCCGCGAACCATCAAAGATCGAAAAGGATAGGTCTATTCCTGCACACCGGCCCAAGATGCGCGCCCGACCTACTTCCTTTCCAAGAAAAACGCCCGTGCCTGCTGCAATCAGTGGCTTGGCGGCGGCTTGCTTTGAAAGGATGGTAAAAGTTTCGCCTGTTCGTTTGCCTCTTTTGCAAAACGCCATGAGCCGGGCGCGAATCACTCGTACCCAGCGGAAGTCATCAAGTAGGTCAACATGAAAGAGATCGCAACCAGTCGAGACGGCCGAACCTTGAAAAAGTTCAGAGACCATCGCCGCGCTGAAAGTACGATAACGTTACCGCCTCTCTCCACCGTTTGGCAATCAGGAACCGCATCGCAATGACAACGCAAATACGGGTGTTGCGCGCCAGCGGCATCGCACGCCCATCAAACTCTGACTTGTGGCGCAGCAAGGGCACTGCCGTAGGCACAACGGTTCAAAGCTGACCGCAAGCCTGTGCACCAAAAAGGCGCCCTGAACACAGGGCGCCTTCTGCAATCTCGCGGTGGGCGAAATTACTTCAGTTCGATCTCGGCGCCAGCTGCTTCGAGCTTGCCCTTGATGTCTTCGGCTTCGGCTTTGTCGACGCCTTCCTTGACGGCCTTGCCGCCGGCTTCGACCAATTCCTTGGCTTCTTTCAGGCCCAGGCCGGTGATGGCGCGGACTTCCTTGATGACGTTGATCTTCTGAGCGCCGGCGCTCTTCAGGATCACGTCGAATTCGGTCTGCTCCTCGGCGGCGGCGCCACCGGCGTCGGCCGGACCAGCCATCATCACTGCGCCGCCAGCGGCGGGCTCGATGCCGTACTCGTCCTTCAGGATCGTCTTGAGTTCCTGCGCTTCAAGAAGCGTCAGGCCCACGATTTGTTCTGCAAGTGCTTTAAGATCAGCCATTGTCTCGTTTCCGTTTGTTCAGATGTGTTCCAACGTCACGGGCGACGCCCGCGACCGGTCTAGCCAAAGATCAGGCGGCTTCCGCCTTCTCCTCGATGGTCGAAAGGATGCTCGCGATGTTAGACGCAGGCGCACCGATCGCACCGGCGATGTTCGATCCGGGTGCCCCGATGCACGACGCGATCTGAGCGATGAGCTCTTCGCGCGACGGCAGCTTGGCGACGTCGGAAACACCGTTGGTGTCCAGCTTCGTCTGACCCATAGCGCCACCGAGAATCACGAACTTCTGATTCTCCTTGGCGTATTCGTTCGCCACCTTGGCCGCAGCCACGGGGTCTTCCGAATAGGTCAGGACGGTCTGGCCCAGCAGCAGGTCAGAGATGTCAGCCATCTCGACGTCCTGCAGGGCGATCTTGGCGAGCTTGTTCTTGGCAACCCGAACGGATCCACCCGCGTCACGCATGCGCGCGCGCAGATCCTGCATCTCGGCAACCGTGAGACCGGCGTAGTGGGCTACCACGACGACGCCAGAGCTTTCGAAGATCTGGCCGAGTTCCTCGACCACTTTCTCTTTTTGGGCTCTATCCACAGTTTCACTCCAAGTTTGGAGGGCGATCCCCTCCGGCTCAGTCACGACACGCCAGAATGACGTACCGCAGTCCGAACGGGTGATCGCATCCCTGTGACCGCGCAAACGGCTTCGAGAGAATGTCTCTTCCCGTCTCGGGCAGGATTTAGCGGACACTTGGCCCCACCCACCGTCTCGGACGAACGCGAAACCCCGCACGAATCGCACGGGGCTCACGATGCGGGTGATTAGAGGGTCGGGGGGCGGATGCCAACCCCCGATCGCGGGATCATTCCTCGACGGGCTCTCCGTCCGGGCCGACAACGATATAGCGCCCACCACGGTAGACCAGCTTGCCCGCGCCATAGACGCCTTTCACAGCCGTCTTGGCGACGAAGCCCGTCGCGTCCGCGGTGCCATTCGCGACGTTGTCGCAGGCTGTCAAAGTAAAGGCGGAAACAAACGCAATCGCTGCAATACGAAGCATGGAAACTCCAAAATTTGTGGGAAGGGGTGCCGGTCAAGGCGGCTGTGATCCGTATTTGGGGTGCGCGGTGTCTAGGAAAAGTCCCGCTGGATCAGTTTCGCGTGATCCAGCCTACGTTTGTGTTCGATGCGCCCGCGTGGCATCCCGCTTGGGCAGGCAAGGAGGCAACGCAATGGCACGCGCGGACACATCGCTGACGGTTGCCGATCTGCGGCGCCGGATCGGGGAAGCAAAGGGTTCGGTGGACGAAAGGGCCCGTCGGCTTCTGCTGGCGTGGTTCGACACGGCCGCCAGGGGCGTGGGGGCGAAACCCCTGGCCCGTGCCCTGCGCGACGGCACCGCCGCGGTCCAGATCGCCGAGGCGCTGCGGTCGGATGCGGCGCAGCCGTCCAATGCCGCCTGCGCCAAGGGCTGCGCGTTCTGCTGCATCCTGGATGGCCCCGATGGCGGCACGATCACGGCGGATGAGGCGTCTCGATTGCATGCCGCCCTGTCCCCCCTTGCCGGAACGCCCGATGGCCGGAACTGGCATCCGAAAGCCTGCCCCGCCTTGGACCCGGCGACGCGCACCTGCCGCGCTTACGACGCGCGCCCAACTCTTTGCCGCGCCTATGTCTCGACCGACGCCGGGGCCTGCGAAACCAATGCTGCAGGCGGGTCCGCGCCGGGTGCGGGATTGATGGGGTTTCATCTGGATTACCTGTCGGTCCTGACCCTGTCGCGCGCGGCGATGACGGGCATCGCACCGGTGCAGACCTACGCCCTGGCGAAAATTGCAGCTTCAGCAGTACGCGGCCAAGACGTGGAGACCGCTTTGCAGAGCGCGCGTCACAAGCCCCGCACGCTGGACGACGCGCGGCGCGGATTGTCCAGCGTCGCGGCGGCGCGCGGCTAACGTCTACTCAGCGGCCAACTGGCCGAACTCACGCGGATGGAAGATCAGCGTCCATTCAGTGCCATTACCGGAGTGCTGCTTCAACTCGCCGTTCAGGTTCGATGCCAGCGCGTTGATGATCGTCATGCCACGGGCGGTTTCGCTGGTCTCCGACTCGACGATCCCGCCGCCGTCGTCGCGAATGCGCAACTCCATCTTCTCGACACCGTTCTTGGCGAACCGCAACTCGATCCGCCCACTGTCGCGTCCCTTGAAGGCGTGCTTGATCGCGTTGGTCATCAACTCGTTGATCAACAGGCACAGCGATGTCGCGTCTTCGTTGTGCAGGTCCAGCGCCGCGACATCCGCGTCGAGCGTTACCTTCTCCGGCAAGACAGAGTCATTCATCAGTTCGCACAGCTCTTTGATCAGCTCGCCCGCGTTCAGAACCTCCAGCGATTGGTTCTTGTCGAGCAACTGATGGACCAAAGCGATGGACCGCACGCGCAGCCCGATAGAGTCGAGCGCCCTGCGCGCCGCGTCGCTATCTTCGGTGCGGGATTGGTGGCGGATCAGCGATGACAACAGCGCTAGGTTATTCTTCACCCGGTGGATCAGTTCACCGTGCAAGTAGCGTTCCTTATCCACTGATTTTTGCAGATCGGACCGCAGGCGCGTCTGCTCGGCCAGTTGCGCGTTCAATTTCGAGATCAGATCGGTGTGTTCCTTGAACGCGTTTGGTGCATCCTTGCGAATCACCATCAGCACCTGCGGCTGACCGTTCGCAACGCGCAGCCCACGCATCCTGACGTGCTGTCGAAGACCGGTAAGCGATCCAGCAGTCATGGTTGCGGCAGCGGGCACCCAGATGGACGATCCTGCAGCGCGGCGAAGGGCATCTGCCATGTCCGCTCTATCGAAGAGGGCGAAGACCGAGCCGGAGGTGTCGACGCCAGCTTTATTCAGAATTGTCGCCGCGGCTGCATTGCTGGCAACGATATCGCCTCCCGGCTTAACGACCAGACACGGCTCGGGGACGATCTGAAAAATCTCTTCGTACATCGACCAATCCAATGCAACGGCATTGCCGCGGCAGCTATTATTCCGCAGCGTTCACGCGCCAGTATTCACGTGCATTCGCATCGCCCGTACCCGATGACGTCAGGTGTACCGTGATTAGGCAGCCCTCGTCGCCCCGTGCGATCGTCTCTTCCAGTTCGACCCGAGCGTAACCAAGATGATCCGATGCGATCCGCCCGAAGACGTTAGAGGTCATCATGCACAAGGCATCGCGTCCCATGGCCATCTTACCGAACGGACACTTTCGGTTGCCCACGACGATCTTGTCGCTGTCGACTGAGATTATGTGGAAATCGCCGCCAATTCGTCGCTTGAGATCAACGAAGACCTCGGCGACCTGACGCGGATCAAGATCGACCCCACCCAGTTCCGAGCGATACTTTGCCTCGATCCATTCACCGACGCTGGCACCCACGCTGTGGATATACCCCTCGGCCTGTTCAAGGCCGACCACATCCTGCAAAAGGCCGGTCAAATCCCGCAGCATCCGGCGCATGAAAATGTCCGAATTCAGGTCAATGTTCGCTTCAGAAAGATTTTTCATTTTTATACTATAGCCTGAAGCGTTTTCCATTTGAAGATGCCGATCATACGCACCGGCAACGGTTGGCTCTGCTTGTCCACGTCAAAGGACACGCAGGCGCGTTGCGATAGGCGCGATGATGGAGATTTGCGCAAAGATGCGATTTGGTAGCCTGCCGGGAAAGACGGCAATCGGACGCGGGCAAAGAGCCCAAGACTATTCTCACCCCGGCTTTTCGGCCGCGACTCTTCTTAGGCCGCAAAACGCAAAAGGGCGCACCGAAACGGCGCGCCCTTTGCATTCAGTAGATGTATGATCAGCCGTTGCCGGTGGCCGACACGATATCGACAGTCACACCGCGACCCATGGTCGAGGAGACCGCGACCTGCTTCATGTAGGTGCCCTTGGCACCGGCAGGCTTCGCCTTGGACACCGCATCCACGAAGGCGCGGATGTTTTTGGCCAGATCGGCCTCGGAGAAGGACGCCTTGCCGACACCGGCGTGAACCACACCGGCCTTTTCGGCGCGGAACTGAACCTGACCACCCTTGGCGGCCTCGACAGCTTCCTTGACGTCCATCGTCACCGTGCCGACCTTGGGGTTCGGCATCAGGTTGCGGGGGCCCAGGATCTTACCCAAGCGACCCACGATGGGCATCATGTCCGGCGTGGCGATGCAGCGGTCGAAGTTGATGTTGCCGGCCTGAACCTGTTCCATCAGATCTTCCGCACCGACGACGTCGGCACCAGCGGCTTGCGCCTCTTCGGCCTTCGCACCGCGTGCGAAAACACCCACGCGCACCGTCTTGCCGGTGCCTGCGGGCAGGGAAACCGTGCCACGGACCATCTGGTCGGCGTGGCGCGGATCGACGCCCAGATTCATCGCGATCTCGATGGTCTCGTCGAACTTGGCGGTCGCGTTCGACTTAATGATCGAAATGGCTTCTTCGACGGTCAGGTTGTCCTTGCCTTCGACGGCTTCGGCCTGCGCCTTTTGCTTCTTGGTCAGCTTGGCCATTACTTCACCTCGATTCCCATGGACGTGGCAGATCCGACGATGATCTTCATCGCGCCTTCGATGGACGTCGCGTTGAGGTCCTTCATCTTGGCTTCGGCGATCTCGCGCACCTGCTTGACGGTGACGGTGCCGACGGTCTCTTTCGAGGGCGTCTTCGCACCGGATTTCACCTTGGCGGCCTTCTTCAGGTAATAAGACGCGGGCGGCGTCTTGATTTCCATCGTGAAGGACTTGTCCTGATAGTAGGTGATGACGGTCGGGCACGGGGCGCCCTGCTCCATCTCCTGCGTCTTGGCATTGAACGCCTTGCAGAATTCCATGATGTTGATGCCGCGCTGACCCAGCGCAGGACCGACGGGGGGAGACGGGTTCGCCTGCCCTGCCGGCACTTGCAGCTTCATGCTGCCGACCTTCTTCTTGGCCATGGTGGCCTCCTTTGGTTCGCGGCGGGGATCGTCCCCACCCTACAATCGCCCCGAAGGGCATGCCGTGGTTCGACCCCGCAAGCGGGGCCTCCCACGTCGAACGCTCAGAACTCTTTCGAGACCTGAGTGTAATTTAACTCGACCGGTGTCGCGCGACCGAAGATAGAGACAGAGACCTTCAGGGTCTGGCTGCCCTCGTCCACGTCCTCGACCGATCCTTCGAAACCTTCGAACGGACCGTCGGTGACCTTCACCTTCTCGCCCGTCTCGAAGCTGATCTCGATGCGCGGGCTGTCCTCGCCTTCCTGGACGCGGCCCAGGATCGCTTCGACTTCGGCGTCGCGCATCGGCATCGGACGCCCCTGCGGACCAAGGAAACCGGTCACGCGATTGATCTGGCTGACAAGGTGATAACCTTCGTCCGACATCTCCATGTGAACCAGCACGTAGCCGGGCATGAAGCGCCGCTCGGTCGTGACCTTCTTGCCGCGCCGAACCTCGATCACCTCTTCGGTGGGGACCAGAACCTCGTCGATCTGCTCTTCGAGGCCCTTCTCGGCGACCTCGGAGCGAATCTGCTCGGCGATCTTCTTCTCGAAGTTGGACAGCACGCTGACCGAATACCACCGCTTCGCCATAGGGCCCGCCTTCTTTAATCTAACGTTTCAGAGTCCCGGACACAAAAGCGGCGTGCAACCGATCCGTAGCACGCCAATGTGGGGAATTGCGCGCCTGATACAGACGGACGCCCTGCTTTGCAAGCGCCGCCTACAGGCGGTCTAGCCAACGAGGCCGAGGACGAACTCAAGACCCATGCGGATGAGGAAGTCCACGAAGAAGAAGAACACGGCGAACAGCGACGCCATGATGAAGACCATAACCGTCGTCAGCACCACTTCACGGCGCGACGGCCAGACCACCTTCGCGATTTCCGCGCGGGTCTGCTGGATGAACTGGAATGGGTTGGTCTTGGCGGCCATGGTCTGTCCTTCGACTGTCGGATCGCACATACGGAAACCGCGTGCGGTATTCAACCGCCACAACGACAGGAGATCGCGATGCCCGAGTGGATCGGTATGGACTTGCTACAGGGCTTTTTCGAGATCGAAGAGCTTATCCTGCGCGCCATCCTCACGATCCCGGCGATCGCACTGGCGTTCTTCGCGATCAAGACCTCTCGGACGCCGCAGGGTGCCGTGGGCTGGATCGTCTTCATGATTGCCTACCCGTTCCTTGGCGTCCCGGCCTATCTGCTGTTCGGCTTCGCCAACTACGCGAAATTCGCCGAACGCCGCCGCGCGTCCGACCGCCGCGTCGGAGAGCAGGACGCGGATCAGCCCGCCCCCGCAACGCCCGACGACAGGCTGGCTGTTTTCTCGCGCTTATCGAACAACCCGGTGACGGACGGCAACGCCATGCACCTGCTGATCGACGGCACACAAACCTTCGACGCGCTGTTCGCCGCGATCGAACGGGCAGAGCATTACGTCTTGGTGCAGTTCTACACGATCCAGGACGACGAGATCGGCGGTCGCCTACGCGATGTTCTGGTGGCGAAAGCGCAGCAAGGCGTGCCGTGCTACGTTCTGCACGACGAACTGCCGTTTATCGGCCTGCCCCGCCGCTACTGGCGCGCACTGGATGACGCCGGTGTCCACAACGCCCGCCCCAAAGGGCCGAAGCGCGCGCTGGGACCGTTCCAGTGGAACTACCGCAACCACCGCAAGCTGATCATCGTGGACGGCACACATGCCTACACGGGCGGGCTGAATTGCTCGAAAACCTATATCGGCAAGTCGAAGATCGGCGCCTGGCGCGATACCTTCGCCGCGTTTCAGGGCCCCGTGGTGGATCAGCTGGAGAACAGCTTTGCCGCCGATTGGCTGTGGGCGACGGGCAACGACATGCGCGATCTCCTGCGCCCGGCCCCCACCGACGCGGGCGGGATGCGCGCGGTCGCTTTGCCGATGGGGCCGACGGACCGGCTGAACACCGGCAACCTGTATTTCGTGGCCCTCGCCCAGCGCGCCCGGAAGCGACTGTGGATCGCGACGCCCTATTTCGTGCCTGACAGCGATGTTCTGGCAGCGCTGCAACTGGCGGCCCTTCGAGGTGTCGATCTGAAGATCATCGTGCCCAACGTGATCGACCACTATCTGCCCTACTGGGCCGCATATTCCTATTTCGACGCGATCCGCGAAGCGGGCGGAGAGGTCTGGCGCTACGCTCCCGCGTTCACGCACCAAAAGATCGCATTGGTGGACGACGACCTTTTCTCGGTCGGATCGGTGAACCTGGATATCCGGTCGGGGTTGTTGAACTTTGAGTTGACCGTGATGGGGGAAGACCGCGCGACCGCCGCGCAGGTGGAAGAAATGCTGAAGACCGATCTGCAGAACAGCCAGATAATGACGACTGCGTTGGACGATCAGCCGCTCTATTGGCGCGTGCTCGCCCGATTTTCCCGGCTTTTGGCCCCGCAGCTATGATCCGCGTCGTGTCCTACAACATCCGCAAGGCGGTGGGTTTGGACTGGCGGCGCGATCCGATGCGCGTGGCGCGCGTGATCGCGGCGCTGGGTGCGGATGTGGTCGCCTTGCAAGAGGCCGACAAGCGGCTTGGCGCCCGGCCCACGGCCCTGCCCACGGACGCGTTGGAGGCGACGGGACTTCACATCGCCGAGACCGGCGACGACGGACCCGGCATCGGCTGGCATGGCAACGCCATCCTCGTGCGCGACGGGATAAGGGTGCGTGACATTGAGCGCGTCCACCTGCCAGGGTTCGAGCCGCGCGGTGCGCTGATCGCCGAGTTGATCACGCCCGACGGGCCGATGACGCTGTGCGCCACGCATCTGGGCCTGATGCGCGTCAGTCGTGGGCAGCAGTTGCGGGTGATCATCGATCGAATAGGGGCGGAGCGCATGGACCGTGCCGTGGTCGCCGGGGACATGAACGAATGGTCCGCACGCACCGGCTTCGAGGTCCTTGAACACCAGATGACCCTTCTGCGCCCCGGCAACAGCTTTCACGCATCGCGCCCGATTGCCTGTCTGGACCGGATCGCCCACGGTGCGGCTTGGTCGGCGGCTGCATCCGGCGTCCACGCGGACGCGCCCGCCAACCGGGCGTCGGATCATCTGCCGATCTGGGCCGACCTGCGGCCCGCCTAGCCCATCGCGAAGGCGCGAGTCTCGATTTCCAGAAACGCCAGACCCAGCGTGCCGACGGGCACGTAGAACGCCGCCGCATCAGCCTTTTCCAAGTCGGCGAAGAAACGCTGCCCCCACGGGGCCAGATGCGCATCGAAGAACGCCGCCTGACCCTCTAGCGTCGCAGGCACGCCATAGGCACCGACGATCTGCCCGCGCATCATTTCCAGCACCGATGCGATGTTATCCTCTGGCTCGAACACATCCTTGGCGCGGCTGATACGCAAACGGTTCATATCCTTACGCAGAGCCGCAAGGGGCCGGTCGTTCAGGTTGCCGGTCAGGTAGTGGCTGGCGTAGGGCAGCAACTCGCCTCGTCCCAATCCGATGAACAGAGCGTTGAACTCACGCTCAGCCGCCTTGGCGTCCGTCCGCACCGCCGCGGCAGCCAGTGCCGTCAGCCCCGCCCCAATGGGCGTGGCCGGATCTCCAGTGATCCCGGCGCAGGCGTCCAACGTCTGCGTGCTTGGCGGCGCGGCCAGCAGGGTCGAGAGCAGTCCATAAAGCTCTGCCCGTGCGCGGTCTTCGTCTGCCAGATCGGTCATGCGTCATCGCTTTCGGTATGGAACACCATGCGGCGGGGGCGGGGCATATCTTCCGGCTCTTCCACCTCTGGCTCAGATTCAGACACAGGTTTCTCGACCACGGGCACCTCTGGTTCCAGCGCTTCGTCCTGCAACATTGCCTCTGCCCGCCGCGACACGTTGCGGATCACCGGCTCCCACTTCGCGATCATGGGCCGCAGGTCCGGCGGGGCGACGGTGTAGTCGTCGTCATAGTCCTGCAACCCGTCGGGCATCGACAGCGACGGGTGGGCCTTGAACAGCGCCCGCATCGCACGGCGGCGCAGCCTTGCGGGCACCGCGCGCGCCATGAAGGCGGCGGCATCCTTCGGGGTCAGCGTTTCCGGATCGGGCAGGCCCAGCGCTTGCAGGATCGTCTCATCCTCCTGCGCTTCGAACGCGGCTTGCTCCTGAGCAATAGCATCCTTCTCACGCGCCTTTTCGGCGGCTTCATCTTCTTGCGCCACACGGGCACGGCGACGGGACCAGAAATCGGAACGCTCGGGCATGGGGCCTCCTTCCCAGCTTATCTTGGCGGGCGAAACCGCAAAGGAAAGGGCGCGCACGGAATCGCGACTGGAAGATAGGGCGCTGCAGCCCTATCCTGTGCCGTCCCAGTAAGAGTGCTTCCATGTCCGATACCGTCCTTCTGTGCGATTGCCTTGGCTCCCAGCGGTTGAACCGCGACGGGATCGCCGACGGATCGGGGCGCGCTTGTTCCAAGGTCCACACCAACCTGTGCGGGCGCGAGTTGGGCATTGCGGCCGACGCCATGCGTGCGGGGCCAGTCACCATCGCCTGCGGGCAAGAGGCCGAGACGTTTCAGACGCTGGCCGAGGATCTGGGCCTTGATCCCGTGGCTTGCGTCGATCTGCGCGACCGCGCGGGGTGGAGCGACGATCCCCGCGATCCGACGCCGAAGCAGGCAGCACTTCTGGCCGATGCGGCGCGCCCCAGACCCCTGCCCCGCGTGCTGGAGGTCGACAGCCACGGCACCGCGCTGGTGATCGGCGCGGGCGATGTCGCGCTGGATGCCGCCGCCGCCCTGTCCGAGACATTGGCCGTCACTTGTCTGCTGACCGATGGCGCCCCGCCCCCCGACACCCGTGCGTTCGACGTGATCCACGGCGACATTCGCACCGTCACCGGGGCGCTGGGCCAGTTCCGCGTCGGCATCGACGGGCTGCGTCAGGTCATCCGTGGCGGACGTGGACCGTTGGAGATGGGCGCACCCGTGGATGGTGCCGTTAGCGAATGCGACGTGATCGTGGACCTGTCGGGCGAAACACCGCTGGTGCCCGCGCCGAACAAGCGCGAAGGCTACTTCCGCGCCGATCCGGGCCGTCCGCAAGCGGTGGCCGACGTGGTGCGCATCGCGTCGCACATGACCGGCACCTTCGAGCAGCCGGTGTTCGTGGATGTGACCGAGCACCTCTGCGCCCACTCTCGCGCCATGCAGGTCGGCTGCACGCGCTGCCTAGACGCCTGCCCGACCGGCGCGATCGTGCCCGACGGCGACCACGTGACGGTCGATCCGCACATCTGTGCGGGCTGCGGGGCCTGTTCGTCGTTGTGCCCCTCTGGCGCGATCAGCTTCGACGCGCCGCCGGTGGCCGATACGATGGCGCGGGTGGCCGCCTTGGCGTCGACCTACCGCAAGGCCGGCGGCACGCTGCCCCGCCTGCTGGTCCACGACGAAGCGCACGGAACCGAACTGATTTCGCTGCTCGCCCGCCACGGCGCAGGCCTGCCCGCCGATGTGATCCCCTTCGCGATCCCCTCGCTCGCCGCCTTCGGCCATGCCGAAGCACTGGCCGCCCGAACCGCAGGCTTCGCTGACGTATCGTTGCTGCTGGCACCCATGTCCGACCGCGCAACTTTGGAATCCGAGGCCACGCTGGCCTGCGCCATCGACGGGCCAGAGGCGATGCGCCTGATCGACATCGCGGATCCCGATGATCTGCCCGAAGCCCTTGGCGCAGCACCCGACAGCGCGCCCAAGCCTGTGCTGACGTTGGGATCGCGGCGGCAGGTCGCGCGGCTGGCGGCCAAGGCGCTGACAGACGACGGCCCCCGCGCCCTGCCCGAAGGATCACCCTATGGCACGCTGCACCTTGATCCCAGCGCCTGCACGCTGTGTCTCGCCTGCGTGCCGCTGTGCCCGTCCGGCGCGCTGTCGGACAACCCCGATAGTCCGCAGCTTCTGTTCACCGAGGATGCGTGCCTGCAATGCGGCATCTGCGCGACGATATGCCCCGAAACGGCGATCACGCTGGAGCCTCGGATGGATACCTCCGACGCCGCCCTATCGCCCCGCGTTCTGCACGAAGAAGAGCCGTTCGCCTGCGTCGAATGCGGGCAGTTGTTCGGCACCAAGTCCACCATCGATCGGATCACCGAAAAGCTCGCGGGCAAGAATCGGATGTTCGAGAACCCCCGCGCCCTGCGCCTGATCCAGATGTGTGACGATTGCCGCGTCAAAAGCCAGATGCACGAAGGCATGTTCGCCGGTGCGCCGAAGCCGGTGGCCAAGACATCTGCCGACTACGGCCAGCCCGCCGATGCCGTGGTGCTGCCCGAACGGCGCAAGAAGAAGAAGCGCCGCGACTGAGCGTCGGCTTGCGACTTCACAGGCAGGCCCATATTCGATGCGTGAATTGTAGATAACTGGATTACCGATGCTCAGAAGACACGTCCTGCAAGCCGCCCTTGCCCTGACCGCCACCACCGCCCTGCCCCGCGTGGCTCTGGCTGCCTTTTCGCCCTCCCCTCAGGGGTGGCGCGAGTTTGCCGTGACGACAGAGATCACCGTGCCGCGCAACGCAGATCAGACGGCGCAGGTCTGGGTGCCGCTGCCATCCGTGGATGCAGGCAACTGGTCGCGCGCCGGAGAGGTCGAGATCGGCGGCAACGCCGACACGACACAGATTCGCACCGATCCTGTCTACGGCGCGCGTTTCCTTCAAGCGACATGGGCCGCCGGCAGCGAACCGGCCCGCCTGACCGTGACCGCCCAAGCCTCTGCACAGGATCGCGATGGCCCGACGCCTGCGGACCTGAGCGCCGAGGATCGCGCGTTCTGGACTGCATCCACCGATCTGATCCCGACGGACGGTATCGTGGCCGAGACCGCCGCCTTTATCGTCGGCGATGAGACAGACCCGATGGCAAAGGCGCGGCTGGTCTACGATTGGGTCGTCGAGAACTCTGCTCGCAATCCCGAAACGCGGGGCTGCGGGTTGGGCGATATCGCCTCGATGCTGCATATGGGCGACCTGACCGGTAAATGCGCTGATCTGAACGCCCTGTATGTCGGTCTTGCGCGCGCCGCCGACCTGCCCGCCCGCGATGTCTACGGCTTGCGCGTCGCGCCTTCGCGGTTCGGCTACAAAAGCCTTGGCGCCGGGTCCGAGATCGTCACCGGCGCGCAGCACTGCCGGGCCGAGGTCTTCATCGACGGCGCGGGCTGGATGGCTGTCGACCCCGCAGACGTGCGCAAGGTCATGCTGCAGGGCGCGCCTGACGGCCTGCCGCTGTCGCACCCAAAGGTGCAGGACGCCCGCGAGGGGCTGTTTGGAAGCTGGGAGGGCAACTGGATTGCCTACAACTTTGCCCATGACGTGGCGCTGCCGGGATCGGATGGGCCGGTTCTGCCGTTCCTGATGTACCCGCAGGCCGAAGTGGATGGGATACGGCGCGATCCGCTGGAGCCCGATTACTTCGCCTACACCATCACCGCGCAGGAACTGACTGCGTCATAAACCCGAAGGACAAGCCCATGAGCGACGACTTCAACATGTCGATGCGCAAGTTTCTGAAGCAGGTCGGCGTGACCTCTCAGCAGCAGATCGAAGAGGCCATGCGCAAGGCCGGACCCGAGACCGCCGGCAAGAGCTACGAGGCCAAGGTCGTGCTAACGATCCCCGAACTGGGCCTGGAGCATGAGATCACCGGCACCATCAAGGGTCAGGGGACGGAATGAGCCTGACGCAACAGGACATCGAAGCCACGCTTGCGGGCATTTCCGATCCGGCGGGCGGCAACATCGTCTCGGCGGGACGCGTTAAAGCGCTGACGATCGAGGGTGACGCCGTGCGCTTCGTGCTGGAAGTGCCGGGTGAGATGGCCAAGGCCTTCGAGCGTATCCGGGCAGAGGCCGAATCCCGCGTGAAGATGCTGGGCGCGGCGACCGTCTCGGTCGTGATGACGGCGCATTCGGAAAAGGCCCCGCCCGATCTGGGCGGTAAGAAGAAGGCGGCAGCCCCGGCGCCCGCGCAAAAGATCGCAGGCGTCGACCGTATCGTGGCAGTTGCGTCCGGTAAGGGCGGTGTCGGCAAATCCACCGTGTCTGCGAACCTCGCCTGTGCGCTGGCCGCCGAGGGTCGCCGCGTCGGCCTGCTGGATGCGGACGTCTACGGCCCCTCGCAACCCCGAATGCTGGGCGTCACCGGCCGCCCCGCCAGCCCCGACGGCAAGACCATTATCCCCATGCGCAACCACGGCGTCACGATGATGTCGATCGGACTTATGGTCGGCGAAGGGCAGGCGGTTGTCTGGCGCGGACCGATGCTGATGGGCGCTCTGCAGCAGATGCTGTTGCAGGTGCAGTGGGGCGCGCTGGACGTGCTGATCGTGGACCTGCCCCCCGGCACCGGCGATGTCACACTGACGCTGGCGCAGAAGGCGCAGCTTGACGGCGCCATCGTTGTGTCGACCCCGCAAGACATCGCCTTGCTGGACGCCCGCAAGGGTCTGGACATGTTCGCCCAACTCAAGACGCCGATCTATGGCATGATCGAGAACATGAGCACGCACATATGCTCGAACTGCGGCCACGAAGAGCACATCTTCGGCCATGGCGGCGTCGCGGCGGAGGCCGAGAAACTGGGCGTGCCCTTGCTTGGGGAGATCCCGCTGCACCTGGACATCCGCACCGCTGCCGACGGGGGCGCGCCCATCGTGGTGTCCAAGCCCGACAGCCCGCAGGCGCAATCCTTCCGCACCATCGCGCGGGGCATGATCGAACGCGGGGAAGCCTGATGCGACTGGCGCGCGCGGTGCATCTGGACGAGAGCGACACCTTGGTCTTCGAGCGCCCCGCGCGCACCGGCGAATGGTGCATCCCCGGCGGGTTCGAGTTCGCCGACTGGACCGAGGCGCAGCTGGAAGGCAAGCGCAAGCAGGCGTTTTCCAATGGATGGCTGGGCGTGGAAACCTTCGGGCGCGTGTCGCTGGTGGTGATCTCACGCATATCGGAAAGCGAGCTTGCGCGGCTGGTCGATGGCCTCGCGCATCATTTCGTCACCGACTACGGCGCGCCAGACGCCGAGGCCGCGCGGCCCGTCGCGCTGGAGCAGATCGAAGACATGGTGGACCTGTGTGCCGACCACGAAGAGAACACCCTTCTCGCCGTCAGCCGTGAGATGACGCCAGCAGGCGTGCGCGAAGCCTTCCGCTCGATCCCAGCGCCGGAAGCAGACCTGAGCCAGTTCGCCGTCCATGGCGACACCGACGGCTAACCACACGTCGACACGCTTCTTGGCCCCCTTCGCACGCCACATCCCACGCCATATCGCAAAGCCAGAACAATCCGGACGCGGGTCGTCTTGACAGGGGCCAAGACCGGCGATACCTCGCGGCTTCATGGCGTGATAGCTCAGTTGGTTAGAGCACAGCACTCATAATGCTGGGGTCGGCGGTTCAAGTCCGCCTCACGCTACCACCACCCCCACTACCCGAACACCTATCTGGCATGCACGCTGCAACGCCCGACCACATCTGCCTTTGCCCTCACACATTTTACGCTACGTAACCCAACACGAAGGTCTCATATCTTCGTTGCGACCGAAGTCATGGTTGGCAACGTCGCCCCCCTTTTCCGGAATGCCGGAGACCGCAATGACTGTTGTAAACCTCGACTCTGACGACCTGAGCATCCTTTACGATCACGCGCTGCGCGACACGA
The DNA here is from genome assembly GCF_009363795.1 of Palleronia sp. THAF1. Lineage (NCBI taxonomy): Bacteria > Pseudomonadati > Pseudomonadota > Alphaproteobacteria > Rhodobacterales > Roseobacteraceae > Palleronia > Palleronia sp. THAF1. Next base: position 565,487 of record NZ_CP045420.1, on the reverse strand, counting down.
TGCTGACGGCTTCATACGCGATGCGCTTCTACCTGCATGCGGCACAGAATGCCTCCGGCGACCCGTTGCGGTCGATGATGCTGTCGTCCGTCGACCGAAGCCGCGCCGAGATCGACAAGATGGCATGCGTCGTGCAGCGCTTGAATAACGCGCCCTTCCATCGCGACAGTCTGCAAGATCACAGCGCGCGTGATTGGGTCAGCCTGATCGACCCCAAGATCGCCACGCTTCGTGTGCGGGACCTGTCCATCATCATATCCGCCACCACGATCTGTAAGTATCTGGACGCCCGCTACACAGCGATGATCGAAATATCCGAGCGGATGAACAGCGAATTTCGGCTGGATGACATGCACAACAGCCGCAACGTCATTAGAAGTTGCGAAGCCGATCTTCGATCTCTGCAAGAAACGCTCTGACCGTAGGCTGCCCCTTGCGTGACAGATGAACCTGTCACCCACCTGCATCGCCCGGCAATGCCGTGGAAAAACGCTAGGCGAACACGATTCGCCTCTGCTACAGTGTTTCAAAACCAATAAAAGAGCAGTTTCATGAGCACACATCCCCTGGCGGACGCCCGCGTCCGGGACAGCCTGCTGTCCGATCCCGATCGTATCCTCGACGACACCGAACTGATGCACGCCATCGCCTTGGCCGCCGATGGCGGGCGGGGCGAAAACGTCGTGGACATGCGCGGCATCGCCATGGAACGACTGGAAGCGCGGCTGGACCGGCTGGAGGACACGCATCGCAACGTGATCGCGGCGGCATATGAGAACCTTGCGGGCACCAACATGATCCACCGCGCGGTGCTGGGCCTGTTGGAGCACGACACCTTCGAAGGCTTCGTCAATTCCCTGCGCGGCCCCGTCGCCGACACGCTGCGCGTCGATGGCATCAAGCTGGTGCTGGAAACCGCCGGAGACCGCTCGACCGCTCACTTGGGCACACTGAAAGAGGTGCTGGGACTAGCGGAAGCCGGCTATGTCAGCCTGTTCGCCGGTCTGGCCAAGGGTGGGCAGCCGCGCAAAGTGACCCTGCGGCAGATCGCCTGCGGCAACCCAGACATCTACGGCGATGTCACCGCCTGCGCGATCCGGTCCGAAGCGTGCCTGACGCTGGATCTTGGCGAAGGCCGCCTGCCCGGCATGTTGATCCTTGGCGCAGAAGACCCCCACCAGTTCGGCCCCGGTCAGGGCACCGACCTGCTGGCGTTCTTCGCCGCAGTGCTGGAACGCACGCTGCGCCGCTTCCTCGCGTGATCTCTGCGGGTCTTGCCGATCTTGTCGCGCGGTGGCTGGACCATCTGCGCGGCGTCGACGGCGCCGCGACCGCGACGCTGGACGCCTACCGCACCGATGTGACCAGCTTTCTGGCGTTTCAGACCGCACATCTAGGGGAAGAGACCGGCGCGGCGTTGCTGGCCCGCATCACCCTGTCGGACATGCGGTCTTGGATGGCGTCCGAGCGTAGCGGCGGCCTGTCGCCCCGGTCGCTGGCGCGCAAGCTGTCATCGGTCAAAGGCTTCGCGGGATGGCTGGCCGAACGCGAAGGCGTGGACCCCACCGCCATTCTTGCCGCCCGATCCCCGAAGTATACCCGCAAGCTGCCGCGCCCCCTGTCAGTCGATGCCGCGTCGGAAATGATCGGCATCGCAGAGACCGACGCGACAGAGCCGTGGGTCGCCGCCCGCGACACTGCGGTTCTGACGCTTCTATGGGGTTGCGGTTTGCGAATCTCCGAAGCGTTGGGCCTAGATGCCGCCAGCGCTCCCCTACCCGATACGCTGCGCATCATCGGTAAGGGCGGCAAGGAACGGATCGTGCCTGTCCTGCCCGCCGCCCGTGCAGCGGTCGAGCGTTACCGCGAACTTGCCCCGCATCCCCTGCCGCCCGGCACCAAGCTCTTTCGGGGCGTGCTCGGTGGCCCGCTGAACCCGCGCCTCGTCGCGCGCCGGGTCGAGAGCGCGCGCCTGCAACTGGGCCTGCCCGCCAGCGCCACGCCCCACGCCTTCCGTCACTCTTTCGCGACTCACCTTCTGGACGCGGGCGGTGATCTGCGCGCTATTCAAGAGTTGCTGGGCCACGCCTCGCTGTCCACGACACAAGCCTACACTGGCGTCGATACCGCCCGCTTGCTGGCCATCCACGAAAAGGCGCACCCGCGCGGCTAACCCGCGCACCTCGGCCCAATGTCGCATCCCAACACGCTTGAACAAGCGCATGGGTTGCGGATAGAGAGTGGCCGACAAAACAAACTCAGGCCAATTACAGGCCCTAATCCAAGGCGAGCCGCTTCATGTTCGACACCATGACCCTGACCAAGATCGTCGGCAGTTTCTGCGGCGCGCTTCTGATCTTCCTTCTGGGAAGCTGGGCGGCGGAAGAGATCTACCACGTCGGCGGTCACGGCGATGGCCACGACGGTGAGATCACGCAAGCTTACTCGATCCCGGTCGAGGATGATGGTGCCGAAGCGGAAGCCGAGCCGGAAGTGCCGTTCGAGGAAGTATTCGCGTCTGCCGATGCCGGCGCGGGCGAACGTGTGTTCGGCAAATGCCGCGCCTGTCACCAGATCAACGGAACCGATGCCGTCGGTCCGCACCTGAACGGCGTTGTGGGTCGTGAAGTCGCCTCTGTCGGTGGGTTCAACTACTCCGGCGCACTGGGCGAGCAAGCCGAAGCATGGGACCCTGAAGTTCTGAACGCATTCCTGATCGACCCGCAGGGTTGGGCACCGGGCACCACCATGAGCTTCAACGGTCTTCCCAATATCGAAGACCGCGCCAACTTGATCGCCTATCTGGACTCATTGGAAGGCTAAGCCTTTTGGCTCACCAACCGTTGCGCCGACCCCAACGGGTCGGCGTTTTTCGTTTCGGCGGTCGTGAATGCGCCGCAGGCAGAAACACCCCCTCACGCGAAATCAACTTGGAACTCCCCGGCCCCCGATCTACGGTTCACCAAGCCGCCAAAGCGCCCATCGCCCGTTCGTTGCAGGAGACGCCCATGACGCCCGCACCCCGCGCCGCCGCCAAGTCCCAGACCAAAGCCGATCCCCGCGCCCGCCTTTTGCTGGCCTTGGCCTCCGGGACGGCGCTGGCCCTGACCGCGCTGGCTGCCACGGCACAAGAAGCGGACGAGAACGGCGTCATTCGCGCCTTCGGCTACACCAACTTCGGCGAGCTGAAATACGAACCGGGCGACGTGCTGGACTACGTGAACGTGGACGCGCCAAAGGGCGGAGAGTTGTCCACTTGGTCGCTTGGTAATTTCGACAGCTTCAATCCTTACGCGCGTGCCGGCGTCCCCGCCTCGCTGGCCTCCATCGGCACCGAACGGTTGATGACCGAAGTGCTCGACGATCCCTACGGCGCCTACTGCTTCCTTTGCACCGAAGTCGAATACGACGAAGACCGCACCTATGCCACGTTCTACCTGCGCGATGATGTGACATTTCAGGACGGCACCCCGATGACCGCCGAAGACGTGAAGTTCACGCACGAGCTGTTCGTCGAGCAGGGCATCCCCGAATACCGTGTATCCGCCGCGCAGTTTTACGACAGCATCGAGGTGATCGACGATCATACGGTTCGCTTCAATTTCTCGGACTTCATGCCCCCCAAGGTGCGCGTGCAGCAGGCTGGCGGATCGCCCGTGTTTTCGAAGGCGTGGTTTGAAGCAAACGAGATCCGGCTGGACGAAAGCCAGACAGAGCCGTTCATGGTCACCGGGCCCTATGTCCTTGATAGCGTCGACTACAACCGACAGGTCGTCTACGCGAAGAACCCTGAATACTGGGGCAACGATCTGCCGCTGAACCAAGGCCGTAACAACTTCGACCGCATCCGCATCGAATACTTCGCCGACACCTCTGCAGCGTTGCAGGCGTTCACCGCTGGCGAATACCTCTACCGTGCGGAAACCGATCCCGCCGACTGGAACACGGGCTACGACTTCCCCGCCACGCGCAACGGCTTCGCCACGATGGAGGAAATCCCCGATGGCACAGTGGCGCAGCGGTTTTCGTGGAACTTCAACCTGAACGAGCCGAAGTGGCAGGACGAGCGTGTGCGGCGCGCCATCGGTATGATGCTGAACTTCGCTTGGTCCAATGACACGCTGTATTACGGCGACTACGGCCAGCCCGAAAGTTTCTGGACCGGCACCGATCTGGCCGCAACGGGCACACCCTCGGAAGGCGAAATCGCCGTGCTTCAGCCGCTGGTGGACGAAGGCTTGCTGGACGCGTCGATCCTGACCGATGAGGTCTCCAGCCCCGTCGAGCATGACGCGTCGACGAACCGCCCCTCTCGCCGTATCCTGCGCGAAGCGGCCGGCTTGCTGGAAGAGGCTGGCTGGATCGCGGGCAACGACGGCATCCGCCGCAAGGACGGGCAGGTATTGGACCTGACAATCATCCAGTTCAACCAGCGCTACGACAAGATCATCGCGCCCTTCCTAAGCAATCTTGAACTGATCGGCGTGCAGGGCAACTTGGAGCGGATCGACACCGCTCAATATGTCCAACGCCGCCGAGCAGGTGAGTTCGACCTGACCAACCAAGCCTTCCAGATGGGCTTTGAGCCGTCGACCGGGCTGGGCCAGTGGTTCGGATCGGAAGGGGCGGACGAAAGCTCTCGCAACATCATGCGGCTCAAGGATCCTGCTGTGGACCGACTTCTCGAGGTCATCGAGACCACGAACGAACTGCAGCCCCTGACTGACGCCACCAACGCGCTGGACCGCGTCCTGCGCAGCATCAACTTCGACATCCCGGTCTACTATAATCCCGACAACTGGCTGGCCTATTTCAACGTCTACAAGCACCCCGAAACGCTGCCGCCCTTGGGCACCGGCGTCTTGGACTTCTGGTGGTACGACGAAGACGCGGCGGCAGAGTTGCGCGACGCGGGCGTACTGTAACCCCCCATGGGCGCTTATATCCTACGCCGTCTGCTGCTGATCATCCCGACGCTGTTCGGCATCATGGTGGTCAACTTCGTGCTGACCCAATTCGTGCCCGGCGGCCCGATCGAGCAGGTCATCGCCCGCATGGAAGGCGGCGGCGACGTCTTCTCGAATTTCTCTGGCGGTGGTGCGACGAGTCCCGGAGAGGACTTCTCTGCCGCCGGATCGTCGGACAGCGAATACGCAGGCGCACGCGGCCTGCCGCCAGAGTTCATCGCAGAGTTGGAACGCGAGTTCGGCTTCGACAAACCACCGTTGGAGCGCTTCGTCGGTATGATGTGGAACTACATCCGCTTCGATTTCGGTGAGAGTTACTTCAGGTCCATCGGCGTGTTGGAACTCGTGGTCGAAAAGCTGCCAGTGTCTATCACGCTGGGTCTTTGGTCGACAGTGATCGCCTACCTCGTGTCGATCCCCCTGGGCATCAGCAAGGCGGTGCGCGACGGGTCCAGCTTCGACACATGGACCAGCGCGCTGATCATCGTCGCCTACGCGATCCCCGGCTTCCTGTTCGCGATTCTGCTGTTGGTTCTGTTCGCGGGCGGGTCCTACTTCCAGATCTTCCCGCTTAGGGGCCTAACGTCAGACAACTTCGACCAGCTGTCCCTTCTCGGCAAGGTAGGTGACTATCTATGGCACATCGCCTTGCCGGTCGCCGCTTCCACCATCAGCGCCTTCGCAACGCTGACGCTGCTGACCAAGAACAGCTTTCTGGACGAGATCAAGAAGCAATACGTCGTGACCGCGCGCGCCAAGGGTCTGAAGGAGTCGACGGTCCTCTATGGCCACGTCTTCCGCAACGCGATGCTCATCATCATCGCGGGCTTCCCGGCGGTGTTCATCGGCGTATTCTTCGGCGGCAGCCTGATCATCGAAACGATCTTCTCGCTCGACGGTCTGGGCCGATTGGGGTTCGAAGCGGCTGTCGCACGCGACTACCCGGTGATCTTCGGCACGCTGTTCTTCTTCGGCCTGATCGGCCTGATCGTCGGCATCCTGTCCGACCTGATGTATGTCTTCGTCGACCCCCGCATCGACTTCGAATCGCGGGAAGGGTGAGATGACGAACTACGACCAACTCTCTCACGGTGCGACCGCGCCCGATCTGGAAGGCCCGCCGCCGACGCCATCGCCCGGCCACGACGCCCCGCCGCCGGTCAGCCCAAAGCGCCGTCGTCGCTACCTGTCGCCGCTCAACGAACGCCGCTGGCGTAATTTCCGGCGCAACGGGCGGGCGTTCTGGTCGTTGATCCTGTTCGCGATCATCTTCGGCCTGTCGCTATTTGCCGAGTTCATCGCCAACGACAAACCCATCCTCGTCAGCTACGACGGGGAGCTGCGCGCGCCGATCTTCAGCTTCTACCCCGAAACGGCGTTCGGCGGGGATTTCCGGTCAGAGGCCGTCTACGCCGATATCGAGGTGCAGTGCCTGATCAAGTCCGGCGGGCTGGAGGATTGCTTCGACGACCCCGAAGGCATCATCGACGAAGGCACCGTGGCCGAAGGCGCGCAGGCCGGTTGGCTTCTGTGGCCGCCGATCCCCTACAGCTACGACACCATCAACGACATCGGTGGCGCGGCCCCTTCGGCCCCCGACAGCGCGCATATCCTTGGCACCGACGACACGGCGCGGGATGTGGCCGCACGGGTGATCTACGGCTTCCGCCTGTCGATCCTGTTCACGCTGATCGTGACGGTCCTGACCTCGATCATCGGCATCCTTGCAGGGGCCGTGCAGGGTTTCTTCGGCGGCTGGACCGATCTGATCTTTCAGCGGTTCATCGAGATCTGGGTCTCTACCCCGTCACTCTACGTCATCATCATCCTCTTCGCGATTTTAGGGCGCGGATTCTGGTTGCTGGTCTTCGTGACAGTCCTGTTTGGCTGGCCCGCGCTCGTGGGCGTTGTCCGCGCCGAATTCCTGCGCGCCCGCAATTTCGAATATGTCCGCGCCGCCCGTGCGCTTGGCGTGTCAAACTGGACGATCATGTTCCGCCACATGCTGCCCAACGCCATGGTCGCGACCGTCACGATGCTGCCCTTCATCATCACCGGCACGATCAGCACGTTGGCCTCGCTCGACTTCCTGGGCTTCGGCCTGCCGTCGTCCGCCCCGTCGCTGGGGGAACTGACACTCCAAGCCAAGCAGAACCTGCAGGCCCCGTGGCTCGGCTTCACCGCCTTCTTCACCTTCGCGATCATGCTGTCGCTGCTGGTCTTCATCTTCGAGGGCATCCGCGACGCGTTCGACCCGAGAAAGACGTTCCAGTGACCGCCGTCCTTACCGTCCGTGACCTGAACGTCCGCTTTCGTCAGGACGGCGCCGAAACGCACGCCGTGCGCGGCGTGTCCTTCGAAGTGAAAAAAGGCGAGACCGTCGCCCTTGTGGGCGAATCCGGCTCTGGCAAGTCCGTCACTGCTTTGTCCTCGGTCGACCTGCTGCCGGGTTCCGCCCATACCGACGGCTCGATCCGCTACGGCGATCAGGAAATGGTGGGCGCGTCGGAAAAGACCCTGCGCAAAATCCGGGGCAACGACATCAGCTTCATCTTCCAAGAGCCGATGACGTCGCTCAACCCGCTGCATACGCTGGAGCGGCAGTTGGAAGAGTCGCTCGCGCTGCACCAGGGCATCACCGGCGACGCGGCTCGTACCCGGATCATCGAGTTGCTGACCGAAGTCGGAATCAATGACCCGGAATCGCGTCTTGGGGCCTACCCGCATCAGCTATCCGGCGGCCAGCGCCAGCGCGTGATGATCGCCATGGCGCTGGCCAACAAGCCGGAACTGCTTATCGCGGACGAGCCGACGACGGCGCTCGATGTGACGATCCAGGCGCAGATCCTCGATCTGTTGGCAGAGTTGAAGGCGCGCGAAGGGCTGTCGTTGCTCTTCATCACCCACGATTTGACTATCGTGCGCCAGATCGCCGACCGCGTCTGCGTGATGAAGGACGGCGAGATCGTCGAGCACGGTCCGACGAAGGAGATCTTCGACGCGCCCGAACACCCCTACACGCGGATGCTGCTGGAAGCAGAATCCACCGGCACCCCTGCCCCCGTCCCGCAGGACGCCAAACCCATCGCCAGCACCGATGACCTGCGCATCTGGTTCCCGATCGAACGCGGTTTTCTGCGCCGCACCGTGGGCCACGTGAAGGCCGTCAACGCCGCATCCCTGTCGGTGCGCGAAGGCGAGACCGTCGGCATCGTGGGCGAATCCGGCTCTGGCAAGACGACGCTTGCGCTGGCGATCATGCGCCTGATCTCGTCCGAAGGGCCGATCGTCTTCCAAGGGCGCGACGTGCAGGGCCTGAAGGGCCGCCAGATGCGTCCCCTGCGCGCCGATATGCAGATCGTATTCCAAGACCCCTTCGGCTCGCTGTCGCCACGCATGACTGTAGAAGAAATTATTGCGGAAGGCCTGACCATCCACGGCACCCGCGATGGCAAGACCAAGACGCAGATGGTGTCCGAGATCATGGCAGAGGTCGGCCTCGACCCGGCCACTATGCACCGCTACCCGCACGAGTTTTCCGGCGGCCAGCGTCAGCGCATCGCCATCGCGCGCGCCATGATCCTGCGGCCCAAGCTGGTGGTCTTGGACGAGCCGACCAGTGCGCTTGACATGACCGTGCAGGTCCAGATCGTCGAACTGCTGCGCGACCTGCAGAAACGCTACCGGTTGGCCTACCTGTTCATCAGCCACGACCTGAAGGTGGTCCGCGCGCTAAGCCACAAGGTCATGGTCATGCAAAAGGGCGATGTGGTCGAAGCAGGCGACACAGACCAGATCTTCGATGCGCCAGCCACGGACTACACCCGCCAGCTCATGCGCGCGGCCTTCGGCGAACGCGGCGGCGGCGAACACTAGGCGCAACAAACCAGAACCCTGCGGCGTTGTGTCAGCGCATCGCAGGAGCCGCGCCATGTCGCCCAGTATCGTCCTTATCGCCAACAGAAAATCCGGCCAGAACAGCCGTGACGCCGAAGCGGTCGACCGCGCTATGGCGGCTTTCGGCGAGATTGCCGAGAAAGTTGACTGGAACCCCGACAACCCGATCTCTGACGCGGTGGACCGTGCCTTGGCGAAGTCGCCCGATATCGTTGTGGCGGCGGGTGGCGATGGCACCGTCATGGCAGTTGCAGAGGCGATGCTGGGCAAGGGTGTCGCCATGGGTGTGCTGCCGCTGGGCACGTTCAACTTCTTCGCGCGCGGGCTGGGCCTGTCCGAAAACCCAGAGGAAGCCGCCCGCCAGATCGACCAGGGCACGCCCCACGATATCCGGATCGGCACCGTCAACGGCAAGGCGTTCCTGAACAACGCCTCGCTTGGCATCTATCCCGCCATCCTGCGCGAGCGAGAGACCGTCTATTCCCGCTGGGGCCGCTTCCGACTCGCCGCGCATTGGTCGGTGGTCAAGACGTTCCTGCGGTTCCGCAAGGCGATGAAAGTCACGATCACCGCGAATGGCGAGACAAAGGAATACCGCACCGCGCTCGTCTTCGTGGCGCGCTCTGCCTACCAGCTGGACTCCTTCGGAATCGACGGGGCAGAGGCGATCGACAAGGACAACTTCGCCGTACTGGTCACGCTAGCCGAAACCCGGTTGGCCCTATTCAAGATGACGGCACGTTTGGTGCGTGGAAAACCCCTGCGCGGCAAGGATTACGCCCTGATCTCAACCCCGAAGGCCGTGATCGAAACACGCAAACGCCGGAACCTACTGGCCTTCGATGGAGAGAAGGGCCGCATGGACGGCCCGTTTACCTTCGAGATGAGCGAGCAGTACCTGACGATCCAGCTTCCCCCGTCGCACGAGGACGCATGACCCGACTGATCCACCTGTCCGACCTGCATTTCGGCCGCGACCGTCCGGAGCTGGAAACACCACTGATCAAGGTAGTGAACGACCTTGCTCCCGATCTTGTCGTCGTTTCGGGTGATTTCACACAGCGCGCCCGCCGCAGTCAGTTCGAGCAAGCCGCCGCCTTCATGGATCGGATCGAACCGCCCACGCTGTCGGTGCCCGGCAACCACGATACCCCTCTCGACAATCTGTTCCTGCGTTTCTTCCGGCCCTTCGGCCGCTACAAACGCAACATCGACCGCAATCTGGAGCCTGTGCTGGAAACGGGTGCGATGGTCGTTGCCGGGGTGAACACGGTAAACCGCTTTTCATGGCAGCGCGGTCGGCTTTCGAAGCGCACGATCCGCAAGATGACCAACGCGTTCCGAGGCGCGGGCGACCGCCTTCGGATCGCGGTGCTGCATCATCCGCTGGAACATGGACCGCACGTGGAGAAACGGTTGATGCGTGGGGCGCATGACACCCTCGTCGCGATGCGAGAAGCCGGTGCGGACATGGTCCTGTCGGGGCACTTGCACCAGACGGTCACACGGCCCTTCGCCATCGCGCCGGGGTGCTTGTTCGTGCAGGCGGGAACGGGATTGTCGAACCGGCTGCGCGGAGAAGACAACATGTTCAACCTGATAGACGCCAGCCCCAATCGCGTCTCGGTGCAGTCTTGGCGCGCTGGGGATGAGCCGACGTTCGCAGCGGGCGAGACCGCCGCGTTCAAGCGGGGTCCGGACGGCGCGTGGGTCGTTGCGTAGACGGGCTTAAGGCCGACCGCAGACGCGGCATTTGAAAGCAACGTTTACGACTTTTTTTCGTAGCTGGTTTTTTCAACTACGAAAAAAAGTCGTAAACGTTGCTTTCAGATGCTTACAACACGCGCCTTCAGCTCGGCCCCAGCGTGTTGCAGTTCATGTCGCGCGCGGCCAACCGGCGGCAGGCCATTTCGGCGCGTTCGGCTGTCATGCCGACGAAGTTGGCTTCCCAGCCTTGCGGCGATTGCACCACCTTACGCAGCGCCTGATCCAGCGTACCGATCTCGGACAGCGCCGTCACCAGAAGGACCTGCTCTGCCTGATAGCGGCTGCCGTAGCGACCGACGTTGATCCCCCAATGCCGCCCGCCAGAGCTGGACAGCCGTGAAACAACGCGCCCCTGTTCCGGTGCGGGCGTGGGGGCAACCTGTGCGATCTGTGGCGCGGCAAGCGCCGCCGCCCGCGCGGGCGGTTCCGGCACGACGCTGGGCGCAACGGCGGCAGGTAGCGGCGGTGCAGCAGGCACTTCGCCGACCTTGCCGATCAGGATATCCCCGGCGACGGGGCGAACAGGACGCAACCGGGGGCGCAAGGATCGCGCGACGATCGCGCTTCCAACGCCTTCCAGGTTCACCGGAGCGGGCTTTTTCACCCGTGCGTGGGACGGGGCGCGCTGAAAACCAAGGTCCAGCAGTTCGGCCACCTTCGCGTTGCGCGTGGCAGAGGATCGGCCCCCGAACACCGTGGCGATGATGCGCTCTCCGTTCCGCTCGGCGGAAGCGACAAGGTTGAAACCGGCGGCGTTCGTGTAGCCGGTCTTGATGCCGTCCGCGCCAGCATAATCCGACAACAGGCGGCGGTTCGTGTTGCGCACCGTCAGCACGCCCGCGTCGGCTGACTGGCGGGAGAACAGATTGTAATACTCCGGGTGGTCGTAGAACAGGCGACGGCCCAGCGTTGTCATGTCGCGCGCAGTCGACAGATGGCCCGCTTCGGTCAGGCCGTGGGCATTTAGGAAGGTCGTGCGACTCATGCCCAACGCCTTCGCCGTCGCGGTCATCCGACGGGCAAATGCTGCTTCGGAACCAGAGATCGCCTCTCCCAAAGCAGTGGCGGCGTCATTGGCCGATTTCACCGCAGAGGCGCGAATCAGGTGCCGCATGGAAATGCGCTGGCCCACCCGCAGTCCCAGCTTCGACGGCGGCTCGGACGCGGCGTGGCGGGAAATTCGCACCTGCGTGTCCAAGCCGATCTCGCCGCGTTTGATCGCGTCGAACACGACGTAAAGCGTCATCATCTTGGTCAGCGATGCGGGATGGAGCCGGGTATCGGCATTGCGCGAATGCAAAACCTCTCCGGTCCGCGCGTCGATTACCATCGCCGCGTAGGGTGCCGCCTTGGCCGGGGCTGTGGCGACTAAGAACAAAACCGTAAAGAGCGTCCCGAAAAGGACGAAAAGCCGATGGATGACCACGGGTACACTGCCTTCTCTGCCTCTCGCGGCCGGCTCTTTGGTGGCCGATCCGCGTCTGAACCAGACCATAGCACGCGTTTCGGTTTCCCGGAACAGCCTGAAATCAGACGCTTAAGCCCAGCGAATCGATGTATACAACATATGGGACGCGCGATCTGAGAGAGCGCTACATGCAAGCCGCTGCCATCCGATAGACACAATCATGCCCGAATTGATCGACGATTCGGCGCGATTTGTGCCTCATTCACCACACAACCTTCGCACGAGGTCAGGCAACTCTCCCAAGTGGGACAGCTCATGGAAACGTGGCTCGCTCTGGGGCGGATGGGCGTGCTCCAACGCCCAGACGTCGCCATGGGGCACAAAAACGCCGTGCCCGCCCGCCGCAATCATAGGCAGCACATCGGACTTCATCGAATTGCCTGCCATCAGGCCTTGCGCGGCACCGTCACCGTGCCGATCGAAGATCGCCGCATAGGTGCCGGCCTGCTTGTCCGACACGAACTCGACCGCGTCGAAAGCATCGCCCAGCCCAGACTGCGCCAGCTTGCGCTCTTGATCCAGAAGGTCGCCTTTGGTGATCAAAACCAGATAGAAGTCCGCCTGCAACGCCGTCACCGCATCTGCGGCATGGGGGAGCAGTTCTATGGGATGGGCCAGCATCTCCTGCCCGGCTTCTACTATACCGCGAATCACCGTGCTGGGCACACGGTCGTTCGTGACGTCCAGCGCGGTTTCAATCATCGACAGCATGAACCCCTTGATGCCGAAGCCGTAGCGTCCAAGGTTTCGCCGCTCCGCGTTCAGCAGCCGCTCTGCCAGATCGCCGGGCGCGGCATGGTCGCGCAGCAAATCGGCAAAGCGGGCCTCTGTCAGCTTGAAGAATCGCTCGTTATGCCAAAGCGTATCGTCGGCATCGAAGCCAATGGTCGTGATCGGTCGCATACCGCCCCTCTTTTCCATTGGGCCATCGTTCTTATATTGCTAGGCCACGTCGACAGGTAACCGCGCAGGGGCAATGTGACCACCAAGCAGCTGAACATGATGGCCGACAAGCCCAAGGACGATGACGGGGATACCGGAGTCGCGCTGGACACCAAACCGGTGACCAAGCGCCCGCCGTTGTACAAGGTGATGATCCTGAACGACGACTACACCCCGATGGAGTTCGTGGTGCACGTGCTGGAACGCTTCTTCGGCCTGAACCACGCGCAGGCGTTCGAGATCATGCTGACCGTCCACAAGAAGGGCCTCGCGGTCGTCGGTGTCTTCTCCTTCGAGGTGGCGGAGACGAAGGTAACGCAGGTGATGGATTTCGCCCGCCGCCACCAGCATCCGCTGCAATGCACCATGGAGAAAGAGTAACTGTCCGCCCGCCTGTCCCTTGGCGTAGCCGATGGCCTGATCGACGGGCCGGTGCTGGCGGTGAACCCACCGCTTGATGCGGACCTGTCCGTGTTGCCCGGTGCCGTCGCGGTGATGCATGACCGCCAGCCCGAACGCGATCAGTTTGCCAAACAGCACGAAATGCGCGACCGGATCGAAGCGAGCGGTGAAACCGTTGTGGTCTTCCTACCGCGAGAGCGGGCTGCCGCGAAGGACTGGATCGCGCGTGCCATGGCCACGGGGTGCCCGGTGGTCGTGGACGGCGTGAAGACCGATGGCGCCGAATCGCTGCTGAAGGAATGTCGCAAGCGCGCGACTGTGGACGCGGTGATCTCGAAGGCGCACGGCAAGCTGTTCACTGTCACGGGCGGGGACTTCTCCGACTGGATCGCAGAGCCCGCGACCAATGGCGACGGCTTCACCGTCCCGGTCGCTGGCTTCTCGACCGACGGAATCGACCCCGGCACCGCCGCCCTGCTGAATGCCCTACCCCCGCTGAAAGGCCACGTTATCGACCTTGGCGCAGGGTGGGGCCCCATTGCGCGCCACGTTCTGCAATCGCCCACCGTCACCGCTTGCGATCTGGTGGAAGCGCATCGCCCTTCACTCGACTGTGCGCGCACGAACGTCTTCGACCCCCGCGCCGCATTTCACTGGGCCGACGCGACCGGTTGGACGCTGCGGGCCAAGGCCGACCACGTTGTTACAAACCCGCCGTTCCACCGGGGCCGCGCGGGTGATCCGGGGCTGGGCCGTGCCTTCATCGCCACGGCGGCCCGGTCTTTGGCTCCGCGCGGGGTCCTGTGGCTGGTCGCGAACCGACACCTGCCCTATGAGGCCGCCCTGACTGACCTGTTCGCCGAAGTCACCGAACTGCCTGCACCGGGCGCCTTCAAGCTCTTCCGCGCCGCGCGTCCGCGCAAAATCCGCTAAGGACACCCCATGTCGCTTTCGATCCAAGGCAAGACCGCCATCGTCACTGGCGCCGCGAATGGTGTCGGCCTCGCCGTCGCGCGTCATTTCATCGACAAGGGCGCGAACGTGATGATGACGGACCTCGACGAGAAGGCCTTGCAAGACGAAATCGGCGAGATGGACGACGAGGGCGGCACCGCGCGCTATTTCGCAGGCGACCTGCGTGAGAAACTGACCGTCGCGAACCTGATGTCCGCCACCATCGCGGCTTTCGACCGGGTGGACATCCTGGTAAACGCCGCGCGCCAGATGGAACAGTCCGACCCATTGGACCCCGAAGACAAGATGCTGCAGACGCTGCTGGATCAGAACCTGATGGTCTCTTTGCGCATGTCCCGTCATGTGGCGAAGCGGATGATAAAACAGGGCGAAGAGTCCGGCACCGAAGGCCCGCTGGGCGCAATCATCAATCTCTCGTCCATCGCCGCGCGCCGCACTCAGCCTGATCTGATGGCCTATTCCGTGTCCACCGCCGCGCTCGATCAGGCGACGCGCAACCTTGCCGTCGCCCTTGCGCCCCACCGTATCCGCGTGAATGCCATCGCCTTCGGGTCCGTCATGTCTGCGACCCTGAAAGGCGCGATCAAGGAAGACAGCGACCTGCGGGACGAGATCATCGACGCCACCCCCCTGCACCGCATCGCCAGCGCGTCCGAAGTGGCCGAAGCTGTGCAGTTCCTGGCCTCGGACGGGGCGGGCTTCGTGACCGGAGAGATCCTGACCGTCGATGGCGGGCGCTCGCTTCTGGATAACTGCGACGCCGGCGCGCATTGATCCACTTTTCCTTGGTCCCGCGCCCCGCTAGACAGGACGCATGACCGATCAAACCCAAGATTTCGCGCCCGAGCGCGCCCAAGCCGCCGCATGGTTCAAGGAACTGCGCGACCAAATCGTCGCCGCGTTCGAAGCGCTGGAAGACAGCCACGCGACCGGCCCCTTCGCAGACTCAGCCCCCTGCCGCTTCGAGATAACAGAAACCTCGCGCACGGCAGAAGACGGCAGCGACGCGGGCGGTGGACTGATGAGCGTCATGCGCGGTGGTCGCGTGTTCGAAAAGGTCGGCGTCAACGTCTCTGAAGTCTACGGCAAGCTGGGCGCCAAGGCGCAGATGGCCATGGCCGCGCGGAAGGGCATTCCCGGTATGGCCGACGATCCGCGCTTCTGGGCGAGCGGCATCAGCCTTGTCGCGCACATGCAGAACCCGCACGCACCTGCCGTTCACATGAACACCCGCATGTTCTGGACCCCCCACGCCTGGTGGTTCGGCGGCGGCGAGGATCTCAACCCTTGCATCGAATATGAAGAAGACACTGCCCACTTCCACGACACCCTGCGCAACCACTTGAACCCGCACGGCGACGATATCTATCCGTGGCTGAAGGAATGGGCGGACGAATACTTCTACATCCCGCACCGCAAGCGTGCCCGTGGCGTCGGCGGCGTGTTCATGGACGACCGCTGCACCGGTGACTGGCAGGCCGATTTCGCGCTGACCCAAGACATCGGGCGCGCCTTCCTGCCCGCCTACCTGCCGCTGGTCGAAAAGCGTCGTGTTCAGGACTTCGACGAGGCCGACAAGGACGCGCAGCTGGTCCACCGGGGTCTCTATGCGGAATACAACCTGGTCTACGATCGCGGCACGAAGTTCGGGCTGGAAACGGGCCACGACGCCAATGCGGTGCTGATGTCACTGCCGCCGCTGGCAAAGTGGGTCTGATTTGCAACAGAGTAAGCAACATTTTCGACCGGGCTGAACCCCACCCCCTGAATGGGGTTAGTCGGTCAGACCCAGTAACTCGTGAACAGGATTTTACGACATGAAAACCTTCGCCTCCGCACTCGCCGCCATGAGCCTTCTTGCCGCGCCCGCCCTTGCCGGCGGCATGACCACCGCCCCCGCGCCCATGGCGCCCCCGCTCGCCTTCTCGCCCGAGTACAACTGGACCGGCTTCTCGGTCGGTGCCCAGCTTGGCTACGGGGATGTGGATACGAACGTCGACAGCCTTGACGGCGACGATGTCGTCTACGGTCTGCGCGCGTACTACGACTACGACTTCGGTCGCTTCGTTCTGGGTGGCGGCGTTCAGTACGACGCCACCTCCATTGAACTGGGTGACAACGTGGATGAGGTAGACAGCATCACCCGCGTCGGCCTGCGCGCCGGTTTCGACAGCGGTCGTAACTACTACTACGCAACCGGTGGATACGCTTATGCGGACACCGAGAACGACAGCTCTGACGGTTACTTCGTCGGCCTTGGCTACGAAGTCTTCGCAACGCAGAACGTCACTCTGGGTGCCGAAGTCCTGTACCACGAGTTCGACGACTTCGACGGCGGTCTTGAGGCCGACGCCACCACGGCGTCCCTGTCGGTCAACTACCGCTTCTAAAACTCTGTCGGTGCGCGCCGTGGACATCTTGGCGCGCACCGATATCTGTTGGGACATGAAAACAGACCCCTTCATCGGTGACCGCGTGTTTGTCTATGGCACGTTGCGCCGCGGCTTCATCAACAACGACGCAACACTCGCCTTCCGGGAAGGCGCGTCCTTCATCGCAGAGGGCACCTTGCCGGGCGGACTATACTCCGTCGGCTGGTATCCAGCTTTGATCGAAGGCGAAGAGGGCCGCGTTCATGGCGAGGTCTGGAAGATCACCCAACCCGGCATCATGCACATTCTAGATGATTACGAGGGCCTGTTCGACGATGGCCCTCCCGAATACCAGCGCGCCCGCCGCATGGTCGAAACGGCGCAGGGCCGGATAGAGGCTTGGGCCTACATCTACCTGTACGAAGTCGATCCGATGCAGCGACTGCCGAAGGGCGACTGGGCGGATGCCTTCAACACGCCGGGTGTCAGCGGCTGATCCAATCTGGCTCTACTCGGGCGGCCGCATGAATTTCGCACCGCCGACGCGCCTGATTTGCGGTGGCGCTGGTGATTGCGGCATCTGATCAGCAAGGTCGAAGCGCGCGAGCCCCTGGGGGGCATCCTTGGCATAGCCGGTAACAGGAAACCTCTTCATCGATGCAGCCCCCGGCCCCTGTGCCACGACCTCCAGCGCCGTGCGCAGCTGATCTGCCGAAATTCCCCCCGGCGCAAGTCGCGTCATCGTCGCAATCGTCGCATCCGGCGCAACGGCCAGCACCATGCGCGCAAGGCGCATGGTCGCGACCTGTTCGCTGCCCTGCCGTGTGTCTTGGAAGGCGCTACCCAACGCATGTCGTTCTTCGGCGTCTGGCGTCACAAGAAACAACCACCCCGCCACGGTCAGCCAAGCGAAGGCAGAACCACCGCGGATCAAGGCGAAAACGATGCGAAAGAGCCATCTCATGCCCGGAACCCTACCAGTGAAATCGGGCAGGGCTAAGGCAGGCTACCTGCGCAGCGTTTCGATCATCAGGGCAACGTTGTCGGGGTCTGCGTCGGGCGTAATTCCGTGGCCGAGGTTGAAGATATGCGGCCCGCCCGAGAACGCAGCCTTTATGCGCCGCACCTCGTCGATCAGCGCCTGACCGCCCGTCACCATGTGTTCGGGCGACAGGTTGCCCTGAACGCAGCCATCTTTCTGCACATGCTCGGCTGCCCAATCCGCATCGGTGAACTGGTCCAGAGCCACGCAATCGGCGTTGGTCTCGTTCGCGAAGCCGATGTAGGCCTCTTTGGCTCCACGCGGGAAAGCGATGATTGGGACGTTCGGGTGGCGTGCTTTCAGCGCCGCGATGATTTGCTTGGCGGGTTCCAACGCGTAATTGCGGAAGTCCTCGCCACTCAGCGACCCGGCCCAACTGTCGAACAGCTTGACCACCTCCGCCCCGGCCTCGATCTGCGCAGACAGATATTCGATCGTCGCATCCGTGATCCGCGCCAGCAGCGCTTCGAACGTCTCGCGATCCTCGTCCTTCAGCGCGTGGGCCGGCCCCTGATCCGGTGTCCCGCGCCCGGCAATCATGTAGGTCGCTACGGTCCAGGGCGCGCCCGCGAAGCCGATCAGCGTCGTCTCGGACGGCAGCTCTCGCGCCAAGATGCGCACGGTTTCATAGACCGGGTTCAGCGTGTCGTGGATCGCATCCGTGCTGCGCAGCGCATCGACCTGATCGCGCGCGGTGATCGTCGAAAGCCGAGGCCCCTCTCCGGTCACGAACCACAGGTCTGCCCCCAGCGCCTGCGGCACCAGCAGGATGTCGGCGAAAAGGATCGCGGCGTCGAAGCCGAAGCGGCGGATCGGCTGCAACGTGACCTCGGCCGCCAAATCGGGATTGTAGCACAGTGACAGGAAGTCGCCCGCTTGCGCGCGCGTCGCCTTGTATTCGGGCAGGTAACGCCCGGCCTGTCGCATCATCCAGATCGGTGGCGTGGGAAGCGTTTCCCCGGCCAGCGCCCTCAGTATCGTCTTTTCGGCCATCTTTCCCTCCGGCGCTGATGCACTGCTTGGTCTGATTGACAGGTCAAAGTGTCAACCCTTTCGGTTGCCCTGCCCGCACACCAAGGCTACGCATCTGCCCATGAACATGCCCACGCCCCAAGACCCGCTGAAGATCGGCACCCGTGGCTCGCCTCTGGCGCTCGCCCAAGCCCATGAGACGCGCGAGCGGCTGTCCGCCGCTTTCAATCTGCCATTCGAGGCGTTCACCATCGTGGTCATCAAGACCACCGGCGACCGCATCATCGACCGCCCGCTGAAAGAAATCGGCGGCAAGGGCCTGTTCACACGAGAGATCGAGGAACAGCTTCTGGCGGGCGACATCGACATCGCGGTGCATTCCATGAAGGACATGCCCGTCGACCAGCCCGTCGGCCTGTCGCTTGATACCTATCTGCCCCGCGAGGACCCGCGCGACGCCTTCGTGGCGCTGAATGGCGGCACGCTGGCGGAACTGGCCGAGGGGAGCATCGTCGGCACATCCTCCCTGCGCCGCAAGTCACAACTTCTGTACCGCCGCCCTGATCTGCAAATCGTGGAGTTTCGCGGCAACGTGCAGACTCGGCTGAAGAAGCTGGGCGACGGCGTGGCGGATGCGACGTTCCTTGCTCTCGCCGGTCTGAACCGCCTGCGCGCGGACGACGTGCCCCGCAACCCCGTCCCGGAAGACGACATGCTGCCCGCCGTGGCCCAAGGCGCAATCGGCATCGAACGGCGTGCGGACGATCAGCGCGTGGCACAGATGCTGGCAGCCATCCACGACGGCCCCACCGGGCAACGCCTGGCCGCCGAGCGAGCGTTCCTGGCCGCGCTGGATGGTTCGTGCGAGACGCCCATCGCCGGACTGGCCGAGCTGGACGGCAACACCCTGCGCCTGCGTGGAGAAATCCTGCGCACCGACGGCTCGGAATGTCTGGCCGGTGAGCGTACTGGCCCGGTGGCCGACGGCGCCGATATGGGACGCGATCTGGCCAAGGAATTGCTTGCGCAAGCAGGCAACGGATTCTTCGACTGGAAACAGTAGCTTGCGGGCCAGTTACGACTTTTTTTCGTAGCTGACTTTCTCAGCTACGAAAAAAAGATGTTAACGAACCGCTCTGCAAGGTCGTCGTCTCGCTTCGGCACGGTCCCCTCGACCCAAATCGCCTAGGCTCCGGAACTCAGCCCCAGCAACGCGTTGTCCAGCACGTCGTCCAACCGCGCGATCCACTGCGCAATCGCCGCGTCCGCCTGCGCGCCGTCGATCTCGATGACGATCACATCGCGTGAGTTTGCGACCCGCATGGAGAACGCATCGCCGTAGACCGACTGGCCCACCACGTCCTGGCTTGTCTCACCACCCGCTGTGAAGGTCACGATGAATGGGTTCGACACATCCGCCGTCAGCCCCTGATCCTCGGCGAAGCCGGGCGCGCGCACGGCCAGCATCGTCTGCGCCTTGCGGTCAGTGGTGCCCTGATCGCCCAACTCGGACGAAGTCATGAAATCTGAAATGTCTGTCAACTCGTCGCGCAGGCGATCCGACACATTCGCGAGACCTTTCAAGGACGTCACCCAGTCCTCGAAGTTGTCGAGCTGCGTGTAGTCCTCCATCAGGAAGTAACGCAGCGCGTTGGTCACCGGGAACAGCGCCGCGCGGTCGCTTTCGGCCATATCAAGGATCACCAGCTTGGCGATACGTCTTTGCGCACGGCTCATCAGCAGCAGGTTGGTCACCAGATAAGCGGCCGCCATCTGTTCGGATGCAGCACCAAGGCGTTCGGCGTTGCGCACGGCCAGCACCAGCTTGCCCAGCTCGGTGATCGATTTGCCCCGCGCGAATTGCGCGAACTTGGTGCGCTCTTCTGCCACGAAGAAAGAGATGTCGTCGTATTTTCCGGCGGTCGCAGTCATCGTTCTATTTCCCTCAGCTTCAACCAGCGCGTTGACTTTGCATCGAACTGCGCCGGACGCGCGGCAAACACTTCTCCGCGCGAAATTTCCTTTTCGTTTCGGACACTCGTCCACATGCCCGTCATCGTGCCGTCCAGATTGCGTGTCATCCGCAACCGGCCCCGTCTGCGGTCCTTGTCCTCTTTCAGGTCGACATCGTAAAGGATATGCAGCTCACGCCGTTTCGGATCGTAGTCCATCGCCTCGCTGATCGCGCTTCCAATGGCATTTTCGTGCGTCTTCAATTCTGCTGGGTTGCGGTGAAGCTGAACCTCGTATTTCAGCGTACCCTCTTCGGTGAACCCAATATCCATAACGGCGTAGTTCTGATTCCCTCCCGAGGGTGCGACCGTAACGTAGTGCCAGCGCCCGCGCACATGGCGATAATAGACGCGACGCAGCACGCTTTCGGTCGCGCTATAGGCGAGATAGAGAACTATCGAGACTCCCAGAACGGCGATGATCTGCTCTGCCACCGACATCTCCGGCCTCAGGCGGTCCACCACGATGGCCGCCACCGAAGATGCCGTTGCCAGTGTCGCGGCGGCCACGGCCTGTATGCGTGCGCGGGACGCCATGGCTACGGCTTAAGGAACCCGTTGCGCCCCGTCCGGCGGCTGTCGGCGCGGTAAGAGCCCAGGAATTTTGAATAGCTGATATGCGGCTCGATATCGCGCATGGCGGCGATCAGCTTTTCGGCCTGCCCGCCGCAGCCAACGTCCAGATAGAAGGTCGGCAGCTCTGTCCGCTCGGAAATCATGTAGGTTTCCAGCTTGGTGATGTTCACACCGTGTTGCCCGAAAACCGCCAACGCCTGCACCAGACTGCCGGGCTTGTGACTGACCTGAATGATCATCGAAGACATGTCGTCGCTGTCCTCGAACCGCGTTTCCCTGGCCACCACGACGAAGCGCGTGATGTTGTCCTCGCGGTTGGAAATCCCGCGATGCAGGACTGTGCCACCGTAGTGCTTGGCCGCGAATTCCGACCCGATGGCGGCCAGATGCCTGTCACCGCCCGCCACGACTTCGCGCACCGCCGTTGCGGTATCAGACCGGGTGCGGCGCTGTGCGTCGGGGAAGCGGTCCTTCAGGAACTTCGACGACTGCAGGAACCCCTGCGGATGACTGAAGATCGAATGGATCTCTGCCTCGACCGCCGGTCCGCAGGTCACAAGACAATGCGACACGTCCAGCAACATCTCTCCGACAATGAACAGCTCCATAGACACGACAAGGCGATGCACATCTGGAATACGACCCGACTCGCTGTTCTCCAGCGGCAGAACCGCCTCGTCCACGTCGCCGGCCTCGCAGGCGGCGACCAGCTCATCGAAAGACGGAAGGTTCACATGCTCAGCGTCGGGGCGCAGTTGCGCCGCTGCCTGATGGGAATAGCTGCCGGGGTGGCCGAGATAGCCGATCTTGGTCATGTATCCTCGCCTTTCGTCAAAGTCTGTGCGGTGGTTGCGGCCGCTTCCAGCCGCTGTGTCAGGTCGGACCGGCGACCGCCAGCGAAGGCGGTGCGCAGTTCCATCAATTCAAGGATCATCTCGTCCAACGCGGCAGAGACCGCATCCGTATTCTGATCCAGTATCTCGGCCCACATCCGCGTATTCGCAGCGGCGTGATGGACCGTGTTGCGGGTCGAGCGAGAGGCGAAGATCGCGCGCTCGTCCGCGTCCATACTGCCCAGCAACCCGGCGTATCCGTAGGCCAGCAGGTGCGGCAGATGCGACGTGCGAGCCAATATCTGATCGTGGGCGTGGGCGTCCGCACGCACCACAGCAAATCCCAGCCGCGCAAGAAAGTGCTCGATCCACTCGATGTCCGACTCTCCGTTCCCCGCGTGGGGCGTCAGGACGAATCTCGCGGCGGCCAAAGCGTCAGGCTCTGATGTGAAGGGCCCCGCCGCGTTGCCGCCCGCAAGCGGGTGCCCACCGATAAAACGCGGCGCGTCCGACAGCGCAGTCACGATGCGCCCCTTGGTCGAGGCCATGTCCACGACCAATGCATCGCCCGCGTCCAGCACCTCACGCGCCAATCCCACGACCGCACCCGGAGGCGCGCAGACGAACACGATATCCGCGTCGGCCAGGTCCTTGGCGCAGTGATCGAAGGTCACGGGCGGCAGTTGGGCCTGCACGGCGGCGCGGTAGCTGCCGTTCGGCTCGACCGCGCGGATCACCACGTCCGGCGCACGCCGCGACACCAGCGCCGCGAACCCCGCGCCGATCAGTCCGGTGCCGACGATACCGATTGTCGATGGCGCGTCCATGAAGCCTTCCTGCAAAACCGCGTCATCCTTTACAGGCCGTGCGGGCGATGACAATGCCGGGTTCGGCCGGTCAGACCACCAAGCGCCGGTCGAGCCACAAAAGCGACAGCCCCGCAAGCGCCACCAGCGGCGCGCCGATCCATGCGACTGTGGAATAGTCCCCAACCCATGTGCCCAGCGCAAACAGTGCGGCCCCGATGATCTGCGCGCCTAAGTTGCACAGGGCGATCAGCGATCCTCCCGCCCCCGGACGGCTGCCCAGCAGGTCCTGCAGGTACTGCATCGGCACCGTCAGTATCACCGCCGCCCCCGCCGCGGCCACCAATGGCAGCGCCCAGACCCCCACCGTTCCACCCAACAGCGGAAACACCGCGATGAAGACCGCGTGCAAAACGGCGGCCCCCGCGATCATCCGCGCCGGACCGAACCGCGCAAGCGGGCCGCCCAGCATCAGCATGAAAGGAATCTCCAGCCCAGCAACGATGCCGAAGAACAAAGCCACATCTCCGGTGTCCCGCCCTTCCGTGCCGGTCAGGATCAGGCCGGTCAGCACCATGTAAAGCTGGATACCGGCCAACACGACGGCCAGCGCAAAGGTGCGGATCAGGACCGACGGCGCCGTCAGTTCCTGCAATGCAGCACGCAAGCTCAACCCCGATCCCGCGTCTTGCCAGCGCGTGGCCCCGTCGGCCGGCCATGCGAAGGCAAAGATCGCCAGAGTGATACCGGCAGAAACCCCGCAGATCGCATAGATGTAGATCAGCGGCAGCCCCGCTGCGAAGGCCAGCGCCAGCAACGGCAACAGCGCTACAAATGGGATCGCGAAAAAGGCCCGGATCGACGCCTGCAACCCGCCGCGCGCCTCGGGCGGGTGCGTCGATGCCCCCAGCCGCGCCAGTGTGAACAGCTGCGCGAACAGGGTCGAGGATAGCGGGAACAACACCAGATGCGTGATCAGATACGCCCAACGCGCATCGGCCAGAAACACCAAAACCGCACCGACCAACCCGGCCGCAGCCGCCAATCGCGCGGCGTTCCGGCGCCGCCCCGTACGGTCGGTCACGATCCCGACGCCCACCGCGCAGACAAGGGACAAAGCTGCCCCGCCCGCGTAGATTGCTGAATATGCGGCGTCCGAGAAGCCGAACCAACGTACACCCAAAAGCGACTGGTACGGCGCCAGCGCCGCCGCGAAGCCCCCGAAGGTCAACATGGCGATGGCGGTCAAACGTAGGGCCGGGTCGGTCAGGATGGTGCGCAAGGAAATCATCCCGCGCGCCTATCACCACCCACAGCAGCCCGCGACCCCAACTTCATCGTTCCGTAAATACCTCGGGTGAGCCGCAAAGCGGCGGGGGCAGCGCCCCTAAGCTTCTGGCACCACCTTCCCGGGATTCATGATCCCCTGCGGATCTAGCGCCGCCTTCACGGCCCGCATCACATCCAGAGCCACCGGATTTTTGCGTCGGCCCATCGCGCCCTTCTTGCCCAGCCCGATCCCGTGCTCGGCAGAGAACGATCCACGCAAGTCCTGCGTGATATCCTCGACGATCTCCATCACGCGCTCATAGCCCGCATCCCCGTCCGACGGCCACACGGTCAGATGCACGTTCCCGTCGCCCAGATGACTGACCACCAGATGCCGCACGTCCGGGTCGTCGGCCTCCAACGCCGCGTAGGCACGGTTAAGGAACGTCTCGACCTTGTCCAGCGGCACGCTCACATCCGTCAGCGCGAACGGACCCTGCCCCAAGGACAGTTCGCCCGCGATCTCGCGCCGCTCCCAGATCTCGCGCCGCTGCGCCTCTGACCGCGCAACGACGGCATCCAGCGCGCGACCGTCCTCGATCATCTCGCCCAGCACCTCTTCCAGGTAAGCCTGGACCGGCACCGCTCCATCCGGTCCCGGCTCTGCATCGCGCGGTGCGGTCGCACCGACCTCGACCATCACGGCGTGATCGTAGGTCTGCGCGAACGGCGGGCGCTTGCCCGGCTCGCGTTTGCCCCACGCATCGAAATAGCTGCGCGGCATATATTCGAACGCCTCTACCGCGCCGCCCGTCGCGGTTTGCAACTGGTTCAGCAACCCCAGCGCATCGCTGACCGACGGCACCGCGACCATCGCGGTGGCATAGGCGGCGGGCTTCGGAAACAAGCGCAACACCGCCGCCGTTACGATCCCCAAGGTGCCCTCCGCACCGATGAACAGGTCGCGCAGATCATAGCCGGAGTTGTCCTTCACCAGTTCGGACATGGTATCCAGCACCCGCCCGTCGGCCATCACGACTTCCAAGCCCAGACACAGCGCCCGAGTGCTCCCATAGCGCAGGACGTTAGAGCCACCCGCGTTCGTTCCTAGCACACCGCCGATCCGTGCCGATCCCTTCGCGCCGAAGGTCAGCGGAAAGACCAGCCCATGCTGGTCCACCGCGTCGTGCAACTGGCTGAGCACAACGCCCGCCTCGACGATCGCCAGCCGCGACTCTGTCCGCACCTCGCGCACGGCGTTCATCCGCTCCAGCGAAAGCGCGATGCGACCCGGCGCGTGCGTGCCGCCCATCAATCCGGTGTTCCCCGCCACGGGCACGACAGCAACGCCAGCCTCCGCAGCGGCCCGAACGACGCCAGCGACCTCCTGTACATTCGCGGGCCGCACGGCGCAAAGCGGCTCACCCTCGTACTGTCCGGTCCAATCCTTTGCGAAGGACGCCGCATCCGCGCCCGTCAGAACATGCGCGTCGCCCACGACCATGCGCAGCGTCTTTAGAATAGCCATGCCACGATCCTCCCGTGCCGTTCATCCCACGGCACGGCTCGGACCACCAGTCACTCCGCCGCGCGTTCGACCAGTTCCAGAACCTCCGGCCCCAGTGCCTCGACGATCAACGCCACGCCTTCTGCGTTCGGATGAATGCCGTCGGACTGCATGTAGCGGGCCGACGCCGCTGCGCGGTCCTCGATTTCCATCAAGGTGCCCAGGAACGACGCTTCCGCCAACGCCACGTCCCATTCCGCGGCCAATTCGCCATACATCCCGTCGAACGCCTCCTTGTAGTCGGCACCGTAGTTCCCCGGCGCCTCCATCCCGATCATCAGCACAGGCACGCCCGCCTCATCCGCTGCCGCCAGGATACCGTTCAAGTTCGCCTTGGAGTTCGCCGGATCGATCCCCCGCAGCAGATCGTTGCCGCCCAGCGCCACGATCATCGCGTCCACATCGGGCGTCAAAGTCCAGTCGACCCGAGACAAGCCGCCCGCCGTCGTGTCTCCCGACACGCCTGCGTTCACGACCGTCACATCGGCCCCCTGATCGCGCAGCCACGCCTGCAGCTGCGGCACGAAGCCTTCGGACTGCACCAAGCCATATCCTTGCGTCAGCGAGTCGCCCAGCGCGGCCACCGTCACCTCGGCCTGCGCGGCACCGACAAGGCCACCGTAAAGACAGATCGCCGCCACCGACTTGAGCGCCCATTCCCGCACCCCATATGCCACCAGACCCACGGAGGCGCGCATGCCCGACACGATCCTGTCCCTGAACGACGCCGACCTCACGCTCGACGGCAATGCCGGTCCCGTGGATATCCTGCGCGGCATCACGCTGGATGTGACGCGCGGCGAAACGGTGGGGCTGGTGGGTCCGTCGGGATCAGGCAAGTCGTCTCTCCTCATGGTCATGGGCGGGCTGGAGCGCGCCACGGGCGGCTCGGTTCACGCGCTCGACCATGACCTGACGGCAATGAACGAGGATGCATTGGCCCGCTTCCGTCGCTCTCATATGGGAGTCGTCTTCCAGTCCTTCCACCTGATCCCCACGATGACCGCGCTCGAAAATGTCGCAACCCCGCTTGAACTGGCGGGCCACTCGGACGCTTTCGACCGCGCGGCAGCCGAACTCGACGCCGTGGGCCTTGGAAAACGCCAGCACCACTACCCGTCAGAACTATCCGGCGGCGAACAGCAGCGCGTCGCCCTTGCCCGCGCCGCTGCCCCCCGCCCCGAAATCCTGTTGGCGGACGAGCCCACCGGCAATCTCGACGGTCCCACGGGTGAAACAATCATGGACTTGCTCTTCGCCCTCAACGACCGTCACGGCGCGACGCTGATCCTCGTTACCCACGCGCCCGACCTCGCCGCCCGCTGCTCGCGCACGATCCGCCTTGAAGACGGCCGCCTTGCCCCCGACCGCGCCGCCGCCGAATGACCCTTCATCGTTCTGCAAATACCTCGGGGTCTGGGGCAGCGCCCCAGCCGGGCCGCGCCCCCAGTCCCGCCATCACCATAGCGCGCCGAGAACTCCGCTCCGGCTTCCGTAACGGACTGAAGGGGTTCCGCGTCTTCCTCGCCTGCCTGACCCTCGGCATCGCCGCCATCGCGGCTGTGGGTTCGGTCAGGGAAGCCATCACGGAAGGTCTCGCCCGCGAAGGCGCAACGCTGCTGGGCGGCGACGCGAGCGTCGAGTTCACCTACCGTTTCGCCAACGACGCTGAGCGCGCGGCGCTCGAAGCTCTCGGCACCGTATCCGAAGTCGTCGAGTTCCGCTCCATGGTCACCGTCGGAGAGGACCGCGCGCTGACGCAGGTGAAGGGCGTCGATGCGGCCTATCCACTGCTGGGCGATCTACAACTCGACCCGCCCGGCCCGCTGCCAGACGCGCTCGCGGGCGACCCGCCTGGCGCCGCTATGGACCCGGTGTTGGCCGACCGGCTGGGCCTGACCGTGGGCGACACCTTCCGGCTGGGTGAGAAGGACTTTCGCCTGACCGCCCGGATCGCGGCAGAGCCCGACAACGCAGGCGGCGGCTTTGACCTTGGCCCCAGAACACTCCTGAACACCGCAGACCTCGACGGCACCGGCCTGATCCAGCCCGGCACGCTATACGAGACTGAATATCGCCTGACCCTGCCACCGGAAGCCGACCTCGACACCGCAGAGGCGCAACTGGCCGAAGCCCTCCCCGACTCCGGCTACCGCTGGCGCGACCGTCGCAACGGCGCGCCGGGCATCCAGCAGTTCGTCGAGCGTCTGTCGGCCTTCCTCGTGCTCGTCGGTCTTGCCGGTCTGGCCGTCGGTGGCATCGGCGTCGGCTCCGCCGTCCGCGCGCACATGGTGGACAAGACCGCCACCATCGCGACGCTGAAAACCCTTGGCGCCGAATCCCGCACCCTGTTCGCCGCCTTCGCTATCCAGATCGGCGCTGTCACGGCGCTCGCCGTGGTCCTTGGCGTCGCCCTTGGCGCGGCGCTGCCCATCGCCTTCGCACCCATCATCGAAGACCGTCTGCCCGTGCCGGCCGCCCTGTCGCTCTATCCTGCCGCACTGGCCGAGGCCGCGTTGTACGGCATCCTTGCCGCCGCGCTCTTCACGCTCTGGCCGCTGGCGAAAGCGCAGGACATCCGCGCCGCCGCCCTGTTCCGCGAAGCCGGTGGCCTGCCCTCCGGCCTGCCGCGACTGCCCTACCTGCTCGCGACAGGGGCCATTCTGATCCTGCTGGTCGGCCTTGCCGCGTGGCTGTCGGGCATCCCGATGCTGACGCTCTACACCGCTGGCGGTCTGCTCGCGTCGTTCCTTGCCTTGCTGGCCACCGCATGGGCCACGCGCCGCGCCGCGCGCGTCGTCGCTCGACAGCCTGCCCTGCGCGGTCGCACCGCGATCCGCACGGCCTTCGGTGCCGTTGGCGGACCGTCCGGCGAAGCGGCGGCGGTCGTTCTGTCGCTGGGCCTTGGCCTGACCGTGCTGGCCGCTGTCGGTCAGATCGACGCCAACTTGCGCGCCGCAATCGAGCGCGACCTTCCGGACATCGCCCCCGCCTATTTCATGGTCGATATTCAACCCGCGCAGATCGACGCCATCCGCGCTTTGGAAGACGATACCCAAGTCGAAAAGGTCGAAGCGGCGCCCATGCTGCGGGGCATCATCACGCAGATCAACGGGCAGGACGCAACAGAGGTCGCGGGCGACCACTGGACCCTGCGCGGCGACCGGGGCGTCACCTATTCCGAGCTGCCGCCCGAGGATACGACCGTGACAGAAGGCGTCTGGTGGCGGCCCGATTACACCGGCCCCAATCAGATCAGCTTCGCCGCCGAAGAAGCCGCAGAACTGGGCCTGGAACTTGGCGACACGCTGACCGTCAACATCCTTGGCCGCGATATCGAGGGAGAGATCACATCGTTCCG
Organism: Palleronia sp. THAF1; assembly: GCF_009363795.1. Lineage (NCBI taxonomy): Bacteria > Pseudomonadati > Pseudomonadota > Alphaproteobacteria > Rhodobacterales > Roseobacteraceae > Palleronia > Palleronia sp. THAF1. The sequence continues at coordinate 536,259 of NZ_CP045420.1, read as the reverse complement.
CGAAGTCGATTTCTCGACCGCCGGGATCGGTTTCGTCTTGGCCATGAACCCCGCTGCACTTCAAGGCGCACCGCACACGTGGATCGCAACGGTCTACGCCGATGAAGCCGCAGAGGCCCGCATCTTGCGTAACGTGGCGGGCGACTACCCCAACATCACCGCCATTCGCGTGCGGGACGCCATCGACCGCGTGTCCGACATCCTTGCCGGTGTGGCCGCCGCCATCACCTATGGTGCATCCGCCACGCTTGTGACGGGCGCGGTCGTCCTGATCGGCGCCGCCGCGGCGGGCACCCGCGCGCGCGTCTACGAGGCCGCCGTGCTCAAGACCGTCGGCGCCAGTCGCACCACCATTCTGACCAGCTTCGCGCTGCGTTGGGCAATTCTGGGACTGGCGGCGGGACTGGTGGCTGCTGTCGCGGGGGCGGCTGCGGGATGGGGCGTGTCAGTCTTCATCATGGAGACCGACTTCCGCTTCGCGCCGGGATCGGCACTGGCAATTATCGCAGGCGGCGTTGTTCTGACGCTGCTGGCGGGGCTTGCCTTTGCATGGGGTCCGCTCGCCGCCCGCCCGGCACAGGTGCTGCGCGCGCGGGATTAAGGGATACTGGCGCTAGACGCGTTCAGCGAACGCCGCGACGGCCTGCGCCAGCCGTTTCGCATGCTCACCGTCCAACACGGCCCCGTCGGCGAAGGTTTCGCCGAAGCTGGGCAGTGAAAACACTTCAACCGATGCCGCCCCCCGGAACGGGGCCTGCGCCGCAGCGTGGTCCAGAACGGACTGTCCGCCGCGCGCGCCCGGAGAGGTCGCCAGCGCCAGAAGCGGTTTGCCCTGATAGACCTTGCCGTCGATCCGGCTGGCCCAGTCGAAGACGTTCTTGAACGCGGCGGTCAGCGATCCGTTATGCTCGGCGAAGGAGATCACCACCCCGTCCGCCGCCGCCAACGCGTCGATGAAAGCCTGCGCGGGTGCGGGAATGCCGTCCGCGTTCTCTCGGTCGATGGAATACACCGGCATGTCGAAATCATGCAGCAGCAACGACGTCACGCGTGCGTCCCCCAGTTCCGCTGCCACCAAATCACCCACGCGCAGCGCCAGTTGATGGTTGATCGAGGCTTTCGAATTGCTGGCGCCGAAGGCCAGGATCGTCTTGGTCACGCGCGCGCCCCGTCCATGACCGTGCGCATCTCCTTGATCGCAGGCTCCAGCCCTTTGAAGATCGCTTCGCCGATCAGGAAGTGACCGATATTCAATTCGACCACCTGCGGAAGCGCGGCGATGGGGGGCACGGTGTCATAGGTCAGGCCGTGGCCCGCGTGAACCTCCAGACCCAACTCGTCGGCCAGAACCGCCATTTCGGTCAGCTTGGCGAGCTCTTCGGCGTGGTCGTCCATGCGGCCCTCTGCGAAGGCATCGCAATAGGCACCCGTGTGAAGTTCCACCACCGCAGCACCGATGCGCGCCGCCGCTTCGATCTGGCGCGGATCGGCGGCGATGAAAATCGACACGCGGCACCCGGCCTCTGCCAGTGGCGCGATGAAATGGGCCAGCCTGTTCTCTTCGCGCGCGACCTCCAGCCCGCCTTCGGTCGTCCGCTCGTCCCGGCGTTCGGGCACGATGCATACGGCGTGGGGCTTATGACGCAGAGCGATTGCCTGCATTTCATCCGTCGCGGCCATTTCGAAGTTCAGCGGCAAAGTCAGCGCATCCATCAGCGCCTCGATATCCGCGTCCGAGATGTGGCGCCGGTCTTCACGCAGATGCGCCGTGATGCCATCGGCCCCCGCGGCTTCGGCGATACGGGCCGCGCGCACAGGGTCCGGCAGATCGCCACCGCGCGCGTTGCGCACGGTCGCCACGTGATCGATGTTCACGCCCAGTCGCAGGGGTGGGGTCATATGTTCGTTTCCTTCCGGCGGGCCACGATGGCCTTTTCCGCAATCTCGCGCCGCTTGGCAAAGCGTGTCTTCAATCGCTTGATCCGGGCCTTTTGGTAAGCCGCGATCAACGGGCGCGACAATATGTATGCGGTCACGCCAGCGATCACGCCCGGAACGATACCACCGATCAGGTAGGGTAGGAAAACGCGGTCAAAAAACCAGTCCAGACGGGTCCATTGAACCAGATCGTCTGTGAAGATCGCGCGGGCGTTCAGCCACAATTCGAGCGAGACGCCGCTGAAGGCGTTGAACACCTCTCCTAACGGCAGCGCGTTGGGGCGGCCCAGCATCCAGCTGCCCATTTCCACCGACAGGCCAGCGATAATCGGAAAAGTGATCGGATTTCCGGTGAACGTCGCCAAAAGCGCCGCCAGAAGATTCCCCCCCATGATCCACGCCAATCCCGCCGCTAACAAGAAGTGCAGCCCGAAGAATGGCGTGAACGACACGAAGACACCCGCCGCGATCCCCCGGCTGATCTTGTAGGCCGGGTCCGGGAGGCGACGGACGCGGTATGCCATGTACTGCCCCGCCCGCAGCCAGCCGCCACGGGGCCACAGCGCCCGACCGAAGGCCGCCAGCGTGGACCTGGGCGTGCGGCGCTTGAACATCAGGGCGAGAGCGCGGGATCGCGCACCCGCTCTATCATCGCCACATCGCCTTCCGCTTCCAGTGCCATACGCACGGCATGCAGATGCTCGATAGACCGCAACTCGACGTCCAGTTTCACGCGGAAGAAGTCCTGCCTCCGCTCCAGAAACGCCAGGTCAGAGATATTGGCCTTCTGCTGACCGATCAGCGTACAGGTCCGACCCAGAACGCCCGAGTCGTTCACGATGGTCATGTCGAATGTCACATCGTGCACCGCCGGGTGATTGCCCGCATGCCACGCGATATCGAACCATCGCTGGGGCTGATCCTCGACTTCGGCCAGCGCCTCGCAATCGATGGCGTGGATCAGCACGCCCTCTCCCTTGTAGGAAATGCCGACGATCCGTTCGCCCGGCAGCGGCTGGCAGCAGCGCGCACGTCGGAACGTCTGGTCCGGCTCCAACCCCACGATTGCGGCGGTCGCGTCGATCTCATCGGAATCGTCCAGCACCACGTCGGGGAACAGGATGCCCAGTACAGCGCGGGTATCCAGTTCGGCAGAGCCAAGCCGCGCCAGCAGTTCTTCAGACGACCCGACACCCAATGCACGCGCCGCCGTCGTCAGCGCCTTGTCGGACATGCGGTGGCCGACCTGATCGAAGGCGACCCGCGCCAGTTCGGTGCCCAGCCGGATATAGCGATGGCGATCGGCGTCGCGCAGCGCCTTGCGGATCGCGGACTTCGCGCGGCCCGTCACAACGAGATCGAGCCACGAGCCCTGCGGCGTCTGGCCCTCGGCCGTCACGATCTCGACCGACTCACCGTTGCGCAGCTTTTGCCATAGCGGCACGCGCACGCCGTCGACCTTGGCCCCCACGGCCCGCGCGCCGATGCGCGTGTGGATCGCGTAGGCGAAATCCAGTGGCGTGGCCCCGCGCGGCAGTTTTACCACCTCGCCCTTGGGCGTGAAGCAGAAGACCTGATCGGTATACATCTCTAGCTTGACCGCTTCGAGGAACTCGTCGTGGTCGCTGGAGCTATCGAATTGCGCGGTCAGGTCACTGATCCAGCGCGCCGGATCGACGGCAAAAGGATTCTCCACCCGCTCGCCATCGCGATAGGACCAGTGCGCCGCCACACCGGACTCGGCGACATCGTGCATCGCACGCGTACGGATCTGCACCTCGACACGCTTGGCATCGCGCCCCGAAACGGTCGTATGGATCGAGCGGTAGCCGTTCGATTTTGGCTGGCTGATGTAATCCTTGAAGCGATCCGGAACGGCCCGCCAACGGCGGTGGATCGCACCCAGAACGCGGTAGCATTCGTCTTCCGTTTCGACGATGACGCGAAAGCCGTAGATGTCCGACAGGCGCGAAAAGCCGATCTTCTTCTCTTCCATCTTCCGCCAGATAGAGAACGGGCGCTTGGCACGACCTGCCACGTCGCCCGCGATCCCAGTGCGCTCCAGCTCTGCCCGGATGTCGTGTGTGATCTTTTCGACCACGTCGCCCGTTTCACGTCGCAGTGTGGCGAAGCGATGGATGATCGAGCGGCGACCTTCCGGGTTCAGTACGCCGAAGGACAGATCCTCCAGCTCTTCGCGCATCCACTGCATACCCATGCGGCCCGCAAGCGGCGCGAAGATATCCATCGTCTCGCGCGCTTTCTGGGCCTGCTTCTCGGGGCGCATGTGCTTGACCGTGCGCATGTTGTGCAGACGGTCGGCCAGCTTTACCAGAATCACGCGCATGTCCCGGCTCATGGCCATGAACAGCTTGCGGAAGTTCTCGGCCTGCTTGGTCTCGCTGCTGGTCAGCTGAAGCTTGGTCAGCTTCGTTACACCATCGACCAGTTCGGCGATTTCGGACGTGAATACTTGTGACACGGCCCCGAAGGTTGCGCCGGTGTCTTCGATGGTGTCGTGAAGAAGCGCCGTCACGATGGTCGCATCATCCAGCCGCTGTTCGGCAAGGATCATGGCGACGGCCAAGGGATGGGTGATGTAGGGTTCGCCCGAGTGGCGCAACTGGCCGCGATGGGCGTCGGCACCGTAGTAATAAGCCCGCGATATGAGATCCGTGTCGCAATTAGGGTTGTAGGACACCACCCGCGCGATCAATCGCGCGAGCTCTGCCTCTTGGACCCAAAGTGCGCCGTCATCCATGCGTGCAGCGCTTGCGCGCCCCTTCTACTGGCTCTTTTGCGCTTCCATCAGGGCACGCAGCAATTTCTCTTCGGACATGTCGTCCTCGGCCGGCTTGTCCGGCTCGGACCCCATCAGAAGCGCCATGGCGTCTTCTTCCGGCTCATCCACCTCGATCTGGGTCTGGTGGCTTTCGATCATCCGCTCACGCAGACCATCGGCCTGCTGCGTCTCTTCTGCGATCTCGCGCAGGGACACGACGGGGTTCTTGTCATTGTCGCGATCAACGGTCGGCGCAGAGCCTGCTGTGATTTCGCGGGCGCGGTGTGCGGCAAGCATCACCAGCTCGAAACGGTTGGGAACCTTGTCGACGCAGTCTTCGACGGTCACGCGGGCCATGGGGGATACTCCGGCAATAGCGATTCGGGCGCTGGTCGCGCCTGACGAATGAAGTGCGTGAGATAGGCGATGATACACGCTTTGACAACCCATGCGCGCACAGGTTCAGGCGATGTTCACAGGCCGGATCGCCGCGGTATCGGCGGTTGGCAGCGCATCCAGCATCTGCGCGACCGTCAGACCCGTTCGGGGGTGGGTCCAGTCGGGCGCGATATCCGCCCATGGCACCAGCACGAAGGCGCGATCCTGCAGGCGCGGATGCGGCAGGATCAACCGACCGGGCGCGACGGCCGTTTGTCGCTCAGACGGCAAAGCGCGCCAGTCGTCTTGCGTCTGCGCATCCGGCAGGACCGCATCGCCGTAGGCCAGCAAATCCAGATCGAGCACCCGTGGCCCCCAACGTTCCGCGCGGGTGCGGCCCGCGTCGGCCTCGATCCCATGCAGCGCGGCCAGAAGGTCGTCTGCCGATATCGCCGTATCCAGACCCACCACACCGTTCACGAAGTCCGGACCACTCCCCAGAGGATAAGCGGGTGTTTCATAAAAAGGACTGCGCACCACCCGTCCGAGCCTCCCAAGCTGGTGAATGGCGCTCTCGGCCAGGTCACGCGGATCACCCTGGTCAGTCGGCATGTTAGAGCCGACCGCAACGTAAGACCTTGAAACGCGCTGCGCCATTACGCACATTCCGCCCTTGGACTTCTCGGGCCGTGCAAAACAGCCCATCGCAAGAATTTCGCATACATTTACAAGGATCCCCCATGTTTTATCGGGACGAACGACTGGCGCTCTTCATTGACGGCGCGAACCTCTATGCTGCTGGCAAAGCGCTTGGTTTCGACGTCGATTACAAGCTTCTGCGCCAAGAGTTCATGCGCCGCGGCAAGCTGTTGCGCGCCTTCTACTATACTGCCTTGCTGGAGAACGAGGAATATTCCCCGATTCGTCCGCTGGTTGACTGGCTGCATTACAACGGCTTCTCCATGGTGACTAAACCCGCCAAGGAATACACCGACAGTCAGGGCCGCCGACGCGTGAAAGGCAACATGGACATTGAACTGGCCGTTGACGCCATGGAACTGGCCCCCCGCATCGACCACGCCGTGATCTTTTCCGGCGACGGCGACTTCCGCCCCCTGGTCGAGTCGCTGCAACGTCAAGGCGTGCGCGTGTCCGTCGTCTCGACCATCCGCAGCCAGCCGCCGATGATCGCCGACGAGCTGCGCCGCCAGGCCGACAACTTCATCGAGTTGGAAGAGCTACGCGATGTCATCGGCCGCGCGGGACGCGAGGACACTCACCGCAACGACGCCGCTCAGACGGACGCCTGACCGTCCGCCGATGGAACTTGCAGGCTCCCTTGCCGCGATGTTCGCGACGGCTTTGGGGGCCGCCACCCTACTGCCCGCACAATCGGAAATCCTGTTCGTTGGCTTGCAGATGCGCGGCACCGTGCCCGTGTGGGCGATCCTGACGGTCGCCAGCATCGGCAACATCCTTGGCTCGGTCATCAACTACGCGATGGGCGTCTTTCTCGAACGCTTCCGCGACCGGCGCTGGTTCGTCGTCACCGACAAGCAGCTTGACCGCGCGCAGGCGTGGTATCGCAAGTACGGCTACTGGTCGCTGCTGCTGTCATGGGCTCCGTTCGGAGACGCGATCACCGTGATCGCGGGCGTATTGCGCACCCCGTTCTGGATCTTCCTCGCCCTCGTGAGCATCGCAAAGATCGGCCGCTACGCGATTCTTGCTGCCGTGACCGCCGGAGTCATCGGCTAGAGTCACTGAAGATCGGCAAAGGCCCGTTGCAGCCGCTCTAACGCCTCGACGATTTGGGCGCGCGGCAGGCCGATGTTGAAGCGCATGAACGTCTCGCCGCCCTTGCCGAAAGTATCGCCGTGACTGGCCGCGATCTTCGCGTCCTTCTGGATGCGGCGATGCACCTCGGCAGGCTCCATCCCTGTGCCGGAAAAATCGACCCACGACAGATACGTCGCCTCCAAAGGCATCGACCGCACACCGGGGATCGCGTTCGTGGCGGCGTCCAAGAGCTGCCGGTTGCCGTCAAGATAAGCCGTCAGATCATCGACCCACGCGGCCCCTTCCGGTGAATAGGCCGCTTCCGTCATCACCAGCCCGAACGAGTTTGGCGACAGTCCCAGCGCCGCCATACGCCCCGCAAACCGTTTGCGCAAATCGGGGTCGGCGATGATGACATTGCCGGTGTGCCCACCTGCCAGATTGAACGTCTTGGAACTGGCGGTCATCGTCACCAGCCTGTCCGCGACGCCCTCGATCAGTGCCATCGGCACGTGGGTCTGGCCGGGCATCGTCAGATCGTGGTGGATCTCGTCTGATACCAGCGTCAGTTCGTGCCGCCGCGCGAAGTCGGCCACCGCCGCCTGCTCGTCCCGGCTCCAGACCCGCCCGCCCGGATTGTGCGGAGAGCACCACATCAACAGCGTTTCGGCCCCTGTCATCTGCGCGTCGAACGCCTCGAAATCCAGCGTGTAGCGGCCATCCACAATCGGCATTTCCAGCTCGCGCACCTCGCGCCCCGAGGCACGGATCACGCGCGCGAAGGCGTGATACACAGGAGTGAACAGCACCACTGCGTCACCCGGTTTAGTGAACGCATCAAGGCACAGCGCCGTGCCGTTCACCAACCCATGCGTCGTGAAGATATGAGCCGGGTCGATATCCCAATCGTGCCGCGTTTCCATCCACCAACGGATCGACTCGCGATAGCCAGCATCGTCGCCGTAGTAGCCGAACACGCCATGATCGAGCATCCCCGCCAGCGCATCGCGCACCACCTGCGGCGGGCGGAAGTCCATGTCCGCAACCCACATCGCCAGCCCGTCGTCGGGCGACACGCCATAGATGTCGTGCATCTTGTCCCATTTCGCCGAATGGGTGCCGCGGCGGTCGATGATGTCGTCAAAGCTCATGGGGCTCTCCTGCTGGGTGGCAATGTCGTGCCAGAACGCGCGGCTATCTGAAAGGGTATCAGCCGACATTGCACCATACGCCCGCCTCGCCTAAATCCCTGCCATGATCCTGCCCATCCTCATCCACCCCGACCCACGTCTGAAGGCCCGCGCCGACGAGATCGGCACTCCCGGCCCCGAGCACCGCAAGCTGGCCGACGATATGCTGGCCACGATGTACGACGCGCCGGGCATCGGCCTTGCCGCGCCGCAGATCGGCGTGATGCAGCGAATCTTCGTCATGGATTGCGTGAAGGAAGAAGGCGCGGCCCCCCGCCCCATCGTCCTGATCGACCCTGTGATCGAATGGTCGTCCGACGACGTGAACACCTACGAGGAAGGCTGCCTGTCCATCCCCGAGCAATACGCCGACGTCGAACGTCCAGCCGAAGTAGAGGTCAGTTGGACCGATCTGGACGGCAACCGCCACAGCGAACGCTTCGACGGCCTATGGGCCACCTGCGCTCAGCACGAGATCGACCATTTGGATGGCAAACTGTTCATCGACTATCTCAAGCCGCTGAAGCGCCAGATGATCACCCGCAAGATGCAGAAGCTGAAGCGCGAGAAGGCGCGGGCCTAAAGAGCTTGGATCACCGGAGAACCGGACGGGCCCTTGGCGTCCAGCCGCCCAGCGCCTGTGCGAGACCCGACGTTCTGCACCATCCTAGATAGCCGTCAATCCGCCATCCAACGCCACAGCCTGCCCGGTCATGAACGTGTTTGCGGGCGAGCACAGCCAGAGCATCGCCTCTACAATCTCATCGACCGTTGCCACCCGCCGCATCGGCACGCGCGACGCGATCCGCCCGTAGGCGGCGTCGCGATCCAACCCATGCGCGCCCGCCACCTGATCGGCCATCGCGTCGAACAGTGGCGTCGATGCGAAGGACGGGCACAGGGCGTTCACCCGAATGCCATGCCGCGCGACCTCATCCGCCGCGGCGCGGGTCAGCCCGACGACAGCGTGCTTCGACGCGGCGTAGGCGGCCAGATGTCCCGCGCCGACCAGCCCGGCCGCAGAGGCGACGTTCAGGATCACCCCGCCCCCCTGCCCGCGCATCGTGGCGATCTGGTACTTCATGCCCAGAAACACGCCCCGCGCGTTCACCGCCATCAACCGGTCGAACTCTTCCGCCGTCGTGTCTTCGATAGCGGCCATTCGCCCGCCGATGCCGGCGTTGTTGATCGCGATGTCGATCCGCCCGGACTTGGCGACCATCGCGGCAACTTGATCCGCGTCACTCACATCGGTGACGATGGCCGTGGCCCCCAACGCATCCGCCAACTCACGCAGCGGTGCTTCTGCCACATCCGCCAGAACCAGCCGCGCGCCGCGTTCCGCGAAGGCCCGCGCGGCCCCCGCGCCAAAGCCTGACGCGGCCCCGGTCAGCAGGACCGAAAGCCCCTGGAACTCAGCCACGGGTCGCCTCCAGCCCCTTTTGCGCGAAAAGCGGAACGTGCTTGCCAAGCGCCAGCCCGCGTTCCGGGTCGGCGGCGTTGCCATCCAGCGCGCGCTTCTTCACGCCCTGCAGGATCGCGGCCATGCGGAAGAACGCGAAGGCAAGGTAGAAGCCCATCGGCGGCATGTCTTCGATCCCCCGCCGCGCAGCATAATCGGCCACGAAATCGGCATCCGACGGCAGGCCCTGCGCCGCGCGGTCCACACCATCAAGGCCCCGCCCCTCTGGCCCTACCGGCATGCGCCATTGCATCAGCAAGGCGGCCAGATCGGCGAAAGGATGGCCCAGCGTCGACAGTTCCCAGTCCAGCACCGCCACCGCGTCCGTGCCATCAGGCGCAAACAGCAGGTTGTCGATCCGGTAGTCGCCGTGCACCAGCGTGCGCCGTCCGTCATCGGGCGGCAGGTTCGCGGACAGCCAGTCGATCAGCGCGTCCATGTCGGCGATCGTCTCGGTTTCCGACGCGCGGTATTGCTTTGTCCAACGGCCAAGCTGGCGCGCGAAATAGTCCCCTTCCGGCCCGTAGTCCCCCAGCCCAACGGCCTGCACGTCCACATCGTGGATCGCTGCCAGCACGCGGTTCAGCTCATCATAGATGCCCTTCCGCTCTGTCGCCGACAAGTCTGGCAAGCGCGGATCGTCGAAGCTGCGCCCGTCCACATGCGCCATCACGTAGAACATCGCGCCGATCACACTGTCGTCCTCGCACAGCGCCAACATCTGTGGCACCGGCACATCAGTCTCGGCCAGCGCGCGCATCACACGAAACTCGCGGTCCACCGCATGCGCCGATTTCAGCAGATCACCCGGCGGCTTGCGGCGCAGCACCATGCGCCGCGCTTGATCTTCCAACACGAAGGTCGGGTTCGACTGGCCGCCGGTCAGCTGCGTGGCGTACAACGTACCCTCGACAGGAACACCCTGCGCCCGCAGCCAGTCTGCCACCGCACCCGTATCCACCAGATCACTCATCCCAACCTCCTTCACCGCTTGGCCTGGGCCGACTATGACAGGCGCGAACACATTGGAAAGGGCCGGGGAATGCGGGCAGTGCTTCAACGGGTGACGGATGCGCAGGTGCGCGTCGATGGTGAGCTTGTGGGAGAGACGGGGCCGGGCCTACTGATCCTTGTCTGCGCGATGCAGGGCGACGAACAGGCGAACGCCGACGCGCTGGCGACCCGGATCGCCAAGCAACGCATCTTTCGGGACGAGGACGGGCGTATGAACCGTTCGGTCGTCGACATAGGCGGCTCTGCCTTGGTTATCAGCCAGTTCACGCTGGCCGCTGACACCTCTCGCGGGAACCGTCCCGGCTTTTCATCCGCCGCCCCGCCGAACGAAGGCCAGGCGCTTTACGAACACTTCGCGAAGACGCTGGGAGAGATCGTGCCCGTCCAGACCGGACGCTTCGGTGCGGACATGGCCGTCAGCCTGACGAACGATGGACCGGTGACGATCTGGATCGAAGCCTGAGTGCTTGCGTGGCCCCGCCGCCCGCGCTAAACGCAGTCCCGCACGCGGGCGTTGTGTAATGGTAAGACCTCAGCCTTCCAAGCTGATGATACGGGTTCGATTCCCGTCGCCCGCTCCAAGCTTCTTCATCTGAAAGCTGCACGACACCCGGCGCAAAGCCGCGACTCCCGTGCCACTTGCATCCTCGGCCTCGCGCGGCGAAAACCCTGCCGACCGTAAGGAGCCGCCCGTGCCGCCACCCCCCGCAACAGAAGAACGCGAAAAGTCCAAACGCATCGGCGAACTGGCTGCCCTGTGGCCCTTCCTTGCGCGCTATCGTCTGATGCTGGCCGCCGCGCTCGCCGCACTGGTCCTGACCGCCTGTGTCACACTCGTCTTGCCCATCGCCGTGCGCCGCGTCGTGGACGGGTTCGAATCCAGCGCCGTGCAGATGCTGGACCAATATTTCGGCGCCTTCATCCTGATCGCCACCCTGATGGCGATGGGAACCGGCCTGCGCTACTACCTTGTCACCCGGCTGGGAGAGCGCGTTGTCGCCGACATTCGCATGGCCGTCTTCAACCGCGTCATCGGTCTGTCGCCATCGTTCTACGAGCGGATCATGACGGGCGAGGTTCTGTCGCGCATCACGACCGATACGACGCTGATCCTTTCTGTCATAGGCTCTTCCGTTTCCATCGCTTTGCGCAACGCGCTGATCCTGATCGGCGGACTGGCGCTGCTGATCTACACCTCGTTCAAGCTATCGATGCTGGTGCTGCTTCTGGTGCCCGTCGTCATCGTGCCGATCGTCGTGCTGGGCCGCCGCCTGCGTGTTCTGTCGCGCGAAAATCAGGATTGGATTGCCGCGTCCTCCGGCAATGCGTCCGAAGCCCTGTCTTCCGTTCAGACCGTGCAGGCCTTCACGCACGAAGCGCTATCGCAGCAAGCCTTCGGCGATGTGACCGAACGCAGCTTCCAATCCGCAAAGAAACGGGTCGGCGTGCGTGCCGTGATGACCATCCTCGTGATCCTGCTGGTGTTCATCGGCATCGTTGGCGTCCTATGGATCGGCGCGCGCGACGTGCGTGCGGGTACCATGAGCGTGGGCGAATTGGTGCAATTCGTCATCTACGCCGTGATGGTGGCCGGGGCCGTTGGTGCCTTGTCAGAGATCTGGGGAGAGTTGCAGCGCGCCGCCGGGGCCACCGAGCGGCTGGTCGAACTGCTGACCGCGACCGACAGTGTGACCGACCCCGAAGCACCCGCCTCTTTGACGGAAGCAAAAGGCGCAATCACGTTCAGTGGCGTGCAGTTTGCCTACCCCGCGCGCCTGAAAACCCCCGCTTTGAACGGCGTATCGTTCGATGTGAAACCGGGCGAGACCATCGCCCTCGTCGGCCCATCCGGCGCGGGTAAGTCCACCGTGATCCAACTGCTGCTGCGCTTCTACGATCCGCAATCGGGGAGAATCACGCTTGATGGCACCGACCTTGCAGACATGGACCGCGCCGCTTTCCGCAAAGACATCGCGCTGGTCCCGCAGGACCCGGTGATCTTCGCCGCCAGCGCGCGTGAGAATATTCGCTTCGGTCGCCCTGACGCAAGCGACGCCGAAGTAGAGGCCGCCGCCGTTGCCGCAGCCGCGCATGAGTTTCTGACCGCCCTGCCCGAAGGCTACGACACCTACGTGGGCGAGCGTGGCGTCATGCTGTCGGGTGGCCAGAAACAGCGCATCGCCATCGCCCGCGCGATCCTGCGCGACGCGCCCGTTCTGCTGCTGGACGAAGCCACCAGCGCGCTAGATGCCCAATCCGAGCATCTTGTGCAGCAGGCCGTCGAACGATTGGCGCAAGGCCGCACGACACTTGTCGTCGCGCACCGACTGGCCACCGTGAAGCAGGCCGACCGCATCCTTGTGTTCGACGACGGCCGCATCGTGGCACAGGGAACGCACGACGAACTGGTGGCGCAAGGCGGTCTATATGCCCGCCTCGCCCGCCTGCAATTCACCGCCGGGCTGGCTGCGGAATAACCTGCCGCAACGTTTCCGCTTGCTACCGCGCGCCGCAGCGTCAGACTTCCCTTGTAAAGCAACGCCTGCGACAGACAGGCGCAAGTATGTTTGGGAGGAGATACGATGGCGCACGCGACGCTTGAAGACCTGAAGAAGATTGAAGCGGAATCGGCTTGGGCGGACCGTGACGTACCGGTTACCGTCTGGGATCAGATAGAACAGACCGCCGGAAAGTTCGCTGATCGACCCGCGCTGACCTACCAGCTGTTCTCTGGCCCCGACGACAAGGCCGAGACGCTGACGTGGTCGCAGCTGAAGGACCAGGTTGCGCAGGCCGCCAACCTTTTCCGTGAACTGGGCGTCGGACCTGAAGACCGGGTCGCCTACCTTCTGCCCAACTGCAACGAGGTGAACATCAGCTACCTTGCGGGCATGGTCGCGGGTGTCGTGAACCCGATCAACCCGCTGCTGGAACCCGAGCAGATCGCGGCCATCCTGCGCGAGACGAACGCCAAGGTGCTGGTCACCCTGCGCGCCTTTCCCAAGACGGATGTGGCCCAGAAAGCCGCCGCTGCCGTCGCCGATGCTCCCAACGTCCAGCATGTCCTAGAGGTCGACCTGCATCGCTACCTGACCGGCGTGAAGAAGCTGATCGTCCCGCTGATCCGTCCCAAGGTCGAGGTGACGCACAACGCAAAGGTCCAGTCCTTCACCAAGGCCGTCGCCGCGCAGCCGAAATCGCTGAAATTCGACGACCCAAAGACAGACCGCATCTGCACCAATTTCCACACCGGCGGCACCACGGGTATGCCCAAGGTCGCGCAGCACAAGTATTCGGGCATCATCTACAACGGTTGGCTGGGCACCGAACTTCTGTTCACCGAAGAAGACAACCTGATCTGCCCGCTGCCCATGTTCCACGTCTTCGCCGCCGTTGTCGTCATCGGCGCGTCCATCTCGTCCGGCGCGCATGTCGTCTTCCCCACACCGCAGGGCTACCGAGGCGACGGCGTCTTCGACAACTTCTGGAAGCTGTGCGAGCGTCACAAGATCACTTTCATGATCACCGTCCCCACCGCCGCATCGGCCCTGATGCAGCGCAAGGTGGATGCAGACATCTCGAAGCTGCAGATCGCGTTCTGTGGATCGTCGCCGCTGCCGGTCGAACTGTACAAGCGGTTCGAGGAAGCCGCCGGCGTCACCATCTGCGAGGGCTATGGGTTGACCGAAGCCACCTGCCTCGTGTCGATCAACCCGCCCGACGGCACGAAGAAGATCGGCTCTGTCGGGTTGCCGTTCCCCTACACGGACGTGAAGATCTACCACGACACCGACGAAGGCGCGAAGGAGTGCCCGACGGATGTTGTGGGCGAGATCTGCGTCGCTTCTCCGGGCGTTTTCGTCGGCAACACCTACTCGGAGGCCGACAAGAACAAGGACCTCTACCACGGCGACTATCTGCGCACGGGTGACTTGGGCCGCATCGACGCCGACGGCTACGTCTGGATCACGGGCCGCGCGAAGGACCTGATCATCCGCGGTGGCCACAACATCGACCCCGCCGAGATCGAAGAAGTGCTCGCCGGTCACGAGGCCGTCGCCATGGCCGGAGCCATCGGCCAACCCGACGCCCACGCGGGCGAACTGCCTTGCGCCTACGTGGAACTGGTTTCCGGCGCGTCTGTGACATCCCAAGAGTTGATCGACTACGCCAAGGACAAGATCAACGAGCGCGCCGCTTGGCCGAAGCATATCGAGATTCTTGACGAGATCCCGAAAACCGCCGTCGGCAAGGTCTTCAAACCCGACCTGCGCCGCGCCGCGATCACCCGCGTCTATAACGGCGCACTGGCCGAGGCTGGCTTGAGCGCCGAAGTCACATCCGTCACCGAAGACAAGAAGCGCGGGCTGATCGCCCATGTCACGAAGACCGGGAACGTCGATGAAGCCGCCGTCTCCCGCGTGCTGGGCGACTACACTCGGCCATGGGAATGGGCAAAACAAGACGCCTGACGCCCTCGACTCCGGAATGGTTGCGGGTGATCGGATCGTGATCGACCACCCGCAAACCAAAGTCATCCTATCGAGGAGCGAAATACTCCTGTCCGGCACTTTTCTGCCGCTAGCCGCACTTGCTCGATTTCCACCACTTCCGCGACGACAGGCGGAGAAGAGGGCAAAAAATCAACTTCGCCCCGTGTAGGCCTACTAACGCATGTCGCTTCCAAAGCGGGCTTTGCGCGTCTTGAGTGGATCGGTCGCACAGAGCTGTTTTTTTCGCGCGGCGCAACATTCGGTGTCTGTGTGCGCCGTCTGAATGATGGCGACTATGTAAGCACACTCCGGAGAGTCTGACTGGTTCTGCTGGCGTTGAAGACCCAGTCATTCTAGCGGCGAACGTCCGCCGGGGAGCAGCGGCTTACTGAGACCGCGCGTCAAACCCACCAAATAACTTTCAGCTGAATGATGTCCTGAACGCTGTCAAAGCCGCTTCGGGGTCACCGGATGCCCAAGCCTCCAAGCCAACGGGGCCAGCGTAACCCATCTCGGATAGCGCCCGCGCGACACCGGGATAGTTGATCTCGCCCGTACCCGGCTCGCACCGTCCCGGCACATCTGCCACCTGAACCTCTCCGATCCACGGAAGGCAAGCCCGGCAGAGTTCAATCAGGTTCCCCTCACCGATTTGCGCGTGGTAAAGATCAAGGTTCAAGCGAAGTTCAGGCCGGTCCACCGCTGACACTAAGACCAGCGTCTCTTCGGCCCGCGCGAAGGGGACGCCTGCGTGATCGACGGGCAAGTTCAGGTTTTCCAGCGTGAAGACAACACCCAACTCTTCGCCCAGATCGCAGATCCGGTTCAACGTATCCCGCGCCTTGATCCATTTCAGCGGTGTCGCAACCTCCGCCACCTTGGGTCGGCCGCCATCGCCCAGTCCGGTGCCGTGCAGATTCAGCCGTGCAACGCCCAGCCGCTTGCCGACCTCCGCTGTTTCGCGGGCAGACGCAAGTAGCATCTCCGCGCCCTGATCATCGGCCAGCCGTCCTTCGAGATAGCCATTCATGATCGAAAAGGTCGCGCCGGTCGCTTCCAGCTTGTCCAGATCATGGTCGGGCCAGTTCCACAGCCCGACCTGAAACCCCATCTCGTGCAGGCGCGCGCAACGCCATTCGATTGGCTTGTCAGGCCACAGCATCTCGGCGCAAGCGGCAAGGGTGAAGGGCATGATGATCAGGCTCCGGTCATGTCAGCGGTCACGTCGACCGGGCGGCCTTCGGCCAGCGAGCGGTTCGCGGCTTCGGCCAGTGCGAGGGCGTTGACGCCATCCTGGATCGTTGCGGGCACGTCGGCGCCATCGACACAGGCATCCACGAAAGCCGACCATTCAATGGCGTATGCCCGCATGTAGCGTTCCAGGAAGAAGTAGACCGGCTTGGCGGCGACCCGGCCCGCTTCTGTCGTGGCAACGACGGTGTTCTCGATTTCGTTCTGCGCCTCGATGGTGCCTTTCGCGCCCAGCACCTCGACCCGCTGGTCGTATCCGTAGGGGGCGCGGCGCGAGTTGCGGATCGTGGCGATGCGCCCGTCGGCGTAGGTCAGCACGACCACGGCAGTATCCACGTCACCGGCCTCGCCGATCTCGGGGTCCACCAGGCAAGAGCCGTGAGCCATCACCGATTTCGGCATCCCGAATAGGAAGGCGCACATATCGAAGTCGTGGATCATCATGTCGCGGTACAGGCCACCGGATACCTTGATGTAGCTGACCGGAGGCGGAGCTGGATCGTAGGAGGTGACAGAGAGCAACTCTCCCTTGCCAACGTCTCCAGCGTCCAGAGCCTTTTTCAAGGCGGCAAAGTTTGGATCGAACCGGCGGTTGAAGCCCATCATCATGGGCTTGTCGTGGTTGGCGGCGATTTCGCGGACGCTCAGTGCGCGGTCCAGCGACAGATCGATGGGCTTCTCGCAGAAAATTGCCTTTCCTGCTTTCACGCCCGCCTCGATCAAGTCCGAATGGGTGTTGGTCGAAGACGCAATGAGAATCGCGTCGATGCTGTCGTCGGCAAGGATCTCGTCTGCCGAACGGGCCGCGATGCCATATTCCCTGGCCAGCACCTCGGCCGCGTCGGTCATCACATCCGTAACGGCGACAAGGTCGGACCTGGGGTCCATCCGGATCGAGGCGGCGTGAACTTTGCCGATGCGGCCAGCGCCGAAGAGAGCGACTTTCATGGGGGAACTCCGGTGTCAGATGTTAAAGCGTGACGCGTCGCCCTTCTCGGGCGGAGGTGTCGATGGCATGGATCGCGGACTCGAAAGCCAGCGCGTCGGTGAAACTGGGCGATGCCTCTTCGCCATTGGCGATGGCGCGCAGAAGGCTAGCGACCTCAATCGTTTTCAGGTCGCCGAAGCCCAACTGATGGCCGGGTGCGGGGCAGAAGTTACCGTAAGGCGCGTGTTCCGGACCGGCCAGGATGGTACGGAACCCCTGCCGATCCCTTGGCCCATCCGCGGTGTAGATCTGTAATTCGTTCAACCGTTCCTGGCTGAAGGTGATCATGCCGCGCGTTCCATGGACCTCCCAGTCCAGCTTGTTCTTGCGGCCCCAGGCCGAGCGAGAGGAGCAAAGTGTGCCTTGCGCACCGCTTGCGTAGCGCACGATGGCCGATGCTGTGTCCTCGTTCTCGACGGGAGCTTCGCCCGAGCCGTCGGGCAGACTGCGCGTTTCGTGAATGATCTGCGTATCTGCAACAAGGCTGTCGATGGGACCCATCATCAGGTTGCTCATCGACACAAGGTGACACCCCAGATCGCCCAAAGTGCCCAGCCCCGCGTCGGCGCGGCGCGCGCGCCAGGACCAAGGCAGATCTGGGTCGGCCTGGTAATCCTCGTCGACCCAGCCACGGAAATGGACGGGGCGACCGATTTCGCCTTCGTCGATCAAACGCCGCGCAAGGCGCACGATTGGATTGTGCAGATAGTTGTAGCCAACCAGCGTCCGCCCCGTGGCCTTTCTCGCCGCAGCCTCCATCTCCTGCGCGTCGGGCAGTGTCAGGGATAGCGGTTTCTCGCAATGAATATGTTTGCCAGCGGCAAGGGCGGCCAGCGCAATGGTCTTGTGAAGTGCGTTCGGTACGGTGATCGATACGATGTCGATAATTGGGTCGTCGATCAGCGCCTGCCAGTCATCCGTTGCCTGCGCAAAGCCGAATTGGTCGGCCAGTGTTTCGGCCGTGTCATGGGGAAGGTCGCAAAACGTAGCCAGTCGCACCTCTGGCAGATCACCGAACACAGCACCTGCGGCACGATAGGCCAGCGCATGGGCCTTGCCCATGAACCCGCCGCCGATTAGTCCCAGTGAAAGCGCCATGTTCCGCTCTGATGAAATATTTGTTCCATTTCTGGAATGGGCGGTTATCCTGACACTGTCAAGAAGGAGTTCCGCGATGCAGGACGCTTCACAGGGCTTGCCGGACGCGCCCGACACCGTCGCAGAGGCGATGACGCGCATCGACTCGCTAATCGAGACGGCGCCGAAGCGGCTGCGGCAATCGGCGGTGTTCACCCGGCGGCATCTGCACTTGATCGCAGTTTCTACCGTGTCCGAGATGGCCCGGCTCGCAGAGGTCGCGCCGTCGGCCTACATGCGCTTTTGCCAGGCTCTGGGTTTCTCGGGCTACTCCGAGATGCAGGCCGTCTTTCGCGCTCAGTTCACGACGTTCCGCCCGGACTACGACACACGACTGGCAGCGTTACGCACGGACTTTGCGGACGACGCCGACTCGCTGTTGTCCGATTTTGCAGAATCGGGTCACAAGTCACTCTTATCACTGAATAACTCTGTTGCCTCCGGCCAAATGGCGCGGGCCGCCAAGATGCTGGCCGGGGCAAATTTCATCCATGTCATCGGTCTGCGTCGCGCTTTCGCGGTGGCGGCGAACATGGTCTACCTGCTGAACAAGCTGGATCTCGCCGCCCTTCAGCATACCGGTATCGGGTCGCTTGATACGCCGCTGAACATTCGCCCCGACGATGTGATTTTCGCCATCACCTTCGCCCCGTTTTCGCAAGAAACGGTGAGTCTGTCGCAGGCGGGGGCCGCGAATGGTGCGCGCCTAATAGGGTTGACCGATTCAGAGAGCTGCCCCTTGTCCGAGTTTGCCGAACTCATGCTGATTGCGCGCGAGAACGAGGTCGGCGGCTTTCGCGCGTTGAACGCAGCGATCACACTGAGCACGGCCCTTGCCGTGGCGGCCGCCGCAGCGCGACAGCGGGATTGACAGGTAAACTTCACACAGCCTAAATAGAATAAATGTTCCAAAACGAGTCGGGAGGACTTGTTGGCACATTTGTCGAAGCCGTCTTGCGCCAGCACGTCGGCAACAGGGTCTAAGGGAGGAACCATGACCAAATTCATCAAAACGGCGACCGTACTCGCCGGCATGACTATCGCCGCACCCGCCTTGGCGCAGGACATCATCGTCGTCGCCCACGGTCAGGCCAACGATCCGTTCTGGTCGGTCGTCAAGAACGGCGCCGACATGGCCGCCGAGCACACGGGCGCCAACGTCGACTTCCGCTCGCCCGAAACCTTCGACATGGTCCAGATGAGCCAGTTGATCGACGCCGCCGTGAACCAAGAGCCCGACGGACTGGTCGTTTCGATTCCTGACGCTGACGCGCTTGGGCCGTCGATCGAGCGTGCGGTTCAGGCCGGTATTCCGGTCATTTCGATGAACTCCGGCTCTGATGTGGCCGCCGATCTTGGCGCTCTGCTGCACGTCGGTCAGGACGAGTTTACGGCCGGCCGCGTCGCTGGCGAAGCTCTGGCCGAAATGGGCGGCACCACCGCTATCTGCGTGAATCAGGAAGTCGGCAACGTCGCGCTCGACCTGCGGTGTGAGGGCTTCACTGAAGGCTTCGGCGGCGATGTCGAGGTGATCCCGACGCAGAACGATCCCGCCGAAGTGCAGGCGAAGGTTCAGGCCGCGTTGGAAAGCAACCCGGACGTCGACACCGTGATGGGTCTGGGCGCCAGCCTGGTGGGCGAGCCTGCCATCGCTGCCGTCGAAGCCGTGGGCCGCACCGGCGAGGTAATGGTCGCGACCTTCGATCTGTCTGCCGGGTTCCTGGAGGCCGTCGCAGAAGGCAACGCCGCTTTCGCCATCGACCAGCAGCAGTTCCTGCAGGGCTACCTGCCTGTCGTGTTCCTGGCGATGAACGCGGAATACGGTCTGGTGCCGGGCGGCGATGTGCCCTCGGGTCCGAACCTCGTGACACAGGACAAGGCGGCCCAGGTCGTCGATCTGTCCTCGCAGGGCATCCGTTAATCTGACGCCTCTGCCTTGCAGCACTATCGGGGGCCGTGGCGCAAAAGCCGCGCCACGGCCCCTTTGCGTTCACGAAAGGAAACCGAGATGGCCGACACGCCGCAGATTGTCGAGGACGAAAGGCTGAAGGAAGAAGGGATCGGCGCGAAGCTTTTGCGCCGCCCGGAGCTGGGCGCAATCGCCGGCGTCATCCTAGTCACGGTCTTTTTTCTGATCACCGCCGACGGGGCCATGTTCACCCTGTCAGGCGTGATGAACTTCATGACCCCGGCGGCGCAGCTGGGCATTCTGGCCATTGGTGCGGCCATGCTGATGATCGGCGGGGAATTCGACCTGTCTATCGGCTCTATGGTGGCCTTCGCAGGTTTGATCTTCGGTGCAAGCGTCGTCACGCTTGGCCTTCCGCTGATCCTTGCGATCCCGCTGACGATGGTCGTGGCGGCCTGCATCGGCGCGACGAATGGCACGATCGTTCTGAAGACCGGCCTGCCATCGTTCATCGTGACGCTGGCCTTCCTGTTCATCTTGCGTGGCGCGTCGCTCGTCGGACTGAAGATCGCGTCCGGCGGCTCAACCCAGCTGCGCGGCGTCCGCGACGCGGTCGAGAATGACTGGCTTGCGCCGATGTTCTCTGGCGAGGCGTTCGAGGGGCTGTTCCTTTGGCTTGCTAACGCAGGACTGGTCGAGACGTTCAACAACGGCACCCCCAAAGTGCCGGGCATCCCGGTAGAGATCATTTGGTTCGTCGTCCTTGCGCTGGTCGCGACCTTCATCCTGCTGCGCACGCCCTACGGCAACTGGATCTTCGCCAGCGGTGGTGACCGCAACGCGGCGTCGAACTCAGGCGTGCCAGTGCGGCGCGTCAAGATCAGCCTGTTCATGTTCGCCGCCTGCTGCGGTGCGCTGGTCGCCATCATCACGGTGATGGACTCGGGCTCTACCGACGCACGGCGGGGCTTCATGAAGGAATTCGAGGCGATCATCGCCGCTGTGATCGGGGGCTGTCTGCTGACCGGCGGTTATGGTTCGGCCATTGGTGCTTTCTTCGGCGCGATCATCTTCGGCATGGTCACCATCGGCCTTACATACACGAACTTCGATCAGGACTGGTTCCAAGTGTTCCTTGGCGGAATGCTTTTGATCGCGGTTCTGTTCAACAACTACATCCGCAAGCGCGTAACGGGGGAGCGGTAAGATGGAGCAGGAAACCAAGTTCCACCACGGCACGCCGAAGGCCGATGCCAAGCCGATCATCGAGATGCGCGACATCGAAAAGCACTTCGGCAACATCATCGCGCTCGCCGGTGTCAGCTTCGACGTCCGCCCCGGCGAATGTCATTGCCTGCTGGGCGATAACGGGGCGGGCAAGTCGACCTTCATCAAAACGATGTCGGGCGTTCACAAGCCCACGAAGGGCTCGATCAACATCGACGACCAGCCGATGGATTTCTCCAGCCCGCGAGAGGCGATGGAGGCCGGCATCGCCACGGTGTTCCAAGATCTGGCGATGATCCCGCTGATGAGTGTGGCGCGCAACTTCTTCATGGGACGCGAACCCACGAAGGGCAGCGGCCCGTTCAAGCGCCTCGACATCGACAAGATGAACGAGATCACTATGAGCCATATGCGTGACATGGGCATCAACCTGCGTGCGCCGGATCAAGCGGTGGGCACCCTTTCGGGGGGCGAGCGTCAGACGGTCGCCATCGCGCGGGCTGTATATTTCGGGGCGCGTGTGCTGATACTGGACGAGCCGACCTCGGCCCTTGGCGTGCGCCAGACATCCAACGTGCTGGCCACCATCGACCGGGTACGCAAGCAGGGCATCGGTGTCGTGTTCATCAGCCACAACGTGCGCCACGCCCTGGCCGTGGGCGACCGCTTTACCGTGCTCAACCGCGGCAAGACGCTGGGCACGGCGACCCGCGGGGAAATTACACCCGAACAGCTGCAGGACATGATGGCCGGTGGGCAAGAAATGGCGCAGCTGGAAGGGTCGCTTGGAGGCACCGTGTGATGGCCGGCGACCTTGATATCATCACGATCGGCCGCTCGTCCGTCGACCTTTACGGCAGCCAAGTGGGCGGACGGCTGGAAGACATGGGCAGCTTCGACAAATACATCGGCGGCTCTCCAACCAACATCGCCTGCGGTACGGCACGGCTGGGTCTGAAGTCGGCGGTCATCACCGGCGTCGGTGATGAGCACATGGGACGTTTCATTCGCGAGCAGTTGGTGCGCGAAGGCGTCGATGTAACCGGCGTGAAGACCGATCCCGACCGCCTTACGGCTCTGGTTCTGCTCGGCATCCGGGACCGCGAGAGTTTCCCGCTGATCTTCTACCGTGAAAACTGCGCTGACATGGGGCTGACAGAGGCCGATATCGACGAGGGCTTCATCCGCAGTGCGCGCGCTGTTGTGGCGACCGGCACGCACCTAAGCCACCAGACCGTCGAGGCGGCTACACTTAAGGCACTGCGCATCGCACGCGAAGCCGGGCTGCGCACCGCGCTTGATATCGACTATCGCCCAAACCTTTGGGGGGTCGCGGGGCACGGCGACGGCGAAAGCCGGTTTGTCGAAAGCGCCGAGGTGACGCGCAAGCTGCAAGCGACGCTGCATCTGTTCGACCTGATCGTAGGCACCGAAGAAGAGTTCCACATCGCGGGCGGTTCTACTGACACCCTGAAGGCGTTGCGGGCCGTGCGGGCGGTGTCAGACGCGACGCTGGTGTGCAAGCGCGGCCCGATGGGGGCAAGCGCTTTCGAAGGCGAGATCCCGAACAGTCTGGACGACGGCCAGACCGGACCGGGTTTCCCGATCGAGGTGTTCAATGTGCTGGGCGCGGGCGACGGTTTCATGTCGGGTCTGCTGACAGGATGGATGACCGATACTGACTGGCCGACCGCTCTGACTTACGCCAATGCCTGCGGCGCGTTGGCGGTCAGCCGTCACGGCTGCACCCCGGCCTATCCCAGCTGGGACGAACTGCGATTCTTTCTGGATCGCGGCGTACAGCGGCCCGACCTGCGCAACGACGCCGCGCTGGAACAGGTGCATTGGGCGACGAACCGTAAGGGCGACTGGTCCGATATCCGCGTCTTCGCCTTCGACCACAGATCTCAGATGGAAGAGATGGACGGAGCGGACGCAGATCGGATCGCGGCGTTCAAGGGCCTTTGCCTCGACGCCGCGCTGGCTCATGCGGACGGTCGGGCGGGCCACGGCGTCCTTTGCGACGGAAGACTGGGCGCCGATGCACTGCATCGCGCCGCTGGCACCGGGCTATGGATCGGGCGTCCAGTCGAATGGCCCGGCTCCCGCCCGTTGCGGCTGGAACCGCAGGTTGGACCCGATTGCGGGGGCCTTGCCGAATGGCCCCGCGAACAGGTCGTGAAATGCCTGTGTTTCGCCCACCCACAAGACGACGATGCGATGTGGGCTGACCAGCTCGCGACGATCCAGCGCCTGTATACCTCTTGTCGCCGCAACGCGCTGGAATTCCTGCTGGAGGTGATCCCCTCCAAGGTCGCTCCGATGGACGACGAAACGACGGCCACGGTGATCCAGCGGATCTACGATCAAGGCGTCTTCCCCGATTGGTGGAAGCTGGAGCCCTTTCGGACAGAAGCTGCTTGGACCGACGCCGTTACCGCTATCGAGCGCAATGATCCGCGCACACGGGGCATCGTGGTCCTGGGCCTAGACGCGCCGGAAACCGAGTTGCGCGACAGCTTCGCCCTGGCCGCGCGGTTCCCGCTGGTCAAAGGGTTCGCCGTCGGGCGCACGATCTTCGGACAGGCGGCGCGCGACTGGTTCGCAGGGACCATCGACGATGCAACCGCCGTGCAAACCATGACAGAACGCTACGCCCGGCTTTGCGACATTTGGGAAACGGCGAAACAGGACGCCCGGAAGGACAGCGCAGCATGAGCGAAACGATCCGACTGACCGCCGCGCAGGCGATGGTGCGCTGGCTTTCCGTGCAGTCCAACGCCGAGGGCGAGCGCTTCGTCGATGGCGTGTGGGCGATCTTTGGCCACGGCAATGTGGCTGGGCTGGGTGAGGCGCTGCATGCGATCGGCGACGACTTGCCTACCTGGCGCGGCCAGAACGAGCAGACGATGGCCCATGCCGCCATCGCCTTCGCCAAGACCAGCAAACGCAAGCGCGCGATGGCGGTCACATCCTCTATCGGGCCGGGGGCGACGAACATGGTGACGGCGGCCGCGCTTGCCCACGTGAACCGTCTGCCGATCCTTCTGATCCCCGGCGATGTCTTTGCGAATCGCGGTCCGGACCCCGTCCTGCAACAGATCGAGGATTTCGAGGACGGTACCACCAGCGTGAACGACTGCTTCCGCCCGGTCAGTCGCTACTTCGACCGGATCGAGCGGCCCGAGCAGCTGCTGACGGCTTTGCCGCGCGCCATGCAGGTGATGACCGATGCCGCCGCCTGCGGCCCCGTCACGCTATCATTCTGTCAGGACGTGCAGGCCGAGGCATATGACTACCCCAAGGACTTCTTCGAACCCCGCTTCTGGCCAAAGCGCCGCCCGCGCGCAGACCTGTCCGAGTTGCACGACGCGGCCGACCTGATCCGGAAGGCTCGGCGTCCTGTGATCGTCGCCGGTGGTGGCGTTATTTATTCCGAAGCCGAAGACGCTCTGTCCGACTTCGCCACGCGTCACGGTATTCCGGTGGTCGAAACCCAAGCCGGCAAGTCTGCGCTGGCGTGGGATCACCCGATGAACCTGGGCGGCGTGGGTGTGACCGGCACGGACGCGGCCAACGCCGTTGCTGCAGATGCCGACCTGGTCATCGGTGTCGACACCCGATTCCAGGACTTCACCACGGGCTCATGGACGTTGTTTCAGGCCGAGGGGCGCAAACTTCTGTCGATCAACGTCGCCGCCTACGATGCGCAAAAGCGGGGCGCGACGCCGGTTCAGGGGGACGCCTTGGAAAGCCTGAATGCCATTTCCGATCTACTCGGCGATCATTCGGCACAGGTTGCCGCGGACGATCTGAAGAACAATTGGATCGAAACCTCGGACGCCGTCATGGCTGCTCCCAACGGCGATGGTCTGCCCACCGACGCACAGGTGATCGGCGCCGTCCAGCGGCAAGCGGGACCGGATACGGTCGTGATGTGCGCCGCGGGCACCATGCCAGGTGCGTTGCATACGCTGTGGCGGCCCGCGCAGGGCGGCTATCACATGGAATACGGCTTTTCCTGCATGGGATACGAGATTGCGGGCGCCATGGGCATCAAGCTCGCCCGACCCGAGGCCGACGTTGTCTGCTTCATCGGAGATGGCAGCTACATGATGGCCAACTCGGAACTTGCAACCGCCGTGATGCGCCGCATCCCCTTTACCACCGTCATCACCGACAATCGGGGATACGCCTGCATCAATCGCCTGCAAAAAGGCACCGGCGGCGCACCGTTCAACAACATGTACGAAAACGCACGTGTCGAGACGCAGCCGCAGATCGATTTCGTGGCCCACGCTGCCGCCATGGGCGCGCACGCCGAAAAGGCGGTCTCTATTGCTGAGCTGGAGCAAAAGCTGCAGGACGCCCGCAACCGCGATATTCCCTCTGTCATCGTACTGGATACCGATCCCCATACCGGCACTGGTGCCGGCGGGTCTTGGTGGGACGTGGCCGTGCCAGAGGTCTCTACCCGCGAAGAGGTCCGAGAGGCCCGCGCAACCTATGAGCAGAACCGCGACCGGCAAAGGAAGGTCTAAGCCATGTCCGTCAAGATCGGCATCTCCCCCGTGGCTTGGCAGAACGATGACCTGCCAGAGCTGACAAACGCATTCACCATGGACGACGCGCTGCGCGACTCGGCCGAGATCGGCTATACCGGCATCGAACGCGGCCGCCGAATGCCTGCCGATACCGACGGGCTGCGCGCTTACCTAAATCGCTACGGCCTGTCGCTTTGCGGGGGCTGGTGTTCGGGCTCGCTGCTGGCGAATGATGTGCAGACAGAGATCGAGCAGATCCGGGCGCAGGTTGAACAGTTCGCCGCACTCGGCTCTCCCTGTATCGTCTATGCCGAATGCTCGAATACCGTTCAGGGCAGTCGGTTGACGCCCGTGTCCAAACGACCCAAGCTTTCGCGAGAAGACGTCGTCGCCTACGGGGCGAAGCTGGGCGAGGTCGCGAAATGGTCGGCGGACCAAGGTCTGCCGATGGTCTACCATCATCACATGGGCGCCATCGTTGAAGATGCCGACGATATTGACTGGCTGATGGAAGGCGCCCCCGAGGCGCTGCAATTGCTTTACGACACTGGCCATCTGGATATGGCGGGCGGCGACACCATGGCGGTTTTGCGCAAGTGGAGCGGGCGGATCGGGCACGTTCACTACAAGGATGTGCGCGCCGATGTGGTCGCGGCGAACCGAAAGAACGACGGATCTTTCCTTGATGCTGTCGTCGCGGGGGCCTTCACGGTGCCGGGTGATCCTGAAGGCTCGATAGACTTCGCGGCGGTCACCGATGAGCTGGCACGCATCGGCTACGACGGATGGATCGTGGTCGAGGCCGAGCAAGACCCGGCCAAGGTCGCCCCGTTTGAAGCATCCAAGCGAGGCTATGAGCACATCCTGTCCTGCTGTGATGCTTCTGGTCTGACTATCGAGGGGCGCGGTTGATGGCCGATCTTTTGAAAAAACCCTTTGGCACCCACGGCAAGGTGCATGACATCACGCCAGCCAGCGCAGGCTGGCGCTATGTGGGCTTTGGGCTCTATCGGCTGCGCGCGGGCGACACGGTCGGCGAAGATACGGGCGACCGTGAGGTGATCCTTGTCATTGTCGAGGGCAAAGCCAGGGTCACCGGCGCGGGGCAGGAATGGGGCGAGCTTGGCGACCGTATGGACGTCTTCGAGAAATCGCCGCCGCACTGCCTTTATCTGCCGAACGGCACCGACTGGCAGGCAACCGCGACCACCGATTGTGTCATCGCCGTCTGCACCGCACCGGGGCAAGGTGGTCATGCGGCACGCCGGATCGGCCCAGATGGCATCACATTGACCGAACGCGGAACGGGGACGAACACGCGTCATATCAACAATATCGCGATGGAAAACGAGGATTATTGCGACAGCCTGCTGGTGACCGAGGTCTTCACACCCGCGGGCCACTGGTCATCATACCCCAGCCATCGCCACGACGAAGATGACTTCCCCCGCATCACCTACCTAGAAGAGACCTACTACCATCGCTTGGACCCCGCGCAGGGCTTCGGCGTTCAGCGCGTCTATACCGATGACGGTCAACTGGACGAAACGATGGCGGTGTCCGACGGCGATGTGGTTTGTGTGCCGCGCGGCCACCACCCTTGCGGCGCGCCCTACGGGTTCGAGATGTATTACCTCAACGTCATGGCTGGACCGCTGCGCAAATGGCGCTTCGTACCCGCGCCCGAAGTTGAGTGGATCATGGAGCGCAACGCTTCCAAGGTCACTGATCCGCAAAAGGCGTAGTGCCGCCACGGAAATCCCTCCGGCCACTCAGGCGGACGGTCAGTGCGCAATCCCTTTATGTTCGGTTGTCCTATCAGATTGTCTCCGCTCATTCCATTTTGCCGTCGGCTTGTGTCACGTATCGAAAGCCCGTCCGTCTGCGAACGCTCGTTGCGACAAGCCAAGTGCCTGCGCAGGCTTCGCCAAAAGTCGAAAATGGCGAGTAGATTATTTGAGGTGTGGCATGTGCTGCGAGGCAGCATCCGTTACTTTTGGGCTCGAAGCTGCCGTTGGCTGCGGACGGCACGAGGGTCCGGTTCAGGCCTTCTGTCTCGGTCAATGACCCATTACCCCTTAAATCCAGCGCACCGCATCTGGCCAACCTTAAAGCCCCTCGTCCGCTTGCGCCCGCCTCGTCAGTACAAGCGCCTCGTGGAGGAACAGGGCCGCGCCCGAGATGCCGTCTATCCTGCTCCCGAGCTCTTGTGTGAGTTCGTCTGGCGATGACACGTTCCTCAACCGATACCATCGGGACATCGTCCGGGCCCATTTTCCGCCGGGATCGATCCCGGCAAGGCGTGAGGTCGTAATCCAGCGCGGGCTTAGAAGCGGATGCTCCTCGACGTAGCCGACGAGGGACGCGTGTTCCCCAAAGCTATCCCGAACGGGCAGCCACTTGTCCAAGTGTGGCGCATTGTCGAGCATCGACTCGTCGGGGCCCTTGGCGGCCATTTCCAGAGACCGCAGGTACATCCGCTCGAGGATGGCCTGCGTCGCGACGTGATGGGCCTTGATCCACTGGGGTGCCAGAATGATCCATCTGCCATCGCGTTCGGTGAACTTCAGGAATGGCGCGAAGGCGAGCAGAACCTCCCTGAGGTCCTCGTCGATATCTTCGGCGTCGACATGGCCGCTGTTCTGCCACGATCGGCTGTCCAGCGGCGCGACATCGCGAAACCGACGGATGTAGGCGGCGTCGGTGTCATTGGGGTCCATGTCGGCTCTCCCAGACGCACGCTCCTTCGAGATAGTCCGGCCGATCGGGCCGCTCGTCGGGGTAGCCGATCGAGACATTGCGGATGTCGCACCCCTCGATGGTGACGGTGGGAGTGCCCGAAAAACCAGGCATCAATACGATGCCGTGTCAGAACGTCGGTCAGATCGGAATGGAACGCGGGTGTCAGTCGATCGATCGTCCCTGCGACGTCCGGGTGCGGCCCATGGTGCGTTACGACGACCGTCTGGCCCGTCTCCCCATCCGGATGGGCACGCATCAGCTCGGTTTCCAGCCATTCGCGCTGCGCGATATGAAGATCGCGCAGATCCTGCGCCGTGACGCGCTGATCGATTGTCGGGCCCAGCAGGGCTTCGAAGCTGTCAGTAGACTGGGACGTCTCGCGCGAAATTTGCCGATGATCGTTCATGATCCGCTCCGCGACCATCATCCCATCGGCCCGGTCCCCAAGGAGCTCGTAGTCCGTCCACAATGTCGTGCAGTGGATCCGCGTGGCGCCGTGACGGAGGGTCTGCCTTTGAACGAAATGCGCGCCCTTCCGTGCTGCGTAGGCCGCCATATCGGCCTCGGCCTCCAGGGAGCTTCTGTAGTAGTCGTGATTGCCGGGAAACGCGTAGATGCGATCAGGAGCGATGTAGGCGGCGAGGAAATCGATCGCCATAAGCCAGTTGTGCGGCGGCCCGTTGATCAGGTCGCCGGCGACAACCATGGCGTCTGGGTCCGCCCTAAGAAGGTGCTCGATCCCCGAGTCCACCAGTGGATTGCTCTCTGCCCGTCGCCAATGATCAAGATGCAGATCGGCAAGGATGAAGATCTTGCCGGAGTGATACGGGATGACGATATCAGTCATATGAGCGACCCCTTCCACAGACTCCGACAAGGCGTCGGGTTACCGGTTGGGTACCGATGCAGGGTCTAAGGACGCGAGACGAAATCCGGGCGGACGACACGATTTTCAGCGCCCTCCGCACATGCTTTCAGTTTTCGCAAATAGCGTACGGAGAGACTTTCCCTTGCGCCCATTAGGGTTGCGGGTCTTGCAGGGCTCAGGACGAATGTTTTTCGCAAAACCTATATTCTTCAATATGTTGCTCGTCGGCTTCAGTCGACAGCTTTTAGCGGTCCACGTGTATGAGAGGTTTTGCACCGGCCGACATGACCCTGCGCAAGATGCCTCTCAGGCAGCGACAGGCCCACGGTTCGAACCTCGACAATCGGCACAGAGACCTGCTGCTACCAAGCGATCGAAGAGGACAGCGAATGGACCCCGACAAGAAATCTTTCCGACAGCGGCTGCGGAAACTACGGCCCGATGTTTACGAACGGCAAGAAGCGAACGCACTCAAGCGCGACATCGCTTTGAAGCTTCGAAGTCTGCGCGATGCAGCCGACATGACCATGGAAGAGGTGGCAGCCAAGTCGAAGATGAGCTTGGCATTGATCAAACGAATGGAAGCCTTGGCCGGACCGCTGGCCAGCCTCACGTCCATCGATCAATACGTGACGGCGTGCGGAGGCCATTGGGAACTGGTCATAAGACATGGACACAAGCCTGAGCCAACCGAGGATTAGGCGGCCTATCGGGCCCGATCTTCGCCACGTTCGCTGACAGTCTGCAATCCGAAGAAACGCGTCGCCGCCTAGGGTCAGGACCCATTGATCTGCTTGAGGCTCTGCGGCCCGCGTGATTCATCGCCTCTGAACCAAAGGGGGCGTGATGAGTGATCTATACTGGCTGAGCGAGGCTCAGATGGAGCGGCTGCGGCCTTACTTTCCCAAGAGCCATGGCGTGCCCCGCGTCGATGATCGACGGGTCCTGAGCGGCATTATCTTCATCAATCGCAATGGCTTGCGATGGCGAGATGCGCCGCGTGAATATGGCCCCCACAAGACGCTCTACAACCGCTGGAAGCGGTGGAGCGATATGGGCGTGTTCGCGCGGATCATGGCTGGCTTGGCGGCGGAGGCGCCCGACAACAAGACGATCTCCATCGACGCCACGTATCTGAAAGCGCATCGCACGGCCTCGAGTCTATGGTCGAAAAAGGGGGGCGTGGACGCCTGATCGGACGCACGAAGGGCGGCATGAACACCAAGCTGCACGCCGTGACGGACGCGTGTGGGCGGCCTATCCGGTTCTTCATGACGGCGGGACAGGCCAGCGATTACACTGGAGCCAGAGCTCTATTGAGCAGTCTTCCGGACGCCGACTGGCTCTTGGGGGACCGAGGATACGACGCGGACTGGTTCCGCGAAGACCTTATCAACAAGAAGATAAAGCCCTGCATCCTTGGCCGGAAGTCACGCGACACCCCGGTCAAATACGACAAACGCCGCTACCGAAAGCGCAACCGGATTGAGATCATGTTCGGTCGCCTGAAAGACTGGAGACGCGTGGCCACGCGTTACGACAGAAGCCCCACGGTCTTCCTCTCAGCCATCGCCCTCGCCGCTGCCGTCATCTTTTGGCTATGAGTCCAGAGCCTATCCTGATCTATCACAGATGTTTGCGTCTGGATCGGCCTGAAGCCAATAAAATAATTCCAGTGAAAGTCCGGTTTCCGCCCTTGGGATCGATCGACGCTCACGGCCCATAGCCGACTTTGGTTACGTCAGACTACGCGGCGGCGCAACGACACCGAACCGATCAAGTGATTTGCGCGGCCTCTGAGTTTACGCGGAGCTGAGTGCCCGGAACGCATTCATATTTTCGTCATTCGGTTACCGATAACACCAAGTTTATGCCGACACCGAACAGATGGCAGGTTCACGAAGGTTAAGAACCCTCAAAACTTGGCAATGACGTTCAGGAACGCTCCACGATCATCGTACGTCAGATCGGTGAGATTGTCCGAGAACTCGCCAAAATTGAAGCCGATGCCAACCTTGGCGTTCCGGCCTAGGTGGCGATACACCGTTGCCAACGCGCCCGTTTCCTGAAAACCGCCCTGGTCCGCTTGCAGGTGACGCAACTCGAATAAGCCATCCCAGTTCTTGACGATGTGATAGCGCAGATTGCCGATGGCCAGCCACGCGTCGTTGTCGGCAAACGCGAAGCCTGGTCCGGGGGCACTTTCGCTCAGGCGGAGGCCGACCTTCGCGCCAAGCGACAGCCGCTTGTTCAGGTCGTACTCTCCATCGACGGACAAGACGTGGCTGCGCTGGCGTGGTCCCTGACCGGCGGTTCCGTTGACCTCTTGGCCTACGAGGTCTTCCAGGTAGCGATACTGAAATAGCAGGTTGAAGCGGTCGTCCAGCGTCGGGCGTATTGCGTAGCCCAAAGCCACCTGCGCGAAGGTACCTTCGGCCAGGTTGCCGTTGTCGCTGTCGATATCGGCATATTCCGCGCCGAAGCTGAGGCGGCGGGCGTCGTCGATCTTCCACGCCACGTCCGCCGTCACCAGAACGGCGTCCTGATCCTGCGACACGCCAAGGTCTTCGCCCCGGTCGCGGCGCAGCTCCAGCCGGGCGCGGGCGGTCAGGTCGTCGCCCCTGTCATACGCCACGCCCAATGAGAACGCGGTACGGTCGATGTCGCCGGTCACCCGGTCGGTGATGCGCCCGATTTCTGCGGTGGCATCGAAGCGCAGGGCCTCGGTCGCGTCCCAGTCGACGCCGTAAAGATTCGCAACGGAACGATAATCTCCGAACAGGTCCACCGTGTTTTCGGCGCGGATGCCCAGGTAATCGGTCAGCTTGCGCGTGCCGCCGATAACGAACTGTCCACGATCCCGACCGCTGAGTGTGATGCCGTTTAGCTCGCGCCCAGGCTCCAGCCGATAGCCCGCATAGGCAGTGGTGCCCGCATCGTTGGCGTAAGAGGCCAACAGCTCGCCGCCGGCGCCCTGATTGCCACCCGACACCTCTGCCTCCAGCCGCCAATTCTGCGCGACGGCCCAATTCGCGCCGACGCCGATGCGGTTGTTGCGTTCCAGCCCACCACTGTGGTCCACGGTGCCTTGGGCAAAGCCGTAGTAGGACAGCCGCTCACTGGGAGTGACGGTGACACGCGCGGCGACATCCGTGCGACGCCCGGTATCATTGGCCGCGGCAGTGGGCGATTGCTTGTCCACATGCTCGACTCCGAAGGCCAAAGCGATGCGGTCGTTCAGCGCGATCCCGATCTCGGCTCCGCCTTCGTCGATACGGCGTCCGGCATCGTCGCGGAACTGCTCGTAATACACCCGCCAGCGCAGCGCGTCCGACGGCTCCATCTCGACGGCCAGACCGGAGCTGCGTTCATCCACCGTGATCTGCTGGTCGAGCGTGGAGAAGCCAGCCGTCCGCTCCTGGTAGAACGCGTCGAACCGGCCCGGCGCGGCAAGGCCCAGATCGGCGAAATCAAGCGAGACATCCGCCTGCACCGCATGTCCCGAGCCAACGACCGGCGCGATATCTGTGAAGCCAAGACCACCCGTTTGCGACACAGACGCGCCGAATCCCGGCCCATCGGTGCGCGCATAATCCAGCCGCAGCGCGCTCTGCTCGCCAATCTGCCACAGAAGATCGGCTCCGGTGGCGGTCTGATCGGCAGTGCCGGTATTCTCGACCATGCCGGTCAGGCCCAGTCGCAGATCGTCCGCTACCCAGCCTTCGACGCGGGCGCCGTAGGCGAAATCCTGGATGTTTCCGGCAGTGGGCGTGAACTCATACTGCGCAACCAGATTGGCGGTATATTCGGCACCCGGCTGGTCGATCAGGTCGATATCATCGACCGACCCCTGAAGCGGGCGGGACAGGATGATGACGCCCTGGATATAGTTCACGTCGTAGTCGCGCCCCTCGACCAGCCGACGGGTCGAGATCAGGCGTCCGGTCTCGGCATCACGGATCTCGATAGAGATCGTTTCGGACCCGACAGAGATGTCTTGCTGGCGCAGGAAGTATAAAGACCCGCCGGTGCCGCGGAAGATGTCGCGACCCGGCAGGCGGTCGGGTTGGGCGGCGTAGGCCTCGACGCTGAGGCGGGCGTCTCCGTTCTCGGTGGTGTCGGCAGAGCGGTAGACGCCCTGCGCGCCATAGAGCGTGCGCGTGTTGCGCAGCAGCCGGTTGTCACCCAGCCCGGCTTCGAAATCGCCCCACATCAGGTGGTTGCCATCGCGCTCGATACGACCGAAGAATTTGCCTCGCGATGGCGCGCCGTCTTCGATCACGCTGTCATCGCCGAACTCGGAGTAGCCGACTTCGTCGTAGTCCAGCCGATCCAAGATCGCGGCCACGTCCTGGTTGTCGCGACCGTCGAATATCTCGTCGAACTCTTCCTCGCCACTGTCGAAGCGGGTCGTGACCTCCCATCCCGAAGCCAGCCGTCCCTTGGCGAAACCGGCCAGGCGTCCGTAGCTGTAGGTATCGTCCACTTGCACACCCGCGGCGGTCACGCCGGGGTCGAAGCGTTTGCCGAAGGTCAGGTCAGCGATGGCGGTGTAGAACCATTCCGCGCGCGGGATCGTCACGAACCGCTCGATATCCGTGTCCTCTCCGGCGCCATTGACCTGCACCGCGACCGGCAATTCACCGGGCGGCAGAATACGCTGCACGACGAACGTGCCGTCGGCGTCGGGGACCACCGTTTCGCCAAGAACCGACACGGTCGCGCCATCGCGCACGTCAGAGCCGGACACGGTGACGGTGCCGCCCCGCAGGGGGATGCGGCGGCGGATCGGGGGGGAGGCGACGGTGGCCGTTGCGGGGGTGCCGTCGGCGCGACCACCGTCGGCGGCCTCTGTGGTGAATATTGTGACCGGCGCGGTTTCATCGTAGCGGCCTTCGGCATCGAAGACGCGGTGGGTCAGCAACACCTCTTCGCCCTGCGGGATGACGAAAGACGCCTCTCCTCCCGGAGTGAGCGGTCGGCGCGCGACCTGCCGCAGGCGGCCCCGCTCGACCGAATAGATCAAAAGCTCACCGCGGGTCACGAATGCCGGGTAATTCAGTCGGCTGGCAACCCGCACGGTCGCGCCCGGCACCGGCACCTGCGGCGCGTCGAGCACCAACAGGGCCAGAGCCGGCTCATTATAGAGACTGTCGTACTGAACGCGGATATCGGCTTTTGCGAGGTCCACGTCTGCCTGTCGCGCCGGGACTGACACGGCGACTCGCGGATCCCCTGCGATGGTCTGACCGTCGACGGAAATCGCAAAACCGGGGAACGACAGATCCTGCGCGGCGACGGGCATGGCCAGTACCGAGACAGAGAGCTTGGCCGCCAAAAGGGTCTTGGACATGCGCATCTCAGCGTCCTCTCGTCACGGTTTTTTCGATATCGAGCGTGTAGTTACCACGCCCGCGCCACTTGGACCGGATCAGCGCCTCGACCTCGGCCAGTCTGGCACGGGCCAGCGGCGGGGCTTCGGCATCCGCCCGCTGATAGGTCAGGCGCAGTACGCTGGGCGTGTCTGCAATCTGCGCGATCAGACCGTCGACGGCCTGTCTCAGCCCCGCCAGCGGCGCGGCCTGTCCCGGCTGGAAGGCCTGCGCCGTCAGGTCGATGTCCACGACCCGGCCCAGCGCAGCCCCGAAGTTCAGGCGCGCCATCTTGCCCGGCGTCAGGCGCACCACGCGCGGGTTTTCGGTGGTCACGCGGTACCCGGTGGGCAAGGTGCGGTCATCCAGTTTCAGCATGAAGTTGGAGCCGATATCACGGGGCAAGGTCGCACACGGCACAGAGTATCGACCGGCGCTATCGGTGGTGATCAGCGTGCCGTCGGGCGCGACGAGGCGCACACCCGGAATACCCGGCTCGGTCACGTCCGGACGCTCGACGGGACGGGACAGCCTACCCTTGCCTTCCGCTATGTAGTCGTCGTGGTAGATCGGTTCGGCAATGGTGCCCGGACCATCCTGATAGCCGTTGCGGTTCTTGTCGTCGAAGACCTT
This sequence comes from Palleronia sp. THAF1, assembly GCF_009363795.1. Taxonomy (NCBI): domain Bacteria; kingdom Pseudomonadati; phylum Pseudomonadota; class Alphaproteobacteria; order Rhodobacterales; family Roseobacteraceae; genus Palleronia; species Palleronia sp. THAF1. Next base: position 500,552 of record NZ_CP045420.1, on the reverse strand, counting down.
CCCGATCACGTCCGAGCAGGCAAAGACTGCGTCCGGATCGACCCGGACATCCGCCGTCGCGACGTTCGACAGCCGGCGGCCCGTCGCGTTCGAGATGAAGGTCTCGTTGGTGAACGTGCCATAGCCGCCTTGCGCCGAGATGCGGGCCGCAAGCGTCACCGTGATTGTCTGGCTCGGCGCCAGATCGACCGTCCAGTTCAGCACCCGGCCGTTGACCGCGGGCTCTTGCGCGACGCCGTTCACCACGCCCGATCCGGGCGTGTACAGGAACCCGGCGGGCAACACGTCGGTGATGATGGCGCCGGTATAGGTGTTCAGCGTGTCGTTGCGGAAGGTCAGCGTGTAGTTGACCGTCTCGCCCAGGCGCGCCGTTTCGCGGTCCACGACCTTGGTAGCCACAACGTCGGCCACCGCGCCACAGGACTGGACCGGGATGTTGTTGTTCAGGATGAACGGGTCGCCCGCCTCTACCGTGAACGCTGTGTAGAACGGATTCGCCGGAGCCGTGAAATCGGCCAGCACGCCGGTGTTGCCCTGCTCGTTCGAGCCCAAAGATGCGGGATTGGCCGGCAGAAGTGTCGTTGCATCCAGCGTTCCAAGACTGGTGCGAACCGCAGAGGCCGGACCCGCGGGCGGGTAGGTTAGCACCAGCTGGTAGGTTCCCGGTTGAGTCGTGAAGAACTGGTGATTGCCCAGCGATCCGTCCGCCACCACCGTGATCGGCCCGCTTGTGCCAACGCCTGTCTGGGTGAAGCCGTTGCCCGTGACCGCGATCTGACCGCCGGTCAAGAGACGGCCATCATCCTCGCAGTAGAAATAGCCGGTCGGGTCATAGTCCTGATCGTCGGGGATACCGTCGCCATCTCGGTCGCCGTTGCCTTCCAGGTCGTCCGGCACACCGTCGCCATCCGCGTCGGGCCGGTTCACGCCTGTTGCGTCTTCCTCTGTCCCAACCAGCTCTTGCGCGTTCACCGATACCGCGTTGCTGAGCGCGCCCGAGCCCGGCACGTAGGTGTAGGTGGCAACTATGGTGATCGTCGCCGTCTCTCCCGGTGCCAAGGTGGATCCGGGTGCCAGAAGCTGAGTGTCGCTGGCGCCGTCGAAGCCGGGATTTGCGCCGGTGCCGAAGCCCGAGACCGTCACGACCGGCGGATACTCGGCGGCCAGGAGGGTGCCTGGTGCAGCGAAGGCGGCCAGATCATCGGTGACGGACAGTTCGGTTTGGGTGACATTCCCTGTATTCTCGACCGTTATGGTGAACGGCGTCTGCTGCACCGTTGGGAAGAGCGACACGGTCTGACCCGCCGTCTTGACGACCGCCAGAGAAGGCAGTGCCACCACGGGCGTCACGGTCGGGTCGCTTGGATTCGTCCCGTCATCATCCGAAAGGTCACTAAGTGTCGCCCCACCCGGTGTCGTCGCCGTCGCGGTGGCCACGTTTATGTACCCACCCGAATCCACGACATCCTGCGTCAGGGTCGCTGTGACAGAGTAGATCGCCGTCTCGCCCGGCTGCAGGGTGCCCTGACCAGAGCCTGCATCGGCGGACACGAAGACCGGCGTCGGCGCGGGTTGGGCCACGCCGTCCAGATCGGTCAACGTATCGGCCAGTACGACGCTTGTGAGCGTCACGTTGCCGGTGTTCTGCACCGAAACCTGCCACACAACATCCTCGCCGGCGGCCGCACCGACCGTGGTGGCGGTCTTTATGACTTCCAACGCAGGGGCGGTGCCGATGGTCAGGACCGTCGGGTCTCCGGTCGTGTCGCCGTCGAGCGGATCGTCGTCAGCCGACAAGTCAGAGACGGTCCCGCCGTCGGCGCCCAGGTTCGGGGCCTGCACGACAGCACTGTTCTGCACGCCACCCGCGTCGATATCGGCTTGGGTCAGGACGTAGCTGACCTGCCACACGGCACTGTCGCCCGGCGACAACAAATCAGGCACCGAGACGGGGGTGACCGTAGGCACAAGGTTCGTGCCGTCGAGGCGGCTCATCGAGTCGTCGATGGTCGCGGAGCCCAAATCGGTGTTGCCGGTATTCTCGGCAGTTACTGTGAAGACCACGGTTTCGCCCACCGCGACGGCAGGCGTCGTGATTGCCTTGACCACGGTCAGCGCGGGCGCGTTCGGAATCGCGGCGATCGTCGGATCGCTTGTGGCATTCCCGTCGCCATCGTCGCCGTCGTCGGACACGTCCTGCACGGTGCCACCGCCCGGTGTCTGGCCGGTGGCGGTCACGGAGTTGATCAGACCGCCCGCGTTCACATCGGCCTGCGTCAGCGTGCGCTGGCCTTCGTAGATCCAGACCTCTGCGACATCCAGCACACCATCGCCATTATCGCCGGAGACAAAGGTCAGACCGGCATCCAGGGCGATCGTATCGCCGTCCAGGTTCTGCATCTGATCGACCGGGATGATATTGGTCAGAGACACGTTGCCGGTGTTCTCGACAAAGATCTGGTAGGTCGTCACCTGCCCCGCCGCTGCGCCAATGGAGGTGGCAATTTTGGTGACCTCAAGCGCGGGTGCCTGTGTCGGACCCGGGGTCACGAGCGTATCGTCCGCGCCGACCGCGACGCCACCGGGTGTGGTTGCGGTCGCGCTGGCGGTGTTCGTGATCTCTCCCGCGTCGACAAGATCCTGCGTGACCGTCAGCGCGAACGTGCAGCTTTGATCGGTCTGACCGGGCGCAAGCGCGGGGATGGCGCAACCGAAGCCTGCCGGTGCCAGCGGATCGGTGACCGACAGGTTCGACAGGGTGACGTTGCCGTCATTCGTCAGCGACAGGATGTAGGTCAGCGATGTGCCAACCGCGCCGAAAGGCGACGGGGTTGCGATCTTTTCCAACACCAGAACCGGCGCGGGCGCAGGCATATCCACCGTCACCGACGCGGTGCCGGTCACGGCGTCCCCATTCGGCGCGAATGCCGCGACACCGGCGGTGTTCACCACGGTTCCCGCATCCACGTCCGCCTGCGTGACCGTGTAGGTTCCGCTGCAATTCAGCGTCGCTTCCGGCAACAGCTGCGGCGCGCTGCACGAGAACGCGGACAGCAGATCGTCGGTCACAAGAACGCCGCTCAGGGTCTGGTTGCCAGTGTTCGTGGCCGACAGCGTGTAAGTCAGCACCTGACCCACCTGCGTGACCGGCAGCGGAGTCACCGACTTCTCCAGCGCAATCGAGGGTGCGGCGACGGCGGGCACCACCGCGTCTGCCACATTCGACACGATAGAGGTATCGTCGGCCCCGAATTCGGTTTCAGCGAAGGCAGAGTTCACGACCGTGCCCGCGTCCAGATCCGCCTGGGTCACGATGTCGGTCGCGGTGCAGGTCACGCTCTCACCCGGTTGGAAGTCCGGGTCCGCGGTGGTGGGAGTGAAACAGATCACGTCTCCCAGGCGGTCATCGAAGACCGTGACGGGCCGCACGAAAGCACGGGTTCCGGCGTTGGTGACAGTGAAGCTGTAGTCGATGGTATCGCCGACAGCTGCGTAGCTCGCGCCAGTCGCGGGGGTTTTGGTCAGATCCAGCAGCGGCACGCCGCCCTCGGGGATCGTTTCGGTGACCGGCGGAGCATCCACGTCGCCGCTGGTCGCGCTGACCACATTGGTCACGGAGCCCAGGTCCACGTCGGTCGCCGTGACCGTATAAAGGCCCGTGCAGGCAAAGGTCGCACCGGGGGCGATACCGTCTGCGGGGAATGCATCGCATGTCAGGTCGGCGGCGGGGATCAGGTTATCGTCCAGCACCGGTTCGTCCGTCAGCGTCACGTTGCCGGTGTTGGTCAGCACGTAGTCGTAGGTGATCGACGCCCTAACGACGAAGTCCTGCGCCGCCACGGTCTGCGCGGTCTTCTGAATCTCCAGCGACGGCATCTGATCGGCCAACACGGTGGCGGTTCCCGGCTGGTCGGCAACGACATCGCCAGCTGTCGCGGTCGCGATGTTGTCGATCTGGCCCGCGTCGATATCCGCCTGGGTGACCGCGACGCTGCCGGTGCAGGTCGTGGCTGCACCCGGCGCAAGCCCGTCAGGCAAGACCGGACACGTAACGGCGCCGCCCTGTGCCGCGATCAGCGGATCGACGATGTTCACCTGGTCCGTCACGGTGACATTCCCGGTGTTCGTAACGATGAAATCGTAGGGAATGATCTGATCCACCGCGGTGAACGTGCCGGGCGCGGTGGCCCCCGGCTGCTTGACCAGCGTCAATGCCGGGGTGGCCGGGATGACCAGCTCTGTCGGGTCATCGACGGCATTGCCGTCGGTGTCGTCGCCGTCATCGGTCACGTCCGTCAGGGGGCCGCCAATGGGCGGCGTGCCCGTCACGGTCGCAGTGTTGGATACGCCGCCCGCGTCAAGATCGGCCTGCGTCAGAACATAGGTCGCGCGGTAGGACGCCGTTTCGCCCGGCAGCAAACTACCCGCACCAGAGCCCTGGTCCGCCCCCAAAAACGTGGGACCAGAGGCCAGCGCCAGCAACGTGCCATCGGCGCGCGTCAGCGTGTCGGACGCGACAGCAACGCCCGTCAGCGTGACGTTTCCATCGTTCGTGGCGGCAATCATGAATTGCAGGGTCTCACCCACGGTCCCAGCGGCGGGGGTCAACAGCTTCTCACCCACGATCGAGGGCACTGACGGCAGGATCACCGGCGTCGGCGTTGCGTCGCCATCGGTCGGATCGCCATCGTCGCTGGTATCGCTGACAGGAACGCCATCGGGATCAAGCGCCGTTGCCGTCGCCGAATTCAGCAATCCGCCTGCATCTATGGCGGCCTGGTCCAGAATGTATGTCAGCCGGTAAGTCCACAGCTCGCCTACAGAGAACACACTGTCCGCGCCTGCGTCGCCGCCCACGAAAATCGGGGACTGATTCAAAGGAACAATGGTGCCGTCGGCAAGGCGCAGTGTGTCGGTGACCGAAGGCGCGCCAAGCGTCTGGTTGCCGCTATTCTCGACCGTGATGGTGAAGACGACCGGCTCTCCGGCGGTGACCGGATCGGACAGGGCCGACGTGTCGGCGGTCTTCAGCACGGTCAGGGCCGGTGTCGGGGCGGCGGGCTGGACGCTTTCGTCGTCCGTAGCGGTGACGGGCGCGCCGGTGCCGTCCGTGGCCGATAGGATCACGGTGTTGGTCAACGGCGCTTCGGCGTCGATATCGGCCTGCGTCACCGTATAGGTCGAGGTGAACAGCACCGCATCACCGGGAGCCAGCACGTCCCAAGTGCCATCCACAACGGCATCCGTGCTGTCACCCGCGGGCGCGGTGTCGGTCTCCAAGAACTCTTGGCCCACGTCCAGCGTTTGTGTCCCCGACGCGCTGGTGTGTCGGTCATCAAGGGTGATGGCATTGATGCGCAGGTTGCCGGTATTGGTGACGATGTAACTGTAGGTGATGGTCTGGCCCGCGACCACATCCTGCGTGGCGTCGGCGGTCTTGGCGACCGTGACACCCTGCGTCTGGGTGGCCGTGACCGTCTCTGTCGCCGTCTCGGGCCCCGGCGTGGCGGGCAAGAGCACCTCGTCCGACTGGGCCCGCGCGATATTGGTCACGCCGCCGGCTTCGATGTCATCCTGAGTGATCGTATAATCTGCCGTGCAGGTCAGGGTCTGGCTTGGGGGAAGGCCAGCCGCCGGGATCGGCGCACAGTCGACGTTTGCGATCTTGTCGTCGATTACACTTGGCTGGTCGGTCAGCGTGACGTTGCCGCTATTGGTCAGCACGTAGGTATAACGCACTACCGTGCCGGCGCTGGCGACGGTCTGGGTCTGCGCCGTTTTCGTCATGGACAGCGCGGGCTGACGCAGCGGGCCCGGCACGAAGACGTCATCCTCGGCCGTGACCGGTTCAGAACCGGGCACGCGCGGCTGCGCCGTCGCGCTGGCGTCGTTGGTGAAGCCGCCGGTCACCGGAGACGTGCCATTGCGCGCGTCGATATCGGCCTGGGTCACGGTGTAAGAGAACAGACAGCTTGCATCCTGCGCGGCAGGCGCAAGGGTCGCGATCTGGCAAGCCGCCGGGCTCACGGGCAGCGCGTCGGTGATGCTGATCGCGTCCAGCGTCACGTTGCCCGCGTTCTGTGCGGTGACGCGGAACTGCACCAAATCGCCCACGGCGGTGAAGGCCGGGGCGCCGGGTGCGGGCGCCGGCACGATGTCTTTCTGGATGACCAGAAGCGGCGCGGGATCGACCAAGTCGGCGGTGGCCGAGGCGGGATCGATCGCAACCGGCGTGCCTGCGGGATCGGCCCCGCTTGCAGTGGCCGTGTTCACAAGCTCTTGGCTGTCCAGATCGGCCTGGGTCAGCGTGTAGCTTCCCTCGCAGATCAGCGCCTGCCCCGGACCCGCAGCAGGACCGACAGCGGGCGCTAGTGAGACATTTGCGGGTGCGGGCTGGCCGCCCACGGTGCATGACAGGCTGGGCAGCAGCGGGTCCGAAATCGTGACGCCGCCGATGGTCTGATTGCCGGTGTTCGTAGCTGTGATGCGGTAAGTAATCGCATCGCCCACGGCTGCGCCACCGGCGGGCTGGGCGACGATCTCTTTCGCCAGGGTCAGCGCGGGGGTCGCGTTGCCGGCCACCGTTTCCGTGGCGGCAGGAGAGAACACGTTGATCGGATTCGGGCTGGCGGGCGCGAACAGAGTGTTCGCCACGGCCTCGTTCACAATTTCCCCGGCATCCAGATCGTCCTGCGTAACGCTGTAGGTGCCCTCGCAGGTGACGCTTTGGTTCACCAGGAAGTTGCCGGACGCCGCACCGTCGCGGCACAGGACGGGCCCACTTAGCATCGGGTCATTGACGACCACATCCTCTGTGAATGCCGCTCCGCCGGTGTTGATCACGGTGAACACGTAGGTCAGTGTGTCGCCCACCTTCGCGAAGGTCGCATCCGCCGGCGACACCGCCTTTTGCAAGGTCAGCGCCGGTGCAGCGTCGACCGGGAAGATCGCGTTGTCCTGGGGCGAGGTCACATTTCCGCCCTGAGGATCCAGCCCGCTGACAGAGGCGACATTGGTCACCGAATCCAGCGATATGTCGTTCTCCTGGATCGTGTATTGCGCGGAACACACCACCACGTCGTCAGGGTCCAGCGGTGTCAGCGGGGCGTTGCAGGTGATGCCAGTCACCAACGAGTCGGCGATCGCGACATCGGTGATGGTCAGGTTTCCGGTGTTCTCAACCGTGAAGCTGTAGTGCAAAACCTCTCCGTCCTGGAAAATAGCCGGGATCGGGACGACCAGCTCTTTCACGATGGAAAGGGACGGGGATTGAATCACGTCGACGGTGACGGTGGCATCGACCGCCGTCGGAACGGGCGCTCCGTCGAACGCGGCTGCGCCGGACGCTACGTTGGTTACCTCACCTGCGTTCAGATCCAGCTGGGTCACGGTGTAGTCGAAGCTGCACGTGGCCGTCCCATTCGGTGCCAGCGGACCGGCGCCACAGGACAGGCCGGTGCCGATCTTGTCGTCATCGACGGTAAGGGGTCCATCGAGCGTGACATTGCCGCTGTTGGTCAATGTGTAGTCATAGGTCAGGATATCGCCGACGGAATCCACGTTCGGGGGCGCGGTGTCAGCCAGCACCTTGGCGATAGTCAGCGCGGGGGACTGCGTGGCCATCGCGGTCACGGTGTCGGTATCGTCGGATGCAGACACAACCGTCGGATCGCCCGGAGCCACTGGCACGACAGGCTGATCCACGCTGCCGGTTGCCTGGTTGTCGATCTGGCCCGCGTCTAGGTCGGCCTGCGTCACCTTGTAGGATCCGGTGCAGATCAGCGTATCATTTACCGCCAGCGGCGATGCGTCGCAAACCACGGGCCCGCTGCCCTGGCCCGCAATCAGCGGATCGTCGATCTGGATCGGCGCCGTGATCGTGACGTTGCCGGTGTTCGTGACGGTGAACGTATAGGGAATCACCTGGTCCACGGCCTGAAACGGCACCGGAGCCGTCGCACCCAGGGCCTTGTCCACGGTGATCGCAGGCGCGCCCGCCACGAAGACTTCGGCCGGTACCGGCGCATCATTCGTCACGCTGCCCCCGCCCGGCAGATCGCCGGTGACGGACACCGTATTGGAGACACCGCCTGCGTCGATATCGGCTTGTGTCAGTGCGTAGCTGGCGGAGTAAGTCCACGTTTCGGTCGGGTCGAGTTCGCTGTCTCCATCCGCGTCGCCACTGTCGAACGTGGGCGCCAGCGCCAGAGCAGCGCCGTCTCGGCGGGTGAACGTGTCGTCCAGCGTGATCGTCGCCAAGGAGACATTGCCGTCGTTCTGGACGGTGATCGTGAAGGTAATGATATCCCCTGCGACAGCAGGGCTGGACACTCCCGTAGTGTCGACCGTCTTGGCGACAGACAGCGCTTCTACGGCGGGCAGCGGAAGGGTAGTCGTGGGGTTGCCGTTCTCGTCTTCTGACGCGTCGGTGACTGGATTGCCTTGCGGATCGGTGGCGGTAACCTCTGCGCTGTTGGTCAGATTGCCCGCGTCCACATCGTCTTGCGTCAGCGTATAGGTCGCGGTGAACACTGCCGTGCCGCCGACTGGCACGTCGATGGAGCCGGTGCCATTCAGATCCGCGCCGCCGGACGCGTAGACGGGCGTCACCCCCCCGGTGCCAGAGAACGCCGTATCAGAGATCGTCAGGTCTAAGATGGAAACATTGCCGGTATTTTCGACCGTGAAAGTGTAGGTGACCGTATCGCCGGCATCGGCGGTTCCGTCGCCGCCGTCGTTCAAGGCGGCGGTCTTCACGAGGTCCAGAACCGGGGCCTGCGGGATCGACGTTTGCGTCGGATCGTTATCGGCGGCGGTATCGCCCGACAGGTCAGACACCGGGTCACCAGCGGGATCGGTCGCAGCAGCCGTCGCCTGATTCGCTATGCCGCCCGCGTCGATATCCGCCTGCGTCAGAGGATACGTGGCTTGGAAAGTCAGGACCGCGCCCGGAACGGCGTCGATCGCGCCATCCCCATTCTCGTCGCTGCCACCCGCAACATAGCCCGGCAAAGGTATCGGGCCTGTGCCGCCGAAGTTGGTTTCGGTGACGCCGACGCCGAACAGCGTGGTGTTTCCGTCGTTGGCGACGGTGAATGTGTAGGTGATCTGATCCCCCACGGTGGCCACACCATCTGCACCCAGCGACAGGCTGGACGCCTTCGTCACGGTCAGGGAAGGGTCCAACCCGATAGGCGTGACGGTTGGGGTGTCGTTGTCGGCCGCCGTTCCGGACAGATCCTCGACCGGATCGCCATCCGGATCGGATGCCGCGGCGGTCGCCTGGTTGGTCACGCCGCCCGCGTCGATATCGCCCTGCACCAGAGTGTAGGTCGCCACGAAGGTCATAGAGTCGCCCACTGCAAGATCGAGCGCGGGGCCCTGGCCAAGCGTCTCTCCTCCGGTGGAAACTGTTGCTGTGGGTACGGTGCCCAAGCCCGCGAACCCGGTTTCGGTGACGGCCACGTCGAACAGCGTGACATTGCCGTCATTCGACACGGTGTAGGTATACGCGATGGTATCGCCCACATCCGCGCGCCCGTCGCCGCCGTCGTCCAGCGTTGCGGCTTTCACGACCGACAACGCGGGTTCCTGCCCAAGCGGCACAATGACCGAAGCCGGCAAGTCATCCTCTATTGCGGTGCCCTGCGGATCGTTGGCGGTGACGCTGGCGTCGTTGGACAGGCCGCCTGCATCGATGGCACCTTGTTCCAGCGCATAGGTGACGGTGAAGACGAATGTCTCACCCACGTCGAGCACGCCGTTCCCGTCGGTGTCACCGCGATCAAGCACCGGCGCTTGCGTCAGGTTCAAAGACGCCCCGGACGCGTCGCTGAGCGTATCCGTTGGTGCCACGCCCGACAGGCTCTGATTCCCGGTATTCTCGACCTCGATTTCGAAGATGACGAACTCGCCGGGCGCGGGTGGCGTGCCCAATGCGCCCGTCAGGGCCGTCTTGCGGATATCTAGTGACGGCGCCTTGGCGACTGGATCGACGGTCAGAGTATCGGTGTTCGTCGGTGGCGTCGTGCCAGCGGGGCTGTCCGCCGTAACAGTCGCGGTATTGGACAGGGTGATCTGCGCATCAATATCCGCCTGCGTGACAAGATAGCTGGCGGTGAAGGATACCACATCGCCCGCGCCCAGACGGCTCCAGACACCGGGGCCTGCAGTATCCGTGGCGGTTCCGGGCTCTCCTGCATCGGTGACAAGCTGGTCCCCTCCGACTGTCAAAGGCGTCTGACCGGCGGCGCTGGTCTGGATGTCAGCCACGGTCACGTCGGTCAGCGTCACGTTGCCCGTATTCGTGACGGTATAGGTGTAGGTCACCGTCTCGCCCGCTGCGGCCACGACGCGATCGGCGGTTTTGACGATGGTCACAGCAGGCGCGCGGGTGACGGGAATGGTCAGGGTATCGGTCGCGTCATCAGGCACTTCGGCAGAGGTCAGGGTGGCGATGTTCGTCACCTCGCCCGCGTCCACGTCGGCTTGGGTCACGGTGTATGTTGCAGTGCAGCTGTAAAAGCCTTGGGGCTCCAGCCCGGCGGAAGGGAAACCGATGCAAGAGAACGTGCCGATCTTGTCGTCCGACACCTCGGGTGTCTGGGACAGCGTGACGTTTCCAATATTGGCAACCTGATAGCTGTATTCAACCACTTCTCCGGGCGTCAGGATGGCCGTGCGGTCGGCGCTTTTGACAAGGCTCAGGGCCGGTTCGCGCAGCGGGCCCTGGGCAAAGACGTCGTCGCTGACCGAAATCTGGGTCGCATCGGGATCGGCGAAGGTGGCAGCGGCGGTCGCGGTGTTGATGAATCCGCCGTAGAGCATCCCGTCGACGGTGAACTGCCGGTCGATATCTTCCTGCGTGACGGTGTAGACGACGGCGCAGCTGCTGTCCGTCGCGCCGGGCGCTATCGGGCCGACGGTGCAGCCCGCGGGAATCACGGGCAGGTCATCGGTGATCACGGCCTGATCCAGCGTGACGTTGCCGGTGTTGGTGACCGCAATGACGAAGCTGACCTCTTGATCCATCGCCGAAAACGCGTTGTCGCCCAGCACCGGGCTGGTGATCGACTTTTCGACCGTCAGCGATGGCGCGGCAGGCTCCAGCGTCACGCTGTCCTGCGCGGCCACTTGCGGCACGGCATCGCCCTGTGGGTCCGATGCGGTGGCAGTGGCAGCATTGTCGACCACGCCGCGATCCACATCGGCCTGCGTCACGGTATAGCTGCCTGTGCAGACAAGCGCTTCTGTCGGGGCCAGCACGGCGTTTGCCGATGCCGTATTCGCACCGATGGTGCAGATCAGCGCGCCCACAAGCGGATCTTCGATGGCTGCGCCCGACAGCGTCTGGTTGCCGGTATTGGTCAGCGTCAGGGTGTAGTCGATTACATCGCCCAAACCGATCGGCGAGGCGGTCGAGCTGCTGGTCTTGTCCAGCGTGAAGGCAGGCGAATCCGCGCCTTCGGCGGTCACATCATCGGGGCCGGACAGCACGATAGAGCTGTCGCCCAAAACGGTGTAGGTCGTCTCTACCGTGGCGACGTTCACCACCTGATCCGCGTCCAGATCGGCTTGCGTGACGGTATAGTCGTATTCGCAGAACCCGCTATCGCCCGAGGCCAGAACCGGCGCGCCGGCCGCCCGGCAAACCTGCTGTCCGATGCGGTCGTCGTTGACCAGAATCGGCTCACTTAAGCCAACGTTGCCCGTGTTTTCATAGGTGAAGCGATAAGTGATCACATCGCCCACGGCAGAGAACCCGTCCCCGGCGACAAGCGACTTGACCAGATCCAGCGCCGGTGTCGCATCGATGGGATAGATCGCTTCGTCTTCCGGGGCGCGGACGGCTTCACCGTCGAAAGACCCGGTGGCAGAGGCTACATTCACGACGACGTTGAGATCGAAATCGGACTGCTTGACGGTGTAGGTCGCCGAGCAAGTAAAGCTGCCACCGGGATCCAGCGTCACAGGCGGTGTGCCGCAATCGACAGCGGTGACCGCGTCGGTGACGGTGAAGGGCCCGTCTATCGTGACGTTGCCGATGTTGGTGACGACCATCTGATAGGTCAGCTCATCGCCCGGATTGAAGCTGTTGCCGTTGCTGTTCGACACGAAGGTCTTATCGATGGCCAGCATCGGCGACTGGACGGCCGTCAACGTCGCGGTATCGCTGTTCGAGAGGACTGACGCGCCGTCGAACTGGGTTTCCGCGATGGCGGTGTTGGTCACCGAGCCGTCGTCAAGCGCCGCCTGATCGGTTGTGTAGGTCTGCTCACAGGTCACGCTGGCACCGGGCGCCACACCCGCCGCACCGCAGGTCAGCGTGCCGGGGATCTTGTCATCCGTCAGGGTGATCGGCGCAGTCGTGGTGACGTTGCCGCTGTTGGTGACCACATATTCGAACACACGGGCCTGCCCCGTTTCCGCGTACGACGAAGATTGGCCAGCCTTCAGCCGCTTGACAAGCGTCAGAGCGGGCAACTGGTCGGCCTGAACCGTGGCCGAGGCGGCGGGGGTGGAAAAGCTCTGCTCGCTGGGCGCGTTGGGACTGGATGGCACGACCGACTGGGTTATCGACGCGGTGGCGCTGTTGTCGATTTTACCCGCGTCCAGATCTGCCTGCGTGACACTATAGGTGCCGGTGCAGGTCACGCTTGCCGTGGGCGCAAGAGATCCGCCGGGACAGGTGGCGTTGGGCACCAGCGGATCGGTGATCTCGATCGGCGCAGACAGCGTAATGTTCGAGCTGTTGGTCACCTCGAACGCATAGGTCACGATTTGACCCACGGCGCTGAAGTCATTTCCGTCGGGGCTGGATTTCGCCAGCGTCAGCGACACGGTCTGGTCCGGGCCGCGCACGATCAATGTGTCCTCATCCGACACGTTCGTGCCGGCAAAGGCACTTTCGCCCGTGACCCCGGCGCTGTTCAGAACCTGACCAGAGTCCACGTCGTCCTGCGTCGTCGCGCGGGAGTCCTGTAGCGGCGACCCGTCGGCACAGGTGGTCGCCACATCGCCCGGCTCCAGGTCCAGCAGGGGGCAGGTAAAGGACAACGACGGGTCGGACAGCACAAGGTCCGTCAGCGTCACGTTGCCCGTGTTCTCGACTTGGAAGCTATAGGTTATCGTGTCGGTAGGTGCGCCGAACTGAGCCGTATCGGCGGTTTTCTGAATGTCGACCGCCGGGAAGCGGGCCGGTCCCTGCACGATGGCCGTCGACTGCAATGCAGTCGGAGGCGTTACACCAGCGGGCGGTGTCGCGGATGCGTCGGCGGTATTGGTGATCTGGCCACGATCCACGTCGGCCTGTTCGGTGACGTAGCTGGCCGCGCAAGTCGTGCTGTCCGCCGCACTAGGCACCAACGATGGGATCGTGCAGCTCAGGGCCGGGGTGAAGAAGGTGTCGGTAATCGTCACGTCAGTGAGGGTAACGTTCCCGGTGTTGCGAACCGTGAAAGTGAAATCCACAGTCTCGGACGCAGCGTTGAATGTAGCAGCGGCGGTTTTGTCGAAGGTGAACGCAGCCGTTCGCGCCGGTCCCGGCAGCGTGATGCTGTCGGTGACGGTCGGAGCCTGCGGAGATGTGAGAGTCGCGGTGTTATCCACCGCGCCCGCGTCGATATCTGCTTGCGTCACTGTATAGGCGAACGTGCAACTGCTGTCGGACGCGCCTGGTGCAAGCTGATTGATGTCACACGAGAATGCCGGATCCAGCGCATCGGTCAGCGTGATCTCTGGAATGGTCAGCGTGCCTTCATTGGTGGCCGACAGAGTGTAGGTGATGACATCGCCGGCCGCCTCATAGCCCGTGACATCGGCCGTCTTGTCGAGCGCGGCAACGAATGTCCCAACGCCACCGGCGCGCGTCACCTGATGCGTGTCGGTTTGGGTCTGCGGGTTGCCCTGTGCCGGAATCGCCGTGGCTGTCGCGGTATTGTCGACCACGCCCGCGTCGAAATCGGCTTGCGTCACAATGTAGGTGCCGCTGCAGGTCCGGGTGCCAGATGGCGCGATGTCGGTGAAGCTGCAAGACAGGCCCGCCAGAAGCGGGTCGGACACGTCGATCGCCGTCAGCGTCACGTTGCCGGTGTTCTCTAGGTCGAAGCTATAGGTGACGGCCTCTCCCACCGCCGAGAAGGTAACGGGCCCGGATTTGTCCAGCGTGAAGGCGGCATTCGGTGTCGTCGGGATACTGGCGGTCGCGGTGTTCGAAGTGACCGTCACCGGCTGGCCGTTCTGGTTGAGCGTCACTTCCGCCACCGCAGTGTTATCGATGCTGCCCAAGTCGAACTCGGCCTGCGTGACGCCGCTGCGGGTTCCCGTACAATCGAAGCTGTCGCCGGGGTCAAGTGTCGGCGGCTGATTACACACGGCGGCGGAATCGAGAAGCGCATCGTCGATGGTTACAGACTGGGTATCGACGATCTGCGTGTCGCCGATATTCGTTACGGTAAACGTGTAGGTGATCGTGTCGGACAGCGTGTCGACCGTGGCAAGGTCGGCGGTTTTCGCCAGCGATATGTCTGGGCTTCCGGCGGGTGCGACAGATGCGCTGACCTGATCAGACACAACGTTTCCCGCTGTCGCGATGGCAGTGTTGAACACGACACCGGCCTGCACGTCCTGCGCCGTCAGCACGTAGTCGCCTGTACAGCTCAGAGTGGCGCCAATGGCGAGGGGTAGCGGCCCGCACGTGATTGTGCCGATCTTGTCATCCTCGACCGTGAGGGTTGTGGCGCCGGTCAGGTCGGTCGTCAGATCTACGTTCCCGGTGTTCACAACTTCGAAATCGTAGGTGATCGTGTTGCCGACGGCGAAATCACTTGGCGTCGTGGCGGGGGCGGTCTTTGTAACCGCGAGTTCGGGGGACTGGACGGCGGGCACGGTAACGGTGTCAGAGGCGGTGACGATATCGGCCAAATCGGCGGCGGACACGGTGGTGTCGGCCACATTCGTCACGCCGCCAGCGTTCAGGTCGGCTTGCGTCGTCAAATAAGTCGCGGTGCAGGTGGCCGATGCACCCGGCGCCAGCGGCCCGGCGGGACAGGTGATGTCGGCATCCGGGATCCTGTCGTCATCTACGCCAATGGCGGCGACAGAGACGCTGCCAGTATTCGTGACGACGTACTCATAGTCCAGCGCAACCCCGACGGCGGCGAAATCGGTCGCACCGTCGGACGCAAGCCGCTTGTCGAAGCTAGCGGACAGGATGCGCTGGGGCGTCACGGTCGCGGTGTCCGCTCCGGTGGCGGTCTGCCCATCGACCGTGATCGTGGCCGTCGCCGTGTTGTCGAAGGCACCGGCATCGAAAACCTCCTGCGGCACCGCATAGGTGCCCGTGCAGTCCACGGAAGTGCCGGGGACCACCGATCCACCGGGGCAGGTCAGAGGCAGAAGCGGATCTGTGACTTCCGGGGCCTGCGGCCACGTGACGGTGCCGGTATTCGCAACCGTGACTGTGTACAGAACCTCGTCCAGTGCCGCGCTGACGGTGTCCGGCGTCACCGACTTCACGACATCCAGCGCGATGACCGGCGCACTGCCCGGCAAGGACAGCGCATCGCCGTCCGACGGATCGGCCCCGCGCGCCGCGGCGCCTGTCGCGGTCGCAATGTTGTCCAGCGTCGTGCCGTTGGCCGAGAATGCGTCCACGTCCGATTGCTGCACTGTGTAGCTACCCGCACAGGTCGTTGTATCCCGCTCCCCCGGTGCCAGGGACGGAATGGTGCAGGCGAACCCTGTCAGAAGATCATCGATCACCTGCACGTTGGTCAGCGTCACATTGCCGGTGTTCTCAACCTCGAAGCTGTAGGGCACGGTTGTCCCGGCGACGCCGAATTCCGCCAGGCTCGAAAGCTTCGTCAGCGCAATGGCGGGCGCGGCGACGGGTGCATCGACGGTAACAGTATCGGTCAACACGCCAAGGGTGCCGAAATCCGGTACGCCATTGGCCTGGGCGACGTTGGTGACGAAGCCCCGGTCCACATCTTCCTGCGTGGTTATGTAGCTCGCGGTGCAGGTCGCGAAATCAGGGGTGCCACCGGGATTCGTGTCTTGGATGACAGTCTTGTCGCATGTAACGGTCGCAATCTTGTCGTCTTGCACGCTGAGCTGCCGGATCGGGACCGAGCCGATGTTGGTGACAATGTACTCGTAGGTGATCGTCTCTCCCGGCGCGGTGAAGTCCGTGGCCGGGGTGCTCTTCTCCAGCTCGTATCCCGGGGCGACAGTTTGAATGTCCCCGTTCGCCAGGTTGTTGCCGCGCCGGAAATCCCAATAGTTGTCGTTTGGGTCGGCATCGAAAACCTGAGTGATCGTTTGGCCGGTCGCCAGGATGTTGTCCAACAGCGCCTGATTAGTCGATGAAAACCAACCCGTGTTGAAGGTATTGTTGCCGAAGCCGTTGGCGAAGCCGAAGCTTTGCGTCCCGGCGTTGTTGGTGATCTCGGTCGTGCGATCTGACCAATTGCCGACGTTGAAGCCATTGATCCGCAACGAGATGTCATTCTCGTCGAAGCCACCCGTCTGGGTGTCGCCGTCATAGGCGGAAAAGCGGATATACATCTCGGCGATGCCGCCACCGAAATATTCGGAGCAGTCCGAAAATCCGCAATCTAGCCCGATAGGATCGTTGATTGTAAACGGGTTGCCGCGAAACCTGGCCGGATCGCCGTTGTACTGGAAACCACGGAACGCGCCGGCGGGGTTGGAGAACTGGTAGTAGGCATTGCCATTGTCGCCGATCAGGACGATCGCAACGCCGCCGGCCTCAGGGTAGCCATCAGGCAGGGTCAAACCAGTATTCGGAACGGTGGTCGTAAAGGGCGTCGCAACCGCAGGAGATGCAAAAACCAGCAATGCAACGCCGATTTTCGCCATGCGCGCCATGAGTCTCTGCAAGCTTGCCACAGGCGCCGCCCCCCCTCAGGTCATATTCAACCAGGGGTTTACAAGCGCGAGCCAAGCAAGTCTTCGCTATGGGCAAATTTATCGACGCGTGTGGCTTTCTGGGCAGCCCCAGCCCTTTGATATACCCGCCCCCGCGCTTCTGCAGCGAGTGTCCGGTTCTCAGCCACCGCAGCACACAACCTGCGTCTGCAGCGAAAGTCGCCTTACCGCCCGAACTGTCGATCTTTCGACACATGCAGATTTCTGTACGATAGATCCCGAACTCGCACAGGGATATGAATTTTGGCCGGGCTCTGCGAACCGTCACAATGCGCTGCAGTCTCAAATTCGGCGATCCCTGCACCGGTTAGGGCGCGCATGTTTCACCTTCCGTTCTTGGGCTTTCAACCGATCAGCGACTCAATTGGGATCCGCTTTCGATACCAGACACGAATCTCCGGCAGTCTCCAACAGTTGGAGGAAAGTTCTGATGTGAGCAGTTGGGGCTGCTTTGCCATAAAATAGCTGACACAACATATGCCACTCGAAATCAACCTTGATCTAGATATAGACTTCGGTGCGAACTCGACTGCAAACGGTCGCAACCGAGTCGGATTTACAACGTGGCTAAAGACGGCTCGAGCGTACGACACGAGATAGATGAGTATGCGCTAGACAACCCACAGGACAAATCTGATCGCCGCAGATCGCATCCCGGAATCCATCTCCCGGAAGCGAGGCAAGATGTAGTAAATACTGAGCCTTTCCTACGCAAAATCTGCGATCCGCGAGATCTTTGCTCCGATTACGCGGGAACTTAAACCCATTTCACAAATAATCAGTGTGTCCAGACACCACGTCTATTGGTGGCGAAATTGTCGCCGTAGCCGCCGGGGCGCAGGTTCGCGCCGCGCTTTTTGGGCTGCGTCACAACCGCGTCGATGCCGTTGGCCTCTGCATAATTCATCGCTTCTTCCTTGGTCTGGAAGTGCAGGCGCACCTGGCTTTGCGTGTCCGCGGAAGAGGTCCAGCCCATCAGCGGGTCGATCCGCCGGGGCTCATCCGCAGTATACTCAAGCACCCATTCGGTCGTTTTCGCCATGCCCGAGGACATCGCGGTTTTGGCGGGCTGAAAGATACGGGCTGTCATGACAAGCTCCTGCGTCGCGGATCGACGTTATTATCCGGGATGAAAGACGTCAGAGCAAGGGGGTGGGGCGAGCCTTAGGTCATTGGGGTAACCTGGGGGTGTGGCTCGCCCCGGATCGAGAGTGCCTGCTGGCTTCCCGATATGACCGCAACCCAAGGGGGAATGCAAGGGATATTTCGCGCTATGGTTGTGCTTACCATCTAAAGCCGAAGCCAGAACGCCCTGCGCCTTGAACATCCTGCCCGCACACGCATCTTTCCAGTGAACCCCCGGAGAGTCAGATGCACAACAATCGCCCCGATCAGATGCCCGTTCTGACGCACGCGCCCTCGGACGACGTGCGCGATCGCGAGAAGCTGGAGGGTGGTAAGCGGTTTCGGATGGAGACGCAGTTCAACGCGGCGGGCGACCAGCCGACGGCGATCGTCGAACTTTCCGACGGTGTGCGGAACGGTGAGCGGGATCAAGTGCTTTTGGGTGCCACGGGCACTGGCAAAACCTTCACAATGGCCAAGGTGATCGAGGAAACGCAGCGCCCCGCCATCATTCTGGCACCCAACAAGACTCTGGCGGCGCAGCTATACGGCGAGTTCAAGGGCTTCTTCCCCGACAACGCCGTGGAATACTTCGTCAGCTACTACGACTATTATCAGCCCGAGGCCTACGTCGCGCGGTCGGACACCTACATCGAGAAGGAATCCCAGATCAACGAGCAGATCGACCGGATGCGCCACTCGGCGACACGCGCGTTGCTGGAAAGGGATGACGTGATCATCGTGGCCTCTGTGTCTTGCATCTACGGCATCGGCTCTGTCGAGACCTATGGCGCGATGACCGTCGACCTGCATGCGGGCAAGGAGTACGATCAGCGCAAAGTGATGGCCGACCTTGTGGCCCAGCAATACAAGCGCAACGACCAGGCGTTCCAGCGGGGCAGCTTCCGCGTGCGCGGCGACGTGCTGGAAGTGTGGCCCGCCCACCTTGAAGATCGCGCCTGGCGGTTGTCGTTCTTCGGCGAGGAGCTTGAGGCGATCCTGGAGTTCGATCCGCTGACCGGCGAAAAGGTCGGCACCTTCGACCGCATCCGCATCTACGCCAACAGCCACTACGTTACGCCGCGCCCGACGATGAAACAGGCCGTCATCAAGATCAAGGAAGAGCTGCGGATGCGCCTCGACCAGTTGGTGAACGAGGGAAAGCTGCTGGAGGCGCAGCGGCTGGAGCAGCGCACCAATTTCGACATCGAGATGCTGGAGGCCACGGGCGTCTGCAACGGGATCGAGAACTACTCGCGCTATCTCACGGGCCGCGCG
This sequence comes from Palleronia sp. THAF1, assembly GCF_009363795.1. NCBI lineage: Bacteria > Pseudomonadati > Pseudomonadota > Alphaproteobacteria > Rhodobacterales > Roseobacteraceae > Palleronia > Palleronia sp. THAF1. The sequence goes on along the minus strand of NZ_CP045420.1, from coordinate 481,199 downwards.
CCGGGCGAGCCACCCCCTACCCTGTTCGAGTTCATCCCAGACAATGCCATTGTTTTCGCGGACGAATCCCACGTCTCGGTTCCGCAGATCGGCGGCATGTACAAGGGCGACTACCGGCGCAAGTTCACGCTGGCCGAGCACGGATTCCGCCTGCCGTCCTGCATGGACAACCGCCCCCTGAAGTTCGAGGAATGGGACGCCATGCGCCCGCAGTCCGTTTTCGTCTCGGCCACCCCCGCCGCGTGGGAGCTGGAGCAATCGGGCGGCGTCTTCACCGAACAGGTCATCCGTCCCACCGGCCTTCTGGACCCGATGGTCGAGATCCGCCCGGTGGAAATGCAGGTGGACGATCTGCTGGACGAGATCCGCAAGGTCGCCGCCAAAGATATGCGCACACTGGCCACGGTTCTGACCAAGCGCATGGCCGAGGATCTGACCGAATACCTGCACGAACAGGGCATCCGCGTGCGCTACATGCACTCTGACATCGACACGATCGAACGGATCGAGATCCTGCGTGACCTGCGCTTGGGCGCCTTCGACGTGCTGGTCGGCATCAACCTGCTGCGAGAGGGCTTGGACATCCCCGAATGCGGCCTTGTCGCGATTTTGGATGCGGATAAGGAAGGCTTCCTGCGGTCCGAAACCTCGCTGATCCAGACCATCGGCCGCGCCGCGCGGAACGCCGAAGGGCGCGTGATCATGTATGCCGACCGCATTACCGGCTCGATGGAGCGCGCCATGCGAGAGACGGACCGCCGCCGTGAAAAGCAGATCGCCTATAACGAGGAACACGGCATCACGCCGGAGACGGTGAAGAAGAACGTCGATGACATTCTGGCGGGTCTCTATCAGGGCGACGTCGACATGAACCGCGTGACCGCGAAGATCGACCCGAAGAGTGCGGGTTCGAACATGCAGGCCGTCATGCAGGGATTGCGCGACGACATGCGCAAGGCCGCCGAGAACCTGGAGTTCGAGGAAGCCGCCCGCCTGCGCGACGAGTTGAAGCGGCTGGAAGCGGTGGACCTTGCAGTGTCCGACGACCCCTTGGCGCGGCAGTCTGCAGTGGAAGCGGCGAGTGAGGCCGCAACGCGCGCCTCGGGGCGGTCGACGGCAGGACGTGGTGGGCAGCGCGGGGGCAATGTGAAGCGGCGGAAGAAGGGGAACTGAGGTTGGGCTGGAAGCAAAACGAGCACAGCCGTAAGGCTATTGATCGTGCTGGGCTAATCTTGGCGGAAGGATTGAGAGGCAAAAAAAGGCTACCTCATCGCTATCAGTACTTACAAGCATACACCATCATGGATCACTGGCGTTCTAGCCATGCTTTCCCTCTTAATACGATCCAAGTTTCTCTTCGTCGTCGCGTTCGGGACGTAAATCCAAACGGTGAAGTTTACCAAAGGCTCAAACGCGCTGAATCGGTAGTAAGTAAACTTCGCAGATTCGAAGGAATGAAACTTTCAAGGATCCAAGACTTGGGTGGATGCCGAGCAGTCTTACCCTCTCTGGAAGATATTTCAGGCGTCCGGGAACTATACAAGAACTCTAGCGATCGCCATGAACTGATGCTGGATCGAGACTATATCGCTAGGCTCTGGACTCATAGCCAAAAGATGACGGCAGCGGCGAGGGCGATGGCTGAGAGGAAGACCGTGGGGCTTCTGTCGTAACGCGTGGCCACGCGTCTCCAGTCTTTCAGGCGACCGAACATGATCTCAATCCGGTTGCGCTTTCGGTAGCGGCGTTTGTCGTATTTGACCGGGGTGTCGCGTGACTTCCGGCCAGGGATGCAGGGCTTTATCTTCTTGTTGATAAGGTCTTCGCGGAACCAGTCCGCGTCGTATCCTCGGTCCCCCAAGAGCCAGTCGGCGTCCGGAAGACTGCTCAATAGAGCTCTGGCTCCAGTGTAATCGCTGGCCTGTCCCGCCGTCATGAAGAACCGGATAGGCCGCCCACACGCGTCCGTCACGGCGTGCAGCTTGGTGTTCATGCCGCCCTTCGTGCGTCCGATCAGGCGTCCACGCCCCCCTTTTTCGACCATAGACTCGAGGCCGTGCGATGCGCTTTCAGATACGTGGCGTCGATGGAGATCGTCTTGTTGTCGGGCGCCTCCGCCGCCAAGCCAGCCATGATCCGCGCGAACACGCCCATATCGCTCCACCGCTTCCAGCGGTTGTAAAGCGTCTTGTGGGGGCCATATTCACGCGGCGCATCTCGCCATCGCAAGCCATTGCGATTGATGAAGATAATGCCGCTCAGGACCCGTCGATCATCGACGCGGGGCACGCCATGGCTCTTGGGAAAGTAAGGCCGCAGCCGCTCCATCTGAGCCTCGCTCAGCCAGTATAGATCACTCATCACGCCCCCTTTGGTTCAGGGGCAGTGAATCACGCGGGCCGCAGAGCCTCAAGCAGATCAATGGGTCCTGACCCTAAACTCCTGACCAGCATTGAGGAAGACTTGGGAGCGTGTGCCGCGCTTCGTGCATACTCGGATTCACACCAAACTATTCAGCAGAAATCTCTGCCCGGATATACTCATTTTCTGGTCGAGGTAAATTACTACACCGCCAGAACAGTAATCACGGCATTTCGAGACATACTCACTGCAACCGATGCTTACGCGAAACGCGAATTAGAGATATCTCAAAGCGATCAACCCTTGGATGCCGTTTTGGTCGCCGCGCAAGACGTGAATAGCCTTGCGCGTGGATATCCAAACTATTTTCTGGACACGCAAGAGTTCACCGATCTCATTACCGAAATTTGTAATTAACTATTGTGTGCTCCAAGGGCTTACGGGGTGCAGCTTACAGCCAGAAAAGCAACCACCGCGGAACCAAAAGTAACGAAAGCGGCGCCGCCCTGTCGGACGACGCCACACACTCGTTAACCAAAGCCGCTTTACTGCGTGACTGCTTCGTCTTCGTCCGCTTCCGGAGCGGGCGAAACGTCGATTGTGGGAACGGTCACGTCGGATTCTTCGGTGCCGACGTCGATGTCCACGTCGGGCGTCGTGACCGTCTCTTCGGTGGTGCCGACATCGATGTCGCCGGTGGTTACGTCGGCCTCGGGCAGTTCACCACCCTCGACGCTGACTTCAGGCATATCGCCACCATCGACATCAACGTCGAGGAAGTACCACGCCAGCAATGCCACGACGATCACCGCGATGATCGCGGGAACCAAACCTTTTTTCATTTCTACTGTCCCATTAATAAGTCTTCAGGGAGCAAGACGCGCCAGACCGCGCGCGGGTTCCCGCGCACGGCCATTTTCTGTGGCGGAAGGTCGCATCAGTAGGGTTTATCGCAGCGCACTGTCAGCTGCACCTTGCCCTTCGCTGGCTTCGAGAAATGCAAGCGCACGAGATCGGAGTTGCTGCCCTCCACGGTGTCGCAGGCCGGCATTTCGTACAGCGTCGCCCCGCCATTGTCCCGAAGGCGCCCCACCGGAGCGATCGCGGGCACCGTGCGCGTCCAGCCGTTGAACGGCATCCAGCCACCGGGGGCCAGCGTCCACGTCTGCTGCGCGCTGTTTTGCGTAAACTCCAGCGTGACTGGGTTGATCGTGGCCTGATTGACGTTGTTGAACGTGTTGCCCGTCCATTCGATCGTGCGGAAGGCCGCGCGGTCGAGATCGGCGATAGAGGTGTCCACCGTTTCGACCCGCTCGTTCGAGCCGTTGATCGAACGGAACACATTACCGGTGACCGACAGTCCCTGAATATAGTGGCCGGGCCCGTAGGGTTTGATAATGATCCAAGCGAAGCTGCTGTTGGTATCGTTCGCGGTGAAGATATTGCCGGTGACGCTGAGCCCGCCGAAGGTGAATTCCGCGTTGAAGTCGGGATAGGCGTCGTGCTCGTTCGTCCAGATGATGGACGAGTTATCAAGGTAGTTGCCCGTGATGACCGACTTCACGTTGGGCTGCGTCAATACGATGCCACCAGTGCGCGGACTGTTGGTCAGGTTGTCGCCCTGGAACCAGTGGTTGCCCACGATCAGGTGGCCCGCGCCGTTCAGCACCATCGTCGTGCCCAACCGCTGAAACCGGCTGTCGCGGATCTTGGCGTCGTTCGCATTGACGTTGAACCCGACGGAGACGCGCTGCGTGGCGGCCACATCCTGCTCGGCAGAGATGAAGTGGCACCGGTCGATCTGCAGGTCCTGACAGGCCCGCCCGAAAGAGGTCAGACCGCGGTGGCTGGGCTTGGTGATGTGGCAGTCGCGCAGATGGAAGGTCTCGCCGTCCTGCGCCATCATGATGCCGCTGGCGCGCCCGTCCATCTGGAAGTCGATGGAGTCCAGCGTGAACTTCGACAGCTTGGTGAAGCGTCCGAAATCAAGGACGTAGCGGTAGCGGCTGAACGTGAAGGTCCGCCGTCCCGCGCCGCCATACAACGGCTGCGAGAGGTAGACGATCTTCGCGCCGACGTTGACGTCCTTCACGTAGACCTCGCGCCCGACACCCGCGCCGGTCACATGGGAACCGATCTCGATCTGCGCGGCATAGTTCACGTTGGTCAGGCGCCCGGCGTTCGAAGGATCGTAGCTGCCCGGTGACGTCACCCGACCCACGTCCCATGCCGGTCCAGGCTTGACGTTGAACTGGCCGTTGCGAATGACGCGCCGGATCTCGAACACGTCGCGGCCCGTGGCCTCTGCCATGTCGATGGGCGCATCCAGATCGACGCGCCGACCGCTCATGTCTAGGCTTTCGTGGTCGGAGTTGCCCAGAAGCGCCTGCGTCGCTTTCTTGAACGCCTCGACCTCGTCGCCAAACGCATCGATGTAGGTGGCCAGATCGAAGTTCTTGCGCAGCACGAACAGGTGGTTGCGGGGCTGGACGATCGTGCCTTCGAAGCGGATGCGCGTGTCGATGTAGACATCGCCATCCAGCAGGTAGGTGCCCTTGGGGACGATGATCTCGCGCCCGTCGCTGTCGGCATCGGCGGCGTTGAAGGCGGCGGTGTCGTTGGTCGTGCCATCACCGAACGCGCCGTAGTCGCGCACATCCACGATGGGCAGCATGTCGGCGATGAAGACAGAGGTGACATCCTCGATCTCGATATCGTCGATCCGGACGACCCCGCCGTTGGGACCGGTCAGGTCGATGCCGAAGAATCCGTATTGCGGGACAGAGCCCCAGGTCAAATCCACCCCGCCGCGACGGCCCGCACCGACGATGGCGCTGACCTCGACGACCTCTCCGTAGCCCTGAGGCGTAACAGAGGGGCCAGAGGTCGGAAGACCGCCAACGACGATATCGCTGCCGCGCGCAGGCGTGCCGCCGATGCGGATCGTCGGAATAGAACCGGAAATCACCCGCATCCGGGCCGTGACGCGCAGATAAGTACCGGGCAGGATCGGCGTACGGCCCATGTAGCGCACACGCTGCACGTTCGCGACCTTGCGCAACTCCAATGCACCGCCGAAGTCCTGATCGGCAGGCACGTAGGCCGCGTTCTGGTCCCCGGCATAGGTGGCGGATCCGGCGGTGCCATCATCCTTCGAATAGACATCCAGCCCGTCCGCGAACGGAGTCGGAGCCAGGACCAGGCCTTCGGTAATCACCTTGTTCATCGTGTTCCCTTCGCAAGCAGGCAAACGCAACGCGGCTGTTCCCAAAGGCATGGGACACCGCGTGGGCCGGACGAATGACCGGCATGTGCGAAGGGATAGGGGGCGGGGCTTAAAGCCCGCTCAAGCCACCGTCACGGTGGGTGCGTGTCAAACGCCGACAGCGGGGGCCGAAAGCATCTGTACGCCGTTGATCAGCCAAGCGTCACCATCTTGCAGCATCTCATATTCCAACGTGTGGAAAGCGCCGGATGCGTCCTGGATCATGACCTTCTGGCGCATCAGGGGCGGCTCGCCCTCCAGTTCCAGATAGGTCACGGCACCGGGGCGGTGGACCATGGGGTAGCCCTGCTGCACCATCGACCCGAAGTTCTGCGGCGTGCGGAACATGCCTTGTATCATGGGCGAGGCGTAGCTGAACGCCTGCCCGAAGTCGTCCGACTGGAAGGCCTCTAGCTGGGAAGAGATCACGCCCTCGATCTCTGCTTCTTGCGCTGCGGCGGGTAGAGCGGCGAGGCACAGGGCGATGGCGGCGATGAATGGACGCATGGGATCCTCCGGGTCAGCTCCACCAAGATACGTGACACGAACCGCCGAAGTTTCAAATCCGCGCGACACCACGCCGCCGTCAGGCTTTTGGCGTGCCTTGCGCCAGAGTATTTACGAAAAACAAAGAAGAGCCACCTGCTGCTTCTTTGTTTTTCTAAATACTCATTGGCCGCCGGCCAGCTTTCCCGCCAATGCGCTGTCGATCAGCGCGATGGTCTCTTGCACGCCGTAAAGCGCCACGAAGCCACCGAAGCGCGGGCCCTGGCTTTGGCCCAGCAGCACTTCGTAGAGCGCGGTGAACCAGTCGCGCAAAGGCTCGAACCCGTGGGCCTTGCCGACGGCGAAGACTTCGGATTGCAACGCTTCGGCGTCGAGGCCGCCGTCCCAGGCGACCAGCCGTGCGCGCAGGTCTTCGATGGCCGCGCGCTCGATGTCTGTCGGCAGGCGGAAGGTCTTCGCTGGTTTCACGAAGTCATTGTAGTAGCGCACCGCGTAGCCCGCGGCGGCATCCAGTTGCGGATGCGTGTCCGGCCCGGCGTCCGGCGCGTAGCGCTGGATGAAGCCCCAAAGCTGCCCCTTCTCCTCTGCCCCCGACACCGACGCGAGGTTCAGCAGCATCGCGAAGGGCACGACCATGTCAGAGGCGGGCACGTCGCCCCCGTGAATATGCGTCACCGGGTTGTTCAGCCGTTGCGCCGCGTCCTGATCGGGATAGGCGCGCAGTTGCTGATGATATTCGTCCACGGCCTTGGGGATCACGTCGAAATGTAGCCGCTTGGCGGTCTTCGGTTTGAGATACATGAAGTAAGACAGCGACTCCGGCGACGCGTAGGTCAGCCAGTCTTGCATGGACAGGCCGTTGCCTTTGGATTTGCTGATCTTCTGGCCCTCGGCATCAAGGAACAGCTCGTAGGTCAGCGTTTCCGGTCCCGGACCGCCCAGCGCGCGGCAAATCTTGCCCGCTTGCACGTTCGAATCGATCAGGTCCTTGCCCGACATCTCGTAGTCCACGCCCAAAGCATACCAGCGCATGGCCCAGTCGGGCTTCCACTGCATCTTCACGTTGCCGCCGGTGACGGGCACTTCAATGCGCTCTCCATCGGGTTCTTCGTAGACGATGGTGCCCGCCGCCACGTTCCGCTCCAGCGTGGGGACCTGCAGGACGTGGCCAGTCTTGGGGCTAACCGGCAGGAACGGCGAATAGGTCGCGCGGCGGTCAGGGCCGAGCGTGGGCAGCATGATCTCCATGATCTGCTCGTAGCATTCCAGCGCGCGCATCAGGGCCGCGTCGAAGCGGCCGGATGTGTAGTATGCGGTGGAGGACGCGAAATCGTATTCGAACCCGAACCCATCCAGGAACGCGCGCAGACGCGCATTGTTATGTGCGCCGAAGCTGTCGTGGGTGCCGAAAGGATCGCGCACGCGGGTCAGGGGCAGGTTCAGATCCTCTTCTACCTGCTCCTTGTTGGGCACATTGCCCGGCACCTTCCGCAAGCCGTCCATGTCATCCGAAAAGCAGATCAGCTTGGTGGGGATGTCGCTGATGATCTCGAACGCGCGGCGCACCATGGTCGTGCGTGCGACTTCGCCGAAGGTGCCGATGTGCGGCAGGCCCGAGGGCCCGTAGCCGGTCTCGAAAAGCGCGTAGCCCTTCTCTGGCGGGCGCTTTTCGAACCGTTTGACCAGCTTGCGCGCCTCTTCGAACGGCCAAGCCTTCGATTGCAGGGCGGTATCGCGCAGGTCAGTCATGGAATGCTCCGGGTGGGTGATCAGGCCGCACGAGTATTGCCGAAGGGGCGCATCGTCAATTAATGTCCGCATGTGCCCCGGACCCACCCTGTATCGAAGGTGACTCCCATGTCTGACACTGCACGGATAGAGACGGCGCAAGATTGCCTCGTGGCGCTGATGATCGCGACGTCCGCATCGGACGAAAACCTGCGCACGTCAGAGCTTGTGACGATCGAGCGGATCGTGAACCACCTGCCGGTCTTCGCCGATTTCGACCAGCAGCGCATCGCCGAGATCGCAGAGGTCGTGTTCGACCTGTTCTCGGAAGAGGACGGGCTGGACGATCTGTTCGCCCTCATCCGCAAATATCTGCCCGCGCAGCTGTTCGAGACCGCCTACGCCTTGTCATGCGACGTGGCCGCCGCAGATGGTGTGTTGGGCGACACAGAGATGCGGTTCCTGGAAGAAATGCGCTGGGAACTGGAGATCACGCGCCTGCACGCCGCCGCAATCGAACGTGGTGCGCGCGCCCGCCACATGACTGTCTGAAGGAGCATCTCTATGCGCGAGATCATCGGCCTCATTATCTTCGTCGCCAGCGTCTACGCGCTGTATCAGGTCATCACGTCGAATGCGACGACGGGCAAGAAGATCCTGTGGTGTCTTGGCATCCTGATCTTCCCGGTTCTGGGCTTCATCGTATGGTATTTCGCCGGGCCGAAGAAGGCTGCCGTCTAGGCGCTCAGGTCAGGTAAAGCTTGCCCCAGCGGTCGATCAGTGCGCGCTGCATGATTTTGGCACGGCCGTTCCACCACGATCCACCCTCGGGCTTTTCACGTTGTGCAACGGTCAGAGCGTCGCGGCGCGGGATGTCGCCGCACATGATCGAAAAGGCGAGCGGCCCACCCGCGGGGCCGGACACGTAGCCCGTCAGCGCGCTGACGAAGTTCAGCGTGCCGGTCTTCGCGTCGACGGTGAAATCGTCCCCATCCAGAGCAAAGGGCTTCATCAGCGCCCGCAGCGCGCCATCCGGTCCCGCGCCGACCATGGCGCGCACCATGTCCGTCGCGGTGACGCGGCTGTCGTCGCCAAGGCCGGAGTGGTCTTCCAGATCAACCGCGCGCATCCCGTAGGTTTCGCGCAGCCAGCCGTTCATGCGATCGGCCGACTCGGCCAGGCTATCCACCGGGCCAAGGGTGCTGGACGCGGATAGCCCCATCACCTCTGCCGTCAGATTGGTAGAATAAGTCATCATGTCGCGCAGTAGATCAGGCAGCGGGTCGCTGGTGCGCGAGTGCAAAGTTTCGCCCTCGTCGGACTCGGCGGTCTCTATGCTCCCGGCAGCGATGATACCGTGCGAGCGCAGCAGCGTCTGAAAGACCTCTCCAGCGTAGTGAGCCGGATCGCGCACGGGCAGCCAGCGCGCACCGGCATTGCCCAGGGCGCCCCGTGCCACCGTCCACTCGTCATAGGCGTCCGAGCGCGCGTAGGTGTAGATTGGCGACGACCGGTCCACTACCTGCATCCGCGCCATTTGCACAGGCGGAACGGCATTGGCGGAGCGGGCATCCATCGTGACGTCGTAACTGCCGCCCTTACGCGACCAGCCGAAATGCACCCGGTTGAAGTTCAAGTTCAGACCAGAGACGGCGGGATTGTAGCCCACGTGGTCGGGCTGCTCGCGGTCGATCTCGTGCAGGTCAGGCAGCGCGCCGGACCAGACCTTCAGGTTTCCTGCAACCTCGCGAACGCCCATGTCCTTCAGGGCCGAGGCCATCTCCATCAGGGCATCGGTGTCCAGCGTGGGATCGCCACCGCCCGCAAGCACCAGATCGCCGTCGATCCGACCGTCGACGACAGGCCCGGTGGCCAGCAGCCGCGTCGTGAACCGATGGGTGGGGCCAAGACGCTCCAAGGCCCAGAGCGTCGTCAGCGCTTTCGCGGTCGAAGCGGGCGGCAGGGGCAGAAGGGGCTGGTGTGCCTCGATGATCCGGCCGGTGTTAGCGTCGGCAACCGCGAAGGCCACATCGCCAGAAAGGTTCGCTTCCGACAGGATATCCTCGACCGACGGAACGAACCGCTTGAACAGATCGTCGCCGCGCAGGATCGGGCGCAGGCTGGTCTCTGGCGGCGCGGCAGCGGCACGAGTGGCGCCAAGGCTCGCCAGTCCCGCGATCATGGTCCGTCTTGTCAGCAAAAGTCAGCCTTCCTCGTCAACGTAACAACTCTACAGCCCGCTTAGGCAGGCGTTCAACAGGCTGTCGGCACTTGATTAATCACATCAGTGTTTCCAGGTTCCCGCCGCCCGCAGCGCGGAGGAGGACTCTTGGCGCATCGGGATGTTCACGAAAGACCAGGCCGGAGCATCCACAGAAGCCAGAATGCCGGGCGACACACGATAGCATGATAGCGCGCGGGCGGCGGGCGATCGCAGCGCGCGTATACGGTCTCCGGGGCGGGCCAAAACGCCCATGGGAACCCGTGACGCGATCTCTTGCCAGCGGTCCCAGCGATGGAACTGCGCCAGATTGTCCGCGCCCATCAGCCAGACGAATCGTGTGCGGTGATAGCGCGCTTGGAGGGCCGCGATGGTCTCGACGGTCAGCCGTGTGCCCAGACGCGACTCCAAGTCGGTGATGCGGACGCGCGGATGGCCCATGACCCTGCGCGCGGCTTCAAGCCGGGTCTGAAGCGCAGCCGGCGCGTCGGGTTTCAGCGGATTGCCTGGAGAGACGAGCCACCACACCTGCGCCAATCCGAACCGACGCAATGCCGCGCGGGTGATCGCGACGTGACCGGCGTGGGCCGGATCGAACGACCCGCCCAACAGGCCGATCACTTGGTCTGCCCCGGTCATGGGCCACCCGGGGCCGTTCATGTCGCAATTCCAGTCATTTCGCTTGGATGACGCGACCGCGCCGCAACCGCAAGCACCTCGACGAGCGGGATCTCCGACAAAACGTATTCAATATCTGGAAGATGTGCCAAAACGTATCATTGCCCCTTGGCGGTGTTCTGCCTAAAAGCCGAAACAACGCTGCGTGGACCTCGGCCCGCCTGCGTCAAAAACAATGATCGGGAACTCAGGAGGCACGCATGGCTGACGCAGCCGTCCACGGCCATGACGGACACGAAGACAACCGGGGGTTCTTCACCCGGTGGTTCATGTCTACGAATCACAAAGACATCGGTATTCTGTACCTCTTCACCGCCGGACTGACGGGCTTCATTTCTGTTGCCTTCACCGTCTACATGCGGATGGAGCTGATGGAACCGGGCGTCCAGTACATGTGCATGGAAGGTGCGCGGCTTCTGCCCGCCGCCATCGAGAATTGCACGCCCAACGGCCACCTGTGGAACGTGATGATCACGGCCCACGGCATCCTGATGATGTTCTTCGTGGTTATTCCCGCGCTCTTCGGCGGTTTCGGCAACTATCTGATGCCGCTGCAGATCGGCGCGCCGGACATGGCGTTCCCGCGTCTGAACAACCTGTCGTACTGGCTGTTCGTCGCAGGCTCTACGCTGGCGGTGGCCTCGGTGTTCAGCCCTGGCGGCAATGGCCAGCTTGGGTCCGGCATCGGATGGGTGCTCTACCCACCCCTGTCCACGACCGAGGGCGGCTATTCGACCGACTTGGCGATCTTCGCCGTACACGTCTCGGGCGCGTCGTCGATCTTGGGCGCGATCAACATGATTACCACCTTCCTGAACATGCGTGCCCCCGGCATGACCCTGTTCAAGGTGCCGCTGTTCTCGTGGTCGATCTTCGTAACCGCGTGGCTGATCCTTCTGGCCCTGCCCGTTCTGGCCGGCGCGATCACCATGCTGCTGACCGACCGTAACTTCGGCACGACGTTCTTCGATCCGTCGGGCGGTGGTGACCCGGTCCTGTATCAGCACATCCTGTGGTTCTTCGGGCACCCAGAGGTGTATATCGTCGTGCTGCCGGGCTTCGGCATCATCAGCCACATCATCTCTACCTTCAGCCGCAAGCCGATCTTCGGTTACCTGCCGATGGTGTGGGCGCTGATCGCCATCGGCGTGCTCGGCTTCGTCGTTTGGGCGCACCACATGTATACGGTGGGCATGTCGCTGACGCAGCAGTCCTACTTCATGCTGGCGACCATGGTGATCGCGGTGCCCACGGGCATCAAGATCTTCTCGTGGATCGCGACCATGTGGGGCGGTTCGGTCGAATTGAAGACCCCGATGCTCTGGGCCTTCGGCTTTCTGGTGCTGTTCACTGCCGGTGGTGTGACTGGCATCGTGCTGTCCCAAGCCGCTATCGACCGCGCCTATCACGACACCTACTACGTCGTGGCGCACTTCCACTACGTGATGAGCCTTGGAGCCGTGTTCGCCATCTTCGCGGGCATCTACTTCTACTTCCCGAAGTTCACCGGCAAGATGATCCCGGAGTGGATCGGCAAGACCCATTTCTGGGCGATGTTCATCGGCTCCAACATCACCTTCTTCCCCCAGCACTTCCTGGGACGTCAGGGGATGCCGCGCCGTTACATCGACTACCCGGACGCCTTCGCGCTGTGGCACTACGTGTCGTCGATCGGTGCGTTCCTGTCCTTCGCGTCGTTCGTATTCTTCATCATTGCGATCTTCTGGGTGATCATCAAAGTGCCGCGCACCGCGCCTGCCAATCCGTGGACGCCTTGGGCCGACACGCTGGAGTGGACGCTGCCTTCGCCGCCGCCTGAACACACCTTCGAGACGCTTCCCAAGCGCGAAGAGTGGGACAAGGCCCCCGCGCATCACTGATGCCGGTAGAGTGGCTTGACCGAACGCAGGAGGCCCCGGCACAGTCCGGGGCCTTCTCGCATCAGGGGGGACATCCCTATGCGCGCCTGCGCCTTTGGCCCAACCGGTCACTGCCGGTGGCAGGCTTCGCGGGGATCATGGCGTTCTGCGCACTGATGTTTTTGGTGCCCCTACTCCCCCTGATCGGCACGCCGGTCTTCTGGGGATTGCTGCCCTTCCTGCTGGCAGCCCTGGCGGCGCTGTACCTGTTCATTATGCGCAACTACCGCGACGGGCAGTTGGTCGAGGAACTGACAATCTGGTCCGATCTTCTGTCACTTGAACGCACGAATCCGCGCGGTCCCGTCCAGACGTGGCAAGGCAACCCGCATTGGACCCGCATGCGGCTGCACGACAAACCGATCGAGAATTACATCACACTTTCAGGATCGGGCCGGGACGTAGAGCTTGGGGCGTTTCTCTCGCCCGAAGAACGCGAGGCGCTTTTCGACGACTTGGACCGTTTGCTCAAGCGACTGCCGGCGTAGGTGCACTTCAACCGACGAAGACGGATGGCATTGTTCACAACGGGAACCGTGCCCAAACAGATTACAGACTTCTACACAGCAGCCCCGGCACAAAGCCGGGACGCTGCGGCTCAGCCCAGTCGCGCCTTTAGCTTCGGGCCAACGGCACCGAAGTCCATTTGGCCCGTGTAGCGATCCTTCAGAACCCCCATCACCCGGCCCATGTCGCGAATCGAGCTCGCACCCGTCTCGGCGATGGCCTTGTCGACCGCAGCAGCAACTTCATCGTCATCCAACTGACGCGGCAGGAAGTCCTCGATGATCCCGATTTCCTCGCGCTCGCTTTCCGCAAGCTCAAGCCGCCCACCCTCTTCGTAGGCGCGCGCGCTTTCCTGACGCTGCTTGATCATGCGCCCCAGAATCTGGCGCACCTCCAAGTCCGTAACGCCGTCGGGGCCGTCATCCGTTCCGCGCGCGGCGATGTCGCGATCCTTGATCGCGGCGTTGATCAGCCGCAGGGTCGACAGACGCGCGGTCTGACGCTCTTTCATTGCGGTCTTCATGGCGGTCGTGATGCGCTCGCGCAGGTCCATCGGAATGCTCCTTTCGGGATCAGCGGCATGTAAGCGTCCACCGCCCGTGCCGCAAGCGCCGCTTGACCGGACCCGGCCTTCTCCATACATCGCGATGGATTTGCGCCGCAGCCGAAGGTTCATCCCATGCCCCGCCAGACACCCACTGCCTGCCTTGCCCTAGCCGATGGAACGATCTTTCAGGGCCGCGGCTTCGGGGCGACCGGGCAGAGCACTGCCGAGTTGTGCTTCAACACCGCGATGACCGGCTATCAAGAAATCATGACCGATCCGTCCTACGCAGGGCAGATCGTGACCTTCACCTTCCCGCATATCGGCAACACCGGCGTCACGCCCGAGGATGACGAGACCGCGATCCCCTTCGCGGACGGTATGGTGGTGAAGTGGGACCCGACAGCCGCGTCGAATTGGCGCGCGGCAGAGGAACTGGACGCGTGGCTGACACGCCACGGCAAGATCGGTATCGGCGGCATCGACACGCGCCGGCTGACCCGAGCGATCCGCCAGCAAGGCGCGCCGCATGTGGCGCTGGCCCACGATCCCGACGGGAAGTTCGATATACAGGCGCTGGTCGCCGCCGCGCGTGATTTCGCCGGGCTTGAAGGCCGCGATCTGGCCAAGGATGTGTCCTGTATTCAATCCTATCGCTGGGACGAAATGCGGTGGGCCTGGCCCGAAGGCTACCTCAAGCGCGAGACGCCCGGTCACAAGGTGGTCGCGATCGACTATGGGGCCAAGCGTAACATCCTGCGCTGCCTTGCCAGCGCGGGCTGCGATGTGACCGTGCTGCCGGCGACCGCCACGGCGCAAGATATCTTGGACCAGAACCCTGCTGGCTTGTTCCTGTCGAATGGGCCCGGCGACCCGGCAGCCACGGGGGCCTACGCCGTGCCGATGTTGAAAGAGGTGATGGAGAAATCCGACATGCCGATCTTCGGCATTTGCCTTGGGCACCAACTTCTGGCGCTGGCACTGGGCGCGAAGACGCAGAAGATGAACCACGGACACCACGGCGCGAACCATCCTGTTAAGGAACTGGCGACCGGCAAAGTGGAAATCACGTCGATGAACCATGGATTTACGGTGGATGCACAGTCACTGCCTGCCGGGGTGGAACAGACGCATGTATCGCTCTTCGACGGTTCGAATTGCGGAATACGCGTGTCCGACCGGCCGATCTGGTCGGTTCAGCACCACCCCGAAGCCAGCCCCGGCCCGCAGGACAGCTTTTACCTGTTCGAGCGGTTCGCGAAGGCGATGGACGACGCCGCCTGACTCTGAGGCATTAACACTACGTTAAGGTTAAGGCGCTAGTCGGTGAGAGTCCAAGGACTCTGTATCATCGAATGTCGATACTCGACCAAAAATCACTCGACCCGCAACGCGCGCACCCCGCGACCCTAAGCGAGCGCCTTGTCTCTACCGGCGCTATCGACGCCGAAACGCACCGCTGGGCGCTGGACCGTCGGCGCAAGCTATCTGGAACGCTTGCCGACATCCTGCTCCGGCACGGCAACATCGATGATGTCGTTCTTCGTGATGCGCTTGCTGCCTTGCACGACCTTCCTGTGCGCGACGGCTCCACGCCCAGCCCCGATGCCGCCGCGATTGATCGACTTGGAGCGGCGTTCTGCGCGCGACACCGAATCGTGCCCCTTCGCAATGCTGGCGCGTCGGTTCCGATCCTGTGCGTCGATCCACATCAGTTTGACGGACTGCGCCCCTACCTCGAAGCCGCGCTAAATGCTTGGTGCCAACCGATCCTCGACACCGAGACACGGCTGACGGAAGTGCTGATGCGCTACGCCGGTCCTCCCCTCGCAGACCGCGCAGAAACGCGCAGTCCAGCCGCGCAAAGCTGCCGGCATATGGTGGCCGCCCCCGTCCGGGCCATGGCGCTGCTGGCTGCACTGATCGCCGGGATCGCTGTCGCGCCCGCCAGCGCTATCGTTGTGGGGTCTTGGATGGCGCTCTGCGTGCTGTCCGTGAACGGCGCCTTGTTACTCTTTGCCGTGGTGTCGCGGCTAAGACGTCCACCGAAACTTAAGGCCAGCCCACGCCTTGCGCGATATCCGGTCGTGTCAATCCTGCTGCCATTGTTCAAGGAACAGGACATCGCGGCGATCCTTGTCGATCGGATCGCCAAGCTGGATTACCCGCGCGAACTTCTGGATATCTGCCTTCTGATCGAGGAAAGCGACGCCGTGACCGCGCGCACCTTAGCCGAAACCGAATTGCCGCCATGGGTCCGCGTCCTGCGTGTCGCGCCCGGCGGCGTGCAGACCAAACCGCGTGCGATGAACCTTGCGTTGGATTTCTGCCGTGGCGCCATCATCGGTATCTACGACGCCGAGGACGCGCCTGCGCCCGATCAGATCCACCGCGTCGTGCACCAGTTCGCCCGGTCCGGGCCACGGGTCGCGGCGTTACAGGGGCGGCTGGCGTTCTACAACGCACGCGCGACGTGGCTGACCCGGTGCTTCTTTCTGGACTATGCGACGTGGTTTTCGCTGATCCTTCCTGCGATCAGGCGGTTGGACTGGGCCGTGCCTTTGGGCGGGACGACTGTGTTCTTGCGGCGCGGGCCGCTGGAAGAGGTCGGCGGCTGGGACGCGCACAATGTGACCGAAGACGCCGATCTTGGTCTTCGGCTTACGCGCGCGGGTTACCGCACCGACCTTTTAGACAGCACCACGATGGAGGAAGCGACCGCCAGCCCCCGCGCCTGGATCAAGCAGCGGTCGCGCTGGCAAAAGGGCTACGCGCTGACTTGGGCCGCGCATATGCGCAGCCCGCTATTGCTTTGGCGTGATCTGGGGGCGTGGCGATTTCTGGGTATGCAGGTGCTGTTCTTGGGCTCGTTGCTGTCTGCCGCTACGGCGCCCTTCCTATGGCTGTTCTGGCTGCCCGTCGCTGGCATCTCGCACCCTTTCTTCGACGGATTGTCGGGGAGCGGCGTCGTAACAGTCATGGTCGTGATGGCAGGCTATTTCATGCTCAACGCCATGGCGCAGGCGCTCGCGACCTGCCGAATGGGCCGCCCCGGTCTGATCGCGGCAATCCCACTAACGCAGCTTTACTTCCCGATGGCGACGATTGCGCTTGTGAAGGCCATCGCCGAATTGGCCTATCGTCCGTTCTTCTGGGACAAGACCGCCCATGGCGTCACGGCACCGGACGATTCTTAGCGAGCCGGTTCACACGTCTTGTCCGGAGTCGTGACGCAGACGTGTCTCATAGGCTTGACTGATATGCGCCGTCAGGGCATCCCTCGCCGCCACGCTGTCGCGCGCTTCCAGCGCCGCCACGATGCACGCGTGTTCCTCCAGCGCAACGACACCGCGGCCTTCTACGGCAAGCGATGTGGTTGCCAGAAGTGCCATCGAGCGGTGCACCAGATCCAGTTGCCGCACGAGGAACATGTTGTGCGATGCCAGATGAATACGCTTGTGAAACCGCCGGTTCGCGCGACTCAGGGCCTGCGGGTCGTCCAGCCGGTTCCTGTCCTCTGCCACCATCTGCGCCAAGACCCGCAGCTCTTCTGCCGTGGCATGGCGGGCGGCCAGTTCGGCGGCCAGCCCCTCTAGTTCAGTGCGCACGATATACAGCTCGGCCATCTGGTTGTGATCGAGCGATGCGACCATCAGAGACCGGCCATCGCGGGTCAGCAAAGACTGGGTTTCCAACCGTTGCAGGGCTTCGCGGATAGGGGTGCGAGAGACGCCAAAGCGCTCAGCCAGTTCGTTTTCGACCAGCCTGTCACCGGGTCGATAGACGCCGGTGTCGATGGCTTCGAGAAGCAGGGCGTAGGCGTCGCGTTGGGGGGGGCGCAGATCGGACATGCGCCGAGCATAGCAGCACGGGCCAAACCCGCCAGAGCAATGAAAGACGAGCCATTGCGTCGCACAGGGCGTGACCTTGCTGCGCGCGCCGCCTATCTGGAGCGTATGGAAAAGACGGACATCTTCATCTCGGGCGCGGGTATCGCGGGTATGATCCTGGCGGCGCTGCTGGCCAAGCGTGGACATACCGTAACGGTCTGCGACCCCTCGACGCCCGCGGACGCCATGTCGGACGAAGACAGCGATCTGCGCTCAACCGCCTATCTTGCGCCCTCCATCGCGGTGCTGGAAGAGGCGGGGCTGTGGCAGCACCTTGCGCCCGACGCCACGCCGCTGGAGGCGCTGCGGGTGATGGACTCCACCGGCTGGCCGCCGCGCCAGACTGCGACCCGAACGTTCCGCCCCGGCGATCTGGATCTGCCCGCGTTCGGGCAGAACGTGATGAATTGGCGCGCCCATCGCATCCTGTTGGACGCGTTGAACGATGCGTCACGCGTCAATTTGCGGCTAGGCGTTGGCTTCAGGTCCATGCTCGCCCGAGAGAACGAAGTGCGCGTGACCCTGACCGATGGCAGCCGTCTGTCCGCCGCGCTGGTGATCGGCGCGGACGGGCGGAACTCGCCCGTGCGTGGGGCGGCCGGGATCGAGGCGCGCGACCGGCGCTACGGCCAGAAAGCGCTAGCCTTCGCCTGCACCCATGCCGATCCGCACCAGCATGTCTCGACCGAGGTCTACAACGGCGGCGGCGCGTTTGTGACCGTGCCCTTGCCAGATCACGAGGGGCAGCATGCGTCCTCTATCGTTTGGATGTCCACGGGCGCGCGCATCGCGGAATTGCAGGCGATGAACGCCGAAGCTTTCGATGCGGAACTGACCGAACGTGCACTGCACATCATGGGGCCGATGCAGCGGATCACACCCATGCGCGTTTGGCCGATCATCACCCGTACCGCCGATGCGCTGACGGCGCGGCGCACGGCACTGGTGGCAGAGGCCGCGCATGTCCTGCCACCCATCGGTGCGCAGGGTCTGAATACGTCGATTGCTGATATTGCGGCACTGGCAGACGCCATCGAAGGCGGAGATCCGGGACGCGATGCGGCGTTGGAGACCTATGCGCGCAGCCGCCACCGCGACATGGCGATCCGCGCTACGGCGATCGACGCTTACAACCGGCTGTGCCAAGCCGACTCTGGCCCGCTGCAAGCGTTGCGCTCGGCGGGATTGAAGGCGGTGCATGACCTTGGCCCCTTGCGGCGCAACGTGATGATGGCGGGGATGGGCGGAGCGTGATCTGATGCGATCAGATCGGACCGGCGCGCCGTTCCTCTGACAGCAGAACGTTCGCTTCCACGTTCCCAACGCCCGGCATCGTCAGGATGCGACGGCGCAGGACACGTTCGAAATCCTCCAGATCGCGGGCGACGACGCGCAGGCGATAGTCGTAAAGGCCGAGCACATGCTCAACGGTCTGCACCTCTGGGATGGCGGTGATGGCGCGCTCGAACTCGCCCAGCGCGGTGCGACTGCGGGCCGCGAGTTTGACGCCCAGAAAGACCGTCACGCCGAAACCGAGGGCCGCCAAATCCAGATCGAGCCTTCGACCAGCCAGTACCCCGGCCTCCTCCAATCGTTTAACACGTCGCCACGCGACGGGCTGTGACAGGCCGACCGCCGCGCCGAGTGCCGCCGTGGACAGGGTCGCGTCGCCGGACAGCGCGGCGAGGATGGCGCGGTCCACATCATCCAGCGTCATAGTGGCAACCTTTCATCGCGCTTCAAGGTCGCGACCTGCATCAGAGCCTCGCATTCGGCGATATGCGGCAGGGACAGGATGCGCGTGCGATAAAGGCGATGGTAGTCCTGTAGATCACGGGCGACGACATTCAGGCGCACATCGACGCGGCCCAGAAAGGTCTGGATTTCGATCACCTCCGGCACCTGACGCGCGGCATCGAGGAAAGCGTCAAAGGCGCGGGGGTCGGTCTTGTCGAGCGTGAAGCGCAAACTGACCTCTACCGCGTAGCCGAGTGCGCGCCAGTCGATCACCGCGCGTTGGCCTCTGAGCACACCACTGGCGCGCAGCTTTTCGAATCGGCGCGTCGCCAGTTGCGTGCTGACACCAGCGCGCGTGGCCAGTGCCGAAAGAGTGGCATCGGGGGTGTTCTGCAATTGGCGCAGCAGTCGCCTGTCTGTATCGTCGAGCATGAGTATTTATAAAAACAAAGAAGCAGCGAATGAAAGGTATCATCTGCATGGTGAAAATGTGCAAAACGATCACTTCCTCCGCCAGCCAACGTCCCTATGCTACGGCCATCATAACTTCGGGACAGGGAGACGGCACATGCGCGTCTATTACGACCAGGATTGCGACATCAATCTGATCAAGGACAAGAAGGTGGCCATCCTTGGCTACGGCAGCCAGGGCCACGCCCATGCGCTGAACCTGCGCGATTCGGGTGCGAAGAATCTTGTCGTCGCGCTGCGCGACGGCTCGCCCAGCCGCGCCAAGGCCGAGGGTGAAGGCCTGAAGGTCATGGGCATCGAAGAGGCCGCCGCCTGGTGTGACCTGATCATGTTCACCATGCCCGACGAACTGCAGGCAGAGACCTACCGCAAGCACGTGCACGACCACCTGAAGGACGGCGCGGCGATGGCGTTTGCACATGGCCTGAACGTGCACTTCGGCCTGATCGAGCCCAAGCCGGGCGTCGATGTCATCATGATGGCCCCCAAGGGCCCCGGCCATACCGTGCGCGGCGAATACACCAAGGGTGGTGGCGTGCCTTGCCTTGTGGCCGTGCATCAGGATGCATCGGGCAAGGCGATGGAGCTGGGCCTGTCTTATTGCTCGGCCATCGGTGGCGGCCGTTCGGGCATCATCGAAACCAACTTCCGTCAGGAATGCGAAACCGACCTGTTCGGTGAGCAGGCCGTGCTGTGCGGTGGCCTCGTCGAGCTGATCCGCATGGGCTTCGAGACGCTGGTCGAGGCCGGTTACGAGCCGGAGATGGCGTATTTCGAGTGCCTGCACGAGGTGAAGCTGATCGTGGACCTGATCTACGAAGGCGGCATCGCGAACATGAACTACTCGATCTCGAACACTGCCGAGTATGGCGAGTATGTCAGCGGTCCGCGCATCCTGCCCTACGCCGAGACGAAGGCCCGGATGAAAGAGGTTCTGACCGACATCCAGACCGGCAAGTTCGTGCGTGACTTCATGCAGGAAAACGCCGTTGGCCAGCCGTCGTTCAAGGCGACCCGGCGTCTGAACGACGAGCACCAGATCGAGCAGGTCGGTGAGAAGCTGCGCGGCATGATGCCGTGGATTTCCGCCGGTCGCATGGTCGACAAAGAGAAGAACTAAGCCACTTCCGGGCGCTGCTGTCGCGGCGCCCGGTTTTCTGCCTGCACGTTTGGCGCGCGCCCTATGGGCCTTTGCGCACTAACGGTTTAGGTCCCGCGCATGACCGACCGCCCCACCCTGGAAAATTGGCTATCCATCGTCGTTCTCGGCCTGATCTGGGGCGGGACGTTCATGGTCGTGTCGATCGCGTTGCGCAGCTATGGGCCGATCACGGTGGCCTGCGCGCGCACCACGCTTGGGGCCGCGGCCTTGATCGCGCTGATGGGCGTCATGGGCCTACGATGGCCAACGGACCGCGCGTTCTGGGCCTCTGCCATTCCGATCGGCCTTGTGACGACCGCCTTACCCTTCTTCCTGCTGAGCTGGGGACAACAGCATGTGCCGTCCGCCTTTGCTGGCCTGTCGATGGCATCGCTGCCGCTGTTCGTCCTGCCGCTGGCGCATTTCTTCTCGGACGAGCCGATGTTCTTGCGCCGGGCCGTGGGTGTCGGCGTTGGCTTCACAGGTGCCGCCGTGCTTATCGGGCCAGGTGTCAGCGACATGGGGGGCGATACGCTTAGCGCCTTGGGCCAGATCGCCTGCGTGTCGGCGGCGGTCAGCTATGCGGTCGGATCGATCCTGACGCGCCGCGCCCCGCGCGCCCATGCCATCACCCTATCCGCGATGACCCTGCTGGTTGGCGCGGTCATCCTGATCCCCGCGATGCTGCTGGTCGAGGGCGTGCCGCAGGTCCGCACCGATCTGAGCGGCGCGTCGATCCTGTTCCTGGGCCTGATCCCCACGGCGCTGGCCGCTCTGATCCGGGTGCGCGTGGTGCAAACGGCCGGATCGAACTTCATGACGCTGGTGAACTACCAGGTGCCGATCTGGTCGATGGTCTTCGGCGCGACACTACTGTCAGAGGCCCTCCCCGCGCGCTTCTTCGCGGCGCTCGCTCTGATTCTGACGGGACTGGCGATCAGCCAGTGGGGTGCGCTGACCCGGATGCTGACAGCGCCCGGTCGGTGAAGACGTAGCGCCGGTCCAACTGGTATTTGACGACGTAGCCGATGGCGAGGCCGATCACCGCCCCAAGCTCTCGCATTCGGTCGGTGCCGAAGGCCAGCCAGAAGCCGGTTTCCGTGCCCCAAAAGATCGCCGTGGTGATCAGGCCCATCGCTGTATAGAGGCCGAACTTGCGCGTGTGGGCGGCCATGCCGGTGGACAGGTCGGCGAAGATGTAGCGCTTGTCGAGCGCGTATTTCAGCACCAGCCCCGCCAGAGTTCCTGCGAAAACGGCCAGCGCGAAGACCACCGCGCCTTCGCCCGCCGCCAGCACAATCCTTTGCACGCCGAGGTTCAGGATCGTCGCGAGGACTGCAAAGCAAGTGTAGCGCAGGATAAGTGTAGTCCGGCTCACGCCGCCGCGCGCGAGATCTTGTCGGCGATGCCGTCAACGACCTCGTGCAACAGCGCCTCATCCTCGCATTCGGCCATGACGCGGATCAGGGGCTCTGTGCCCGATGCCCGGATCAGTACGCGGCCAGCACCGCCCAAGCGTTCCTCTGCCGCCGCGATCTCTGTCTTGACGGCGTCGTCTTCCAGCGGGGCCTTGCCAGGGGCGTAGCTGACATTCTTCAACAGCTGCGGCACCTTATCGAACTGTTGCATAAGCTGGCTGGCAGTCTTGCCGGTCTCTATCATCGCGGTGAGGAACTGCAGGCCCGCCAGCAGGCCATCGCCGGTGGTGGCGTGATCCGTCATCACGATATGCCCGGACTGCTCGCCGCCAAGATTGAACCCGCCCGAGCGCATCGCCTCGACCACGTAGCGGTCACCAACGCCTGTGCGGTGCAACGAGAGGCCGTGGCCGGTCAGGTAACGCTCCAGCCCGAGGTTGCTCATCACCGTGGCTACAAGCGTGCGCTGGCTGAGCTTGCCCACTTCGGCCCAGCGACGCGCGAACAGCGCCATGATCTGATCGCCGTCGGCGACTTCGCCGGTCTCGTCGATGATCATCACACGGTCGGCGTCACCGTCGAGACAAATGCCCACATCGGCGCGACGCTCCCGCACCATGCGGGCGGCGGCCTCTGGCTTGGTAGAGCCGCAGTTCAGGTTGATGTTGGTGCCGTCAGGCTCGACGCCCATGGCGATGACCTCTGCCCCCAATTCCCACAGGATTTCGGGCGCGGTGCGGTGGGCGGCACCGTTGGCGCAGTCGATCACGACGCGCATACCGTCGAGGTTCTGGCCTGACGGCAGCGACGCCTTCAACCGTTCATTGTAGCGGAAGCGCGCATCGTCCACGCGGCGGGCGCGCCCGATGTTACCGGGTTTGGCGGGGGCCACGCCGCGTTCGACCAGCTTCTCGATCTCGGTCTCGGCGCTGTCGGACAGCTTGAAGCCGTCGGGGCCGAAGAACTTGATGCCGTTGTCTTCGTGCGCGTTGTGCGAAGCAGAGATCATCACGCCCGCATCGGCGCGCATCGACGGGGTCAACATTCCCACGGCAGGGGTCGGCACAGGGCCCAGCAAAAGCACGTTCATGCCGGTAGAGGTGAACCCGGCCGTCAGAGCGTTTTCGAACATGTAGCCCGACAGCCGCGTGTCCTTGCCGATCACAACGCGGTGCGCGCCCATCCCTTCACGCCGGAAGAACCGCCCGGCGGCCGCGCCAAGGCGCATCGCCATTTCGGCGGTCATCGGATGGGTGTTGGCTCTGCCGCGCACGCCATCGGTGCCGAAGAGTTTGCGTGTCATGGTGTCTCTCCACTCGTTGCCGCCTGCCACAACCGAAGCGCCTGTCGTGTCGCGGCCATGTCATGCACCCGCACGATCTGCACCCCTTGCGCGATTCCCGCAAGCGCGACGGCCACGGACCCCGGCATTCTATCGCCGGGCGTGTCCGCCTCGCCGATGGTGCCGATGAAGCGTTTACGCGACGCGCCCAGCAGGATCGGGCAGCCGAGCGTATGGAACAGCGACAGCCGGGCCAGCAGTGACAAGTTATGCTCCAGCGTTTTGCCGAAGCCGATGCCGGGGTCGATGACGATGCGCTCACGGTCGATTCCAGCGCTCGTCGCGGCGTCGATGCGGTCGGACAGATGGTCGTAAACGTCGAGCAAAACGTCATCGTAGTGCGGCGCGTCCTGCATGGTTTGCGGATCGCCCTGCGCATGCATCAGGCAGATCGGTAGGCCGCTGTCGGCAGCAGTAGTGGCCATGTCCGCGTCCCAGGTCAGCGCGGAGACGTCGTTCAGCATGGTCGCGCCTGCACGGGCCGCAGCCGCTGCGACGGGCGCCTTGCGGGTATCCACCGAGATCACGCCGCTCCATTCAGCGCGCAGGGCGGCGATCACGGGCTGGATGCGCGCGATTTCCGCGTCCACTGGCACCTCTTGCGCGCCGGGGCGGGTGCTTTCGCCGCCCACGTCGATGATATCGGCCCCTTCTCCCACCAGCCTGCGCGCGCCGGCCTGCGCCGCGTCGCCCTCGTGCTGGCCGCCATCAGAGAAACTGTCAGGCGTGGCGTTCAGGATCGCCATGATGCGCGGGCGGTCCATCGCGAGACCCGCAACATGCGCGCGCGGGGTGGTCAGCCGCACCTGCACGTCATCCGGCAATGCGTCCGCGCTGACGACCTGCGCGGACCCGTCCCGCTCCAATCGTTCCAGATGCGTGAACCAGCCCCAGCCACCGGCCAGCGGCAGCGCCTTCGCGGGGCGGCTCGGTCCAACCTGCACGAGTGGTCGCCAATAGCTCACCGCCCTGCCCCTCTTTGCTTTTCACAAATACCCATGGCGCGCCCTCAGACCTCCCACCGTTCGGTCGGGAATGGGGCCTCAGGCGCGTTCCATCCCACGGCCACAAGGCGCTGCGCATGCATCACCTCACCCAGCCAAGCGGCCAGCGCGACGGTGTCCAGCGCCTGAACCGATGGCGGGTGGGTCGCGTCGAGCACCAGTTTCGACGGCGCCCAAACGCTGATCCGGCCTTTCTTCAGGGCCCAGTCCAATTCCGTCCGGGTTTCCACCACCACACAGCGCGGATCGCGGGCGGCAAGGCGCCAGCAGTTCTGCTCTATGGCCAGAAGGTCGATCCGGCGCTGGGTCAGCGGGTGCCCGGTGACCGGAACCGCACCGGGGTGTGGGCCGACGCACAGGATGGTAGGGCCAAGGTTCGCGACGCGGTCGATCATCGCGCTTAGACCGTCGGAATCGATGGCAGGATTGGTCAGGAAACCGATCACCGGGCGCGGTGCCTCGCCTCCAGCGTCGGGTGTCGCGGCCCCGGCGGCGCGCACGATTTCGACGCCCAAGGCGCCGGGTCCAAGGTCCAGCTTTTCGATCCGAACGAAACAACGAAGCGCCTGCGGTTCGGCCAGCACTCGCGCGGCGACCTTTTCAGCCAGCGTTTCCAGCAGGTTCAGGCGCTCTTCGTCCAGCGCGGCGGCGATGGCTTCGGTGATCGTGTCGTAAGACAGCACACGGTCCACGTCGTCCGTTTCGGCCACGCCGGAGGGGCGCACCTCGACCACCACGTTGAACAGCACGCGCTGGGTACGGCCACGTTCGGGTTGGAAAGCACCGATCTCGACCTCGACCAGATGGTCGCGCAGGCTGATGCGGTCGGCCATGTCCGAGGGCGGATAGGCGGCGGCGCGCGCCTCGGGGTGCTGGAAGGCCAGCGTCGTGTCGTTCGCCATGCCGCGCCTCACTTGTTGCGTCGGGCGCGGCATAGGCCAAATCGCAGCGCGACGGAAGCTTAGCCGTAGTTGTAGAAGTGATGCGCACCGATGGTGGTGGTGCGGGCGAAAACGCGGCTCCACGATGGGCTGACGGCCTTGGTATGATAGAACAGCGCACCGTCGGTCAGGTCCAGCGGAGCCGTTTCATCCAGCACCAGCTTGGCGATCTTGCCCATGCGCAGGTGGGCGGCACGCTCGCGGAACACTTCCGGGTGGCGGTCGCACTTGTAAGAAAACTGGCAGCCGCGCCCGTTGCCGACGCCCTGCCCGATCACCCGGCAGACACTGTCGGGGAAGCGAGAGCTTTCGGCCCGGTTCAGGATCACTTCCGCGACCGCAAAGATCCCCTGCACCGTTTCGCCGCGTGCCTCGAAATACAAGGCTTCGGTCAGGCATTTCCACTGCGCATCGCCGCTTGCGGCGGGCAGCGCGTCGAGGAACGCCTTGGAATACTCGATGTCCATCGTAGGCCTGCTGCGGGTCAGGCCGAGCGCCGTCGCAAGCGTCGCCGAACGGGCGGGCTTCAGCACGGGCGCATCCGCGCCCAGCATCCCCATCAGCCGGTCATCCAGCGAGGGCGGCGTCGTCTCGATTCCGATGTCGATGCTTCCCTTCGTGGAAAAGCGAATTTCGGCAGTTGCGGGAAGTGCCGTGGCCGAAACAAACAGGCAAACAAGCATAAGGCGCGCCAAACGGCGCAGGGCGAACAGATCGCTCCGCATCGAGAACCTCTTATATCAAGTGATCGGAACCGCCCGATGGGCCGGCGCGTTTGCCAGAGGTTCCTGAAACTGCGCGCTGTTTACGCACCATCTGCCTAGCGTCAAATGCGGCGGTGCAGCAGTCGGCGTCATCTTGCCGCCGATAAATAAAGTTGCGTGACTTAGCGCTCTGGCGGCGCGGTTGTTGTGCGTCCACGCTCTCTAATGGCCAAATGTGCGGCAGCCAGTCGAGCCACCGGCACACGGAACGGTGAGCAGCTGACATAGTCGAATCCGGCGGCCCGCGCAAAGGCAATCGAATCGGGATCGCCGCCGTGTTCGCCGCAGATCGACAGAATCAGCGTCGGGTTGCCGCGCCGCCCGCGTTCAGCCCCGATCGTGAGCAATTCACCCACGCCATCGGTATCAAGCACAAGGAACGGATCGTCCGCGAACACCCCTTCGCGCACGTAGGCGGACATGAACCGCCCGGCGTCGTCGCGCGACAGACCGTAGGTCATCTGGGTCAGGTCGTTCGTCCCGAAGCTTAGGAATGTCGCGTATTCGCCGATCTCATCCGCGCGCAGGGCAGCGCGGGGCGTTTCGACCATGACGCCAAGACGATAATTGAAATCGACCCCGGTCTCGACGCGCACGGTCGCCGCAACGGCATCGAGGCGGGATTTTACCAGCTCGACCTCTCGCCGGGCGGACACCAGCGGGATCATCACCTCTGGCGTAACGCCGGGACCGGCGGCACATGCGGCCTCGAAGATCGCACGGGCCTGCATCTCGTAGATTTCAGGGATCGCGATGCCCAGCCGCACGCCGCGCATCCCCAGCATCGGGTTGAACTCGCGCAGCGAGTCGATGCGGCGTTGCACCGCCTCCAGCGGCAGGTCGAGGCTGGCGGCAAGGTCCAGCATTCCCTTGCGGTCGGTCGGCAGGAACTCGTGCAAGGGTGGATCGAGCAGCCGGATCGTGACCGGACGCGCGCCCATGATCTGGAATATCTCGGCAAAATCGGCGCGCTGCACGGGCAGCAGTTGCTCCAGCGATGCGGCGCGATCTTCGGCGTTCCGGGCGAAGATCATCTCTCGCATTGCGGTCAGACGGGTGTCGTCGAAGAACATATGCT
This sequence comes from Palleronia sp. THAF1, assembly GCF_009363795.1. NCBI lineage: Bacteria > Pseudomonadati > Pseudomonadota > Alphaproteobacteria > Rhodobacterales > Roseobacteraceae > Palleronia > Palleronia sp. THAF1. The sequence continues at coordinate 453,683 of NZ_CP045420.1, read as the reverse complement.
CGGTGCGGCACAGACCGATGCCTTCGGCCTGAAACCGTTCGGCGATCCGCACGTCGGATGGCGTGTCGGCGTTGGCCCGCACGCCGATATCGCGCCGTTCATCCGCCCAGTTCAGGATCGTCTGGAAAGCGTCGTCCAGCGCAGGCTCCAGCAACGGCACCGTGCCGTCCAGAATGCGCCCGGTCGAGCCGTCGAGTGTGATCGTCTCCCCTTCCGCCAAGACCCGCCCACCCGGGACGGTCAGGGTGCGGGCGCGGGCGTCGATGGTGATCTCTGACGCTCCGACGACGCACGGCAGGCCAAGCCCGCGCGCGATGACGGCGGCGTGGCTGGAGACACCGCCCCGTTCGGTCAGGATACCGCTGGCAGAATGCATGCCCAGAACGTCATCGGGCGTCGTTTCGGGCCGAACGAGGATCACCGCCTCTTCCCGCGCGGACGCTGCCTGAGCAGCGGCAGAGGTGAAGACGATGCGCCCGGTCGCGGCACCGGGGCTGGCGGCGATGCCCTGTGCCAACCGGTCGGTCGCGGCCTCTGGGTCAATCTGACGGTGCAGCACATCCAGCAGCGCGCGCGGTGCGATGCGCAGCACGGCCTCGGATTCGGGGATCACGCCGTCCGTCGCCAGCGCCACCGCGATCCGCAGACCGGCGCGCGCGCTGCGCTTGACGCGCACGGCGTCGAGGATGTGCAGATCGCCGTGGTGAACGGTGAACTCCACCTGCATTTCTTCGCGCAGACGGGTGCGGCACAACTGGCCAGTGACATGCAGACTATCGAAGATCGCAGGCGCCTGCTCTTCCAGCGACGGGCCGCGCGCGTCGCGGGTCAGGTAGAGCGCGCCTGCATTGGGCACCAGCGCCTCACGGCCCTGACTCTGGCGCAAGTAGCGCCCGGTGATCTGCGGCAGACCAGTCTCGGACGATACGAACTGGATCACGCCGGACCCGCTTTCGCCCGAAGCCGGGTTGCCGACGCCCAGCACCATGCGTTGCACGACAAGCCCCAGCCCCGCATCTGCGGGCGCGCCACGGGCTTGGCGCAGCAGGCGCGCGGTGGTGCCGTCCCATGCGCGGGCCATGGCGGCCAGAACGGCGCATAGCTGCGCGGCGGGATCCTGGGGGAACGGCTCTTCGGCCTCGGTCGCGTAGGCGTCGCGCATCTCTGCGATGGGGCGTCCGTCGAACAGATCGGGGTTCAGGCGAGAGACCTGCACGGCGAAGGACTGGATGAAGCGGGCATAAAGCGCATCCGCCGCATCAGGCCCCAACGCATGGGACAGCGCGGCGTGGCGCGCGTCATTCATGCCGATGTTCAGGATAGAGGGCGGTCCGCCCCAGTCGGTCATCCCCGAAGACGGGCGGACAGACACCAGCGGGTCAGGCCCCAACGCGTCGATGATCGCTTGCGTGTCGATCCGGCCGCCCTGGGCAAGGTCGAAGACGGTCGCGAAATCCAGCGCTAGCGTGTCGGGTACGGGCAGGCCCAGACGGATCAGCCGTTGCAGACACTTCGCGCGCCCCCCGTGCCGGTCGGCACGGATGTTCGCGGTGGGCGTGATCCGGGTCGCGCCATCTGGGTCTGGGTCATGCTGCACTGCGGCGCTCCTGTTCGGTCGGAGCATACGCCGCGGCGGGCGCGTGACAAGGCTTGCTCAGCCCTCGATCTTTGTCAGGTCCGCAACGTCAAGACACAGCCCCCGGATCCGGCTGAGCAGGTTCAGGCGATTGCGGCGCAGGATCTGGTTGTCGGTGTTGATTTGGACGGCCTCGAAGAAGGCGTCGATGGGCGCGCGCAGCAGGGCGAGCGTCGACATGGCGGTGGCGAAGTCCTCGTCCTGCATGGCGGTCTTGATCGTGGGTTCCTGTGCGTCCAGCGCGGCAAACAGGGCGCGTTCCTCGTCGGTCTGCGCGTGCTTGGCATCGGCCCCGAAGGAGTATTCGACGCCGTCCTTCTCCTCGGCCTGGGTCAGGATGTTGTTCGCGCGTCGGAAGCCCGCCAGCAGGTTCTCCCCGTCGTCGGATTGCAGGAAGGCCTGCAGCGCGCGGGCCCGCTTGACCAGCAGGGTCAGGTCGTCGTTGCCGGGCATGGCGAGGCAGGCGTCGATGACGTCGTGGCGGATGCCCTCATCCCGAAGGTGGACCTTCAGGCGGTCGTGGAAGAAGGAGAGGAGGCTTGGGCGATACGTGCCAGCAGAAGGATAGATACGAGAGTTACCTTCGTGAGCGATATCACTAATTGCTTTCACATATTCAGGTGTGACGTCCTTCTTAGACGCCAGACCGCTATCGATGATGAACTCGAACGGTTCTCTCAGCCAATTGATTACTTCGGTACCGTTGCCTGCCCAAACGCCTCCGGCCACCCGGTCCAATTCTATAACGATTAGCCGATCCGAAGCGGCTAGGGATTCCGCCAAAGCTATTTGCCATCCATCTATCAGTTCCGAAAGCTGAAGCCTAAGGTCCTGATTCATAATCAATCGGATCACCCCCAACGCCGCTCTCCTTAGCGCATAAGGGTCTTTCGACCCGGTCGGCTTCTCGTCGATCGCCCAGAAGCCGGTCAGCTTGTCGATCTTCTCGGCCAGCGACACGGCGACGGAGACGGGCGCGGTGGGGACGGTGTCGGAGGGGCCGAGGGGGGCGTAGTGTTCAGCGACGGCATCGGCGACGGCGTCGGGCAGATTTGCACTTTTCGCGTAATAGCGGCCCATGATCCCCTGCAATTCGGGGAATTCATAGACCATTTCGGATGTCAGATCGGCCTTGGCGATCCGCGCGGCTTGCTCTGCCAGCTCCGGGTCGGCGCCCACTGCGGGGGCGAGTTCGCGGGCAAGGGCTGCGATGCGCTCTACCCGGTCGGCCTCTGATCCCAGCTTGGCGTGGAAGGTCACGGTCTTCAGGTTCTCGATCCACGGCCCCATGCCCGCCTTCGCCACGGCAAGGTCGTTTTCCCAGAAGAACACCGCGTCGGCCAATCGGGCGGCCAGAACGCGCTGGTTGCCGTTCAGGATGGTAGCGCCGTCGTCGGGCGTTTCCCGGTTGGCGACTGTCACAAATCGCACAATCTGGCCGGTTTTCGGGTCGCGAACCGAGAAGAACTTTTGATGTTCGCGCATCGAAGTCTGCAGCACCTCTGGCGGTAGGTCCAGAAAGCGGTCATCGATCCGGCCCATCAGGCTGACGGGCCACTCGACCAGACCGGCGACCTCGTCCAGCAGGGCGGCGTCTTCCACGATCTCCAGCCCGGCGGCGAAGGCCATGTTGGCGGCGTCGGCGCGGATGGTCTCGCGCCGTTCTTCTGCGTCCAGAACGACGTGGGCGCGCTTCAGCTTGGCGGCGTGATCCTCGAACCCCGTGACGCGGACGGCGCCGGGCGACATGAAACGGTGGCCTTCCGTCAGGTCGCCCGACGTGATGCCGTCCACGTCAAGCGGCACGATTTCATGGCCATCGGGTCCGGTCAGGATGCACAGGATGCGGTGCAATGGCCGGACCCAGCGCAGCGATCCTGCGCCCCAGCGCATGGATTTGGGCCAAGGAAAGTTGCGGATGGTGGTCTCCAGAACCTCGGCCACGATTTCCGCCGCCGGGCGGCCCGCCTTTTCGATGCGCGCGAAGTAGACTTCGCCCTTGCCGGTGTCGCGCGCTTCCAGCTGGTCACGCGTGACGCCTGCCCCGCGCAGGAAGCCTTCGATGGCCTTGTCGGGCGCGCCGACCTTTGGGCCCTTGCGTTCCTCGACCGTGTCCGGCGAACGGTCCGTCAGCCCTTCTAGTGCCAGCGTCAGGCGGCGGGGTGTCGCGAAGGAGCCAGCGTGGGCGTAGGTCATGCCAGCCTCGACCAAGCCGTCGGTCACCAGCTTCTTCAGGTCGGCGGCAGCGCGGGTCTGCATCCGGGCGGGGATCTCTTCCGAGAAGAGTTCGATCAGAAGATCGGGCATCTATTGGTCCTCTCGCGGCGGGCAATCCTCGCCGATCTGGGTGCCGTCGTAGGCGGTCTCGCCGCAGTTGTTCAGCTGGTGCCAGACGTAGCCGCGTCCGTCGTCGGTAATCGCAACGATGCGGTCCACGCCGTATTCGACGTTCTTCTCGGCCAGGAAGGCGGTGGCTGTCCCTGCCTCTAACGCATCGCCGATCTGGGTCGCGTCGAAACAGTCGAACCAGAAGGGGGCGGTCAGGGGAACGGCGTCTTCATAACGGGTGGCGTCGGCGGCGGGCGTCAGAGCGGTGTCGAAGCAGGCGCGGAAACGGATGGGGGACGAGATCGCGTCGATGGCCTCGATGTTCGTGGCCTGCGCGTCGATCTCACCGCTCTCCGTGACCAGCGCGAAGCCGTCGGGCGCGACCTCTTCGTAGTAGTGATAGACCTGCAGATAGTAGACGCCGACCGCCGTGGCGACCGCGACGACCGCCATGATCAGCGCAAGGACCTTGCCGCTCATGCCGGTTCGGGGGTGAAACCGCCCGCCTCTGTCAGCAGGAAGGCGTCGGCGCATTGCTTGGCCAGCGCACGGACGCGACCGATGTAGGCCTGACGTTCGGTGACAGAGATCACGCCGCGCGCGTCCAGTAGATTGAAGATGTGGCTGGCCTTGATGCACTGGTCATAGGCGGGCAACGCCATGACGATATAGCGGCCCGTGCGGGGATCCACGCTGGGTTGGGACAGAAGGGCGGCACATTCGGCTTCCGCTTCCTCGAAATGGCGCAGCAGGACGGAAGTTTCTGCATTGTCGAAGTTGTAGCGGGCGTATTGGGCCTCTGCCTCGCGGAACACATCACCGTAGAGCAGCGGTTGCGGGCTGTCGGGCTTGTTGAACGGCATGTCCATGACGTGATCGACGCCAAGGACGTACATCGCAAGACGCTCCAACCCGTAGGTCAGTTCGCCCGACACAGGGTGGCAATCGTGGCCGCCGACCTGCTGGAAGTAGGTAAACTGCGACACTTCCATGCCGTCGCACCAGACTTCCCAGCCAAGGCCCCAGGCACCCAGCGTCGGGCTTTCCCAGTCGTCTTCGACGAAGCGGATGTCGTGCAGGCCGGGGTCAATCCCGATGGCGTCGAGGCTGCCCAGATACAGCGCCTGCAGGTCCGGCGGGCTGGGCTTCAAGATAACCTGATACTGGTAGTAGTGCTGCAACCGGTTGGGGCTGTCGCCGTAGCGGCCATCGGTCGGACGGCGCGAGGGCTGGACGTAGGCGGCGGCCCAGGACTTCGGCCCCAGCGCACGCAAGGTGGTCGCAGGGTGGAACGTGCCCGCACCGACTTCCATGTCGTAGGGCTGCAAAACGGCACATCCGACGCCGCCCCAGTAGGACTGAAGCGCCATGATGATGTCTTGGAAACAGGTCGGCTTGGTCATTGCGGGCCCCTTGGGCAAGGCGCGGCCTGCATAGGCAGATGTGCCACAAGGGTCAATCGTGCGCGCCGATCACGCGGGGGTTTCTTGACGCGGGGGTGTGGTTCGGCACAGGTGCTCTGCAACGCGGCATCCGCAGGGGTCGCACGCACCTAAGACACGGGACAAGAACAAGTGAATTACAAGCGTTTCGCCTTGGCGCTCGCGCTGGCCACCATGGCTGGTCCGGTTGCCGCCCAAGAGGTTTGGTTGCAGATCGAAGCCCAGAACACCGGGAATGGCGCAGTTGCGTCGGCCCAGGATTATGCCGAGCGGATCGACAACGTCGAGGCTTACGATCTGAACGGGTCCAGCTGGTACGCCATCGTGGTGGGGCCATTCGACGAGGCAGAAATCGCGGAGCAGCGCCGTGCCCTGCGCGCCCAGCGCCTTATTCCCGGCGACAGCTTCACGAACACCGGCAACAGCTTCGGTGACCGGGTCTGGCCCGAAGGCGATGCACCGCAAGTCGATCTGGCGCAGGCAGAGGAAGATGCGCCCGTGGCCAGCCCGAATCAGGACAATCCCGATTTCGCGGAAGCCGCACCGGAAACCGTGCCGGAGCCAGAGCCAGAGCCCGCCCCCGAACCGGACGAGACGGTGGCAGAGGCCCGACGCTCCGAAGCGCAGCTGACACGTGAGGAAAAGCAGCAACTGCAGATCGCCCTGCAATGGGCCGGTTTCTACGACGGCGCCATCGACGCGGCGTTCGGGCGTGGCACCCGAGGCTCGATGAGCTTCTGGCAGGACGAGAATGGGTACGAGCCGACGGGCGTGCTGACCACTCGCCAGCGTGCAGACCTGATCGGCCAGTACAACGCCGTGCTGGACGGGCTGGGCCTTGCGGAAGTGACCGACTCGACCGCCGGGATCACGGTATCGATGCCGACCGAGCTTGTCGCGTTCGACCGTTATGAGCCACCGTTCGCCCATTACGAGGCCGTCGACGGGGCCGAGGTGGACGCGAAGGTCCTACTGATCTCGCAACGCGGGCAGCGGGCGGACCTATACGGTCTGTACGACATCCTGCAAACGCTGGAAATCGTGCCGCCAGAGGGCGAGCGTGAGCGGCGTGAAAGCGGCTTCACCCTGATCGGGCGCAACGGCAGGATCGTCAGCCAGACTGAAGCGCGGCTGGAGAATGGTGAGATCAAGGGCTTCACCCTGATCTGGCCCGCAAATGATGAAGATCGCCGCACCCGTCTGATCGACGAGATGATCGCCAGCTTTGACACGATGCCCGGTCAGGTCATGCCCGATCTGGTGGGCGAGCCGACCGAAGACCAAAGCGTTGACCTGCTGTCCGGGCTTGCGATCCGCAAGCCCAAGCTGGTGCGTTCCGGCTTCTATGTGTCCCGCCGCGGAGAGGTTCTGACGACCTCCGAGGCGGTGGCCGAATGCAGCCGCATCACGCTGGACGACGATGTGGAAGCGACCGTGAAGGCGTCCGATGACGCGCGCGGATTGGCTTTGCTAGAGCCGGGGCAAGCGCTGGCCCCGCGTCAGCACGCAACGTTCCTGTCGGGCGTGCCCCGCCTGAACTCGGACGTGATTCTGTCGGGCTACTCCTTCGGTGGCCAGCTTGGCGCGCCCTCGCTGACCTACGGCACGCTGGCTGCGATGACCGGTCTGAACGAGGAAGACGACATCCGCCGCTATGACCTTGCGTCCATGGAGGGCGACATGGGCGGCCCGGTGTTCGACACCGGCGGCGTAGTGCTTGGCCTGTTGCGAGATGCACCGATCGAAGGACGCTCGCTGCCCGAAGGCGTGTCCTTCGCCACGGATGTCGCGACGATCCGTGACTTCCTTGTGGGCGCTGGCGTCACACCGCGCACCGACCGCGCGACCGAGGACCTGCCGCAAGGCCAAATCGAGCGCCGCGCCGGGGACATGACCGTTCTGGTGGGCTGCTGGGAGTGAGCACCAGTCCGACGCAGTCGGCGTTCGCCCCGGTGGGGCGAACGAGGTGCGAACGCGCGGAGCGCTAGACCGCCAAATCAAGACACCGCCCTAGACCCGATCCGGGGCGCGTCACCCTACACCGCGAACAGCCGTTCCAGCATCTCGCTATCGGCATCCAGAAGCGGCTCTATCACGTCGAAGTGGTGCCGCCCCTCCGCTTGCACCAGCGGCACGTCCCAAGCCTCTGCCAGCGAGCGCGCCTGATCGACGAAGGCGGGCAGCTCGGCGGCCCCCACCCAAACCGTCGCAGGCGTGCCGCGCACGCGGGGCAGAAGCGCAGGGCTTTCGCTTTCGGCCTCTGCCTCATCGAGCCGCAAATCCTCGTTCAGCTTCAGCCCGACAAGGGGGCGCAAATCGCTGACCGGAGAGATCGGCATCACATGCGTCAGGCGGTCCGCCACCGCTTCGGGTAGCATCACATCCGCCGCCATCATGCGCGCGACCAGATGCCCGCCCGCCGAATGCCCAACCAGCCTGATCGGCAGGTCTGGCACCTCGTCCGCCAGTTGCGCGACGGCATGGGCTACCTGCAACGTAATACGGGCGATCCGCGCTTCGGGCGCCAAGGTGTAGGACGGCATCGCCACCAGATCGCCCCGCGCCAAGGCACCGGCGGCGAAATGCGACCAGTCGTGACGGTGGCGCGAGCGCCAGTAGCCGCCATGCACGAAGATCGTCAGCCCGGTGGCCGTGCCTTCGGGCAGGAACAGATCGGCCTTCTCACGCGCGGTCGCGCCGTAGGGCACACCCAACCTCGCGCGCTGACCCAGACTGTCGCGGAAGTCGGCGGCCTGCGCCTGCCACTTCGCGCCATAAGCTTCAGAGCCCGAAACGGCGGCGGAGTTGTCGTAGTCGATGTCGAACGCCATCTAGGGTCCCCCATATTGGTAGATAGATAATCCGGTTGATCATATCCGACAATTCGGCGGATTGCCCCAACGCTTATCTTTCTCACGATGCCTTATGGATACGACATTCTCGACGACTCGCCCGGAAGACAATGCCGAGAACCGATTGCGCTTCATCGCCGGGACAGCGATGTTGTGCGCGACGATCCTGGCCTTCGCGCCGAAAATTCACATCGGCCCCGATCAAACCGATCCCTACAGCACCACCACAATCATCCACGCGCTGTCGATGCTTGGCTGGCTTGGCCTGTTTTGCGTTCAGACGGCCGTGGTGAGGCGCGGGGGAGTGCATCTGCACAGAGGCTTGGGCGCGCTCAGTTCCGTGATCGTGATTGTCGCACTTGTCAGCGGTTTCATGGTCACCCGCCGATTCAGCGCCGAGATGAATACGATCCACATCTTCTTGGGAAACATGGTCCTTCTGGGCGGTTTCGGCAGTCTTTATCTGCTTGCGGTCATCGCCGCGTTGAAACGCCGGATCGACTGGCACTGGCGGCTGATGTTTCTGGCGGCCTTCGCGATCATGGGCCCAATCGTCAGTCGTGTAACGCATGCATTGCACCTGCCCGGCGGTTCGGCGGCAGCCCTGCATCTGGCGCTGATTTGCGGGATCTCCATCGCGTGGGACGTACTGCGCGAACAGCGACTGCATCCCGCGACGGTTGCCGGACTTGGCATCGTCTTCGTTCTGATCGGCGGCGCGGCGACGGTGGGACTGCTGCCGCCCCTGTCCGACTGGACGCGCACCTTCGTGATGGCCGCCTTGCCCGACGCGCCCTAGGTATCGGGCAAATCCAAACGGAGACCCCCATGCCCGACACAAACCTTGCCGCCCGCCTGTCCGACCCATCGCTTCTGAAAGGGCAAGCTTATGTCGCTGGAAAATGGTGCGATGCCGGATCGGGCCAGACCTTCGACGTGACGAACCCCGCAAAGGGCGACACGCTGATCGCTGTGGCCGATCTGGATCGCGACGATGTGGCCCGCGCGCTCGATACCGCTGCAACGGCGCAAAGGGCCTGGGCCAAGCGAACGGCAGAGGATCGGCGCGACCTTCTGATGAAGTGGCATGATCTGATGGTCGAGCACGCTGACGACCTTGCCCTGATCCTGACCGCCGAACAGGGCAAGCCTGTGTCAGAGGCTAAGGGCGAGATCATGTACGGCGCGGGCTTCATCAAGTGGTTCGCTGAGGAAGCGCGGCGCGTCTACGGAGAGATCATTCCCCCCCACGCGCCCGACAAACGCATTCACGTCATCCGTCAGCCCATCGGCGTCGCCGCCGCGATCACACCGTGGAACTTCCCCAATGCGATGATCACCCGCAAGGCCGGGCCCGCGCTGGCCGCCGGCTGTGCCTTCGTGGTGCGGCCGCCGTCGCTGACGCCCCTGTCAGCCCTTGCGATTGCCGAGCTGGCGACGCGGGCCGGACTGCCAGAGGGTATCTTCTCTGTGGTGCCGTCCAGCGACTCGAAGGGCATCGGGCAAGAGTTTTGCGAGAACGACCATGTGCGAAAGCTGACCTTCACCGGCTCGACCGAGGTCGGGCGCATCCTGTTGAAGCAGTCCGCCGACCGGGTTGTGAAGACCTCGATGGAGCTGGGCGGCAACGCGCCGTTCCTGGTGTTCGACGACGCCGATCTGGATCAGGCCGTGGAAGGCGCCATCGCCTGCAAGTTCCGCAACGCGGGTCAGACCTGTGTCTGCGCCAACCGCATCTACGTGCAGGCAGGTGTCTATGATGCCTTCGCCGAAAAGCTGAAGACGCGGCTGGAGCAGATGACCGTGGGCGACGCTCTGGAGGGCGACGTCGACTTCGGTCCGCTGATCGACGAGGACGCGGTGAAGAAGGTCGAGGATCACATCGCCGACGCCAAGTCCAAAGGCGGCGACGTGATCTACGGCGGCGACCGACATGAGAAGGGCGGGACTTTCTTTCAGCCGACCATCGTCACGGGTGCCACGCAGGACATGGCCTTCGCGACCGAAGAAACCTTTGGCCCCCTTGCACCGCTGTTCAAGTTCGAGACGGAAGAAGAAGGCATCCGCTACGCCAACGACACGATCTTTGGGCTGGCATCCTACTTCTTCTCCAACGACCTCAGTCGCGTGACCCGCGTGTCCGAGGCCTTGGAGTACGGGATCGTCGGCGTGAACACCGGCCTGATTTCCACCCCTGTCGCGCCTTTCGGCGGCGTCAAGCAGTCGGGGCTGGGCCGCGAGGGATCGCACATGGGCATCGATGAATATCTGGAAGTGAAATACATCTGCCTGAACGTGCAGGTCGACCAATGAGCCGCTACACCCTTCCCCACACACTCGGGATGGGCGGCGCGGCCCTTGGAAATGAGTTCCGCCCCATTCCGGACGCCACGGCAATGGCCACGCTGAACGCGGCCTGGGACACTGGCATCCGCTACTTCGACGTGGCCCCGCATTACGGGCTAGGTCTGGCGGAGCGGCGCTTCGGGCAGATGCTTCACCAGAAACCCCGCGACAGCTTCGTGATCTCGTCCAAAGTCGGGCGATTGCTGCAGGCTGGGCGGGAGCATCTAGGGCAGCAGCAAATGCCCTTTTCGCCCTCTCCAAACGTCGAGGTCTATGATTACTCGCGTGACGGCGTGATGCGATCAATCGAGGATTCGCTACAGCGGACCGGTCTGGATCACATCGATATCGTCTTCGTGCATGACCTGTCGCCCGACAACGATGCTTTGCCCGATGACTGGGATGCCCTATGGCCCGGTGCCGTCGATGGCGGCTTCCGCGCGCTCTGCGACCTGCGCGATCAGGGCGTGATCGACGCATGGGGCATGGGCGTGAATCGGCCCGAACCGATCCTGCGCTGCATGAAGGACAGTGATCCCGACATTCATTTGCTGGCCAGCCAGTTCAGCCTGATTGAGCACGACAACGCGGTGACGGAAGTCTTTCCGGCGGCGCGCAAGCGGGGCAACACCTTCGTCATCGGATCTGCCCTGAACGCGGGCTTTCTGGCCGGGCGGCACCAGTATCACTACGGAGACAGCAATACCGTCATCGCGAAAGAGCGAATGGAAAAGCGCGACAGGTTCCGGGCGCTGGCGTTTGAGCACGGGTCCGACCTGCTGACCGCCGCGATCCGGTTCGCCATGGCGCAGGATGTCTGCGCATCGCTGTGCCTTGGCCTGTCGGAACCGCATGAGGCTATCGAGGATGTTGCGGCGGCGGCAAACCCGGTGTCCGCAGACTTCTGGCAAGCCTGCAGAGATGAAGGGCTGATTCATCCGGACGCCGCCACGCCGGACTGATCGCGCAGGATCCGGGTCGCGCGGTGTCGCGATCCGGGCCATGCAGGGGGATGACCCAGCGCCTCGATTTTGTGTCCGTCCTTCTCCTGCTGATCCTTGCCGCCGTCTGGGGCGGATCGTTCTTCTTCGCCGAGATCGCCTTGCGCGAGGTGCCGCCGCTGACCATCGCACTGCACCGCGTAGGATGGGCGGCGCTGATCCTTGGTCTCGTGGTGCGGGCGCGGGGCATTGCCGTGCCACGCGCCGCGCGCGTCTGGGGTGCGTATCTGGTGATGGGCGGCCTGAACAACGCGATCCCGTTCAGCCTGATTTTCTGGGGACAGACGCGGATCGAGAGCGGCCTTGCCTCTATCCTGAACGGCACGACGGCCATCTTCGGGGCCGTTGTCGCGGGGCTTCTGCTGGCGGATGAGCCGCTGACCCGCAATCGCATTGCGGGTGCTGCGATTGGATTGACGGGTGTGGCGATCATCATGGGGCCGGATGCGCTGTCCACGCTGGACCCCCGCAATCTTGGGCAGCTGGCGGTTCTGGGCGCGGCACTCTCATACGCTTTGGCGGGGGTCTGGGCGCGCAAGCATCTGGCCGGGCAACCGCCGCTGATGAACGCTTTGGGCATGTTGTGTGGATCGACCGTCCTGCTGGTGCCTGTGGTCCTGGTGATGGACGGCGTTCCGTCAATCGACCTGCGGCCCGCGACGTGGGCCGCCCTACTGTCGCTCGCCGCACTGTCCACCGCCTTCGCCTATCAGCTTTATTTCGCCATCCTGCCCCGCGCAGGGGCGGCGAACCTGATGCTGGTGACCCTAATGATCCCACCCTTCGCCATCGCATTGGGTGTGCTGTTCCTGGACGAGCGCATCGGTGTCACGGGCTGGATCGGGTTCGCCGTCATCGCCGTGGGCCTGGCCGTCACGGACGGGCGTGTCCTGCAACGAAAGAAGGCCGCGCCCTAGGGCACGGCCTTCGACTTACGCGATCAAGCGGATCACTCGGCGGCGATCTGGTGCGCGACGGTGTTGCCGGTCGCTTGGATTTCGATCCGGCGCGGCTTCAGCGCCTCTGGCACTTCGCGCTTCAACTCGATGACCAGCATGCCGTTGGCGTGGTGCGCGGCCTCGACTCGGACGTGGTCGGCAAGGTGGAACCGACGCTCGAACGCACGGGTGGCGATGCCGCGGTGCAGATACTTGCGATCGGCGTCATCGTCGGCGCGACGGGCAGAAATCACGAGCGCATTCTCGCGCTGCTCAACGGTCAGATCCTCGTCGGAGAAGCCCGCGACGGCGATCTCGATTGCCCAGGCATCATCGCCGGTCTTTTCGATGTTGTAGGGGGGATAGGTTTGCGCGCCTGCGTTGTCGGACAGGACGCGGTCCATCATTTCGGCCATCTGGTCGAAGCCGACAGTGGCACGGTAAAGTGGAGCAAGGTCGAAGGTTCGCATGGGAAATCCTTTCAAAAGCGATCACCATATGAGCCCTTCCCACCATGGGAACGGGCCGATGCCGGACCCTTCATAGGCGTCCGACACCGGAAATATGGGAAACGCCGCGCAGCGGTTCAAGAGAGCCCGCGCGCGAAAAGTATCCTATGGTTTCAAGAATTTGCCCGGCCCACCTTGCCGCGCCTCACTCTGGCTAAGGCGCAGAACCTTGGGTGCGGCGCGGAAGAACACGCCGTCGCCCCGTGCCAGTTCGGCGCGCAATGCGGGCAACGTCGCGGCAAGGTCGGTGCCGATGGAAACCTTCTGACCGTTCGAGTGCGCCTTAGCAGAGACGACCGAGACGATCCGCGGCGCACCGCCGCTGAAGGTCAGTACAGGGGCGCCCGATGTGCCGAAATCCGCGTCGCACGACATGACGAGCGCGCCGTAGTCACGGCCCAGAACGCGGCAGGTTTCCTGCAACGCAGGCCGCTCTGCCCGGTCGTGGGCGTAGGAGACCACGCCGATCTCTGCGCCGCCGACGCTGCTGGCGCCGATGGGGGCGACCATGGCGGCATCCACCGGGCGGTCCAGCTCGATCAGGGCAACGTCGTAGGCCAGTGACGATATCGCCATGTCGTTCGCGCGGTAGCCCTGCGCCACGACGATCCGTTTCGCGGTGCGGTGTGCTTCTGCCCGGCCGTCGCGGAACCCGGCCATGAAGACGACCTGTTCGGGGCGCATCTGCGTGCCGTCATCGTTCACGACGCAATGCGCGGCTGTCAGGACTTCACGCGCCGACAGCAGGGTCGCGGTGCAAAAGCCCGTGCCGGCCAGTTCAAGGCGTCCGACGGCGTGGAAGGGTTTGGCATCGTCTCCGGTGGTCAGCGCCCGAAGCGCGCTATCCTGTGCCACGCTCTGTCCGGCGAGCAGTCCGAACAGCAGGCTGAGCCCAAGGGCCTTGAGGTGTCGCACGGAGCCATCTCCCTTCCACGTCGTCTGTGGTCAGACTGGTGGCAAGGCGCGGCGCCGATGCGGCGACTTCAGGGGAAGGTCAGGGCGTTTGCGCGGCAATCTTGTCCGGTTTGGGGCCACCAGTGGCCCAATCCAGAAGCTCGACGGTATGGACGACCGGAATGTCGGTGCCCGATCCGATCTGCACCATGCAGCCGATATTGCCAGCCGCGATGATCTGCGGGGCCTTTGCTTCCAGCGTCTGCACCTTGCGGGTCTTCAGTTCTCCGGCGATCTCGGGCTGCATCAGGTTGTAGGTGCCGGCAGAGCCGCAGCACAGGTGGCTGTCCTTCGGCTCGACCACCTCGAATCCGGCACGTGCCAGCAGGGCCTTGGGCGCGCCCTTCACCTTTTGGCCGTGCTGCAACGAGCAGGCCGCGTGATAGGCGACGCGGATGGGGCCGTCGCCCATCGCGGGCGGATCGTGCGCGTCGATGCCCGCGATATCGTCCCTTGCCTTCAGCGTTTCGTGGATCGGGGCCTTTCCCGGCAGCAGCCGTTCCAGCAGTTCCGACACATCGCAGGCCAACGCGCTGATCTCGGCGGCATCTTCAGCCAGATCAGTCGTCCGCATCATGTGGCCGTAATCCTTGACGGTCGTGCCGCAGCCGGATGTGTTGATGACAACCGCGTCCAGCCCACCGTTCGCCTTCACCTTTTGCCACGCCCGGATGTTGGCGGCGGCCTGCGAATGGGATCGGTCCTCTTGCCCCATATGATGCACCAGCGCGCCGCAGCAGCCCATGCCGTCGGCCACGACAACCTCTGCGCCCAGCCGGGTCAGCAGGCGCACGGTGGCGGCGTTGATCGCCGGGTCGAGCGCCGATTGCGCGCAGCCCGTCAGCAGGGCAACGCGCATCTTTCGCTCGCCTTCCGCGGCGTGGGTCTGGGGGCGGTCCACAAGGCTTGGCGGCGCGACTTTGTCCGGCGCCATGTCGAGCATCGCGCGCAGGCGCTTGTCGGGCATCAGCCGTTTGAAAGGCCGCCCCAGCTTGGCCGCGCGCAGGGCCAACCGGAATCGGTTCGGATAGGGCAGGATCTGCGCCAGCGTCCAACGCAGCGCGCGGTCGGGCCAGGGGCGTGTGTAAGTCTTTTCGATATGCGCGCGGGCATGGTCGACAAGATGCATGTAGTGCACGCCCGACGGGCAGGTCGTCATGCACGCCAGGCACGAAAGGCAACGGTCGATATGTTTGACCGTCTGCGCGTCGGCGGGGCGGTCGTTCTCCAGCATGTCCTTGATCAGGTAGATGCGTCCGCGCGGGCTATCCAGCTCATCGCCCAGCACCTGATAGGTCGGGCAGGTCGCAGTGCAAAAGCCGCAGTGAACGCAGGCGCGCAGCACCTCGTTCGAGCGCGCGGTCGCGGGGTCTTGCAGCTGCTCGGGCGTGAAGGTCGTCTGCATGGGTCAGGTGTCTTCCATCTGGAACAGGCCGCGCGGGTCGAACTGGGTGCGCAAACCTTCGGACAGGCGTGCGACCGGCGTGGGATCGGGGTGTGCCGTGCCAAGTGCGGCGTGCGTTTCGGGGGCGGCGCGGATCAGTGTGGCGTGGCCGGGGCAGTTCATCCTGGCACGCAGGTCGGTGCCGGGATCGGCTTCGGCCCAGACCAGCCCGCCGCCCCAGTCGAGCATCGTGCGCCCCGGCAGCGAGACCACCAGCCCCGGCGCGTCGGACGGCTTGACCGAGATGCGCCACAGGTCGGCGTCTGATCCAGCGAATTGCGTCGCGTCGCGGATGTCGGCCCAATCGATCTTTTCCACCGACCAGTCACCACCCAGCGCCTTGACCAGAACGTCCGCGCGATAGTCCACCGACGCCTCTGCCCCTTCCAGTCGCAACATCGTGCGTCCGTCAGAGTAGGCGGCCCCGGTCACCTCATAAGGCGTGCCAAGCGCGCCGGACATGACCCGCACAGCCTCTGCCGCGTCATGACCCTGTGCGACCAGCGTGCGGGTCGCCGCGACGCCCGGCAGCAGCTTCACCGCCACTTCCGTCACGATGCCCAACTGCCCGCGCGCGCCGCAGACCAGCTTCGCCAGGTCCAGACCCGTGACGTTCTTCATCACGCGCCCACCCGACTTTATGGCCGTCCCGCTACCGTCGACGAACCGAACGCCGATCGCCGCGTCCCGGGCCGCGCCCGCCACCATGCGCCGGGGTCCGCTGGCGTTGACCGAAACACAGCCGCCAAGCGTCGGCACACCGTCGCGGCCCAGCACGGCGCGGTAGTCCCACGGCTCGAACGCCATCCGCTGACCTTCGGCATCCAGCGCGGCCTGCACATCGGCCATCGGCGTTCCCGCCCCCGCCACCAGCGTCAGCGCGCCCGGCTCATACAGTGAAATGCCGTTCAGCCCGGCAGTCGTCAGATCGGCTCCCGGCACGGCGATTCGAGTCCCGCCGCCCTGCACGCGCAAGGGGCCGTTCGCGGCGCGCACCATTTCGGCCAGATCGGCCTCGGTCTCTGGTCTCAGCACGACCGCTCCTTCATCGTTCTAAAAATACCTCCGCCGGAGGCTCTACTCAGCGGCCACGCGCCGCGTGTCGGATGACGCAAGCGGGAAGACCTTGGCGGGGTTCAGCAGCCATGCGGGATCGAACACATCCTTCACCCGCATCTGCGCTTCCAGATCAACCGGGGCGAATTGCACCGTCATCAGATCGCGTTTTTCCACGCCGACGCCGTGTTCGCCCGTCAGACAGCCACCGACTTCGACGCAAAGGGTCAGGATGTCTTCGCCCAGCGCCTCTGCCCGTTCCAGATCGCCGTCCTTGTTGGCGTCGAACAGGATCAGCGGATGCATATTGCCGTCGCCCGCGTGAAAGACGTTCGCCACGTCCAGCCCATGCTTCTTCGACAGATCGCCGATCCCGCGCAGGACGCGGGGCAGTTCGCCCACCGGGATCGTGCCGTCGAGGCAGATGTAGTCGTTGATCTGCCCCATCGCGCCGAACGCAGACTTGCGGCCCAGCCAGATACGCGCGCTCTCATCCTCGGACTGCGACACGCGCAGTTCCACCGGATCATGCTGGCGCGCGATGGCGCTGATGGCGTCGAGCTGAGCGTCGATTTCGGCGTCCGAGCCTTCGACTTCCACGATCAGCAGCGCCTCGCAATCGGGATAACCCGCGCCGGAGAACGCATCCGTGGCGCGGATGCAGGGGCGGTCCATGAATTCGATGGCGACGGGCAAGATCCCGGCCTTGATGATACCGGACACGCAGGCCCCGGCCACTTCCGACGAGTCGAAGCCGATCAGGCAGGGTCGCGCGCCTTCGGGCTTGGGCAGGATCCGCAGGGTCGCTTCGGTCACGACACCCAGCTGTCCTTCGGACCCGCAAACGACGCCGAGCAAGTCCAGCCCGCCCGCATCCATATGCGCGCCGCCCAATTCCACCACGGTGCCGTCCATCAGCACCATCGTGACACCCAACAGATTGTTGGTGGTCACGCCGTATTTCAGGCAATGCGCCCCGCCGGAGTTCATCGCGATGTTGCCCGAGATGGCACAAGCCAGCTGCGACGACGGGTCGGGGGCGTAGAAAAAGCCGTTCTCCTCGACAGCGCCGGTGACCGACAGGTTCGTGCGGCCCGTCTGCACGGTGATGTAGCGGTCGGGGTAATTCGTCTCGATCACGTCGGTCAGGCGCGCGACGCCCAGCACGACACTGTCGGCAGTGGGCAGCGATCCGCCCGCCAAAGAGGTTCCGGCCCCGCGCGGCACCACCGGCACGCGCAATTCGTGGCAGACCTTCAGCGCGGAGGCGACCTCCTCGGTCGAGCTGGGAAGAACCACGGCCAGCGGCGGGCATTTGTAGGCCGTCAGCGCGTCGCATTCGTAGGCCTTCAGCTCGCGCGGCTCGTGGATCAGGGCGTCGCCCGGCAGAACCTGTGCCAAACGGCGGACCAGTTCCGCTTTTTTCGAGATCACGCGCGCATCGGGTTCGGGCATCTGCATCGGGGTCTCCTCCTGATTCCAAGGGTATGCGCCTGCCCCAACGGTGGCAAGGCGACGGATCGCCCCTACCTTAACCCCATGCGCATTGCTCTGCCCCTTGTGTTCCTGGCTCTGCCTGCCATTGCCGATCCCGCCCGGATCGTGGAGGTCTCCGCCACGCAGAGCGGAGCCGATTGGCGCATCTCCGTAACGCTGGAACATGGCGACACCGGCTGGGAGGACTACGCCGACGGCTGGCGGGTCGAGGCGGCGGACGGGACGGTGCTTGGCACCCGCGAATTGCTGCACCCGCACGTGAACGAGCAGCCCTTCACCCGGTCGCACACGATTTCGATCCCCACGGACACGCGACGGGTGCATATCCGCGCCAGCACTCTGCCCGAGGGCTGGGCCACCGATACACAGGCCTTCGATCTACCCTGACGCGTGTCGTCGCACCCCATGACTTTACGGAAACCAATCGCTGTCTGAGGGTTTGAGCAGACAGAACACGTAACGATTGGATAACACATGTCCCTAGGATGGCTTCTGCCCCTGCTCGCCCTTATGACCCTGCTGATCTTCAGCGTCTTCGCCTATCGGTCCAAGATCAAAACCGAAGAACGCAAGGAGCGTGACGATATCGAGAAATCCGCTCTCGCGGTTGACGGCGACAGCCACTCGAAAGCGCCCTGATCAGAACAACGGCCCCAACGCGGGGCCGTTTCGCATTTTGCTACCGGCGTCCTTCACGCAGCCAAGCGCCCGTTGCCAAACCGGCGGCCAGGATCAGCCATAGCCACGCAGGTAGCAACGGCACTGCGGTGATATCCGCCGTCAGATAGGCATCACGCGGCGTGATCCCAATCCAGCCGCGTCCAGCAGCTTGGCGACCCGCCCGAACCTGACGCACATCCGGCAGGCCGTCGCTGATCCCCCGAATGCCCCCCCGAGAGCCGTCGATCAAAGGCTCCAGCGTCTCGCCGCTGGCGACTGTCTGCTCGAACTCGCGCGGGCTTTGCGGACCGAGGGCGACGACTGCCTCTTCATCGCCCTGCGCCAGCCGATACAACCCGATCTCCGGCCCGGTAAACTCGGCCTGGAACTGACCGGGCGCAACCTCTTCCATTTCCAACTCGACGGTCTCGCCGTCAGGGCCAGTAATCGTCAGCGGGCCGGTGGTCTCATCCAACGTGCGACGCGTGACAACCATGCGCTGACCATCGGCAACGGCACTCAGCGCCTCTTCCTCCAGTTCCGGTTCCTTCATCGACCAATGTGCCAGCCGTCGCAGCAGGTCGAGTTGCGGGCCACCGCCCTCATATCCACGGCTCCACAGCCATGCATGGTCAGAACCGAGCAACGCCACGCGCCCTTCGCCCACACGGTCAAGCACGAGAAGCGGGCTATCGTCGATCCCGGTCATCACGACCTGACCGCCCAACGGCTCCAACTCGATTTGGCGTAGCCAGCGTCCCCAGTCCGGCTCTTCCCCGCCGCCGCCAAGTCCGCGCGTCACCGGATGACGCCGCCCCATGTCGGTCAGACGGGGCAGGTAGGCCTCCTCCAGCACGCGGCTGGTAGGTGCTGCGGGCAGGATTTCCCCAAGCGGCGAGCGGTACAGCGATGCGGCGCTGGCAAAGTCCGGCCCCGCGGCCACGAGCACCGCGCCGCCGTTTTCCACGTATTGCCGCACGTTATCCAGATACAACGCAGGCAAGATGCCCCGCCGCTGATACTTGTCGAATATGATCAGATCGAATTCGTCGATCTTCTCCAGGAACAGCTCCCGCGTCGGGAAAGCGATCAGGGACAGCTCGTTGACCGGCACGCCGTCCTGCTTTTCTGGCGGACGCAGAATGGTGAAATGGACCAGATCGAGTGAGGCGTCCGACTTCAGCAGGTTGCGCCATGTCCGCTCGCCCGCGTGTGGCTCGCCCGAGACCAGCAACACCCGCAGCCGGTCGCGCACGCCGTTGATACGCACGACAGCGGCGTTGTTGCGGTCGGTCAGCTCGCCTTCGGCGACCGGCACGTTGAACTGGATCACGTTGATGCCCGCGTGGGGCAGCACGACGGGCAGCTCCAACTCTTCGCCCACGGGTACATCGAAGCTGCGCGCCTCACCGCCGTCGATGGCGATCTCTAAAGAGACCGTCTGGCCTTCGGCGGCAGGCACGGCGCCCTGATTGTCGATCCGTAGGCGCAGCGCCACCTCTTCGCCCAGAATGGCGAAGGCGGGCGCGGTCGTGATCTCCAACCGCCTGTCCCAATCCTCGGGCTGGCCCGTCATCAACAAGTGCAGCGGCGCGGGCAGATCCGGAGCGTTTTCGATATCGTGCAACCGCCCGTCCGAGATCAGCACCGCGCCCGCGATCCGCGCTTGCGGTTCTTCGGCCAACGCCTGCGACAAAGCCGTCATCAATTCGGTGCCCCCGTCGCCCTGCCCGTCGCCCAATCGCACGACGCGCAATTCCGTGTTGCCCAGCGCCGAAATTTCGCTCTCCAACCGCGCCAATGCCGCCGCAGACTGGTCCGGCCGGTCCGACAGCCGCTGCGACGCGCTTTCGTCCACCACTGCGATCACGATGTCCGACAGCGGAGCGCGGTCCTCGCTTTGCAAAGACGGGCCGGACAAGGCCGCCAGCAAAGCCAGCGCCGCCAGCCCGCGCAGCCACCAGCCGCCCAGCCCGCGCCATAGCGCCAGTCCGACGACCAGCACCGCAACGCCCGCCAGCACGGCCAGTACCACCCAAGGCACCAATGGATCAAAGATCACGGTTTCGGTCAAAGCGACCTGCTTTCTTTGTTTTTACAAATACTCATGTCGAACGCTCTCAATTCCCAAGACGGTCGAGCAGCGCGGGCACGTGGACCTGATCGGACTTATAGTTGCCGGTCAGCACGTGCATGATCAGATTCACGCCGAAGCGCAGCGAGATTTCGCGCTGCCGCTCTCCGGCAAAGCCCCGGCCTACGGGGAACATCGGGCGGCCCGTGTCGTCCACCGCCCATGCGGCAGCCCAATCGCCGCCGCCGATGACCACGGGCGTTACGTTGTCGTTCAGATCGCGGAACGGCATGCCTTCGACCATCTCGGCATCCGGCGGAGCAGCCTCGACCCATATGTTCGGCGTGGCATGGCGGCCAGGGAAGTCCTGCAGCAGGTAGAAGGTGCGCGTCAGAACGTGATCCGCCGGGATCTGCTCCAGTGGCGGCACGTCCAGCGGGCGGGCCAGCTCCTGCAACTTGCGGCTGGTAGGCGTGGTCGCCGTGCCGCCCATATCCGCATCGCGCGTGTCGAACAGGATCATGCCGCCCGACCGCAGGTAGGCGTTCAGCTTGGCGTAGGCGGCATCCGAGGGGCGCGCCATATCCGCGCTGACGGGCCAGTAGAGGAACGGGTAGAACGCCAGCTCATCGGTCTCAAGGTTCACGCCAACGGGTTCGGACGGCTCGATAGAGGTGCGGCGAAACAGCGTCTGCCCCAGCCCGAACAGCCCCGCCTGAGCGGTCTGATCCAGCCGGTCGTCGCCGGTCAGAACGTGGGCCAGCGTCACTTCGGATGTGACGGCAGCAGCGAAGGCGTCGTCGGTCACCTCTTCGCGGGGCGGGGTAGACGACATTCCATTTTGAGCGTCGGCCTGCGGCGCGCCGATCAGCATCAGCCCCGCCAAAGCGGCGGCGGCAGCGCGCGGTCCCGTCAGTCGCCCGGCCAGCCACAGGGACGCCAACACATCGATCGCCAGAAGAGCGATGCCGAGCGACAGAAGTAGACCCCCAAGCGGTTGTTCCTGTGCCGTCGCCAGCCCTTCGACCGGGATGCGCGACGGCCATGCGGTTGCAGTCAAAACGGTCTCCGGCCCGATCACATTCAGCGCGAGGCGGCGGTCCTCTCCGGCATAGAGGCCCGGAGGCGCGTCGGGGCCCGGCGCGCTGTCGGCCAGCCGCTCGCCCGGAACGCCGGGCAGGTTGCCCGCGTCTTCGACCGCTCCGAACGCCGTCAGGCGGCTGTCGATCTGCCATGTCGTGCCTTCCAGCTCACTCGCGTCCGGCTGCGCGGGGCGGGTCGAGACGGCAAGCCGTTCCAGCATCGACACGAACAGGCCCGACAGCGGCAGGCTGGACCATTCGGCGTTGGCGGTGACGTGGAACAACACCACCTGCCCCGCGCCGATGCGTTTGCGCGTGACCAGCGGCGTGCCATCGGCAAGCGAGGCGATGGTGCGTTCGGACAGCGTCGGGTCAGGTTGCGCCAGCACCTGCGCGGTGACGGTAACATCTTCGGGCACCGACAATCCGGCGAAGGGGCTTTCGTCGGCGAAGGTCTGCAGCTCTTTCGGCTCTCCCCAACTCATCGCGCCACCGACAGAGCGGCCACCGGCGCGAAGGCGCACGGGCATCAGGGGGTCCTCCTCGGCACGGCTGACGTCAGACGCGGCAAGGCGCGGGCCGGCGAAGCGCACCAGCAGGCCGCCAGCGTCGATCCACGCCAGCAGGTCGGCGGATTGCGCGTCAGGCACGGTCGCCACGTCAGCCAGAACGATGGCGTCCGGGTTGGCCAAAAGCACATCGGACAGCGCGCCGTCGATCAGGTCGGCCACGGGGTCGAGCGCCTGTTCCAAGTAGTGCGTGGGGTTCAGCAACTCGACGGACTCGCGGGCCTCGCTGCCCGACAGCAGCGCCACTTCGCGCCGTTTCAAAGCGTCGTCGGTCAGGCTGACGGCCCCGGCGGATCGTGCGCCGATGACCTCAAACCGGGACACGCGGTTACGCAATTCCGGGGGCAGCGACACGGCGACTTCGGCCTCCGTCTCGCCTTGGGCAAAGGTCGCATCGACCGTGGCCAACTGACGCTCCACCCCGTTTGGATCGAGCCCCTGCGCGGCGATGGTCACCGTGCGTTCGACACCGTCGCCCGCGCGGGTCACGGACAGCGAGATCGCTCCGTCCTCGAATATCGGGGGGCGCAGGCCGTAGATGGGACGTGGGGATTCGAACACGCGCACCGACCCGCGATCTTCAAGCGCAGCCAGCGTTTCAGCGCGGCTTTCGCGGTCCAGACCATCGGACAGCCAGATTGTATCGAAGTTGCCGGGCAACCCCTCGGCCCAAGCTGCACTGTCTTGCGGAGCCCAAGGCTGCGGCGTCAGGCCCGGAAGCTGCGACACCCACGATTGCGCGGCGCGGAACGGAAGATCACCGGCGGGCGGGTCGGTCAGCAGAACGACGGCGGCGGGGCGGTCGTCGCGTGTCGCCTCTGACAATGCCTGCTCTACCCGGTCGATCCGGCGCGGCCAGTCGCGGGCGTCGGCCCATGTGCCGTCCATCAGCACCAGCAGCGGGCCGGTGCCCGGCTCGCGCGGGTCGGGATTCAGGACCGGACCGGCGAAGCCCGCGATCAGCGCGGCAATGGCAAGGCTGCGCAGCAGCAAAAGCCACCACGGCGTCTTGTCGGACTGGTGTTCCTCGTCCTGCAGACCCAGCAGAAGCGCCACGCCGGGAAAGCGGCGGCGGATCGGCGCGGGCGGCACGGCGCGCAGCAAAATCCACAGGATCGGCAAGGCGATCAGGCCCAGCAGAAGCCAAGGCGCGGTAAAGCCGATGGGACCGAGGATCAGCATCTACACGACCCTTTCAAGCGCGGAATAGGCCCAGAGCAGCGCCTGCGTGGCCGGGGTGTTTGTGTGGTGGCAGTGGTATTGCCAGCCGGTCGCGCGGCACAGGTCGGCCAAGTCGGCCTTCCGCTCGGCCAGTCGATCCAGATAGCGGTCACGCAGGTCGCGGGCCTTCAACGTCTCATGCCGGATGCCGCCGCCCATGGACTCGAAGACTGTCCGACCGTCGAAGGGAAACGCCTCTTCCTGCGGGTCGAGAACCTGGATCATCACGCCCGACACACCTCGGTCGGCCGCTTCGGTCAACGCGGCGCGGGCCGCCGAGATGTCACCCAGAAAATCCGAGACGAACGCCGCGCGGGACCGCGACGGCATCTCGCGCGCGGTCGGTTCGCCGTATTCGCCGTCGGGATCGGCCTCCATCGCGGCGGCCAGACGCATCAACTGCACCTCTCCGCCGCGGGCGGGCAGGTCGTGGCCCATGAGGCCCACACGTTCGCCGCCGCGCACCAGCAGGATCGCAAGCGCCAAGCCCAGTTCGGCAGCACGGTAGCGTTTTTCGGGCAACGCGCTGTCGGACGCGAATGCCATGGACGCGGACGGGTCGATCCAAAGCGACACCGACTGCGCCGCCTGCCATTCCTTTTGTCGCACGAAATGGGCATCCGACCGGCCCGAACGGCGCCAGTCGATGCTGCGCGCCTCGTCACCGGGGATGGCGGGACGATATTGCCAGAACTCGTCACCCTGCCCCGGACGGCGGCGACCATGCGCGCCCAGAACGACGGATGCGGCCAAGTGCCGCGCACCCGCCAAAAGCGGTGGAAAGGCCCCGGCCAGCCCTTCGGCGCGGGCGCGGAGGGCAGCGGGATCGCTCACGCGGCGGACCGCAGTGATGTAACCCGGTCGACCGTTTGCGCGATCACGTCCGGCAAGACGATGCCGCGCGCGCGAGCCGCGAATGTCAGCGCCATGCGGTGCGTCAGGACCGGGCCGGCCATGTCGGCCACGTCTTCGACGTTCGGCACCAAGCGCCCGTCCAGCAGCGCGCGAGCCCGGACCGTCAGCATCAGGGCCTGCGCCGCACGCGGACCTGGGCCCCAGCCGACATTTTCGCGGATGACCTCTGGCGCGCTGTCCTCTTCGGGGCGGCAGGCGCGCACGAGGTCAAGGATCGCTTCGATCACACCGTCGCCAACCGGCATCCGACGCAGCAGAAGCTGCGCAGCGATCAGATCGTGGTCAGTGAAAACGGCGTGGGCGACCTCTTCCTCTGCGCCCGTCGTGGCCATCAGAATATCACGCTCGGTTTCGCGGTCGGGATAGGGCACGTCGATCTGCACAAGGAAGCGGTCCAGTTGCGCTTCGGGCAGAGGATACGTGCCCTCCTGCTCGATCGGGTTCTGGGTTGCGAGAACATGGAAGGGCGCGGCCAAGGGGTGCGTCTGCCCCGCGACGGTCACCGATTTCTCCTGCATTGCCTGCAACAGCGCCGATTGCGTGCGGGGAGAGGCGCGGTTGATCTCATCCGCCATCAGAAGCTGGCAGAAGATCGGACCTTCGATGAACTTGAAAGCGCGCGCGCCGTCCTGCCCCGTTTCCAGCACCTCTGACCCAAGAATATCAGCGGGCATCAGATCGGGGGTGAATTGCACGCGCTTTCCGTCCAGCCCCATCACGGTCGACAGCGTCTCGACCAATCGCGTCTTGCCCAGCCCCGGCAGGCCGATCAGCAGGCCGTGGCCGCCGCACAGAAGCGTCGACAGCACCAGATCGACCACCCGCGTCTGGCCGATGAACCGCTTGGTGATAGAGGTCCGCGCCTGCGCCAGCTTATCGCCCAGCGCGTCGATCTCATCGAGAATGGGGTCTGACATGGGCACGCCTCTCTTGCGGATTAAGTCATCATGTTACCATGCCGACCTATCCCGGACGGCACAAATGACAAAAGCGAAGGTGGGACAAATGGCCGTGATCCCTGATGCGAAGGCTCTGGAAGAAGCGGTGCGCGCCGCATCACAGGGCGGCATGCCGCCGATCGAGGCATGGGATCCGCCCGAATCCGGAGACATGGACCTGCGGATCGACCGTGATGGCACATGGATCCATGAAGGTTCGCCGATCCGGCGGACCAAACTGGTGCGCTTGTTCTCCACCATCCTGAAGCGCGAAGGCGACGCCTATTTCCTTGTCACCCCGGTCGAGAAGTGGCGCATCACGGTCGAAGATGCGCCATTTGTCGCATACGATGTGACGCAGCAGGATGACGCGCTGATCTTCACCACCAATGTTGGCGATACCGTCACCGCCGACGCCAACCACCCGATCCGTGTTGCGCGGAACGGCGAGGAACCGTCGCCCTACGTCATGGTGCGCGACGGGCTCGAGGCGCTGATCGACCGCAAGAGCTTTTACCGGCTCGTTGATATGGGCCATGTGCAGGGCGATCAGTTCGGCGTGACCTCAAAGGGTGTATTCTTCCCGATGGCCCCGGCGGAGGACGCGCAGCCGTAGACGAGAGGATCGTGCCGGTCATGCGCCTTCGATTTCCAGCGTGGAGTGGGATATTCCGAAGCGATCCTTCAGGCGATCCCTGGCCGTTTTGCAGATCGCGGGGCCTTGTGCAGCGTCATCTATGGCAAGGTGGGCTTCCACCGAAATCCTGTGCTCGTCGATCTGCCAGAGATGCACGTGATACGCGCGCTTCACGCCCGGAACGCCTGCAAGGGTGTCGCGCACCGCGTCGGTTTCAGCGCTGGACGGCGCCCCCAGCATCAACAGACGGATCACGGGCGGCATCTCTGACCCCGCATGCCACAGAATGTAGGCAGCGATCAGGATCGTGACGATGGGATCCACCAGCCGCCAGTCGTAGAGCAGGATCAACGTTCCGGCGACGATCACGGCGACCGAGCCGAGCGCATCCGCCAGATTGTGCAGGAACGCCGCGCGGATGTTCATCGAGGTGCGCGCCATTCGGATCGTCAGTAAGACGGTGGCAAGGTCGACGATCAGAGCCACACCGGCAAGGATGACGACGATCCAACCTTGCACGTCGGGCGGATCAAACAGCCGCGCCGCACCTTCGTACAGAAGTAGAACGCCGATCACGATCAGCGTGGTCAGGTTGATCAGCGCCGCGACAACCTCTGCCCGGCCATAGCCGAAGGTCATGTCATCGTCGGCAGGGCGGCGTGCGATGCGGCGCGCGCCGAAGGCGATCACCAGCGACAGGGCGTCGGACAGGTTGTGAACGGCATCGGCGATCAGGGCGAGCGAGCCGGACAGAAGACCGCCGATGAACTGGGCGACTGTCAGCAAAAGATTGACCCCAACGGCAGCCGCGATGCGTGCATCGCCTGCGTCGGGGTCAATGTGATGATGGCCGTGATCATGGGACATGATTGGCCACCTAGCCTAGAAGATCGGTTCGACTACGCAGCTTGGCCGCGCGCCGGGTATTCCTTATCCTTGATGAAATCGACCTTGCCGAGCAGGAACTCCAGATTTGGACGGGCAAAGGGAGAATTGGACACGGCGGCAAGGTAAAGCCGTCCGTCGGGGCGCACCCAGAACACGCCCGGTTCGGCAAACGGTGCCTTCTCACTGTCTTGAATCGGGTCGGAGACATAAAGACCCCAATCAGCGGCCTGTTCCCTGGTCAGACCGTAGCCCATCGGAACGGGATCGAGACCCCAATCGGCGTGCGCCTCGGACGCGCGCTCCTTGCTGTCCATCGAGACGTGGATCGTCTCGACGCCTTTCTCCAGAAACTGCTCATAGAGCTTGCGGGAGGTACCAAGGTATTCCTTGCACACCGGGCAGTGCAGGCCGCGATACACGATGATCTGCGTGAAGGTATCGGGCGATTGCTGTTCGAGCTTCCACTTCGGACCTGCGGTCAGGTTCAGTTCCAGTGCGGGTGCTTGGCTATCGGGTGTGGGGGTGGTGGGCATGGGACGATCCTTTTTTCGGTTCGCCCCATCAGCGCATTGTTCGCCGCGTTGTTCCCCATCGCGTCGGCGTGACGCGGGCCGCCGCGCCTGTATCAAGGCGCGCGGTGGCCGCGGGTCTTTACCCAGATCAGCTTGCGCAGGCCATCATAGAGATCAAAGGCACATCGTCGAACCGCACGGCATAGGTGCCGACGGTCACTTCGGTGCCGCCAGCGTTCCAGCGCCACGAGCCGTTGCCCTTGCCGTCGATCTTCGCGGTGCAGCGGTCTGTCAGCGTGATGGTTTCATTGGCACGCACAAGACGACTCCCACTGTCGAATGCGGTTTCCGAATAGACGACGCCGTGATCCGACACCATCGCACGGTCGGCCACGGCCACCGTTGCGGTCGAGATCAGCGTCGCGAGTGTGAGTGTGAGTGTGAGCGTTTTCTGCATCTATGGTCCTCCTGCCTGAGCCGAGACTTAAGCATGCATCCCCTAACAAATCATTGACCGAGCGCATTTGAACGAAAAGGCCGCGCGCTCTCGTAGCGCCCAAGGCACATAGGCAAAAACTTGCTTAAACCGTGGCGATCTTGGGATCGATGTCGCGCCACTCCCCCGGTGCGAGATCGTCCAGCCCGACCGGGCCAATTGCGATCCGTACAAGCCGCAGGGTCGGCAGGTCGACGTGGGCGGTCATGCGCCTGACCTGGCGGTTACGTCCTTCGCGCAGGATGATCCGCAGCCACGCGTCGGGCACCGTTTTCCGCACGCGCACGGGCGGGTCGCGCAGCCATAAATCGGGCGGATCGATACGCGTGATCTGCGCTGGCAGCGTCGGGCCGTCCTTAAGCGTAACACCTTGTTCCAGCTTCTGAAGCTGTTCATCCGTCGGCGTACCCTCGACCTGAACCAGATAGGTCTTCGGCCACTTGTGCGCAGGGTCCGTGATACGCGCCTGCAAGGCTCCGTCATTGGTCAGCAGAAGCAACCCTTCGCTATCTCGGTCCAGCCGCCCTGCCGGATAGACGCCGGGCAAATCAAGCCACCGTTTCAGCCCCGGCCAGTGCCCATCGTCGGTGAACTGTGACAGAACGTTCATCGGCTTGTTGAACGCGATAAGCCGGGGCGGACCCTCTGTCTTGTGGCGCGGCCGGGGTCTGGGACGAGAGGCCATCGGCAAGTCTCCTGACGGTCAAACTTTTGCCACTTTCGGAAACCGGGCCGATTCGCAAATCAATGCGCGTCGGCCCAACTCGCCCCCTGCCCCGCGTCGGCATCCAACGGGACGGTCAGGTGAACGGTGGGATTGGCGGCCCCCTCCATCACCTCACGAGCGGTGGCGATCAGCGCATCCTGATGGCCTTCGTCCACCTCGAACAACAGTTCATCGTGGACCTGCAAAAGCATGGTGGCGGGCAGATCGGCGATCGCGTCCTCCATTCGGATCATCGCGCGGCGGATGACATCAGCGGCCGTCCCTTGGATCGGCGCATTGATGGCGGCGCGCTTCGCAAAGCCAGCGCCGGGGCCGCGAGCGTTGATTTCGGGCGTGTTGATGCGACGGCCGAACAGGGTCTCGACGTAGCCGTGTTCCTTGGCGAAGGCGGTCGTCTCGGCCATGTAGTCCTTGATGCCGGGGAAGCGTTCGAAATAGCGGTCGATGAAGCCCTGCGCCTCTTCGCGCGGGATCCGCAGGTTGCGGGCAAGGCCGAAACCGCTGATGCCGTAGATGACGCCGAAGTTGATGGCCTTGGCTTGTCGGCGCACGTCGGCGGTCATCTGATCCAGCGGCACGCCGAACATCTCTGACGCGGTGGTGGCGTGGATGTCCTGCCCATCCTTGAACGCCTGTTTCAGCGCGTCGATCCCGGCGATGTGGGCGAGGATGCGCAGTTCGATCTGGGAATAGTCGAGGCTGACCAGCACCTTGCCTTCGGGGGCGACGAAAGCCTCTCGGATGCGGCGGCCTTCCTCTGTCCGAATCGGGATGTTCTGCAGGTTCGGATCGGTCGAGGCGAGGCGCCCGGTGCTGGCCCCTGCAATGGAGTATGACGTATGCACGCGGCCCGTTTCGGGGTCGATATGATCCTGCAACGCATCGGTATAAGTCGATTTCAGCTTCGAGACTTGCCGCCAGTCCAGCACCTTGCGGGGCAGTTCGTGTTCGGTTGCGAGCTCTTCGAGAATGTCGGCCCCGGTGGAATAGGCCCCGGTCTTGCCTTTCTTGCCGCCGGGCAGGCCCATCTTGTCGAAGAGGATTTCGCCAAGCTGCTTGGGAGAACCCACGTTGAACTCCGCCCCCGCGATCTCTGCGATCTCGGCCTCCAGCCCTGCCATCTTCTGCGCGAAAGCGCCGGACATGCGCGACAGGGTGTTCCGGTCCACCTGCACGCCCGCCATCTCCATCCGCGCCAGCACGGGGATCAGGGGGCGTTCCAGCGTCTCATATACCGTTGTGACGCGGGCGCGGTGGAGGCTCGGCTTGAGCGTGCGGTGCAGACGAAGGGTGACGTCGGCATCCTCGGCGGCGTAGCGGACGGCCTTGTCGACAGGCACCTTGTCAAAGGTGATCTGGGATTTTCCGGTGCCGATCAGCTCTTTGATGGGGATACAGGTGTGGCCAAGATAGCGTTCGGACAGCGCATCCATGCCGTGATTGTGCAGGCCCGCGTGCTGGGCGTAGGAAATCAGCATCGTGTCGTCGATGGGCGTGATGTGAATGCCAAGGCGGGAGAGGATCTTGTAGTCGTACTTGGCGTTCTGAAGGATCTTGAGAACGGCGGAATCTTCCAGCAGCGGCTTGAGGTGCTTGAGCGCGGTGTCGAAGTCGATCTGGCCGTCTGCAAGCGCATCGGTGCTGAACAGGTCAGCTTCTGCGTTTTCCTTGTGGGCCAGCGGGATGTAGCAGGCGACGCCGGGACCAAGCGCCAGCGACACGCCGACCAGCAGGGCCTGCATCTCGTTCAGTGACGTGGTTTCGGTGTCGATGGCCACAAAGCCCTGCGCGGTGGCACGTTCGACCCAGTCGGCCAATTCTGCCTCGGTCTTCACCCATGTGTAGTCCTCGGGGAACGGCGGCTCTTCGATCTCTTCGTCGGCGGCGGTGATCGACGCGGCGGGGATCGCAGGCGTGTCGACGCCGAGCTCTTCGGACACGCGACGCACGATTGTGCGGAACTCCATGTCGCCCAAGAATTGCAGCAGGGTATCGGGGTCGGGTTCTTTCACCTCAAGCGAGGCAAGGTCGTAGTCCAGCGTCATGTCGCAATCGAGCTGGACCAGCTTTTTGGACAATTCGATCTGCTCGCGGTGCTCGATCAGGGTCTGGCGGCGCTTGGGCTGGGGGACCTCTTCGGCGCGGTCCAGCAGCTCTTCCAGCGTGCCGAATTCGTTGATCAGAAGCGCAGCGGTCTTGATGCCGATACCGGGCGCGCCGGGCACGTTGTCCACCGAGTCGCCGGCAAGCGCCTGTACGTCGACGACGCGTTCGGGTCCGACCCCGAACTTGGCCTCGACCCCCTCACGGTCGATGGTCGTGTTCTTCATGGCGTCGAACATGACCACGCCGTCACCGATCAGCTGCATCAGGTCCTTGTCGGAACTGATGATGGTGCAGCGGCCCCCGGCTTCGCGCGCCTTGCAGGCCAGCGTGGCGATGATGTCGTCAGCCTCGAACCCCTCTTGCTCCAGACACGCAAGGTTGAAGGCGCGCGTGGCGTCGCGGGTCAGGGGGATCTGGGGGCGCAGATCCTCGGGCATCTCGTCCCGGTTGGCCTTGTACTGATCATACATGTCGTTGCGGAAGGTGTGGCTGCCCTTGTCGAAGACGACAGCCGCGTGGGTCGGCGCGTCAGGGCCCTTGTTGTCCTGGATCATCTTCCACAGCATGTTCACAAAGCCCGAGACCGCGCCAACGGGCGTGCCGTCCGACTTGCGCGTCAGCGGCGGCAGCGCGTGAAAGGCGCGGAAGATGAAGGCCGAGCCGTCGACCAGATGCAGGTGGTGGCCTTTGCCGAAGGACATGGGCGCGCTCCGATTTGATTGGCCTTCTACCTAGCCCCACGTCGGGCCGGGCAAAAGGGCCGTCAGTCGCATATGCGTGCGCGCAGGCGGTCACGGTCGATATCGCGGTCTGGAAGTGTCGCGGGACCGGGCAGGTTCGGCTCGCTGGCGCGGCGGGCGAGCGGGACGTCGGAAACCGTGTTGCCGAACTCTTGTCCAAGCTCAGGCGCGCCATCGAGTAGCGGATCGTAAGGGCCGGGAGGGGCCACGGGGCCTGCCGTGATCTCGGGCGCTATGGAGGTCTCGTCCGGCGAATCGATTGGGTTGCGCGGTGCATCGTTGGGCCGGGGCGTGTAGAACTGGCAGATCGCGTAGCCGCGACGCACGGCCACTGCCTTGTCGTAGATGGCCGACAGGTCGATCAGATTGCCGGATTTGCGGGCATAGCCTGCGGAGAAGGACAGGGCGAGCGGATGATCGTAAAGCCGGGTGTTATCGCCGAACAGCGCTTCCGGTCCTTCCCAGCCGGTGCCGAGCGCCGCGTGGAACGTGTAGTCGCCCGGCGGCATCAGCGCGCGAAAAGGGCGTCCCGCTTCTGCGTAGGCCGTCAGCACAATAGCGTCGGTTTGCGCATCACGTAGCACGAGGTAGGCGTCACGATCTGGCGCGGTCTTCACCTGCAACGGCAACGTGCGCGGCAGATTCGTCCGGGAATCGATCACGCCGTGGGATGGTGCGGCGACAGCCGGAGAACTCAGGAGAAGTGCGAAGATCAGAAGTAAGCGCGGGATCATGGACGATCAACGATCCGGCGCGCATCACGGGTCCCGCACCATATCGTCAGTGCCCGCCCGCGCCCTCTTTCAACACGAACCGCTTGTCGCAGTAGCCGCATTCGACCCAGCCACGCTCTTCGTCGATCTGCAACCAGACGCGCGGATGGGTCATGTGGCCATCGCAAGAGACGCGGGTGCTTGAGACCTCTTCGGTCTCGGGGGCGTCGTAGATGCCTGTGGTCGGCAGGACACCGGGGTTGTCCACGGGTTTTTCGGACATGGGCGGCAAATCCTTGTTGCTTGTCCCGCCGGATCGCGGGTCTAGGTCGCGGCGAAGCATAGAGGACAGCGCATGGGGAACAAGGGCATGGGTGGCAACGCCATCGAGATCACAGGACTGCAGAAGACCTATGCCGGAACGACAGGCGATGCGCCCAAGCACGCGCTGAAGGGCGTGGACCTGACGATCCCGCAGGGCAGTATCTTCGGGCTTCTGGGGCCGAACGGTGCGGGCAAGTCGACGCTGATCAACATCCTGGCCGGGCTGGTGACGAAATCGGCGGGCAAAGTGTCGATCTGGGGGTTCGATCAGGACGTGAACCCGCGGCAATCGCGCGCCGCCATCGGGGTGATGCCGCAGGAGCTAAACCTTGATCCGTTTTTCACGCCACGCGGGTCGCTGGATGTCCAGGCCGGCCTATACGGCGTGCCGAAAGCGCAGCGTAAAACCGACGAGATCCTCGACCTGATCGGCCTGACCGACAAGGGCAACGCTTATGCGCGCGCGCTGTCGGGCGGGATGCGGCGGCGGCTGTTGCTGGGCAAGGCGCTGGTGCACGACCCCCAGATCCTTGTGCTGGACGAGCCGACGGCGGGCGTGGATATCGAGTTGCGTCAGATGCTGTGGAAGAACGTGCGGCAGCTGAACGATCAGGGCATGACGATCATCCTTACGACCCACTACCTTGAAGAAGCAGAGGAAATGTGCGACGAGATCGCCATCATGAACCACGGAGAGGTTCTGATCCGCGACACCACCGCAAAGCTGATCGCGATGATCGACACCAAGACGCTGGTGATCGAGCCTGCGTCAGAGGCCCCCGCCGACATCGCTTTGCCCGATGGCGTCGAGATGGATCGCCGGGACAACGGCAAGCTGGCGTTCAACTACGCCAAGACCAAGGTGAAGCCGGGCGATATCTTGGCCGCCTTGCGCGACGCGGGCGTCGAAATCGCGGATGTATCTATCGAAGAACCGCACCTGGAAGACGTGTTCCTTGACCTGACGCGAAAGGCCGACCGCGCGGCCTAAGCGGAACCGTTCCCTCTTTGATGGCTTGAATGGCAGGCAAAAGAGGGATGCACATGGACGAAATCGACGCCGATGTCGGAAACATCTTCGACAAGATCGACGCATGGGTGGACGGCTTCTTTCGCCTGCTGCCGAACATCGCAATCGCGCTTGTCGTCATCGCGGTTTTCTGGATGTTGTCGCGCGTTGTCGGACGCATGGTGCAGAAAGCCGCAGACCGGCGCGGGCGCGAGAATTTGGGTATGGTCGGCGCATCGCTGTTGGGATGGGTCGTTTTCATCATCGGTATCATGCTGGCGGTTACCATCGTCGCCCCGTCGATCAGTCCCGCAGACCTGTTCGCAGGCCTTGGCATCGGTTCTGTTGCCATCGGTTTTGCCTTCAAGGATATCTTGCAGAACCTGCTGGCAGGTATCTTGATCCTATTGCGTCAGCCGTTCGAAGTCGGTGACCAGATCAAGGTTTCCGGCGGACACGAAGGGACGGTCGAACGGATCGAGACTCGTGCCACGTTGATCCGCACCTACGACAACCGTCGCGTCGTCATCCCGAACACCGATATTTACACGGACTCGGTCGTTGTGAAGACCGCGTTCAAACACGCCCGGTCACAATACGATATTCTGATTGGATGCTCGGACGATTTCGACACCGCCCGCAAAATCATGCTGGACACGGTGAAGGAAATCGACGGCGTGCTGGCCGACCCCGCGCCCGATACCGTGCCGTGGGGCATGGAGGCCGATGGCAACACAGTGCGCCTGCGCTGGTGGACGGCATCGGATCGCGCGAACACCGTGCGCGTCTGGGGCGAAGTCATCCAGAAGGTTTACAATGCCCTCGACTCCAACGGCATCGACCTGCCCTATCCCACGCGCATGGTTCTGTTCCACGACCAGACCGAAGAGTTCGACGGCGACCGCACCCGACAGCGCGAAGGCTGGCCTGCCGGGTCCGGTCCCTCTCCAGAGCAGGCCAGAATAGAAACGGCCCTGCGCGAGAGGATGGGACAGAAAGAAGCGGGCGGAACCTGACGGCAGTGCCACATGTTTTTCAGTGAGGAAATGAACCGGAGCCCCAAGATGTTTACGACCCCCACAGTGCGCCAGGCACCTGCCGACACCGATGGCGTCTACGCTTTTCATATTGTCGGCGAGGTCACGTCCGATGATATGGAAACGATGGCCGAGTACATGAACACTCAGTTCGACACCCATGACAAAGTGTCGATGTTGTTGATTTTTGACCGCTACGACGGTGCGGAAAGCGGTGCTTCGCTGGACTGGGACGTCATCAAATCGCGCGTGCGGTCTGTCGCGAAGGTTGACAAATACGCCGTGGTCGGTGCCCCCGAAAAGGCGGGCGATATGGTGGAGACGATGAGCAAGGTGCTTCCCGTCGATGGCCGCGCCTTCGATACAGAGGCCGAAGGATGGGCGTTCGTCGGGGCCAAGCCGAAGGAAGAAGAGCTTCGGACTTGAGGCTTGGCCCTAGTCCTTCTGCAGCATCCGCCCCATCGCACGCCCGCCAAGAATGTGCAGGTGGTAATGCGGCACCTCTTGAACGCCGTGCGATCCGGCGTTCGAGATCGTGCGATAGCCTTTCCCGTTCCCACCCGGCGACAGGCCTTTTTCCGCAACGATGCGGGCAGTGACACGGGCGAAATCGACCAGCTCGGCGTCGGATGCTTCGGCGGCGAAGTGATCATGGCAGACATATGACCCCTTCGGGATCACCAGCACATGCACCGGCGCTTGCGGCGTGATGTCGTTGAAGGCCAACGTGTGATCGGTCTCTAGCACGGTGTCGTTCGGGATCTCTCCGCGCAGGATCTTGGCGAAGATGTTCTGGTCGTCGTAGGCGAAGGGCATGGTCTCTCCTGCGGTCAGTCTTGGAACAGATAGGGCAGACCGGCAATTTCGCCCGCCTTGTCGGCATCGATCTTCAGAAATGCACGGATGGCGGCGGCGCGTGTTTCGGTATCGTCGGCCTGTTCGATGCGGATCAGCGACTCGAATCCGGCGTCCCGGATCGCTTCACGCTCGTGCCGGATGTCGGCCCGGACGGTGGGCATCAGGCGTTCCAACGCCATCGGCGGAACATCGGCACCGATCAGGCCAAGACGCTGGGCGTGACCGATCAAATAGTCGTCGCTGAACTCGCAATCCAACTCCAGTATACGCGTCGTGCAGCGGTCGCCTTCGAAGTCGCGCATCAGGTCCAGATCGGCGGGGTCCAAGCAGATGACAAGCCGGTCGTCGCCGTTGTATTCCATCAGCAGACGTAGAAGCGCGCGGCGGTGACGGTGGCGTTTTTCAACCGTCTTCTCGATCCCGCCAAGATCCGGCAGGTTCGCGTCCATCTCGTTGAACAGATAGCCGACGGTTGGAACGCCTGTCTGCTCGCGGATGCGCTGGGCCAGACGTTTCGCGACGTGCCACTTCTTGCAGACGATCATTAGCACATCGCGCTCGAAGCCCAAACTGGCTTCGCGCTCCCAGAACCGAGGCGCGAAGCGGCGCCCTTCCCGGCCACGCCCCGTCAGGAAAGCATGCAGGCGACGCCCCTCGCCCGACAGCGGGAAGTCAGAGCGATCTTCGTTATACAGATCACCCAACCGCGCCTTCAATTCATGCGCTTCCGGGCTGATCTTGCGGGCGAACAGGTAATTCTGCGCCAACAGCAGATCGTAGTGGTCATCGTAGAACGACACCGGCATCCCGTAGTCAGAGAAGATCAGGAACGTGGGCGTGCGGTTGCGGATCTCGTTATGTGGCACGACATGGCGCACGACGGTCTGGAAGAACGTCTCATCCGGGATCCAGGTGGTGCGGAAAAAGCGCATCACGTCGCGACGGGTGCGACAGAAAGACAAAACCTTTTCGATGGTATCGCGCCGCAGGCACCACCATTGCGAGCCGATCATGATCTGGATATCGGCTGGCACCTTGCGCGTGATGTTCAGGCGGCGCTGAACCTCATAGGTGGCATAGAACAGCTTGGCTTGCGTGCGTTCATTGAACGGATGGCGGTAAATCAGACGCTCTTCCTTGAAGCCGGTCTTGATCCAGTCCGAACGAAAGAAATCGTGGCTTTCGATGTAATCGCAGCTGTCGCGATCCAGAAACTGGTGACAGTATGCGGCCGACTTGATCGGCATGCAGTCGCCCGAGACCATGTAGAAATGGGTGGCACGCGGAAAACTATCGAAGGCGGTTTCAACGGCTGACAACGACGCGGCGACAAGGCTCCACGCGCCCCAGCCGCATTTGTAGCGCTTCGCGGCGAAGGCGACGCCGGGATTGCCGTCAAGCGCGTCGCGTATCGCGGCGAAGTCGGCGGGATCGGCCCGGCCATCGAAATGGATCGACACGAAGTCACCCGCAGCCGTCAACCGTCGCGCCTGTGCAACGATGGCTTTTGGGTCCTTGTGACACAGAAGAATGTAGGCGATCTTGGCCATGTTCGGTCTATTGTTTACGCCCGGGCATCATTTGGCCCCATTTACACCGAAATGTGGATGTAGTGACAGGGTTCTGAAACATTTTTAATCGCCCTGTCGGCGATAGACATCGGAGACGTGCGAATGGGGTTTCCCGGAACCTGGATGACCGAAAGCGAGAGTGTCGTTTATCGGGTGGTGCCCAAGTGCGCCTGCTCGACCATCGGGCAAATCATGTTCTACTCGGACCATGGTGAGTTCTTCGACGGGGATATTCACGATGCGAAGTCAGGCATGCACAAATGGGCCATGGAAGAGAGCCATGCGCCTATAACCCGCGCCGTGACCAGCCACGACACCTATGCGTTCACCTGCGTGCGGAACCCCTACACCCGCGTGCTATCGTCGTTCTTCGACAAGATCTGCGGCATCCAGCGTAACGGCAAGCGCTACCGCGGCAATCTGGTGCCCCTACTGATCCAGAAATACGGGATCGAAGTTGGCGGCAAGGATGGCAAGGAAGAGTTCGACCAAATCGCGTCGTTCCGCCGGTTCCTTCTGTTCGTGCGCGACACCATCCGCTTCCGCAAACCGATGGAGCCTGACATTCACTGGTCGGCCACGTCAGGACACGTCTCCACATTCATCGCGAACGGCGGCCGCTACGATAACATTTTCTGGACCGAGGCATTCAACGACGGGATGCAGTCGGTGCTGAACAGCATCGACACTCGGCATACCGTCGATCTGGCCTCGATCCCCCGCTTCAACGAAAGTGAAGGGCATGGCCCCAAGCGCGCACACCCTGTGGCGGACTACTTCGACGACCTGTCGATGCATTTGATGTGGGAAATCTACCACCGCGATTTCAAGCTATTCAAATACGACTTCGAAGATCCGGCGAACAAGATGCCAGTGGGCGAAATCGACTACGACGAGATCCACGCCAAGCTAAGCTAGGCTGAGGATCAAACGTCCTTGCCGCCCCGTCCGCCGAACAGCGGACGGATGCGGTTGCGCCATAGCAGTTGCGACATCCGCCAAAGCGCCAGCATCGCGACGATGATCGCCACGAAGACACCCACCGCCAACCAAGGGAAGAAGCTGACATCCGGCCCATCCACCCGCCAGATGCGCGTGGCGTTCGGGAAGGCGGACAAAAGGCGCGAGCGCCAGCCGTAGTGGCGCACCGCAACCCAGACGGCATCGTCGCGCGTAGAAATCAGGTCGGCGGCCTTTGCCTGTAGATCGGCACTGTCGAACTTGAAGTAGAAAGGCCAGCCCAACCCTGTGTCCTCGTTACGAAAGACAGCGGCATCACCGTCCGGGTCCACGCCTTCGATGAACCGCACGTCGACGTTGCCGCTTGCGGTCGCCTCGCTGGAGTAGAAGATCGCATTGGCCCCGAAATCCATGCGCCGAATATCGGTGTTCACGATCCGCACCACATCGGTCTGCGGCAGCGTGTAGTGGAGAACGGCGAACAGGATCAGCATCCAGCCCGCGATCAGGATCAGCTTCAAACTGCGCATGGTGTCTTCTCGCTTGGCCAAAGGTCCGCTTTGCCCCATCCTTTGCCCCATGACACCCGGTCCCCGCAACTCCATCACCGATATTCCCGGCATAACGGTCGGACACGCCTCGAATTCAGTTCTGAAATCGGGCGTCACGGTCCTGACGGCGGCGGATCGCTTCATTGCGGGCGTTCACATCATGGGCGGCGCGCCCGGCACGCGGGAGACGGATCTGCTGGCGCCCGACAAGCTGGTCGAGCGGGTGGATGCGCTGGTGCTGTCGGGTGGGTCGGCCTTCGGGCTCGCGGCGGCGGACGGCGTCATGGCCGGGCTGCGGCGCGCGGGACGGGGATTTCAGGTAAACGGGCGCCTCGTGCCCATCGTGCCCGCCGCGATCCTGTATGATCTGGACGCAGGCGGCGATCACGACTGGTCGGACAACCCCTACCCCACCCTTGGCCGCAAGGCGCTGCAGGGCGCGGGAGTGGACGCGGCGATGGGATCGGTCGGTGCCGGCACGGGCGCCATCGCGGGTCAGTTGAAGGGCGGCATCGGAACGGCTTCGGCAGTGCTGGAAGACGGAACAACCGTCGGCGCCTTGGTCGCCGCGAACCCGGTGGGCGGCGTGGTGTGCCCTGATACGGGCCGCTTCTGGGCCGCACCGTTCGAGGAAGCCGACGAGTTCGGAGCGCGCGGCGTGCCAAAGCGCGCGGCGCTGGCGACGAAGGTACCGCTGGTGGGGGCCGCGACCACCATCGCCCTCGTCGCTACCGACGCCACGCTGACCAAAGCCGGAGCGACGCGGCTAGCGACGGCGGCGCACGACGGCCTCGCCCGCGCGATCTTGCCCGCGCATACGCCCTTCGATGGGGATCTGGTCTTCGCCGCCGCGACCGGAGCGCGCCCGGCACCCGATCCCATGGGGCTGGCATTGCTCGGCCACGCCGCCGCGACCTGCCTGTCGCGCGCCATCGCCCGCGCTGTATTTCACGCGACACCCGCCATCGGCGACCCGGTGCCCTGCTGGCAGGATCGGTTCGGCTAGCCCCGCCAGAACTGCACGGTGAACAGGACGTAAACGGCCATCAGTTCCAGCCGTCCGACCAGCATGCCGATGATGCACAGCCACTTGGCCGTGTCGTTCAGCGGGCCGAAGTAGCCCGATGGTCCGATGACCGGGCCCAGCCCCGGACCGATGTTGCCGATGGCGGTGGCCGCGCCCGAAACGGCGGTCACGAAATCCAGCCCGGTCAGCCCCAGTGCGACGGCCAGCACGCCCAGCGACACAACGAACAGTACGAAGAACGCCATGACCGACGACAGGACCTCTTCCGACACGCGGCGGTCTTCGAACTTCGGAGCGAAGACGCCGTGAGGGGAGTGGATGCGGCGGACCTGGCTCCAGATGGCGGACACAAGGATCTGGTAGCGGAAGATCTTCACCGAACAACAGGTCGATCCGGCGCAGCCGCCAATCAGACCGATGAAGAAGAACAGCACCATCGCGAAAGCGCCCCACAGCTGGTAGTCCACGCTGGCGTAGCCGGTTCCCGAGATGATCGAGGTCACGTTGAACAGCGCCTCGCGCAGCGACTCCTCGAATCCGCGTCCGTCGTAGCTGATCTGGAAAAAGGCCAGCACCACTGCAGCCACCGTGATGACGCCTATGTAAGCCCTGATCTGCGCGTCGCGGAAGATTGGTTTCGCGGTACCGGCGACCAGCTGGATGTAGCGCACGAAGGGCAAGCTTGCGAGGACCATGAAGACGCTCGCGAAGTATTCGGGCGCGCCCTGGAACGCGCCGAAGCTTTGATCAGTCGTCGAGAATCCACCCGTGGAAACCGTCGTCAGCGCATGGTTGATCGCGTCGAAGCTGCTCATCCCCAGCGTCAGGTAGGACAGGAAGCAGGCGACCGTCAGCACGAGGTAGATCCAGCTGATTTGAGCCGCGATCTCTGCCGCGCGGGGCAGGATCTTACCCATCGTGTCGAACGCCTCTGACCGGAAGATCTGCATGCCGCCGACGCGCAGTTCCGGCAGGAACACCATGGCGACGACGATGATGCCGATGCCGCCGAACCACTGCAGCATCGAGCGCCACAGCAGCAGTCCTTCCGGGAATTCGTCGAGGCCCGAGAACACCGTCGACCCGGTGGTGGTCACGCCGGATACGGCCTCGAAGAAGGCATCCGTCACGGTTGCGTCGATGGGCGAGAACATGAAGGGGATTGCACCGAAGACGGGCAGCGAGACCCAGACAAGCGTGGTCAACAGGAACGTCTGCTGCAGCGACAGCGCGCGGGTGTTGGCGTTCGCGGTGGCCATAGCCAACACGCCGCCCGTCAGCATCGACACGGCAGAGGCATTGAAAAAGACGGTCCAGTGCCCGTTGCCCGACAGGATGTCGATCATCATGGGCACGATCATCGACGCACCTAGCGCCGTGACCAGAAGGCCGATCACATGTCCGACGGGGCGAAAGTCTATCATGCCAGCGGAGTGGCGCGGCCCCTTGTGCCTGTCAAGCCGCCGCGAGGCCGGGGGTAAGCTGCCACGCCGCTCGAACCGCATCGCCTGAGCGGTTGTCTGGGTAATCTGACGGGTCGGCGTGGACCGGCAAGACGAAGGCGCGTTCACCGCTGTTGTCCACCGGATCGGCCCCAAGGCTGACCATCAGGCCCGCCATCGCACGATTCCGGGGGTGCACGATGGCGTCCAGAGCTTCGATCCTGATGGCAGCAGCGTCATGCAGCAAACGGCCTAGCAGAAGCATGCCAAGCCCCCTGCCCTGAAAGGCATCCACCACCGTTAGCGCCAGTTCGGCACGGGTGCCCGTATCGGTCGCCCGAAAGAAATGGGCGATCCCGGCGGGAACCTGTTTGGGGCTTTCGTCGTCCAACACCAACGCTCCGACGGCGCCGTGCCGAAAATTGTCGGGGGACACGAAGCGCGTCGCATCGGGGTCGGACATGTAGGAAGATGTGCTGAGAAACCGCATCATGCGGCTGTGCTGCGACAGATCGTCGAATCCTTGTCGCAACGCGGCCGCATCGCTGGGCCGAGGCGCGCGCAACAGCACGCGCGTTCCGTCCCGCAATCGCGTTACGATGGGCGCGTCATCCGACATGGAACAGCGATGCGAAGGCGCGTGGGTCGATGCTGGCACTTTCGAACGTGGGGCCTTCGGTCAGGACGCTGACGGCATCGTGACTGTGCAGGCTTTCCTGATGACTGGCCGCGATCCGGTAGTCGCCGATGCGCGGATCGGCCTGACACCCTTGGGCAAACAGGCGCGCCGCATCTTCCACGAAGATCGGATTGGCGGCGTTCAGCTCGGCAAAGGCCTGTTCGTCCTCACGCTTCACCATCACCTGCGTCTCGGTCGGCACAGCGGTGCGGCACATCTCGATCAGGTCTTCGAACCACAGCGTCTGGCCCTCTTCAAGCACCACGGACAAACGTGCGACCGACCGCTGGGAATGCGGCGTTGCCAGCTGCCCTCGCGTGCGCCGTGCATGTTCCGAAAGTTCCAGAGAGCACGGACAGGTCGAGGAATAGACGTAATCAAGGTGCATGACCCGCGTGCGCGTGCCGCCCTGATCGATCACCTCCAGAGCGATGTCGTAATACTGGTAACCCGCCAGTCCGGAGCGCAGACTGTCCACCTTCATCGGGAATGAAAGCCGCATCATCAGACGGGCATCGAAACTGTCGAGGTCTTGCTTGTAGGCGTCCAGCGTCGCTTCCATCACGTCCATCGAGAACGTCTCTTCGGCGCGCGCATAGAAGGTGCGCATTATCCGGGACATGTTGATGCCCTTTTTGCCCGCCTCTAGCGACACGGTGCCAGTCACGCTGGTTTCCAGCGTCAGATCGCCGTTGTCGCGGGTGTGGTAGCGGATCGGCAGGCGGAAGTTAGAGATACCGACGTGCTGGATCGCGCGCTTGGCCCCCCGGATCAGCGAGGACGGACCGTTCTGCAAGTCGGGCATTTGCGCGCGGTAGGCGTCATCGACCGTGAA
This sequence comes from Palleronia sp. THAF1, assembly GCF_009363795.1. Classification (NCBI taxonomy): domain Bacteria; kingdom Pseudomonadati; phylum Pseudomonadota; class Alphaproteobacteria; order Rhodobacterales; family Roseobacteraceae; genus Palleronia; species Palleronia sp. THAF1. Next base: position 411,109 of record NZ_CP045420.1, on the reverse strand, counting down.
ATCTTCCGGATAGGCGCGCTTCAGGGCGGGATATCCCTGATCGCCGTCCAGCATCGCGGATAGAACGGGATCGAGGTCGCGCACCTCTTCAGGCGCAGCCGTCTCGACCCAGGCGCGCAGCCGGGCCAGCAGATCGGCCGCCTCATCGCGGTCTTGCGGCGTGTCGAGGTCGCGGGGGTGCACGTTCATGTCCAGTCCTTCCAGCAGATACCGGAGTCTGTAGATGGTAACGCGCCGTGCGGTTTCCAGTTCGGTGCGTCATTTGACGCACCGGCTAACGCGTCAGATCGCGCCGAGGGCATTGGAAATATCGGCAATCAAGTCCGCTTCATCTTCCAGGCCCACCGACAAGCGCACAAGGCCGGGGCCGATCCCCAAGTGATCACGCTGTTCTTCGGACAGACGCGAGTGGGTGGTGGTCGCGGGGTGAGTTACGATGCTTTTCGCGTCGCCCAGATTATTCGAGATCGTCACCAATTCCAGCGCATTCAGGAAGCGGAACGCGGCCTCTTGCCCGCCTGCCAGATCCAGCGAGAGCACGGTGCCGAAGCCGGTCATCTGCTCTGCCGCAATGGCATGCTGAGCGTGTGAGGGCAGGCCGGGATAGATCACCTTCGCCAAGGCCGCGTGGCCTTCGAAATGCTCGGCCAGCGTTTGGGCCGTGGCAGTCATGGCGCGCACACGCAGGTCGAGAGTTTCCAGCCCCTTCAAATGCATCCAGGCCGTGAAAGGCGACATCGCGCCGCCGGTGTGCTTCAGATACGGCTCCAGCGTCTTGCGGATGAAAGCTGTCGTGCCCAGCACCGCGCCGCCCAACGCGCGACCCTGCCCGTCAATGTGCTTGGTGGTGGAGTAGACAACCACGTCGGCCCCAAGCTCGACTGCGCGGGAATAGATCGGAGTGGCGAAGACGTTGTCGACAATCACCATAGCGCCAGCGTCATGGGCCAGTTCGGCAACGGACTTCAGGTCGATCACATCCAACGCAGGGTTGGACACGGTTTCCAGGAACACAGCACGCGTATCGGGCCGGATCGCCTCGCGCCATTGGTCCAGATCGGTACCGTCGACGAAAGTCACTTCGACGCCGAAGCGGCTCATGATCTCTTCCAGGATATACAGGCACGACCCGAACAGCGCGCGGGACGACACGATGTGATCGCCCGCCTTGCAGATCGCCATCAGCGATGCGTTGACGGCCGCCATACCAGACGCAGTGGCAAAGCCATCCTCGCAGCCCTCCAACGATGCAAGCCGTTCTTCGAACATGCGCACCGTGGGATTGCCGTAGCGGGCGTAGATAAACTCATCTTCGCCCAGCGTGTCGAAGCGCTGCTGCGCCTGTTCCGCACTGTCGTAGACGAAACCTTGGGTCAGAAAGATCGCTTCCGAGACCTCGCCGTATTGCGAGCGGCGGATACCGTCATGGACCAGCTTGGTGCGGGTCTTGCGGGTGTCTGTCATGGGTCAATGTCCTTTCGTGTCCGACCCACCGATAACAAGGGACGGTCCACGACCGACCTCTTTAGCGGGATGTTTAACGTGGCCCGCAATCCGGTGAACAAATCGCCACGACGTGTGCGGATTAGACCGCAGGCCCGTGACGGTCAAGCACCGTCACGGAGCTTTCACCTTGGCTTCACTGTTCTGTCGTAGTGTCCGGTGTACGCGCTCACGCAAGATGTGGGGCCGTCGCGACAGGAGTTCGACATGGGTCTGATGGCGGTGAACGTGACACGCGACGGAGCGCTATGTGGCGACGAGGCGCTGGCCCGCCATTTGGCCACCCTGCCCCGCAACGCGCCGATCATCGTGATGGTGCATGGCTACAAATACGATCCGGGGGCAGAGGGCCGTTGCCCGCATGAGACGTTGTTCGACGCAAGCGCCGCCGATTGCGGGCGCGGCGTGTCCTGGGGCACAGAATTGGGCGCCTTCGATGGCGCGGCTTCCCCGCTGTGCATCGGCTTCGGCTGGCCCGCACGCGGGTCGGTCTGGCGCGCATGGCACATGGCCGATCGCGCAGCCGCCCCGCTGGCGGGTCTGCTCAGCCGCATCGCAGCGCGCGGACGGCGTGCGCATTTGGTCGCACACTCCATGGGCGCAAGGGTATGCCTGCGCGCGGTGGCGCTAGCCCCGGCCGGATCAGTAGGTCGCGTGATCTTGCTATCGGGTGCCGCGCACCGACAAGACGCACGGGCGGCCCTGACCTCATGCGCCGGAGCCTCGATCGAGATCGTGAACGTCTCGGGCCGCGAGAATACGGTGTTCGACCTTCTGACCAGCGCCGTGACTGGCGTCCCGAACCAGACCATCGGTTGCGGCTGGCAAGCGGGCGATCCGCGTTGGCTGGACCTGCGACTGGATCGCGACGACACGCTCGCGGCCTTGCGGCGGTTGGGTTTTCCGGTCGCTCCGCCCTCTGCACGGATCTGCCATTGGTCCGGCTACACGCGCGCCGGCGTTTTCGCACTCTATCGTGCGTTGCTGGCGGACCGTCCGCTTGCGCTTCGAATGCTAACGCCTGAGCCGGCGACCGAGACGCGGAGTGCGATACTGGTCCGGCCCCGAACCGCCATGCCTTAACGGAATGTTCAGCCTGTGGGGCTAGAGGGGGGCGATGACAACGCGTGCCTGGCCTTTTCCGTAAGCTTCTTGGCTGATGGGGCTGTTCGCTCGAACCTTACGAATCCTGCTCGGTTCCGTGTTCCTTGAACAACCGGCCCTGCAAAATGAAGAACACGAATATCGCCGCGGTCAGACCGAAAGTCTTGAAGTTCACCCAAGCATCCGTGGACATGGTGCGCCACACGATCTCGTTCAGCACGGCAAGCCCGAAGAACAATGCGCAGAACCGCTGCGTCAGGATCATCCATCCCCGGTCATCCAAGGGCAGCGCCTTGCCCATGACCGAACGCAGGTAGCTTTTGCCCTGTAACAGCCCCACGCCCAGCGCCGCCGCGAAGATCAGGTAGATCAGCGTCGGCTTCATCTTGAAGAACCGCTCATCGTTCAGCCAAACGGTCAGTCCTCCGAAAACGACGACCAGAACCAGCGTCATGATCTGCATCGTCGACAACTCGCCCGTCAGCTTCCACAAAAGAAACGTGGACAGCATCAAAAGCGGCACGAAGCCCGCGGTGATCAGAATGAAGCCCGTGTATTCGGTGCCGCCAATCATATAAGTGCGGTCGCGCAGCAAAAGATACGCGATGAAGAAGGCCGCGATGGGGCCGAGTTCCAGAACCGTTTTGAGCGTCGCCTTGGACATACCGCCTACCCGCTGAATTCCACGATGACTGCTCCTAGCGCGATTAGGGCCATAAGGACCAGCCTGCGCGGTCCAACCTTCTCTCCGAGCATGATCCAGCCGATCAAGGCGGCAAACACGGTCGATGTTTCGCGCAAGACGGCCGCCTCGCCCACCTTGTCGAGCCGTGTGGCCATCATGATCGAGCCGAAAGAGCCAAGGGCCACCAGCCCGCCGGTGATCCCCCGCCGCGCAAGGGCAGGCCAATCGTCAATCCGCGCCACGGCACGTCGGTGGAAAATCGCGACCAGCGGCGGAAACAGCAGCCCGTCGAGCGCGAAGAACCACATGAGGAACGTGAACGGATTCGCCGTCGCGCGGATTCCGTAGGCGTCGTAGGTCGTGTAAAGTGCCACGAACAGGCCGGTCAGGACCGCCAGCGCCAGCGCAGGGACCAGAGTGTCGCGCTGCACTGTAAGGAAGATGAAGTTGTAGACGGCCAATCCGAAGATTCCGGTCAGCAGCACGCCGATGCCGACCCATTGCAGCGCGCTGTAGCTTTCATCGAAGACGATCATGGCGCCGATCACGGCGAACAGCGGGCCGGTGCCGCGCACGACCGGATAGACGACTGTGTAGGCTCCCTTCACATAGGTGAAGCCCTGCGCGAGCTTGTAGCAAAGGTGAATGACCATCGCGCCACCGAAGATCGGCCACATGTGCGGCTCTGGCCAGGGCACGACGAACAGCGCGAAGGGCAGCGCGATCAGCCCGTAGGACAGATCCATCGCCATACGGCTGATCCATGGATCGTGACGGCCTTTCTGCAGCGCGCCAAAGATCGCGTGCAGGATCGCTGCCGTCAGGGCCAGCACCAGCGCAAGGTTGTGCCCGGCTGGCGTGCCTTCGAGACCGGTCAGCCAATCCAAGGGAGCACCCAATCTTTAAAGAAGACACCAGTGCGGATCCGCTCATGCGCATAACGATAACCGCGCATCACGTGTGCATGCGTTCCATCGCAGTGCGGGTCTCGAACCCGGCCTCGGTATACAGCGCGAAACTGCCGGGACGTGCGACGACTCCGATCGCACATCCGCGCGGCAGGGCATCGTCGCACCATGCCATCGCGCGCTGCATCAGACCACGCCCGATCCCCTGACCGCGCCAATCGGGGTGAACAGCCAGATCCGTCAGGCTGACCGTCAGCCCCCCATCCCCCACGATGCGCAAGATACCCACCAGCCGTGCGCCGTCGCGCGCCGTCACACAGTGAAGCCCACCCGAAAGCCCCTTGGCGGCAGCGGCAGGCGTTGCGCGGGGTAACCCGGCGGCCTCGCGCAGCTCCAGGTACTCACCAACGATGGGAATGTCGCCATCCTTCCAGCTCAGGCTCATTGTGCAAGGCCCGTCAGCGCGGCGGCGAATTCTTCCGGGTCGAACGGGGCCAAATCGTCGATCTGTTCGCCCACGCCGATGGCGTGGATCGGCAGGCCGAACCGGTCGGCCAGCGCCACCAGCACACCACCCCGCGCGGTGCCGTCGAGCTTCGTCATGACCAGCCCCGACACATCGGATATCTTTTGGAAGGTCTCGACCTGGCTCAGCGCGTTCTGGCCCGTCGTCGCGTCCAGCACTAAGACGGTATTATGCGGCGCTGACGGGTCTTTCTTGCGGATGACGCGAACGATCTTGGCCAGTTCCTCCATGAGATCGGCGCGGTTTTGCAGACGCCCTGCCGTGTCGATCATCAGCAGGTCAGCGCCCTGCTCTTCCGCCTTCGTCATCGCATCGAAGGCAAGGCTGGCGGGGTCGGACCCTTGCGGCGCGGTCATCACCGGCACGCCGGCGCGATCGCCCCAGACCTGCAACTGCTCGACCGCTGCCGCGCGGAAGGTGTCGCCCGCCGCGATCACAACGGATTTGCCAGCTGCGCGGAACTGCGACGCCAGTTTGCCGATGGTCGTCGTCTTGCCCGATCCGTTGACGCCCACCACCAACACGACCTGCGGTTTCTTGGGGTACAGCGGCAGCGGACGGGCTACAGGCTCCATGATGCGCGCGATCTCTTGGGCCAACAGCGCCTTGATCTCTTCGGTGGATACACGGCGGCCATAACGCCCTTCGGCTAGGTTGGCCGTCACACGTGCGGCGGTGGTCACGCCCATGTCGGCAGATATCAGCAGGTCTTCCAGGCTTTCGAGCATGTCATCGTCAAGCGGGCGGCGCACGGCCTCTCCCTGTCGCTTGAAGAAGCGTCCGATCACACCGGATTGCACGGGCACGGCGGGGGTGGCTGCGGGCGCCTCTTCCACCGGCGCGGGGGGCGGCGGGGCGGGAACAGGTTCTGCGGGGGGCTGCGGCTCGGGTGTAGTCGGCGCGGGATCCGCCTGCGGCTCAGGCGCGGGATCGGCCTCGGACACCGCTCCGCCGTCCTCGACGATGGCATCCAGCCCCTGATCCAGTTGCGACGAGGACTTGAAAAGCTTCGATTTCAGCTTGTTGAAAAACGACATGGCGGGGCGTCTCCTTCACTGCCCATCTAGGACGAATGGTCGCCGGTTGGAAGATCGCCGCTTTTTTACCGGATTTTCACGGTAGATCGGTTAGGACCGCACCGACCCTATGGACCATCGCCATGCCTCTGTTGTTCGCCATTGCCACGATCCTGCCGCTGGTGCCGATGGCGCTTGGCTATGCCACTGGAGGGCTTTGGGTGCTTGCGGCGGTTCTTTCGATGACCGTGCTTGTCGCGGGGTTGGATGGATTGGTGCGCGTCGTGACCCCTGCCTTACCGGAGGAAGTCGAATTCCCGGCAGGACCGCTTTTATCGGTCGTTCTGGGCTTAGCGCAAATCGCGTTGCTGATCGTCGCGGTCGCCAGGCTGGGCGGCGGGACGCTGTCATGGACCGAATCGGTCGGGCTGGCTTACGCAACCGCGCTTTGGCTGGGGCAGGTCGGCAATTCCAACGCGCATGAGTTGATCCATCGCGGGCGGGCAAGCCTGAGGCGGCTGGGCACGGCGCTGTTCGTATCGGTTCTGTACGGCCACCACGCCTCTGCCCATCCGAAGGTGCATCACACCTACGTTGCCACGCCGAACGATCCGGCAACGGCGCGACTTGGTCAGTCGGCCTACGCCTATTTCGGGCAGGCTTGGTGGGGTGGCTTCCGCGCCGGACGCGCGGCAGAGCATCGGTTGCTGGAGAAACGCTATGGCGCCGCTTGGCGGCGGCACGATCCGTATATCGCCTATGTCTGGGGCATGCTGGCGTGCCTGGCGATTGCGGTGGTTGCGGGCGGGGTCGCGGGCCTGTTGTGGTATCTGGCGCTCGCTGGAATGGCGACCCTCCAGATCATGCTGTCGGACTACGTGCAGCACTATGGGCTCCTCCGGGCAGAAGTTGCGCCGGGTCGGTATGAGCCTGTCGGACCCGCGCACAGCTGGAACGCACCGCACTGGTATTCAGGGGCAATGATGTTGCACGCCCCGCGCCATTCGGATCACCACGCGCACCCATCGCGGCCCTTTCATCACCTGTCGATGCCGCAAGCGTCAGAGGCGCCGCGTTTGCCGCGTTCTTTGCCGACCATGTGCGCAATCGCGCTGGTGCCGTCCTTATGGCGGCGGATGATGGATCATCGTGCGCGGCGTTGGTCCGAAGCGGCTGGCGTGCAGGCCGGTGCCGTGGCAGGCTGAAAAGATGAAAACGCTTGTTTGTAGTTTATTGGTCGTCGCCCTGTCCGGCCTTTCCGCAATCGCCCAAAGCGCGATGAGCGCCGAGGCCTTCGATGCCTACACCCGCGGCAAGACCCTTAGCTTTTCCGCAGATGGCACCCCCTACGGCGCCGAAGAATACCGCGACGACCGACGGGTGCGATGGTCCTTCTTGGATGGCGAGTGCCGAGAGGGGCGTTGGTTCCCGGAAGGCGATGCGATCTGCTTCGTCTACGAAGACGACCCGGACGCGCAATGCTGGCGATTCTACCAGACCGGCAGCGGCCTGCGCGCCGAATTCCTAGGCGGTGACGGCGGCGCGCTGTACGAGACACAAGCCGCTGAGGATCCACTTCTCTGCCTTGGCCCGGAAGTCGGCGTTTAAGCCTATAGCAAAGAACCCTGTTCCGGCGGAGACTCCGGTTTCGGCTTCTTCGGCGCAGGTCCGGTCAAAGGAAATTTCCCGTCCCGGAACTCGATCTCCAGCCGCGCCGCAGATTTTGCCTGCGCCTTCGTGGTGACGACGGAATCGCCATCGCGGACGACCGCGAAGCCCCGCTCTAGCGTGGCCTGATAGCCCAGTGTCGCATGCAGCCGGGCGGTCGCGTCCAACCTTTTGCGCGCTGCATCGATCGAACTGGTAAGGGCGCGTTCCATCCGATCAGAGTAATTCGCAAGATCGGTCGCGCCTTGCGCCAAGTTGCGCCGGATCGTGCTGTCGGACACCGAAATGCGCGCCAAGCGTTCCCGCCGGTCCCGCACGCCACGTTCCAAAGCGGGCGCAAGACGATCCGCGAAGCCATCGACCCGGTCCCGGCGCGTCGCGATACGGTCGCGCAGCACGGACGGGCGCAATCCAGCAGCCGTTGCGGCCAGATCGGCGCGGCGACGGTCCACACCAGCCGTCAGGGCCAGCGGCAAGCGCGCCTCGACCCAGTCGAACTTCTGGCGCGCGGGTGCGGTCAGAGTTTCGGGACGCGGCAAGGCACGTGACAGGTCCGCCAACCGCTGACGGCGCGACCCCACAGCCTGCTCCAATCCGCGCGACAGTCGCGCGCCCTGCCCATCAAGCCACGTCGCCAATTCCAAGCGCACGGGCACCGCCAATTCGGCGGCGGCGGTGGGCGTTGGCGCGCGCTTGTCGGACACGTAGTCGATAAGCGTTGTGTCCGTCTCGTGCCCGACGGCAGAGATCAACGGGATCGCACTGGCTGCCGCGGCGCGCGCGACCACCTCTTCGTTGAAGCCCCACAGATCCTCTATCGAGCCGCCACCGCGCGCGACGATCAGCAGGTCAGGCCGCGGGATCGATCCACCGGGAGACAGCGCGTTGAAGCCTTCGATGGCGCGCGCAACCTGCGGCGCGCATTCGCGGCCCTGCACGGCAACGGGCCAGACCAGCACCTTGCGCGGGAAGCGTTCGCGCAGGCGGTGCAGGATGTCACGGATGACCGCACCGGAGGGCGAGGTGACGACGCCGATCACCTCTGGCAGGAAGGGCAGCGGGCGCTTGCGTTCGGGCGCGAACAGCCCTTCGGCTTCCAGCGCCGCCTTGCGCTTTTCCAGCATCGCCATCAGCGCGCCAACGCCGGCTGGGCGGATATCGTCCACCGTCAGCTGGTATTTCGACTGCGAGCCGAAGGTCGTCAGCTTGCCGGTGGCGATGACCTCCATCCCCTCTTCCGGCTGCTGGGTCAGGCCGGCGGCCTGGCCCTTCCACGTCACGCAGGCGAGCACGTTGCGGTCGTCCTTGACGTCGAAATATAGGTGGCCAGAGCGGGCAATGAAGACGCGCCCGATCTCTCCGCGCACCTTGACGCGTCCGAATTCGCCTTCCAGCGTGCGTTTCACCGCACCCGAAATCTCGGAGACAGTGTATTCGTGGGCGTTCGCGCCGGGTCCGGTTTCGTCGAAAAGTTCCATGGGCGTACCCTAACCGCGGCCTGCGCGGATGCCTAGTCGGAGCAGTCCGAACAACACGTTCCGCAGGGTTGCGCGCCGTCGAATTCCTCGCGCGCGTGGGTCAACCCGGTGTCGCAATTGGCGTAGTCGCCCACCGCTTTTCGCTTGTCCGCGTTCGGCAGGAATTGGCAGGCTTCCGAGTGCATGACGTGGGTGCCATCGTCGCGGGCTTTGGTGTTGACGTAGTATTTCATCGCATCCTCCGGTTTCGGGGCCAACGGCGCACGCTTCACAAAGGTTGCGGGGTCGGTGTAGGGCGGGGCGAATTGTCACGAAGGGGGCCGTGCCCATGAACATCCTGATCCTCGGCGGCGGCGGGCGGGAGCACGCGCTGGCATGGGCCGTGCTGCAGAACCCGAAGTGCGACCGGCTGATCGTGGCCCCCGGCAATGCTGGGATCGCAGGTATCGCCGAGACGGCATCACTGGCCATCGACGATCCGCAGGCCGTGGTCGAATTCGCGGGCGAGAACGCGGTGGACTTCGTGGTGATCGGACCGGAAGCGCCGCTGGCCGCCGGTGTGGGCGATGCGTTGCGCCGCGCGGGCGTGTCGGTCTTCGGACCGAACGCGGATGCGGCGATGGTCGAAACATCCAAAAGCTTTACCAAGGAGCTGTGCGACGCCTGTGGCGCGCCGACGGCAGCCTATGGGCGGTTCACGCAGGCTAGTCCGGCGCTGGACTACGTGCGGGCGCAGGGCGCGCCGATCGTGGTTAAGGCCGATGGACTGGCTGCAGGCAAGGGCGTGATCGTGGCCGAAACGGTAGATCAGGCCATAGACGCCGTGCGTGATATCTTCGACGGACAGTTTGGAGATGCTGGCGCGGCTGTCGTGATCGAAGAGTTCATGCAAGGGGAAGAGGCGTCGTTCTTCGTATTGGTGGACGGCACCGACGTACTGCCCATCGGCACGGCGCAGGACCATAAGCGGATCGGCGAGGGCGACACAGGGCCGAACACCGGCGGCATGGGGGCCTATTCGCCTGCGCCGATTATGGACGCCGCGGTGACCGAGGCTGCGCTGGAGCAGATCGTGCGGCCCTGCGTGGCAGAGCTGGCGCGGCGCGGCACGCCCTATTCCGGTGTGCTGTACGTCGGGCTGATGATCCAAGATGGCCAGCCCCGGCTGGTCGAGTTCAACGCGCGTTTCGGCGATCCCGAATGTCAGGCGCTGATGATCCGGCTGGGGGCGCAGGCACTTGACCTGATGCAGGCTTGTGCCGAGGGGCGGCTGGCGGATGCGCGCGTGAACTGGGCTGACGACCACGCAATGACTGTTGTCATGGCGGCGGAGGGCTATCCGGGCGACTATGCCAAGGGATCGGTGATCGGTGGGCTGGAACAGCTACTGGCGACGTCGAGCCAGGTCGTCTTCCACGCGGGCACCGCGTTGAAGGACGGAAAGCTGGTGGCGAATGGCGGGCGCGTGCTGTCGGTCACGGCGCGGGGCGACGATCTGCGGCAGGCGCGCGAGCGGGTCTATGCGATGGTCGATGCTGTGGACTGGCCCGAAGGCGTGTTTCGGCGCGATATCGGGTGGCGTGCTTTGAAGTGAGCGCAGAGCGAGGGCGCTGCCCTCGCGCTCCTGAGGTATTTTCGGAACGATGAAGGTCAGCGGCAGCCAAGGGCAGCGTTTAAACGGTTGCCGCTGTTCGGACCAAGGTCGCGTAAAGACGGTCCGGGTAGCGCCACTGCGACGACGCGGGACCAGTCGGCGCTGAGAAGGACAAGTTCGGGACCGACGCCGCAGTCGCGGACGCCACCGGCGATGGTGCTGTCACCGATGCGGTGGTTGGTGACGCCATCCAAAGCCGCGATTTCACGCAGCGTGTCGCCCTCTAACCGCCAGATGCGCAGGCGCTTGGCCAGGTGGGGGCGATCCACGTAGGCGATTTCGACGCGCCCGTCCCCATCGAGATCGGCGATGCCGGCGGGGGCCAGCCAGCGGTTGGTGCGGCCGATGAAGGCGTTGGCCGCGACGAGGCCGGTTTCATCGTAGATCGACAGGCGCGCGCCTTGGGTCACATCAGTCTCGACCACGATGACTTCGCCATCGCCATCGCCGTCCACATCCGCAAGGCGGGGGGCCGTATCCTCGAACACGCGGTTTTCCGGCAGGCGGACCGTCAGGCGGCGGCCTGAGTCGTCTCGCATGACCAGCGCGCCCCATTCGATGGCATCGCCAAGGATGCCGTGGGCGTAACGTGTGGTCGGCTCGGTGTAGTCGGCGGAAACGATTCCCGCCGCAGCGGGTGCGGCCCAAAACAGCAGGGCCGCGAGGCGGATCAAATCTGCTTTTCCGGCATCTGAACGACTAGACCGTCCAGATCGTCGGTGACTTTGATCTGGCAGGTCAGACGCGAGCGGGCGGGGTCAGGCTCATACGCGAAGTCGAGCATGTCCTCTTCCATCGCCTCTTTCGCGGGCAGCTTGTCGGTCCAGCCTTCAGCCACATAGACGTGGCAGGTCGAACAGGCGCAGGCGCCGCCGCAGTCGGCCTCGATCCCCGGAATGCCGTTGTCGCGCGCACCTTCCATGACCGTCAGGCCGTTGGGGACGTCCACGACGTGCTCTTTTCCGCTATGCTCGATGTAGGTGATCTTCGCCATGGTCGTCGGCCTCCTGAATTGGTTGCGTCAGACGTAGAACGCAGAGCCCTGTGATACCAGACGGGATTGCCTCGATCCGCCGGATGTTCCACATTTGTTCCTATGGTCGAGTTCGATTCCCCCGATGGCGGCTGGCCGCGCCCGCCTGCCGCCCTGCCCCATGGCTGGCTGGACCGGCCACCCAATGGCGCGCGCGTGACCGTGGCGGGGCTGGTCTTGCTGCGCCAGCGGCCCGGCACCGCCAAGGGCGTCGTGTTCCTGACGCTGGAGGATGAGACGGACGTGTGCAACGTCATCGTCTGGAAGGCGATGTACGAACGCTTCCGACGGGCCGTGATCTCTGGGCGGTGTCTGCGCGTGACGGGACGGGTCCAGCGCGACAGCGGTGTGTGCCATGTGCTGGCCGAAGAGATCGAGGATATCAGCTGGATGCTGGACGATCTGTTGCGCACGGGCGCCACAGAGGGCGCGCAAACGGGTGCGGACGGATAGGCCGGGGCTTTGATCTGTGGTAGCCTCACTGCGAAATGGCCCGTCAGAGGCTTTGGAGCAGTATGTATCGTCTTGGTTTCCTTGCGCTTCTGGCGCTGTCGGGATGCGGCATCAGCGCGCCGCAAGTCTCGCGGTTCGTCGAACCTGCGTTGTCGGCGACGCGTCGGCAAACGGTCGACATGACCCGCCCGGAGATCTGCCAGGCCCGCGATGAGACGCCTGCCGTGATCGAGACCGTCACCGAAAGCCGCATGGAAGGTGGTGCTCTGCATACTGAGACCACGCAGAACATCGTTCAGATCCGCCGTGTGCAGTGGTTCGACACCCCGTGTCTGACCGCCTGGACGCCGGAATTCATTGCCAGCGTGCAGCGGGCGCTGATCGTGCGAGGTGTAATGGCCGGGCCGGCTGATGGTGTCATGGACGGCCGTACGCGCGCGGCGATCCGTGTGTTCCAGCGTGACGAGGGAATCAACTCGGACGTGCTGTCGATCGCGGCGGGCAAGCGCTTGGGGCTGATCGTGTACGACCGCGCGGAGGCCGTGGCACGTTAGACGGCGACGACCGGTGCAAGACATGGCGGTATAGGTATATTCCCAGAATGTGTGCCGATGACCGACCTAAGAAAATTCGCAGTTCCAAAGTTCAGCTACGAAAATTTTGGCATTGACAACGGGCGCACGGCAGCCGCCAAGACGCCCGTTCGATCATCTTGGAGCTAAAACTTTAAGATTCGGTATCCAGCGCCTTGCCCCTCTGCTTTCTGGGGACACCATATGAAAATAGGGCCACCCATCAGGCGGCCCCACCATCCAGCTTCCAGCGTACCTTACTCCAGCGGCAGCGCCAGGAAGCGCGGGTCACCTTCGCGACGGATCAGCAGCAGGATCGAGCGGCGACCGGCGTCTTGAGCGGCCTCGATACGGTCCTGCAGATCAGCGGCGCCGGTAACCTGCTCTTGTCCGGCTTCGGCGATCACGTCACCGGCGCGGACACCCTTCTCATAGGCTTCGCTGTCCTGCGCCACATCCGTAACCGCCAGACCGTCTTGGCCGGACTCCAGACCCAGCTGCTCACGCATCTCATCGGTCAGCGGGGCGACGGTGATGCCCAGGATGTCTTCTTCCTGCGCCTCTTCGGGCGCGTCGACTTCGGCCGAGGCGGGCACGGCTTCGGCCTCTTCGCGGCGACCCAGCGTCACGTCCAGATCGATCTGCTCGCCATCACGGTAGACCGTTACCGGCACCGTTTCACCCACGGGCGCATCACCCACGCGACGAACAAGGCCACGCGTGTCTTCCACCGGCTGCTCGTTGAACGACACGATCACGTCGCCCGCCTCGATGCCCGCTTCCATCGCCGGGCCTTCGGGCACATCGGTTATCAGCGCACCAGAGGCTTGCTCGAGTCCGATGCTTTCGGCAATGTCGTCCGTCACGTCCTGAATACGGACGCCCAGCCAGCCGCGACGGGTTTCACCGAACTCACGCAGCTGGTCGACGACCTTGGTGACCACGTTCGACGACATGGCGAAACCGATGCCGATAGAGCCGCCGTTGGGCGACAGGATCGCCGTGTTCACGCCGACGACTTCTCCGTCCATGTTGAACAGCGGGCCGCCAGAGTTGCCGCGGTTGATGGCCGCGTCGGTCTGGATGTAGTCGTCATAGGTGCCCGATAGCGCGCGATTGCGGGCCGAAACGATACCAGCCGAGACTGAAAAGCCCTGACCCAACGGGTTGCCCATGGCCATCACCCAGTCACCCACGGCGGCGTCGTTCGAATCGCCGAACGGGACGGGCTGAAGCGGTGCCTCGGACGTGACCTTCAGCAGCGCGATGTCGGTCTTGGGGTCGGTGCCGATGATCTCTGCAGGCAGTTCTTCGCCGTTGAAGAACTCGATGTTGATCTCATCCGCGCCTTCGATGACGTGGTTGTTGGTGACGATGTAGCCGTCTTCCGAGATCACGAAACCCGATCCCAGCGCTTGGCTGCGGCGGGGCTGCGACGGGCCTTGGTTGCGGTCCATGAAGTCGCGGAAGAAGTCTTCGAAGGGAGAGCCTTCGGGTATCTGCGGCATCATTGGGCCGTCTTGGCGGGCGGCGACCGTGGTCGAGGTCGTGATATTCACCACCGAGTCGGAAATCTGCTCGGCCAGCGGCGCAAATGTCTCTGGCGCGGCCTGCGCAGTGACGGCGGGCGTCACGATCATCGCGGTGCCGAGCATCAGTGCGGTGGTCAGGCGGCGCATCTGGCGCGCTGGGGCTTGAATCGGGAAGGTCACGTGAGGTGTCTCCTTGAAACTTAAGTAGAGGGGCTGGATCGGGGCGGTCCTGCCGCTCTGGTTCCTGCCTGTCATGCATATGAGATAGGCAGTCAGTGTCACAACGCAACGATCGCTAACGAAGACTCAATCCGTCGTGACGATCTGTAACCTAGGCTTGGGACGAAAAAGGCCCGCCGGGTGGGCGGGCCTTTGGTTCGGATCAGTTGGTCGCGGGCGCGGTGTCGTCCGCTGGCGCCGTATCCTCGGCAGCGGCTGCGCCGTCATCTTCGGGCGCGGCCTCGGGCTCTGCCGGGGCTGCTTCCTGACCGGATGCTGCCGTATCGCCACCATCGCCCCCTTCGGCCGAGGCCGTTTCGCGGGCGGGTGCCGGGGTGACCGGGCCGTTGGGGCTGTCGGACTTCAGGTAGTTGAAGAACTCGCTGTCGGGCGACATCACCATCGTCGAGTTGCTGCCCTGCAAGGCACGCTCATAGGCGGTCAGCGAACGGTAGAACTCGAAGAACTCGGGATCGGCACCGAATGCGTCACCGAAGATACGGTTTCGCGTTGCATCGGCCTCACCACGGGTGATCTCGGCTTCACGTTCGGCCTCGGATACCAGTTCCACACGCGTACGGTCTGCCTGCGCACGCACGCGCTGGGCGGCTTCTTCACCACGGGCGCGTTCGTCCGTTGCCTCACGCTCACGCTCGGCGCGCATACGCTCGAAGGTTGCGGCAAGGTTCTGGTCGGGCAGCGCGGTCTGCTTCAAGCGCACGTCGATGACCTGAATGCCCAGCGCGTTGGCCCGGCTGCGCGACTGATCGCGGATACGGGTCATCAACTCGGAACGGTCTTCGGACAGGATCGTGTTCGACGTCACACCATCCGAACCCAGAACCGCACGGGTCTGTGCGATCAGGATCGCGGCCAAGCGGCTTTCGGCCGAGCGGATGCCACCCACGCCGACGGCACGGCGGAACTGCTCGACATCGGCAATCCGGTAGCGCGCGAAGGCGTCAACGATCAGACGACGGTCATCAGACGGCGTCACCTCGATCGGGTCGGTGTCGAGCGACAGGATCCGGTCGTCATATGTCACGACGTTCTGAATGAACGGCACCTTGAACGCGAGGCCCGGCTCTTCCTTTACGTCGCGGATCTGACCGAACTGCAGGACCAGCGCCTTCTGGCGTTCGTCCACGACGAAGAACGAGTTCAGCCCGACGAAGATCGCAAGGGCAAGGACGCCCAGCAAAAGATAAAGTTTGCGCATCAGTTAGACGCTCCGTTCGTATTGGTTGTCGTCGCGGTGCGGTTGCGGCTTCCCGTCAGCTCGTTGAGCGGAAGGTAGGGAACCACGCCCTGACCACCGGCACCGCCCTGCTCGTCCAGGATGACCTTGTCGATATCGCCCAGAACGCGCTCCATCGTTTCAAGGTACAGACGCTTGCGGGTTACCTGCGGCGCGCGCTGATATTCGGTCAGCACGGCAGAGAAGCGCGACGCTTCACCTTCCGCTTCGTTGACCTGCTGCGCGCGGTAGGCTTCGGCCTCTTCCAGAAGCTGAGCGGCCTGACCACGAGCACCGGCGAGCACTTGGTTCGCGTAGGCATCGGCCTGACGTTGCAGACGGTCACGCTCTTGCTCGGCGGCCTGCACGTCGCGGAAGGCATCAATCACTTCAACGGGCGGGTCGGCTTTGTCGAGGTTCAGACGCAGGATGTTCACGCCGGATTCGTAGCTGTCGAGGGTCGTCTGGATCAGCTCGGTCACGCTGGCGGCGATTTCGTCCCGGTCACGGTTCAGGATCGGCGCGAGTTCGGACCGCGCAATGACTTCGCGCATGGCCGATTCGGACACGGACCGGATTGTTTCGACCGGCTCTGCCAAATTGAACAGGTATTGGGCGGGGTCACGGATGTTCCACACGACCTCGAAGTCGATGTCGACGATGTTGGCATCCGTGGTCAGCATCAGACCGTCGCCAGAATTGGCACCACGGCCGACGCCCAGCTCTTCGGTCTGCTCTCGGGTCACCGGCAGAACTTCATGCGTGACCAAGGGCCAGGGCGCGAAGTTCAGGCCCGGCTCGCCGGTTGAGGAATACTCGCCCAGGAACAGCTCTACGGACTGTTCTTCCGGGTTCACGCGATAGAAAGACGCAAAAAGCCAAAGGCCGACCAACGCGATACCCGCAAAGATGAAAACGCCGCGACCGGGGCCTTCGCCGCCGGACCCGCCACCACCTGTGTTCGGACGGCCCTTGCCGCCCATCAGCACGCGCAGCTGTTCCTTACCGCGATTCACGATCTCGTCGATGTCAGGGACCTGTCCGCCCCCTTGGCCGTTGGGACGTTGCCCGTTTGGCGGACGTCGATCCCCGCCATCGTTACCGCCGCGGTTTCCACCGCCGCCCCAAGGACCGCCGTTGTTGTTCGCCATCTGTGGTGCGTTCCCTCTTGTCACATCAGTTGGTGTCTTGTGACCTAGATGTGGGCGCGCGCCAAGGTGTTCAACCTTATCGCGCGGGCTGCGACATGGTGACGAGTTCTTCGCTGATCGTTGGATGCACCGCGCAGGTCGCATCGAACTGTGCCTTTGTCAGCTTGTTCTTCACCGCAATGCCGATCAGCTGGATCATCTCTCCGGCCTCTTCCGCAACGACATGCGCGCCAAGAACCACGTCTGTCTCACGATCCACGATCAACTTCAGCAGCGTCCGCTCTGGCCGACCGATGAAGGCGGTGCGCATGGGCCGAAACGACGTGCAGTAGACATCGACCTCATGGTCGCGCATGGCCTCTTCTTCGGTCATACCAACGGTGCCCATCTCGGGTTGGGTGAAGACCGCCGATGGGATCAGTTCGTGATCGACAGGGCAATCTTCGCCTTTGAACACGGTACGTGTGAAGGCCATCGCTTCGCGGATCGCGACGGGGGTCAATTGCACGCGATCTGTCACGTCGCCGATGGCGTAGATCGACGGGACAGAGGACTGCGAGTAATCGTCGACCACGATCTCGCCGTTGCGGCCCAGTTCGACGCCAACGTCGACCAAACCCAATTCATCCGTATTCGGCTTGCGGCCCGTGGCGAAGAGAACCGCGTCGAAGGTGCCTTCCTTTCCGTTGCTGGCCTTGACCCAGACGGGGCAACCGGCGTCAGCAGTGGTTTCACTTTTCGGATTGTCGGCCACGTCCGGGTCGGGATGGGGATTTTCGCTGACAGGTGCGCCCATTGCGGCATCAGACCCGGCACCCTTGGTCACGTCTTCGTGCTGGTCCGCGCGCTCCATCTCCACGATGGAGGTGCCGGTGTGGATGTCGATGCCCTGCTCGCGCATCATTTCTGCCACAAGGCCACGGCACTCGTCATCGAACCCGTTCAGGATTTGCCCACCACGCAGGTAGACCGATACATCGACGCCCAGCCCCTTCATCATGCAGGCGAATTCGCACCCGATGTAGCCGCCACCGACGATCAGCATGGATTTTGGCAGTTCTTCCATCAAAAACATATCATTCGAGACAAGACCGAGTTCCGCATTCTGGATCGGCGGACGCATGGGTCGGCCCCCGGCGGCGACGAGAATATGCTTGGCGGACACGGTTTCTCCTCCGGCCAGCGTGACTTCATGCGCGCCGGTTATCCTTGCTCGGGTGTCGTAAAGCGTAACGTCGGACTTCGACAGCATTGTGCCGTAGACGTCTTCCAAGCGGTCCAGCTCTGTGTGCAGGCGCTTGCGGAAGCGGGGCCAGTCGAAGGCGCCAATTGACGCCTCCCAGCCATATTCCTGCGCGTCGGCGATCAGACCGGGATAGCCGGACGCGAAAACCATCAGCTTCTTCGGCACGCAGCCACGAATCACACAGGTGCCGCCCAGGCGGCTTTCCTCGGCCAATGCCACGCGCGCACCCGTCGCCGCTGCCGTCCGTGCCGCCCGGACACCACCAGAGCCGCCACCGATGACGAAAAGGTCGAAGTCGAAGTCGCTCATGGTGGTCTCCTGCCTGATGCCTAGGCAGAGGACCTAACCCAAGGATCGGTTCCAATAAAGCGGTCGCGCGCGTCGATCAGAACGTCAACGCGACCCCAGCACCGAAGACCAGAAAGGCCGCCATCAGCACAGCGGCCATGGTTCTGTTCTTTAATGGAGTGGTCTGAAAACACCGCCCGCACCGCGACGATCCCCACCGCAAGTTGTGATCGCAGGAACCACATCTGAAAATTCGTATTGCCATAAAGTCCCCCACAGACCAACTGCCAGAGGAGGAAAAGCGCTTGGATGCCGCCAAGACAATACGCTCAGATTATTTTGCAACTGGAGGCTGCTGAAACAATCGGCGGCGCATCTACAACAATTAAAACGTGACGCGGCCGGGCCTGAAAATGCAAAAGAAGCGGGCATCCTCAGACATCCGCTTCTTCAGTTAAGAATCGATTCGAATCGAAGATCGTTACTTCTTTTTATCCGAAGTGACCGCGTCCTTGGCGTCAGACGCAGCATTCTGTACACCACCGGCAGCTTGCTGGGTGTTGCCCTCGACCTGATCGGCTTGGCCTTCGCGCTTCAGGTCATCGTTGCCAACCAGCTTACCGGCGGCTTCCTTGACCTTACCCATGATCTCTTTGCCTTTGCCTTCGGCTTTATTCTCATTCCCGCTCATGGCGTTCTCCATCTGCTACATTTTCAGCACATAAACGGACGGAATGCCTCGCGGTTCCCGTTACACCAAGCGGGACGCTTCTTTTGCGGCGCGCACGAAATCGGCGAACAAAGGATGCGGCGCGAATGGCTTGGACTTCAGTTCCGGGTGGAATTGCACCCCGATGAACCAGGGGTGGTCGCTGATCTCGACGATTTCGGGCAGGCGACCATCCGGCGACATGCCGGAGAAGCAGACGCCCTGCGTCTCCAGCGCCTCACGGTATTTCACGTCGACCTCGTAGCGGTGGCGGTGGCGCTCTTCGATCCGGTGCGTGCCATAGACCTGCGCAACCTTCGAGCCTTCCTTCAGCGCCGCCGAATAGGCCCCCAGACGCATTGTGCCGCCCTTGTCGTCCAGTACGTCGCGGGCGATTTTCTGGTTGTCCTTGATCCATTCCTTAAGATGGAAAATCACCGGCTCGAACCGGGCGGCACCGGCCTCGTGGTCGAATTCCTGACTGCCAGCATTGGTCATGCCGGCCAGATTCCGAGCCGCTTCCACCACGGCCATCTGCATGCCAAGGCAAATACCCAGATAAGGCACTTTGCGCTCCCGCGCGAATTGCGCCGCCTTGATCTTTCCTTCCGTGCCGCGCTCGCCGAAGCCGCCGGGGACGAGGATCGCGTCGAACGGCTCCAGATGCGGGGCGGGGTCTTCGCTGTCGAAAATCTCTGCATCGACCCAAGAGACTTTCACCCGCACACGGTTGGCCATGCCGCCGTGGGTCAGAGCTTCGGCGATGGATTTATAGGCATCTTCCAGCTGCGTGTATTTGCCGACGATACCGATGTTCACCTCGCCCTCGGGGTTGAACACGCGGTCGGCTACGTCGTGCCAACGCTCCAGATTGGGCTGCGGCGCTGGGCTGATGCCGAACGCATCCAGCACCGCCTGATCCATGCCCTCGCGGTGGTAGGCCAGCGGAGCCTCGTAGATGGACTTCAGGTCGTAGGCAGCAATCACGCTGTCGGGGCGGACGTTGCAGAAAAGCGCCAGTTTTTCGCGCTCTTTCTCGGGGATGTGCCGCTCTGACCGGCAGACCAAAACGTCGGGCGCGATGCCGATGGAGCGCAACTCCTTAACGGAGTGCTGCGTGGGCTTGGTCTTCAACTCACCGCTGGCGGCGATCCAAGGCAGCAGGGTCAGATGCATGAAGATACATTGCCCGCGCGGGCGTTCCTGCCCGAACTGGCGGATCGCCTCGAAGAACGGCAGGCCTTCGATGTCACCAACCGTGCCGCCGATCTCGCACAGCATGAAGTCGACCTCATCGGCGCCGATGGTCAGGAAATCTTTGATCTCGTTGGTGACGTGAGGAATGACCTGAATCGTCTTGCCCAGATAGTCGCCGCGCCGCTCCTTTTCCAAAACGCTGGAATATATACGGCCAGAGCTGACCGAATCCGTGCTGCGCGCCGCGACACCGGTGAACCGCTCGTAGTGGCCCAGATCAAGGTCGGTCTCTGCCCCGTCGTCGGTAACGAAAACCTCGCCATGCTCGAAGGGGCTCATCGTGCCGGGGTCGACGTTCAGGTAGGGGTCAAGCTTGCGCAACCGGACCGAAAAACCACGGGCCTGCAGCAGCGCGCCAAGAGCGGCAGAGGCCAGCCCCTTGCCAAGCGACGACACGACGCCACCGGTGATGAAGACATAACGCGCCATGGAATCTCCCGCGAAACAAGGGGTTTTGGGCAGTCGCCGGACCACCCGTCACGGGACTTGAGGTGTAGGGTAGATTTGACGCGCCCGCAACTGGGCGCGAACGATCAATCCGCTCGCGGCGGTAGGCTCGGGGCATCACCGCTTGACGGCGGCAACAGGTCTTCACCCAGTTCCGGTACGCTGGGCGACTGGTCGCCTTCCAGCACCGGCTGCTCCAACTGGCCATTGCCGATGCGATCCAGAACCGAGCTGTCGGCAGAGTTCTGCGCCGCGATGATGGTCAGCCAGATCGAGGTGCCTATGAAGCACACCGCAAGGCCCCAGGTCATCTTGCTCATGGCCGTCGCGGCCCCGCGCGCCGACATCGCGCCGCCGCCACCGCCCATACCCAGACCGCCCCCTTCGGAGCGCTGCAAAAGCACCACGCCGATCAGCGCGAGCGCAAGGATCAGGTGGATGGTCAGGACGATGTTTTCCATGGGACGAAGGCTCTCTGTCGCGGACCGCTTCCATCTATGGGCAAGCGTCCCAAGGCGCAACCCGGCGCTTGCACCGCTGTCACGGTCGGCGCATCCTTCGGATCATGCCCCATGACGACCATCCCCACAACCTGCTGCCGCCAGAGCCTGCCCTGCGTGTGAAGGCGCTGGAGACACTCCTTACGCAGAAAGGCCTGATCGACCCGGCGGCGCTGGACGCGATCATCGACACCTACGCCCACAAGGTCGGCCCGAAGAATGGTGCCGCCGTCGTAGTGCGCGCATGGACCGACCCCGCGTTCCGCGAACGTTTGCTGGCGGATGGAACGGCGGCGGTGGCCGAGATGGGGTTCACCGGAAGACAAGGCGAACACATCGTGGCGGTCGAGAACACGCCGGAGGTGCACAATCTGATCGTCTGCACCCTGTGCTCTTGCTACCCGTGGTCGCTGCTGGGCATCCCGCCGGGCTGGTACAAATCCGACGCCTACCGCGCCCGCGCGGTCCGCGACCCGCGCAGCGTGCTGGCGGAATTCGGCGTGACGCTGCCGGACGGCACAGCTGTGCGCGTGTGGGATTCAACGGCAGAGGTGCGATATTTAGTGATGCCCATGCGGCCCAAAGGGACCGAGGCGCTGGACGCCGACGCACTGGCCGCACTGGTCACGCGCGACAGCATGGTGGGCACGGGAATCGTGAAAGGATGACCGGCCCGCACGATATGGGCGGCGTCCTCGCCGGGCCTGTAGACCTCAACGACCATGCGACCTTCGCGCAGGACTGGCACGCCCGCGCCATGGCGCTGACCGTGGCGTCGGGCAGCCTTGGGCAGTGGACCATCGACCGCTCTCGCCACGCCCGCGAGGTGCTGCCGCGCTACGCCGAACACAGTTACTACGAGAAATGGATCAACGCCTTGGCAGACCTGCTGGTCCGTCAGAACGTGGTCAGCCGCGAGGAACTCTCGGCGCAGACCGGCGCGCCCTCTCCCCTTGCGGACCGTCGCCTGACACCAGAGCGCGTGGCACCGGTACTGGCGAAGGGATCGCCTGTGGATCGCCCCGGCCCCTCGCCCGCCTATACCGTTGGACAGCGCGTCCGCACCGGCATGCCCCAGAATGTCCACATCTCCGGCGGCCACACACGACTGCCCGCCTATGCCGCCGAAAAGACCGGCACGATCACGGCGCAGCACGGCTGCCAGGTTCTGCCCGACACAAATGCCCATGGCCTGGGTGAGCAGCCAGAACCGCTATACACCGTCACCTTCGCCGCAACCGATCTGTTCGACGATGCGACACCGGGTGACGAAGTCCGGCTGGACCTGTGGCAAAGCTACCTGAGCCCGGCATGACCGAGCCCCCGTTCAAGGCGCCTTGGCACGCGCAGGCCTTTGCCCTGACGCACCATCTTGCGGATCGCGGAGTCATCACTTGGACAGATTGGACCGAGGCGCTGGCGACCCAGATCGCGGAACGCTGCATCGTCACCGCAAACGACTATTATACCGCATGGATCGCCGCCATCGAAACGCTGGTAGACGCGCCGGAAGCCCTGACGGCCCTGCGGGACGCCTGGGCCGACGCACACGCCACCACGCCCCATGGCCAACCCGTTCGTCTTCCTTCATCGTTCTGAAAATACCTCGGGGAGCGTGAGGGGCAGCGCCCCTCACCCGTAATAATCCACGCCCCCGGCGTGAGGGGCAGCGCCCCTCACCCGCATTAATTCACGCCTCCGGCGTGAGGGGCTGGCCCCTCGCCCCGACGCCCGGTAGAGAGGCCAACGGCAGACCCGAAGGGAGACCCAAATGGCCAATGTTGCGGTGATCGGTGCCCAGTGGGGCGATGAAGGCAAGGGCAAGCTTGTCGACTGGCTAAGCGAGCGCGCCGATGTCATCGTCCGCTTCCAGGGCGGACACAATGCGGGGCATACGCTGGTCGTCGACGGGACGGTCTACAAGCTGCACGCTCTGCCATCCGGCGTGGTGCGCGAGGGCAAGATCAGCGTCATCGGCAATGGCGTCGTGCTGGACCCGTGGCACTTGGTGAAAGAGATCGAGAGCATCCGTGCACAAGGCGTGACGATCACGCCCGACACCCTGATGATCGCAGAAAACGCACCCCTCATCCTGCCTTTTCACGGAGAGCTCGACCGCGCGCGCGAAGATCAGGCGGCGGTCGCCAAGATCGGCACGACGGGTCGCGGCATCGGGCCTGCTTATGAAGATAAAGTGGGCCGCCGCGTAATCCGCGTCGCTGACTTGGCCGATGAGGAAACGCTCGCTGGCCGTGTGGATCGTGCGCTGGTGCATCACAACGCATTGCGCCGCGGTTTGGGTCTGGAAGAGATCGACCGTGAAGCCCTACTGGCCGAGTTGCGCACGATCGCGCCGCAAATCCTCCCCTACGCGCGCCCCGTCTGGAAGGAACTCGACGCCGCCAAGCGGCAGGGCAAGCGCATCCTGTTCGAAGGTGCTCAAGGCGCTCTGCTGGACATCGACTTCGGCACATATCCGTTCGTCACATCGTCCAACGTGATCGCCGGGCAGGCCGCGACCGGTTCCGGCCTTGGCCCCGACGCAGTGCATTTCGTTCTGGGCATCGTGAAGGCCTACACCACGCGCGTCGGCGAAGGCCCCTTCCCCACCGAGTTGCACGACGAAGATGGTGAGCGTCTGGGCACGCGCGGGCACGAGTTCGGCACCACCACCGGGCGCAAGCGCCGCTGCGGCTGGTTCGATGCCTGTCTCGTCCGGCAAACCGCCGCCATTAGTGGAATGCACGGGATCGCGCTGACCAAGCTGGATGTGTTGGACGGGTTCGAGACGCTGAAGATCTGCGTCGGCTACGACTTGGACGGCACGCGATTGGACTACCTGCCCACGGCATCTGAGGCCCAAGCGCGCTGCGTGCCCGTCTACGAGGAAATGCCCGGCTGGTCCGAATCGACCGAGGGCGCGCGTAGTTGGGCCGAACTTCCGGCTGGCGCAATCAAATACGTGCGCCGGGTTGAGGAGTTAATCGGTTGCCCGGTCGCGCTGCTGTCAACCTCGCCCGAGCGTGACGACACGATCCTGGTGACGGACCCGTTCCGCGACTGATGCGACCCTGCGTACCCTTGGCGCGCGCCGCACCATGAGTATTTGTAAAAACAAAGAAGGCACAAGGAGCGCATCATGGCACTGTCGCACAAGGCCAAGCGGCGCTGGTCGCTGGTCATTCTTTTGCTGGGATTGCCGATCTGGATCGTGGTCGCATCCAGCCTGATGACCGCCTTCGGACGCCCGCCGATCATCGTGGAACTTCTGATCTACATGGCACTGGGCATTGCCTGGGCCTTGCCGTTCAAGTCGGTGTTCCGGGGCGTCGGTCAGGCCGATCCCGACGCTTAAAATGAAAACGGCGCCTCCGAAAGGGCGCCGCTTTCGTCTTGATCAAGGTCGATCAGCTTGCAGCGCTGTCACGGTCTTGTGCGTCCTCTGCAAGGGCGAAGCGACCGGCAGACAGTTTGCGCAGGCGACCAGAGCGCAAAAGCTGACCGAAGCTTTTCAAGCCTTCTTCGCGGGTCATGTTTCCCTCGCCCGCGACGCTGGCCGCACGGCGAAGAAGCTGCGGGCGCGACACGCCCTCCTGTCCTTCGACGATCATTGCGTAGGCGGCTGCGGCTTCCAGAAGGTCCGGCAGCTCACGGGCGCCGCGGCGTTCGGCAAACTCAGAGAAGCTCTGGGCGTCGTTGGCCGCGTGTTCGTTTGACGTTTCGACAGAGGCGACGGCGGCGGGGCGCGTCGGCTTGACCGGGCGGACCGGGGTTTCCGTCTGGTCGACGCGCTGCGACGAAACCAGAACCAGTGGACCCGAACCCAACGCTTCCGTCGGACGCCCGGTGCGGCCGTTGCGCGATCCCGCTTCGGGACGACGGGGGCGGACCACTTGGCGCAGATCGTCGCGGAACTTGGCGATAGAGGCGCCCATCTCGTTCGAGCGATCGCGCAAACCGCTGTCGGCCTTGGTGGCAGCGACGGCACGCTTGAGGTGCTGGATCGCGCTGCGGCGACGGTTGCCTTCGGGTTCATCGAGTTGCGTATTTGCCTCGTCGATCAGGCGGTCGAGATCGCTATCGCCGGCGGCTGCGGGACGCGCGGTGTCGGCCGATTCGGTGGCATCGTCATCGCAAACCTCCGCTTCTTTCGTCGCCTCCGGCTTTTCCGCAGCGGCTTCGGGCGTGTCGTCGGCGTCGGCTTGCGCCTGTTCCTCTGCACCATCGTCTTCCAAAGCGGCCAGATCGGCTGCAAGAGCATCGCGGTCGTCGGCCGACAGACCGGTCTCGGCCAAGATATCTCGGATTGAATCTTCGGTGTCCCTGGCTTCAGCGGCGACCGTCTCTTCTTCCGCAGCGCTATCGGTCTCTTCGTCGATCTCTTCGATCTCGCCCGAAGCAAGCATTTGCTCGAATTCGGTACGGGTCAGGCGAACCAGGGTGGGATTGCCGTCTTCGTCTTCCATTTCCAGTTCGATGTGGTCGTCATCGGCTTCAGACGTTTCCGCCTTAATCTCGACTTCCGCAGCTACAATTTCTGCGTCTGCAGCTTCGGCTTCGGCTTCGGCTTCGGCTTCGGCTTCGGCTTCGGCTTCGGCTTCGGCTTCGGCTTCGGAAGGATCGGACACCGGCGCTTCGGCTTCCGCCAGTGCCGCAAGGATCACGGCGTCATCAGCGTCGGTTGGCTCGTCCGAGGTGTCGGTGACCTGATCTTCTTCGTTCGCGCCCTCAATGGGTTCATCTGCGGTTTCGGCGTGATACGCATCCGCGCCTTCGGCGCCTGCGTCAGCATCCTGATCGGCGTCATCGGCCAGCCGAAGATCGGTCTCTTCCAAGTCGATCGTTGCGATTTCGGGCGTGTTCTCGGAACGCTCCGCGGCGTCGATGGTCAGACCGGCGGCGACAGGTGCTGCAACCGCACCAACAACCAAGGCGGCGGCAGGGGTCGCGATGTCATCGCTCTTGCCAGTTGTATCGAACGCATCATCCGACTGGTCTTGGCCCGCGTCGTTTTCGGGAACGTCCGCTGCAATGGCGTCGGGCGTGTCATCACCATCAAGCAGGCGTGCTAGCATCTCGTTCGGAGCTTCTTCCTGAACGGTGACATCATCCTCTTCCCGCGTGGTCGCAAGCTCTTGTTCGGCGGAATCGTCCTTTCCGTGATCTGACGGATCAGAAATGTCGGCCTCATCTTCGTCCAGAGCATCGGCGGCGGTGATGAGCGGCTCGCTTTCGTCGTCGACCTGCGCTTCGGCCGTATAGGCGTCGCTATCGTCTTCGGCAGAAGTCTCTGCATCCTCGGCAGAAGCGAAGGCCGAAAGAAGCGATTCGTCGTCGGCATCCACGACAGGCTCATCCTCGGCGTAAGAGCGTTCCCGCTCGGCGCGGGCCTTCGCGACGACACCGCGAATGCGGGCCAGCTTTTCTGCAACCGATTCGCCGCCCGTGGCAGGGGCTTCAGAGGTCAGCGGTGCGGGCGTGGGTGCCTCTTCAGCGGTCTCGGACGCCTCGTTGTCCATCTGACGCAGCACGACGCCGCTGTCCTCGACCCGCGCTTCGACGCGGCGGCGCACTTCGCGCTCTGCGATCTGGTGCAGCATCTGCGCGTCGGGCTGCGGCGGCTCTGCGCCGAAATACCGATCCTCGGCAGCGAGGTCACGGAAGTACTCCGCAATGCCCTGCATCGTTCCGAAGGGGTTGTCGAACCCCTCCAGCGTACAAGAGAACGTGCCATAGGACACCGTGAGAATTTTGCTCGATCCAGTCATCGTTCGCTCGCCTTTACATTCCGTCCAGCTAAGCCCTGTTTACCATCCATTGGTTCTTAAAAATGAACAGAACTGGGTTATTTGATGCGTCTTTTGAGGGCTGAATTGTGGCAGGTACGGAAACGATCATAGAGCCTTTGGTGCGATCCGACACGCCTGTAGCCCTTGTAGGTGGGGGTTTCGTGGGATCGGACGACCTTGATTGGGCCATGTCACGGGCAAGGCTGCTGGTCGCGGCGGACGGTGGCGCGGAAACAATCGTTGCCAACGGATATTCGCCCGATGTCGTGATCGGGGATATGGATTCGGTCGATCCGGCCGTTCTTGAGCAGATCGAGGCGAATCGGCTCCACCACGTTTCGGAACAGGACACGACGGACTTCGAGAAATGCCTACAGCGGATCGCCGCCCCCGGCGTGGTGGCTTTGGGTTGTTTGGGCAAAAGGTTGGATCATTCGCTGGCCACACTGGCCGTGACAGCGCGAACTGGAACGCCATGCCTGCTGATCGGCCCGCAGGATGTGGCGTTCGTGGCCCCTGCCCGCCTTGTGCTGGACTTGCCTTCTGATTGCCGCGTTTCACTGTTTCCCCTTGCACCCGTAACGGGTCGGTCGCGCGGATTGCGCTGGCCGATCGACGGGTTGGAATTGTCACCGATGGGGCGGTTGGGCACATCCAACCAAGCTACAGGCAAAGTCTTTCTAGAGTGTGAAGGCATCATCGTTTTGCTGCCGCGCGACATGCGGGACGCCGCTTTTGAGGGGCTGTTTGCAGAAAATTAGGGAATCTCTGGCACGGTTGATGCCATGCGCCACATTACATCAGCAGTTCGGGATATTCACAGCAAGACCGCCCAGCGCGGTTTCCTTGTACTTCTCGCTCATGTCGCGGCCCGTCTGGCGCATCGTTTCTATCGCCGCATCCAGCGGCACGAAATGCGTGCCATCGCCGCGCAAGGCCAGGCTGGCGGCACCTACGGCCTTCATCGCACCCAGCCCGTTGCGCTCGATGCACGGCACTTGAACCAGACCGCGGACGGGATCGCAGGTCATGCCAAGGTGATGCTCCAGCGCGATCTCGGCAGCGTTCTCTATCTGCTCAGGACTTCCGCCCATCACGGCACACAGACCGGCCGCAGCCATGGCGGCGGCGCTGCCGACCTCTGCCTGGCACCCGCACTCTGCCCCGCTGATCGAGGCATTGTGCTTCACCAGCCCGCCGATGGCAGCGGCGGTCAGCAGGAAATCGGTCACTTTCGCGCGGGTCGATCCGGGCACGTGGTCCAGCCAGTAGCGGATGACGGCAGGCACTACGCCCGACGCGCCGTTCGTTGGCGCGGTCACGACCCGCCCGCCAGCGGCGTTCTCTTCGTTGACGGCCATCGCGTAGGCGGCCAGCCAGTCCATCGCCTGATGCGGCTGGGGTTGATTGGTGTGCTCGTCGCGCAAGCCTTCGGCCAGCGCGGCGGCCCGGCGGCGCACGTTCAGACCACCCGGCAGAACGCCGGTGGTCTCCAAGCCGCGATCCATGCAGGCCGCCATTTCGTCCCAGATCCGCGCCAACCCGTCGTGCAATTCGGCGCGCGACATACGGCTCAGCTCATTCGCACGCTTCAAATCGGCGATGCTTTGGCCCGTCTCGCGGCACATGCGCATCATTTCATCCGCGCTCTTGAACGGATACGGAACCGGAGCGCCATCATCGGTGGCACCACCCTGCGCAAGCTCGTCTTCGGTCAGGACGAAACCGCCACCAACCGAGAAATAGACCTGCCGCAGCACCGTGTCGCCCTCGGCGTCACGGGCGAACAATTCCATCGCGTTGGCGTGGCCGTCGATGGCACGGTCATAGTCGAAGATCAGATCGACGTCGGGGTCGAAAGCCATGCTTGGGAGGCCGTCGGGCTCGACATGACCCGTCTCGGCGATGCGGGCCAACACCTGCTCGGCAACGTCGGCGTCGTAGGTGTCCAGCGTCACGCCACCAAGGCCAAGGATGGTCGCTCGGTCCGTGGCATGGCCTTTTCCGGTGAAGGCCAGCGATCCATGCAGGCTGGCCGACAGCGCAGCGGGTTGGAAAGGGGAGGCGCGCAGTTGGTCCAGAAAGCGGCGCGCGGCTACCATAGGCCCCATCGTGTGCGACGAGGACGGGCCGAGGCCGATTTTGAACAGGTCGAGGACGGAAATAAACATATCCGCCCGATACCACGGCCACCCAAAGCCGATAAGCGGAAGGCGACATATCGCGACGATCCGGCGTCAACGCAGCGGACGCAGCGCCTTGTTTTCGGCCCTGATACGGATCGTCAGAACGATAGCGTTCAACACCGTGAAGATCAGCGCTACGCCCCACAGACCCAGCACCATGGGGGCAACGAAGATTTCTGCGACGACGAGCATGTAATTCGGGTGGGGCAGGAATTTGTACGGACCACGCGCGACCAACGGCTCATTCAAAACGATAATGCGCGTGGTCCAACGCGTGCCTAGGCTGGCCAGTATCCACACGCGAAAAAGTTGCAGCAGGCCGAATACGGCCAGCCATCCCCATACCACCGGATGCGACCAGCCCAGAATGACGATGGCCGCAATCCAAGCAATGTGCAGCGCAACGATGAGCGGATAATGCGCTGCGCCATGTTCGACGGCGCCGCGCGCCAGAAGGGCGGCGGTGTGGCGTTTGGCGATCCGCAGCTCGACAAGGCGTTGACCGATCAGGAAGGCGAAAAACAGCGCGGTCGCGACGGTCATGCGCGGATCGGCAGAAAAGAGGCGGTGAAGCCGGGGCCAAGGGCGCAAAGCATCAATTGGCCGGTGGTGCCCGCTCGCAAAGCGCCGCTTAGAACGAAAAGCGCTGTGGGCGCCGACATGTTGCCAGCGCGTCGCAAGACGGCACGTTCGTGGTCCAAGGTTTCAGGGGCAAGGTCCATCGCGGCTTCCAATGCGGTGAGGACCTTTGCGCCTCCGGGATGGCAGACGAACCGGTCGATCTGGTCGATCCGCAGCCCAGCGCGGTGCAGGGCGTCATCCGCCGCCGTTCGGAAAGACGTCTTCGTAAATTCCGGGATGGATCTGTCGAAGATGACGCCAAGGCCGTTCTCACCCACGTCCCAGCCCATGATATCCAAGGTTTCGGGCCACATATATTCCAGCCCGGCGTCAAGGATCGGGCCGTCGCCCCTGCCACCACTTAGTACGGCAGCCGCAGCGCCATCGCCGAACAGGACGGTGGCGATGATATCTGCCTTGCGCAGATGCTCCATCTGGAATGACAGCGAGCACGCCTCGACCGCGACCATCAGGACGGTCGCCTTGGGATCGGCCGCAGCCATCGATCTTGCGATGGACAACCCGCTGACGCCACCGGCGCTACCGAGGCCAAAGACCGGAACCCGACGCACGTCTTGGCGAAAGCACATTCGACAAGCCGCACGGGCCTCCAGCGTTGGCGTCGCAATACCAGTCGATACTGTGACGATCACGTCCACGTCGCTCGCGGCCAGACCAGCGCCGTCCAGATACGCCGTGTTCCGATCCGACCATGAATGCGACATGTCGAACCAGTCCAGCGGAACAACCGAGTGGCGCGTGTCGACCCATGCGTTTCGGAAGGCCGGTTCCAGCCGGTCGAACTGCGGGAACTTGGGAGCAAGAAGTGTCCGCGCCTTGTCCAGAACAATCTCCTGCGGCATGGCGTGTGGCGGAAGTGCTGTGCCAAGGCCGCGCAGGCGTACAACTGTGCCGCCGCCGACCTTGTTCGGGACCAGCCGTCCGAAGGGACTGATCTAGTTCACTGAAAATTTTCTACTGCAATTCGACCAGACAACGCCAGTCCAGCCAACGTGGTTGCCGATCCCCCTTCACTTGTTCGGTAGCGCGACACGGGGCCGCGTCCTATACTGTGACAGCCACTCTGATCGGAGACCGTTATGCCAGCCTCGCTGTCCGCCATCGACACCGCGAAATTCGTTGCCGCCAAGCGCGCGTGCCAGTTCGTCGAAAGCGGGATGCGCGTCGGTCTGGGCACGGGGTCGACGGCCGCCTGGCTGGTGCGGTGCCTGGGCGACATGGTCGAACAGGATGGATTGCGCATCACTGGCGTGCCGACCTCGACCCGCACAGCCGATCTGGCGCGGGAGGTCGGAATAGAGATCGCGACGCTGGACGAGGCCAAATGGCTAGACATCACCATCGACGGCGCGGACGAGTTCGACCCAGAGCTGAACCTGATCAAAGGCGGCGGCGGAGCGCTGCTGCAGGAAAAGATCGTCGCGACGGCCAGCGACCGAATGATCGTCATCGCAGATCGCACCAAGCAGGTCGACACGCTTGGGGCGTTCCCGCTGCCGGTCGAGATCATTCCCTTCGGTTGGCAAACCACCAAAGCACTGTTGGAAGAAACGATCACCGCGCTCGACGTGGTGGGCGAGAAGGTGACTTTGCGCATGGATGGCCCAGCGCCCTTCGTCACGGATGAGGGCAATCACATCGTAGACCTGCATCTGGGTCGGATCGGGAATGCGCGCCAGATGGCGTTGATCCTGAACCAGATCCCGGGGGTCGTGGAAAACGGGCTGTTCATCGATATCTGCGACATAACCGTGATCGGCAATGCCGACGGGCGGGTGCAGGTGAAAGACATCAATCAGGGCACGACCGAAGAAGACTTCATCGCCTTCGAAGAGGAAGAGAATATCTTTGTGGATCTCGACGGATAGGATCGGACCCGAACGCTCTGCAAAGGCGTTGTGTCCACTATAGTGACACAAGGATACGACATGACCCCATGGATCGCCCCCGCCGCGCTGATCGCCGTAATGGCCGCGGCCCCCGCAATTGCTCAGGAAACCGTCCATTTACGCGGAACCGTTCAGTCGGTCTCGGATGACAGCGTTTCGTTCGAGACGACCGCGGGCGACACCTATGATGTTGGCTTGACAGACGACTTCATGGTCTTGGTCTACGAGCAGGCCGACATCGTGCAGGTGGGACCGGGCGACTTTCTGTCGATCCCGTCCATCGAAGAGAACGGAATGAAAGTCGCCGTTTCGATCAATGTCTTCCCCGAAGAGATGCGCGGTACCGGCGAAGGTGAGCGCGCGTGGGACCTGACCGAACAAAGCCTGATGACAAACGCCACAGTCGGTGAGGTCATCCGCGCCGATGACGGTCGCGTGCTGCTGGTCGAGTACAACGGCGTGGAAGAGCCTGTTCTGGTGGGCGCCGACACGCCGATTACCGAATTTGGCCCCGCCCCTGACCGGATGTTGCAAGAAGGCGATCAAGCCATCCTGTTCGTCACCCAAGGTGACGACGGCGCGCCGATTGCCAGCCTTGCTGGCGTTAGCGAAGATGGCAGTCTGCCGCCTCTTTAAGCAAACCGACGAGAGCGAAGCATCCGCGTGTTTCGCTTTTGTCTTGCGTCGCAGCCTTTCGCCTAGACCCGACGTCACCGCACCGAACGCCTTGCATGTGCGGGACCGGTCATAGTCAATTCCCGCATGACGTGCGCGATGTCGCGCCATTACCAGTTGGGAGATTTGTAATGAAACTGTCCAAATACCTTACGGCTTCGGCCCTTGCCCTGACGGTCGGCTTTGCCGCCCATGCGGCTGATGTGCCCGAAGGCACCTCACTGGCCGACGATCAGACCTACACGTTCTGGCTGCTCGACGCGATCAAGTCGATGGACCCGCAGATCAACACCGACGTCGAAGGCTCGGACGTGCTGCGCAACCTGTTCGAAGGCCTTTA
This sequence comes from Palleronia sp. THAF1, assembly GCF_009363795.1. Lineage (NCBI taxonomy): Bacteria > Pseudomonadati > Pseudomonadota > Alphaproteobacteria > Rhodobacterales > Roseobacteraceae > Palleronia > Palleronia sp. THAF1. Next base: position 378,402 of record NZ_CP045420.1, on the reverse strand, counting down.
TAACGAAGACGGCAATGGCGAGCTGGTGCCGGGCGTCGCGCTGGATCACACCGTCAGCGATGATGGTATGACCTACACGTTCAACCTGCGCGACGATGCGCAATGGTCGAACGGAGAGCCGGTTACCGCGAACGATTTCGTCTATTCCTGGCGCCGCCTCGCCAACCCGGCGACCGCGTCGGAATACGCGTGGTACATGGAGCTGATGCAGGTCGAGAACGCCGCCGCGGTCATCGCGGGCGACATGCCCCCCGAGGAACTGGGCGTGCGCGCGGTGGACGACACGACCTTCGAGGTCACGATCACCACGCCTCTGCCCTACTTCCCGCAGATGCTCGTCCACGCCTCCACCTTCCCGGTGCTGGAATCGGTCGTCGAAGAAAACGGCGACGACTGGACGGATGCCGGCACGCTGGTTGGCAATGGCGCCTACACGCTGACCGAGCACACGCTGGGCGAGCGGGTCGTGATGGAGAAGAACGACACTTATTGGGACGCCGACAACACCGTGATGGAGACGCTGACCGCGTTGACCATCAACGACATCAACCAGGGCCTGACCCGTTACCTCGCTGGTGAGCTGGACCGCGTGGACATCCCCGCCGGTCAGTATCCTCGACTGGCCGAGCAGTACCCCGATCAGGCCGTCTCGACCCCCTATAACTGTTCCTACATCTATATGCTGAACGTGGGCGAAAAGGGACCCGAGGCGCTGAAGGATCCGAACGTCCGCAAGGCGTTGGCCTACGGGATCGACCGTGACATCATCGTCGAACGTATCCTGCAGGGCGGCCAGCGACCCAGCTACAACTGGACCCACTGGGCCATCGCCGACTTCGAGCGCCCCGAACTGGAGTGGGCCGATCAGATGGATCAGGCCGCGCGCATGGAAGCCGCGCGCGAGTTGCTGGCAGAGGCCGGCTACGGCCCGGACAATCCGCTCGATCTAACGCTACAGTACAACACGTCGGAAGATCACAAGAAGATCGCCATCGCCGCCTCGCAGATGCTCAAGCCGCTGGGTGTGAACATCACCCTCGATAACTACGAGTGGAAGGTCCACACCGACCGGATGCAGGCGCAGGACTTCGACATGGCGCGCTATGCGTGGTGCGGCGACTACAACGAAGCCTCGACCTATCTCGATCTGTTCACCAGCTATTCGGGCCACAACAACGGCGAGTTCTTCAACGACGAATACGATCAGGTCATGCGCGACTCGAAGACCGCCGAAGACCCGCAACCGCTGTACCAGCAGGCCGAGGAAATCCTGGCCGAAGAAATGCCGATCATCCCGATCTACCACTACGCCAACGTGGACATGATCGCGGCTGACATCGAAGGACTGCCGGAGAACAACGTGAACAACACGTGGTATGGCCGGAACCTCTACCGCGTCGCGGAGTAAGACGGACGGCACCGGCCCCTGAACGGGGGCCGGTCTTTCCACGAAGTGCCGCCCCTTAAAGGCCTGTTTCGTATGATTTCCTACACGCTCAAACGTCTGGCCATCGCGATCCCCACACTGCTGGTGCTGATCGTCGTGTCCTACGTCTTGATGTACATGGCCCCCGGCGGTCCGTTCACGTCTGAACGCGAAGTGCCGCCTGCGGTGCTGGCGAACCTTAACGCCAAGTATGGCCTCGACCAGCCGCTGTGGCGGCAGATCGTCGTCTACGTCTGGAACATCGTCAGCGGTTTCGATTTCGGCCCAAGCTTTGTCTACAAGGACCGCACGGTGAACGAGATCATCGCGCAGGGCTTTCCAATCACGCTGACCTATGGGCTGCTGTCGTTCCTTGTGGCCGTAGTGGTCGGCGTCTCGCTTGGTGTGGCCGCCGCCGTGCGCCACAACTCTGCGCTCGACTACGCAGCCGTAGGCGTGTCCATCGGCGCGCAGGTGCTGCCGAACTTCGTCATGGCACCGATCCTTGTGCTAATCTTCACTCTGTGGCTGGGCTGGCTGCCGGGCGGCGGATGGCAGGGACCGGAATACCTGATCATGCCCGTAATCGCGCTCAGCACATCCTTCATGGCCTCCATCGCGCGGATCACCCGGTCTTCGATGCTGGAAGTCCTGACCCAGAACCACATCCGCACAGCCCGCGCCAAGGGTCTGCCGGAACGCCGCGTGATCCTGCGGCACGCGCTGAAGCCCGCGATGCTGCCGGTGATCAGCTACCTTGGCCCCGCCTTCGTCGGCATGATCACCGGGTCGGTCGTGATCGACATCTATTTCTCGACCGGCGGGATCGGGAAGGCATTCGTGGATAGCGCCCTGAACCGAGACTACGCCGTGATGATGGGCGTGACGATCCTGATGGGCGCGCTGACGATCCTGTTCAACCTGGTCGTTGACATCCTGTACGGATGGATCGACCCGAAGATCCGGTACTGACATGACCGCAACCTCGGAACAGCGCACCGCCACGCAAGTCGCCCCCACCCAAGGACGGTCACCTTGGGCCGACGCCCGCCGCCGCTTCGTGCGGAACAAAGCGGCGATGTTCGGGCTGGTGATCCTGCTGTTCGTCGCCGTCTTCGCGATCTTCGGCGGGGCTATCGCGCAGTATTCAAACGAAGAGCTCGACTACATGGTGATGGGCCAAATCGCCGAACTGGGCGGCCCGTCGATCGAGTCCGGCCATTACTTTGGGACTGACGATCTGGGCCGCGACCTGTTCGCCCGCACCGTGCAGGGCACCCAAATCAGCTTGGCGGTCGGCGTCGTTGGCGCGCTGATCGCGGTGATCGTCGGCACGCTTTACGGCGCAACTGCGGGCTACATCGGCGGGCGCACCGACAGCATCATGATGCGTCTCGTCGATATCTTCATGGCGGTGCCTTATATGTTCGTGCTGATTCTGCTGTTGGTCATGTACGGACGCTCGATCACGATCCTTTTCGTCGGGATCGGCCTGATCTCATGGATGGAAATGGCCCGCATCGTGCGCGGTCAAACGCTTTCGCTGAAGGGCCGAGAGTTCATTGAGGCCGCGCAGGCCACCGGCGTCTCGGCTCCCGTCATCATCGCGCGCCACATCGTGCCGAACCTGCTGGGTGTCATCGCGGTCTACACCACCCTGCTGGTGCCGCTGATGATCCTGACAGAGTCGTTCATTTCGTTCCTCGGCCTTGGCGTGCAGGAACCGCTGACCTCGCTGGGTGCGCTGATCTCTGAAGGCGCTGGCACCATCGCCTACGGCACCACGTGGCAGTTGGGCTTCCCGCTGCTGTTCTTCGTGCTGACGCTGTTCGGCTTCTTCTTTGTGGGCGACGGCCTGCGTGACGCACTCGACCCGAAAGACCGCTGATGGCCCTGCTGGAGATCAATGACCTGTCGGTGACCTTCGATACCGACGACGGCCCTGTTCATGCTATGAACGACCTGACGTTCAGCGTGGATCGCGGAGAGACGCTGGGGATCGTCGGCGAGTCCGGATCGGGCAAGTCTCAGACCGCCTTCGCGATCATGGGGCTTCTGGCCGGTAATGGGCGGACTGACGGATCGGTGCGCTTTGACGGGACCGAACTGCTGGGCGCGACGAAGAAACAACTGAACGCCCTGCGCGCGCGGCGGATCGCGATGATCTTTCAGGATCCGATGACCTCGCTGAACCCCTACATGCGCATCTCGGACCAGATGGCAGAGGTGCTGACGCTGCATCAAGGCATGTCCAAGCGCGACGCGGTGGCGGAGTCGACGCGGATGCTGGACGCCGTGCGCATCCCCTCGGCCAAAGAGCGTATCCGTCTGTATCCGCACGAATTCTCTGGCGGGATGCGCCAGCGCGTGATGATCGCCATGTCGCTGCTGTGCCAGCCCGACCTGTTGATCGCGGATGAGCCGACGACCGCGCTCGATGTGACGGTCCAAGCGCAGATCATGGACCTGCTGGCCGATCTGCAACAAGAGTTTGGCATGGCGACGATCCTGATCACCCATGACCTTGGCGTTGTCGCAGGCTTTTGTGAGCGGGTGACGGTGATGTACGGTGGCCGCGTGATGGAAGAAGGGCCAGTCGATCCTCTGTTCGCCAAGCCCACCCACCCCTACACGCGCGGTCTGCTCGGCGCGGTGCCGCGTGTGGATGACGAGGACGCGAGCATGACCGCGATCCCCGGCAATCCGCCCAACATGGCCGATCCGCCCACCGGTTGCCCATTCCACCCGCGCTGCGCCTTCGCGGGCGACGACTGCCTGGCGATGCCCCCACTGGAGCCTTTCGCCGAGGCCCGCGCACGCGCCTGCCGCCGTCCCATAGAAGAGGTCGCGCCATGAGCCCGCTTCTGTCCGTCCGCGATCTGCGCGTGACCTTCCCCATCACCCGCGCGGGCGACATGCCGTGGACCAAGCCGCGTGAATTACGAGCGGTGAACGGCGTAGACTTCGATCTGGAGGCTGGCGAAACGTTGGGCGTCGTGGGCGAATCGGGTTGTGGCAAATCCACACTTGCCCGCGGGTTGATCCAGATGGTGCCCGCGACCGGCACCGTGATGTGGCGCGGGGAAACCGATCTTCTGTCGCTGTCACGCCGCGCCATGCTGCCCTTCCGATCCGAGATCCAGATGGTCTTTCAGGACCCGCTGGCGTCGTTGAACCCCCGCATGACCCTGGGGCAGATTATCGCCGAGCCCCTGCGCACCCACCGCGCCGACTTGGACGCCCAGGAACGGCGCAAACGCGTCGCTGCGATGATGGAGCGCGTCGGCCTGTTGCCGCAGATGATCAACCGCTACCCGCATGAGTTTTCGGGCGGCCAATGCCAGCGCATCGGCATCGCGCGCGCACTGGTGATGGAGCCGAAGCTGCTGATCTGCGACGAGCCGGTCTCGGCGCTGGATGTCTCTATCCAGGCGCAAGTGATCGATTTGCTGAGAGAGTTGCAGCGCGATCTGGGGCTGGCGATGATTTTCATCGCCCACGACCTGAGCGTGGTGAAGCACATCTCTGATCAGGTGATGGTGCTGTATCTGGGCCGCGTGATGGAGAAAGCGACAAAGCGCGATCTCTATGCCGATCCACAACATCCCTATACGCAGGCCCTGATGTCTGCTGTGCCGATCCCGGACCCGGTGGCCGAGCGTGCCAAGAAGATCATTGCTCTGGACGGCGATCTGCCGTCGCCCATGAATCCGCCATCGGGCTGCGTCTTTCGCACACGCTGCCCGCGCGCACAGGCCGATTGCGCCGACGTGGTACCCGAAACCGGTGACGGCGCGCATCGCGTGGCCTGCCTGTATCCGGGGCCAGCAAAACAAGCAGAGATGGTCTGACAACGCAAAAGGCCGCCCGGTTGGGGCGGCCTTTTCAAGTCCCGGAACGGGAAATCAGAAGTCCAGCGTGATCCGACGGATCAGACCGACGGTGATGCCGTACTGGTCGCGGTCGCCTTGCTCGACGATCGGGCTGTCGGCAGCATCGCCGACGAAGCGGTCGTAGGACACGGTGCCTTCAATGCCCCAATTCTCGGACAGGCGGTAGTTCGCACCCAACTCGATGCCTGCGCTGATGACGCCGCCATCGGCATCGTAGGCGCCGCCAGCGAAGGTGGCCGGAGTGCTGAAATAAGTCGCCGCGTAGTCATCGGTGCCGAAGAGGACGCGCGGACCGGCGGACAGGGTCAGGCGGTCTATCGGACGGGCTTTGACGTCCGCACCGATCTCGCCCACGAATTCCTCGTGGCCGCCGAAGCCGTAGCGCACGTCGGCGAAGGCGTCGAAGTTACGCGACTGATAGCCAAGGCCAAGACCCAACTCGTAGGTCGCATCAACGTCGATGGTGCCCGCAAGCTCGGGATTGTCAGAGGCATCACGCTCATCAATGTAGCGGAACGATCCGCGCAAACCGAAGCCTTCGGGCTGGTAGTAGGGGTCGGGCGAACCGAACTGCAGCGCGCCGAGGTTCACGTAGTTCAGTGCGAAGCCAAGGCTGGGACCGACGGTATAGCTGTCGGACCCGAAATACTCGGGCGTCGAGGTCACGCCGCCCGCCAACGTGAACACCAAGTTCGGCGTCGGCGCGACTGGCATGGGCGCGGGCGCCATCACCATCGGCTCGGACGGTGCAACGGTCATATCGCCTGCCTGTGCGGCACCGGCAAAAGCGGCGGCGCAGGCTGCGGAAGCAAGAAACAGGCGATTGGCCATGGAAAGAAACCTTAAGACTTGAGTTGAGCGACATATAGGCCTTTTGCGCAGACTTTACAGGGCCAAGACGCCGTTGCCTTGAATTGGACACATTTCCGCGCGCCCCTTTGCAGCTATGCAACAGTTGGCTATATCGAGCCCATGATTGCTGACCTTTTGCGCCGCCTCGCGGCCCCGACATCCGAGCCGATGCCCGAACCAGACGCCAGGCTGGCGCTGGCCGCACTGTTGGTACGCCTTGCCCGCGCCGACGACAATTACGAGGCCGTCGAGCGTGAGCGAATCGACCGGGCGATGATGTCGCGTTACGGCTTGAACGCCGCCGACGCCGCGTCCCTGCGGTCCGAGGCAGAGACCGTCGAGGCCGACGCCCCCGACACCGTGCGGTTCACCAAGGCTATCAAGGACGGCGTCGATTACGATGATCGGATCGGCGTGGTCGAGGCGATGTGGGATGTGGTTCTGGCCGATGGCGTTCGCGATGAGGACGAGAACGCCATGATGCGCATGGTCCCCCCGATGCTGGGCGTCAATGACCGCGACTCGAACATGGCGCGCAAGCGGGTCGAGACGCGGCGCAACGCGTGATCGCATCGCTGCCTTGGTCTCCAGACCCGACACGGCGCGAGGCCGAAGCGCGATTGCGGGAGGGCATGGGCGCAACCGAATTGCGCGACACGCTTCACGACGCCAAGTGAGTCTGACACAAGCCGAGCGCGACACGTTGGGTCTGCACGGGGTCGTCGATCTTGGCGCTGCCGTCTATGGCTTGCGTTGCAATTCGCCGCGCCTTCCCGCCTAATCGCGCGACCTGTTTCCAAGCCAAAGGCCCCTATCCCGTGACAGCCGTTCTTTCGATCCGCGATCTGCACAAAAGCTACGGCGCGCTAGAGGTGCTCAAAGGCGTCGACCTGACCGCGCCGAAGGGACACGTCGTGTCGCTGATCGGGTCGTCGGGGTCGGGCAAATCCACCCTGCTGCGCTGCTGCAACCTGCTGGAAGACAGCCAGTCGGGCGAAATCGCGTTCGAGGGCGAGCCGGTCGCCTGGACCGGCACAGGCCACGACCGCCGCCCCGCCGATCCTAAGCAGGTCACGCGCATTCGCACCAACCTGTCGATGGTCTTCCAGCAGTTCAATCTGTGGGCGCATATGACGATCCTGCAGAATGTCATGGAAGCCCCCGTGCATGTTCTGAAACGCGACCGCGCAGAGGTCGAGACGACGGCGCGCGCCTATCTGGATAAGGTGGGCATCGGCGACAAGGCCGACCGCTATCCCGCCGAACTGTCCGGCGGCCAGCAACAGCGCGCCGCCATCGCACGCGCCTTGGCGATGGAGCCGCGCGCGCTGCTGTTTGACGAGCCGACATCGGCGCTGGACCCGGAGCTTGAGCAGGAAGTCGTGCGCGTCATCAAGGCATTGGCAGAGGAAGGGCGGACGATGATCCTTGTCACGCACGATATGGGCATGGCACGCGATTGCTCGGATCAAGTCATCTTTCTGCACCAAGGCCTGATCGAAGAGGAAGGCACGCCGGAGCGGTTGTTCGGCGCGCCCGAAAGCCAGCGATTGCGCGGCTTCCTTTCTTCCACCGTCGACGCCTGAACTGCCCGAAAAACCATCCCATTCGCGCCTTGCCGTAAGGAAATCGGCTGTTTCGCTTGCGTCCCCGCCCGTTTTTCCTAACCCTTGCGCAGTTATGTGCGGCCCTGCCGCGCCAATAAAATCGGGAGACTTCCATGAAGACCATTCTGCTGGGTACCGCTGCCCTTGCCTTTTCTCTGGGCACCGCATTCGCCGCCGGTCACGGTGACACCGTGCGCCTTGGTACCGAAGGCGCCTACCCTCCGTACAACTTCCTGAACGACGAGGGCGAAGTCGCGGGCTTCGAGCGTGAGCTGGGCGACGAGCTGTGCGCCCGCGCCGAGCTGACCTGCGAGTGGGTCACGAACGCCTGGGATTCGATCATCCCGAACCTGACCTCCGGCAATTACGACGCCATCATCGCAGGTATGTCGATCACGCCAGAGCGTGACGAGGTCATCGACTTCAGCCAGAACTACACGCCCCCCTCGCCCTCTGCCTACATCGCCATGAGCGAGGATGCGGACACGCAAGGCGGTGTCGTCGCCGCGCAGACCGGCACGATCCAAGCCGATCACGTGACCTCTACCGAGGCCACCTTGCTGGAGTTCGCGGACCCCGAAGAGGTCGTCTCGGCAGTACGTTCGGGCGAGGCCGATGCGGGTATGGCCGACAAGGACTTCCTGACGCCCTTCGTCGAGAATGAAGGCGATGTGGTGTTCGTGGGCGAAGACATCCCGCTGGGTGGTGGCATCGGCATGGGCTTTCGCGAAAGCGACACGGAGCTGCGCGAGACCTTCAACGCGGCGATCCAGTCCATGAAGGACGACGGTTCGCTGAACGAGCTGATCGTCAAGTGGCTACCGGATAGCCAGCAGTTCTAAGCTAACAGACCGGCGCGGGGTGCTACGGCATCCCGCACCGCTTTCGATGGCACAGGGCCGATTTTGCCCATCCACCCGATAAGGAGACCGCGCCCTGTTCGGCTTTTGCACCGATCCCTCGACGCTGGACGGTCTGGCGTGGCTGTCGTGCTACCTCACGACGGGCAAGCACATCGCGTTCTACCAAAGCTTTGGGGTCGTGATGATCCTGTTGTTGGTCACAGCGCCCACCGCGCTGCTGTTCGGGTTCGGCGGGGCGATGGCCGCGCGCAGCCAGACGCTGCCTCTGCGGCTATTGGGCAAGACCTACATTTCCATTGTGCGCGGCGTGCCGGATATCGCCTTCTTCCTGTTCTTCGTGATCGCACTGGATCAGGGCATCGAATACGCGCGCCATCTGATCCAATGCCCCGGGTGGGATCAGCCGGTGCGGCAGGGGTCGGACTTCATCGTCTGCCAAGCCGCCAAGACGCCATCAGGCAACGCGCCGCAATGGGTACATGAGATCTACGGCTTCGCGACCGCCGTCTTCACCTTCGCCATCGTCTTCGGCGCCTTCGCCGCCAACGTCCTGTTCGGCGCGATGCTGGCCGTGCCGCGCGCGCAGATGGAAACGGCCAGCGCCTACGGCATGACCCGCGCGCAGGCGTTCCGCCGGATCATGGTGCCGCAGATGTGGGTCTACGCCCTGCCCGGCCTGTCGAACCTGTGGATGATCCTGATCAAGGCGACGCCGCTGCTGTTCCTGCTGGGCGTCGAGGATATCGTCTACTGGGCGCGCGAACTTGGCGGCACCAAGACGCCCAACTTCACCGACTATCCCCACGGCGACTGGCGCATGTGGTATTTCGCCGGTCTGCTGGTGTTCTATCTCATCCTGACCCGTGTTTCAGAGATCGTACTGGACGGGCTGATGGAACGCCTGCGCTTCGGTCAGGCGGTCGCGCGATGAGCTGTTGGCAGACCGTGCAGGACTACGCCTTTCGCTCTATTGGCTGGGGCGAACGCCTGCTCCCGCGTGAGGATTTCACGCTGTGCCAGCAGGTCACGCTGATCGGCTCGGGCCTGATCTGGAACGTCTATTTCGGACTGATCGCGCTGTCCGTGGGCTTCGGGCTGGCCGTCGCGCTGGCGATGGGCAAGGCGTCGAGGAACGCGCTCGCACGCAAGCCCGCGCAGTGGTTCATTCTGGTGTTCCGTGGCTCGCCGCTCTTCATCCAGTTCTTCTTCGCCTACTTCTGCTTCCTGTCGCTGAAGAGCGTGTCGCCGGTCTTCGATCCATTCACGTCCGCTTGGCTAGGCGCGACCATCGTGCTGTTCCTCAACACCGCCGCCTACGCGGGCGAGATCTTCCACGGCGCGCTGAAAACGATCCCGCGCGGCGACATGGAGGCGGCAGAGGCCTACGGGCTGATCGGCTGGACCAAGTTTCGCCGCATCACCTTCCCCACCCTGCTGCGCCTTGCCTGGCCCGCCTACACGAACGAGGCGATCTTCCTGTTCCACGCCACGACGCTGGTGTTCTTTTCCGGCTTTCCCGCGTGGCAGCAGCGGGGCGACGCGCTGTATTACGCCAGCTATTTCGCCGACAAGACGTTCAATCCTTTCGTCCCCTACCCGATCCTAGCGGGTTACTTCATCCTGTTGACCCTGTGCATCGTCGGCCTGTTCGGCTGGGCATCAAAGCGGCTGAACCGACACCTACCGGTCGAGGCACGCCAACGGATTCGCCTGCGCCCGAATTTCCTGCGCTAACGCAGGAAAGCAGGGCGCAGAACAACGACGGTGGGGCGTTCGGGCAGATCGCGCAGACTGATTTCCAGATGGCTTTCAGAGCGTAGATCAACGGCGAAATCGCTGGAAATACCGTCAAGGAACCGCCCCAGCGTCGCCGCGCCGAACCAATGCATCGGGATCACGACAGAGCTTTTCAGACGTGTCAGGATGCTGGTCATCGTGTCCAGATCGACGGTCATGCCCCCATCGACGGCAGCCATCACCACATCCAACCGGCCAAGAGCAGCATATTGCGCCTCGTCCGGTTCGTGGTGCAGGTGGCCCAAGTGGCCGATGCACAGGCCCGCCACCTCGAACACGAAGATCGAGTTGCCATAGGCCTCTCGCGCTTCTCCGAAGCGGCCACGAATGTCGGTAGGCACGTTGCGCACGAAGACTTCGCCGACCTCGACCGCGTGCTCAGAGGGCGAGACGCCATCGCCCCACCCTTCAAGGATATGCGGGATGCGGGTGTCGGGGCGCATCGTCCAGTGCGAGGAATGCGCGTGGTTCATCGTCGCCACATCGGGCACGAAATCGACGGAGCCGAGGAAGCCGTTGTAATCAGTGACAGCGGTGGTGCCGTCGGGGGCTTCGATCAGAAACATCGAGTGATCAAGGTAATTGATTCGGACCGTGTAGTCTTCCAGCGGCGTGCCCCAAGTGGCCTTCTGCACATAGGCCGCGCCTGCGTCATTCGCGATGGCGATGCAGTGGCTCTGGCGGGTCTGGGCGGCGGCTGGCAGCGCAAGAAGCGCAAGGGCAATGGTAAAGCGGAACATGAACGGCACCTCCTGCCCTTCACGCTAGACCGATGCGCGCCGCACGCCTAGCCCGCCTTTGTCGCAGGGTCAGCCGACGTCTGTCTTGCCGCGTCGGTCGCTGCGCAAGTTGGCATAGAGCACATGATTGCGCCACCGACCGGCGATCTGCAGATAGCTTTGCGCGACGCCTTCATACTTGAAGCCCGACCGTTCCAGCACCCCGCGCGAAGCCGTGTTCTCTGGCAGGCAGGCGGCTTCGATCCGGGACAGGTCCATGCGATGGAAGGCGTGGTGCACCAGCCCCTCTATCGCTTCTTTCATGTACCCCCGCCGCGCGTGCCGTTCGCCGATCCAATAGCCCAACGTGCCCGACTGCGCAGGACCACGGCGGATATTGTCCAGCGTGATCGCGCCCACCAGCTCATTCTGGTCACGGCGAAACAGGAACAGCGGCAGAGCGGTCTCTGCCTTCACCGACCGCTGCGCCCAATAGACGCGATTGGTGAAGCTCTTGCGGGACAGGTGATCGGTGGCCCATGTCGGCTCCCACGGTTGCAGGAAGGCCGTGCTGTCGCGACGCAGATCCGTCCAAGCGCGAAAGTCGCCATGATCCGGCGGGCGCAGGGTCAGCCGGTCTGTTTCCAGCTTCAACCGACGCCGTAGCATGGCCATCAGGCGGCGAGCCTACCGGTCAGGTCTGCCAAGGTAGGTGCGCCGCCTACAGGGCCATACAATGCCATGGCGGGCCCGCCACCGGTGACAAGCCGCTGGCCAAAGCCTCGTACCTGGTCGCGGGTCACCGCGTCGATGCGGGCGATGGTTTCGTCCAGTTCCGGGATACGCCCCCAGATTGCGATCAGCCGTGCCAGGCGTTCGGCACGCGCCGACGCGCTCTCCAGCCCCATCAGCAGACCAGCTTTCAGCTGCGCACGCGCGCGGTCGATCTCTGCCTGCGAAATATCATCCGCCGCGCGCTTCATCTCTGTCGCGATGACGGCGCTTAGATCACCAAGGTCTTCTGCGCTGGTGCCTGCGTAGATCGTCATCATGCCGGTGTCGTCGTAGCTGCTGGCCTGCGCGAAAACGGAATAGCAAAGCCCCCGCACTTCCCGCAGTTCTTGAAACAAGCGAGACGACATGCCGCCGCCCAAAGCGTTCGCATGGATCTGCGCCGCGTAGAAGTCTGGGTCGCGGTAGGCGGGCGATTCGAACGCCAGCGTCAGATGCGCCTGTTCCAGATCGCGGGTCTCACGGCGTTCGCGGCCTTGGAAACGCGCGGGCTCGGCCGCGATGCGCATGCGCGGCGCCATGTGGCCGAAGGTGCGTTCGGCGAACGCCAGGATCGCGTCGTGATCGACCGCACCGGCCGCGGACAGGATAATGTCACCCGGCCCGTAGCGTTCCTTGACGAAGCCCGCCAGATCATCACGCCCGAAGGCTTCAACCCGCTCGGACGGCCCAAGGATAGAGCGGCCCAGCGGCTGGTTGGGATATGCAACCTCTTGCAGCCAATCGAAGACGATATCGTCAGGCGTATCCAGAACCTGCCCGATTTCCTGCAGGATCACGCCGCGCTCGGTCTCGATCTCTTTGGCGTCGAAGGCTGGATTGAGGACGATATCGCTGATCACATCCAGTGCCAGCGGCACGTCGGCCTCCAGCACACGGGCATAGTAGGCCGTCATCTCGCGGCTGGTGTAGGCGTTGATGTAGCCGCCGACGTCCTCGATCGCCTCGGCGATCTGCAACGCATTACGCCGCGCCGTGCCCTTGAAGGCCATATGCTCCAGAAAATGCGCGATGCCGTTCTGCTCGGGCCGTTCGTGGCGGCCACCGGCGGTGATCCAGACGCCGACGCTGGCGGACTTCAGACCGGGCATGTGCTCAGATACGACCCGCAGGCCATTGGGTAGGGTGTGGGTCGCGACGCTCAAGCGATGCGCTCCTTTATCAACGATTGCAGGTGGGCCACGTCATTGGGCACGTCCGTCATCCGTTCCGGGCGATCAAACAGATCGGCCATGCGGGCGGGCAGTGGCGGGCGTGCGCCGGTGGCAGCCTCCACCGCGTCGGGGAACTTGGCCGGGTGGGCGGTGGCGAGCGTGATCATCGGACTGTCGCCGAAGTTCTCCTCTGCCACCTTCACGCCGACAGCCGTATGCGGGCACAGCACTTCGCCGGTCCGGGCGTGCATCGCGCGGATCGTGGCCGCCGTTTCCTCTTCCGAGGCGCGGCCAGAGGCATAGGTCTCGCGCAGCGCTTCCATGGCGCCTTGGCTGACGTCGAAGCCACCGCCGCGCAGTTCGTCCATCAATTGCGAGACGGCATTTCCGTCACGCCCGTAGGCCATGAACAATGCACGCTCGAAATTGGAAGAGACCTGAATATCCATCGACGGGCTGATCGTGGGCGACACGCCTTCCTTGCGATGCGCGCCCGACTGGATCGTGCGGTGCAGGATGTCATTGCGATTCGTGGCGATCACCAGCTTGTCGATGGGCAGGCCCATGGATCGCGCGATATAGCCCGCGAAAATGTCTCCGAAGTTGCCGGTGGGCACAGTAAACGAAACGCTGCGCTTCGGCGCGCCAAGCGACACGGCGGCAGAGAAGAAGTACACCACCTGCGCCAGCACCCGCGCCCAGTTTATCGAATTCACCGCCGTCAGCGACACCGCATCGCGGAAGCCGTGGTCGTTGAACATCGCCTTCACGGCGGCTTGGCAATCGTCAAAGTCGCCGTCCAGCGCCAGCGCGTGCACGTTGGCCTCGATCGGCGTCGTCATCTGGCGGCGCTGCACGTCAGACACGCGTCCCTGCGGAAACAGGATGAAGCATTCGACGTTATCCAGTCCGCGAAATGCCTCCATCGCCGCCGATCCGGTATCGCCAGAGGTCGCGCCGACGATGGTGATCCGCTCACCCTTGCGCTTCATGGCATCTTGAAACAACTGACCGATCAGCTGCATCGCGAAGTCCTTGAAGGCTAGTGTCGGCCCGTGGAACAGCTCCAGCAGGAAGTGGTTCGGTCCCAACTGCACCAGCGGCGCGCGGGCATCATGGCCGAAACCGGCATAGGCGCGCTGGATCAGATCGCCGAGCAGACCCTCGCCCATGCCGGTGAACGGCTGCATGACCCGCAGCGCGATTTCCTCATAGGACAGCCCGGCCAGTGCGGCGATCTCCGCTTGGCTCATCGTCGGGATCGTGTCGGGCACGTAGAGCCCGCCGTCACGAGCCAGCCCCGCCAGCATCGCGCCTTCGAAATTCAGTGCCGGGGCCTGCCCACGGGTCGAGATATACTGCATCGTCATGATCTTTCCTCACCGCCCTTCGCAATACGCCAGCCAAGAAAGACTGTCATCCCCGCCCAGAGAAGCGCGATGGAAAACCACGTGATCGCATATTGGCGGTGGTTGTTCGGGATACCAGCAGTCGAAACGGGGCGCAGGATGGTATCGTCCAGCGCCGGAGAGACTTCACGCGCCACCACCAGCAGCGGTTCGGTCCCCAGTGCATCGGCCATCAGGGGCACATCGCGGGCGAACCAGATGTTGTCCGCGCGCTGAGGTTCGGGGGTAAAGCCGTCGGTCTCACGCGGCCAGTCCAGATTGCCGATGATCTCCAACCTTTGCGCGGGCCGGATATCCTTGCGCTGCGCCGGGATGAAGCCAAGGTCAACCATGACACGCCGTTGACCGGTCTCGAACGGGGCAACCACCCGGTAGCCCGCTCCGGTTTCAGCGGTTGAGGTCAGGATATGCAACTCGTCGCCCGTGGTGCGACCCTCAAGACGCACGGGCAGGTAGCGATCGTTCTCTGGCATCGGCGCTTCGGGCAAGGCGACGGGATCGCCCACGATCCCTGTCTCGACCTCGTTCAGCAAAGCGGTCTTCTGGCCCAGCCGATCGACTTGCCAGAACCCCAGCATGCACAAGAGCGCCACGCCGCCCAATCCCAGAACCGCCAGTCCGATCCACCGCATCAAAGACCCCTCAACGCCAAGGGGCGCCGCCCCAGCGCCGCCCCTTCTTTGTTTTCATAAATACTCAATTCGAACCGAGGCCGCGTGTGCCCCGCCCGTTCAGGAGCCCCAGATGTAGATAGAGGCGAAGAGGAACAGCCACACCACGTCGACGAAGTGCCAATACCATGCCGCCGCTTCAAACCCGATGTGCTTTTCGGGAGAGAAGTGCCCGGCGCGCAGTCGCAAGTAGCACACGAAGAGGAAGATCGTGCCGATGATAACGTGCGCCCCGTGGAAGCCCGTCGCCATGAAGAAGTTGGCGCCGTAGATGTTGCCAGAGAAACCGAAGGCTGCGTGCGAATACTCGTAGGCTTGGAAGAATGAGAAAACCACGCCCAGAACGACGGCCAGAATGATGCCGTTGGCCATATCCTTGCGGTTGTTCTCATGCACCAGAGCGTGGTGCGCCCAAGTCGCAGCCGCACCCGAGCACAGCAGGATCAGGGTGTTGATCAGCGGCAGGTGCCAGGGATCGAACGTCTCGATCGAGGGGGGCGGCCACTGCCCTTCCGAGAACGTCTGCATCGGATACATGGCGTGCTTGAAGAACGACCAGAACCATGCCGCGAAGAACATGACCTCGGACATGATGAAGAAGATGAAGCCGTAGCGCAGGCCGATCCGAACGACGGGCGTGTGGTCGCCGACGTTCGATTCGGTGATTACGTCGCCCCACCATGCGACCATGGAATACAGCACGATCGCCAATCCGATGGCGAACATCCACGGCATGTCGTTGGCCATCCACAGCACGGCGCCGAAGAGCATGACGAACGCCCCCACAGAGGCAACCAGCGGATGCAGCGACGGGGGCAGAATGTGGTAGTCGTGGTTCTTTTCGTGCGCCATGGCGTCGGTCCCTCGGATGGCTCAGTTGGTCGTCAGTGTCGCTTGCCGTTCTTCTTCGGGCAAGTCGATCTGGTAAAAGGTATAAGACAGCGTGATGTGGTTCGTGTGCTTCGCATCACGGTCCGATGCAAGGGCCGGGTCGATGTAGAAGGATACCGGCATCTGAACGCGCTCACCCGGTTGCAACACCTGCTCTTGGAAGCAGAAGCAATCGATCTTGGAGAAGAAGTTGCCTGCCACGAAGGGCGAGACGTTGTAGCTGGCCTGCCCCGCGATGGGACGGTCGGTGGGGTTATAGGCCTCATAGAAGGCCAGCCCGGTCTCGCCGATGCGGATCTCGATCTCACGGTCCATGGGCTTGAACTCCCATGGCATGCCGTTTTCGATGCTGGCGTCGAAGCGTACCTTGATCGTGCGGTCCAGAATTTCGTCGGGGGCGACATCGGACACGCTGGTCGTACCGCCATAGCCCGTAACCTTGCAGAACCAGTCATACAGCGGCACCGACGCCCAAGCCATCGCGCCCATGAACAGAACGACGCCGACAAGCCCTGTGACGGTCTTGGTCTTGCCATCCATCATTGCGCGCCCCCGGTCGATGCATCGTCTGCGGGCAGCATCTCGGGACGGACGACATGATCGAACGCTTGCGTGGCACCCAATTGCTTTACCTTCACAACGGTCAGTCCGAAGACGATCCCGATGAAGCCGATCAAGACAATCAGCAGCCCGATGTTGCGCGACTTGCGGCGGTCGTGGATTTCATGCGTTGCGCGGATCACAGCAGAACTCCTACGGCGGCATCGACAAGCAGCGCGCCGAAGCTGAGGGCCAAGTATAGGAGCGAGAACTTGAAGAACGCTTTCTCGACGGCGTAATTATCGCCCTCGGAGTCGTCTTCATCGCGGCGCCAGATGTCGAATGCGCCCTTCAGGAACCACGCGTTCAACACGATGGCCGTCGCCAGATAGACCGGCCCACCGGCAGAGGTGAAGCCAAGCCAGACCGCGAAGATCGCCAGAATGATCGTGTAGATCAGGATGTGACGGCGGGTCGACGGGCGGCCGTGGGTCACGGTCAGCATCGGCACGCCCGCGTTGTCGTAGTCCTTTCGCATGAACAGGGCGAGCGCCCAGAAATGCGGCGGCGTCCACAGGAACGTCAACGAGAACATCAAAACGGACTCAAGGCTGATCGAACCCGTCGCCGCGACCCAGCCGATCATCGGGGGGAAGGCACCGGCAGCGCCACCGATCACGATGTTCTGGGGCGTCAGACGCTTCAGCCACATGGAGTAGATGACGACGTAGAAGAAGATGGTGAAGGCCAGCAGCCCGGCAGCCGCCCAGTTCGTCGCCAGACCCAGCATGACGACGGAAAAGCCCGACAGCGCGAGGCCAACGGCCAAAGCTTCCTGCTCCGTCACGCGGCCCGAGGGGATCGGGCGCTTGGCGGTGCGCTTCATGATCGCGTCGATATCCGCATCCCACCACATGTTCAGTGCGCCGGATGCCCCACCGCCTACGGCGATAAACAGGATCGCGCAGAAGCCCACGAAGGGGTGCAGCGATACCGGAGCGACCAGCATCCCGACGAAGGCGGTGAAGACCACAAGGGTCATCACGCGCGGCTTCAGCAGGGCGAAATAATCGCCGAACTGGGCCTCGTAGTCAGGATTCGTGGTGGTGGCGGAAACGTCGGTCATTCAGTGTCCGATCAGTTGGCCTGTGCGACTTCGGCTTCGGGGCGCGAGCCGCCGTATTCCTCGATGGCCCAATCAAGCCACTCTTCATACGCCTCTTCGCTGACGACCTTCACAGTGATCGGCATGTAGGCGTGGGCGATTCCGCACAGCTCGGAGCACTGACCGAAGTAGACACCTTCTTCTTCAGCCTCGAACCAAAGCTCTGCCAGGCGACCGGGCACCGCGTCCTGCTTCACGCCGAAGGCGGGAACGGTCCAGGAGTGAATCACGTCCGCACCGGTTACCTGCACGACGACGGTGGCGCCCACGGGCACGACCATGGCAGTGTCGGTGGCCAGACGGAACTCATCCTCGGAGTAACCGGCTTCTTGCAGCTGGGCGAGAACCTCGGGCGTCATGCGGTTGTCACCGCCCGTGGCGGGAGAACCGATCATGTAGCTGTCGTAGACGATCTCATAGTCGGGATATTCGTAGCCCCAGTACCACTGGTAGCCGGTGGTCTTGATGGTCACATCGGCTTCCGGGATTTCCTGCTGCTCGAACAGGATCGGCAGCGAAAACGCACCGATGAAGATCAGGATGACGATCGGCCCCACGGTCCACGCGATCTCGATCGGGGTGTTGTGTGTAAAGGCCTTTGGCTCTTTGTTACGGTTCGAATTGTACCGCACCAGCACCATCGCCAGCAGACCGACGACGAAAATCGTGATCGCTGTGATGATGATTAGCACCATGCCGTCCAGCCACTGCAGGTCGCGGGCCAACTTGGTGGCCGCCGGCTGAAAGCCCATGCCGCCGTCGGACGGCGAGCCGATGATCGGCAGGTCGCCGATGGGATTGCCCTCCTGCGCGAACAACGCGCCGGGGGTCAGGGTCGCAAGAGCAGTCAGAATATGGCGTGCGCGCATCGGCTGGTTCCCATTCGGATCGGACGGGCCCGTCATGTGGTCTCGCTGGCTGCGCGGACCCGGCCCTTTGGAAAGTCGATGCTTAGAACCACAATGCACGCCTGTGGGCAAGCGCGACCAATGCGTCATTTGCGCCGAAACGCGGGGATCGCGCGTTGGAAACCACTCCGGGACATGCCTAAGTGATACCGCAGGCCCAGCCCCGGAGATCGTGATGCCCGACGCCCCTTTCCGCCCCCTCGACACCCGTATCGACGCCGAGTCCGCCCTGCGCGCCCTGCGCCGCGCCACGGATGGCGCCGACGACGGAGAGATATTCTTCGAGCGCAAGCGGTCAGAGGCGATCACATTCGACGACGGACGCGTGAAGAACGCGGCCTATGACGCGACCGAGGGCTTCGGCCTTCGCGCGGTGAAGGGTGAAGTGTCCGGCTATGCTCATTCCACCGAACTGACCGAAGCCGCGTTACTGCGCGCCGCCGATACCGCGCGGCTGGCCGTGGGCGACGGCGGCGGCACGATGGCCGACAGCCCGCCGGCCACGAACCGCCACCTTTATACAGACAACGACCCGATGACCGACGCGCCCTTCGGCGTGAAAATCGACACGCTGCGCGAGATCGACGCCTTCGCCCGCGATCTGGACCCGCGGGTGGTGCAGGTGTCCGCAACGCTGGCCGCGTCGATCCAGGAGGTCGAAATCCTGCGCGCCGACGGCCAATCGGTGCGCGACGTGCGGCCCATGACCCGCTTGAATGTCTCGGTCATCGTCGAGGATCAGGGGCGTCGCGAGCAGGGCTACCACGGCTCTGGCGGACGCTACGCCCTGACCGGCCTGCTGGACCGCACCCATTGGGAGGCGACGACGCGCGAGGCTTTGCGAATCGCACTGGTGAACCTGCGCGCCGAACCGGCCCCTGCGGGGATCATGGATGTCGTCCTTGGCCCCGGCTGGCCCGGCATTCTGCTGCACGAGGCCATCGGTCACGGGCTGGAAGGCGACTTCAACCGCAAGCAGACCAGCGCCTTCGCCGGTCTTCTGGGCCAGCGCATCGCGTCGCCGGGCATCACTGTGCTGGACGACGGCACCCTGCCCGATCGGCGTGGGTCGATTTCCGTGGATGACGAGGGCACGCCGTCGAACGCCACGACGCTGATCGAAGACGGCGTGTTGGTCGGCTACATGCAGGACCGCCAGAACGCGCGGCTGATGGGGGTCGCGCCCACCGGCAACGGTCGCCGCGAAAGCTACGCGCACCCGCCGATGCCTCGGATGACGAACACCTACATGATGCCCGGCAACGAAGACCCTTCGAGCATTCTGGCGGGTCTGGACGACGGCCTGTACGCCGTCGGCTTCGGCGGCGGTCAGGTCGACATCACCAACGGAAAGTTTGTGTTTTCCTGTACAGAAGCTTACCGCGTGAAGAACGGCAAGGTCGGCGCCCCGGTGAATGGAGCCACCTTGATTGGTGACGGAGCCACCGCGCTGCAAAAGATTCGCGCGGTCGGCAACGACATGGCGCTGGATCCGGGCATCGGCAATTGCGGCAAGGCGGGCCAGTGGGTGCCGGTTGGCGTCGGCCAGCCAACCCTGCTGATCGGAGGCCTGACGGTGGGTGGCTCGGCGGCGTGAAGATCGCGCGGCTCTTTCGCCTGCCAAAGAAACGCGCGCATCGGATCACCTGAAGCGACCTTGTTCTGGCCGCCTTCACGGCGTTTGTCGTCGATCTGCCCTTCCGCCCCGCCACAGCTTCGTCTCTTGTGGCGACCTCGGCGGATATCGGACTGATCGCTGCACTGCCTGCCGTCCTGATTGCCCGAGAATTACGGCGCACCGGATGGATCGGGCTGTGCTGGCTGGCGATACGGTTGCTACCGCGCGACAGTTTCACCGGTGCGGAGAAAATCGGATGATCTGGAAATTTTCTCCTTTCGATTAACCACCCCTTAACCTGAATCGCTTCATACCTGTCCTTGCAAGAAGACGGAGCGAGACGGGTTACATGGATCACATCCCTTCCACACCCCCTCACCCCCCCCACACCCCGGAAGATTGGCTGGTCTGGCTTCGTCTCTTGCGCTCTCGCCGTGTCGGACCCACCACGTTCCACCGATTGGTCGCAGAATACGGTTCGGCGGAATCGGCACTGGAAGCTTTGCCGGGCATCGCCCGCGACGCGGGTGTCACCGACTACGCCGTCTGCCCGCCCGAAATCGCCGCCGATGAATTGCGCCGCGCGCGCTTGGCAGGTGTCACACCGATCGCAATCGGTTCCCCCACGTATCCTGTCGCGCTGCTGGACCTGCCGGATGCTCCGCCGATCCTTTGGGCGTTGGGCGACGCATCGCTCCTTACCCGCCCCCGAGTCGCACTTGTTGGCGCGCGCAACGCCTCTTCCCTTGGCCTGCGCTGCGCAAAATCGCTGGCGGCTGGCGTGGGTAAGGCCGGGATCACCACCGTTTCCGGCTTCGCGCGCGGGATCGACACCGAAGTTCACAAGGCAACGATGGACACCGGCACCATCGCCGTCTTCGCGGGTGGTGTGGACGTGGTCTACCCATCCGAAAACGCGGCTTTGGCACAGGAGTTGGGCGAACGCGGGCTGATCCTGTCCGAACAGCCCGTCGGCCTGCGCCCGCAAGCGCGCCACTTCCCCAGCCGCAATCGCCTGATTTCCGGCCTGTCCCGTGCCGTCGTGGTGGTCGAGGCTGCGGCCAAGTCCGGCTCTTTGCTGACCGCCCGCGACGCGCTGGATCAGGGCCGCGACGTGTTGGCCGTTCCCGGCCACCCCTTCGATGCGCGCGCGTCCGGCTGCAACATGCTGATCCGCGACGGGGCCACGCTGGTACGCGGGCCGCAGGACGTGCTGGATGCCATCGGTCCGCTCGCTGCAAAGCCCGCTCCCGACCCCGTGGCACAGCCGCAGAAGCGCACGCCCTTGCGCGAAACCCACGCCCTGCATCGCCAGATCCTCGATCGGCTTGGCCCCTCGCCCAGCCCCGAAGATACCCTCATCCGCGATCTGGACCTGCCGACGGCAACACTCGCCCGATGCCTGACTACGCTAGAGATGGAGGGCCGCATCACCCGCGATCCGGGTGGCCTTCTGCGCAAGCTGGACGCCTGATGCGGAAGCGCGCGGCGCAGTATCACCGACGCCGCTCAAGACGCGATAAACTCTACGTCGATTGACAAGTTGCCCCGGCTGCCCACATCAAGCCCCCTAATCGCGGGATAAGGAAGACCCATGCCGGTCGTCGTCGTCGAAAGCCCTGCCAAGGCAAAGACCATCAACAAGTACCTCGGCTCGGACTACACGGTCCTGGCCTCTTACGGACACGTGCGGGACTTGCCGCCCAAGGATGGATCGGTCGATCCGGACAATGAGTTCGAGATGCTTTGGGAGGTGGGGTCCGACAGCAAGAAGCACGTCAAGGCCATCGCCGACGCGCTGAAGGACGACAACTCCCTGATCCTCGCAACCGACCCAGACCGCGAGGGAGAGGCGATTTCGTGGCACCTGGAAGAGACGCTGCGCAAGCGCAAGGTGCTAAAGAAGGACACGCCCGTCAGCCGCGTCGTGTTCAACGCGATCACCAAAGCGGCCGTGACAGAGGCGATGAAGAACCCCCGCCAGGTCGATGCGCCGCTGGTCGAGGCGTACCTCGCCCGTCGCGCTCTTGACTACCTTGTGGGCTTCAACCTGTCCCCGGTGCTGTGGCGCAAGCTGCCCGGTGCGAAATCAGCGGGCCGCGTGCAATCCGTATGTCTGCGCCTGATCGTCGAGCGCGAGATGGAGATCGAGTCGTTTCGCCCGCGCGAATACTGGTCCGTCAAGGCGCTGTTGGAAACGCCCCGCGGTCAGACGTTCGAGGCGCGGTTGACCCTGCTGGGCGGTGAAAAGGTCGAACGCTTCACGTTGGAAAACGCGACGCAGGCCGAAATGGCGCTGGCCGCCGTCGCGGGCCGCGCGCTGAAAGTCGCGAGCGTCGAAGCCAAGCCCGGTTCGCGCAATCCCGCGCCGCCGTTCATGACGTCGACCCTGCAACAGGAAGCCAGCCGCAAGTTCGGCATGGGTGCGCGCCAGACCATGTCCGCCGCCCAGCGCCTTTATGAAGCCGGCCACATCACCTACATGCGGACCGACGGCATCGACATGGCGCCCGAGGCCGTGCAAGGCGCGCGCGCCGCGATCAAGGACCGCTACGGCGACAAATACGTGCCCGGCAGCCCGCGCATCTACAAGAACAAGGCGAAGAACGCGCAGGAAGCGCACGAGTGCATCCGCCCGACGGAAATGTCGGCAGATACCGAAAGCCTACGCATCGCCGACAGCGATCAGCGCAAGCTGTACGATCTGATCTGGAAGCGCACGCTGGCGAGCCAGATGGAGGCTGCGCGGCTGGAACGCACGACCGTCGAGATCCGCGACGACAGCGGAGAGGTCGGCCTGCGTGCGACCGGACAGGTCATCGCCTTCGACGGCTTCCTGCGCGTCTATGAGGAAGGCCGCGACGAACCCGCCGATGATGGCGACGACGCCCGCCTGCCGCAGATATCCCAAGGAGAGGCCGCGAAATTCGCGCTTGGCGGGATGAAAGCGCAGCACGCCAAAGCCGACACGGCGCAACTGTCCGACAATGGCGCCGTGCTGGCGCTTCAGCACCACACCCAGCCCCCGCCGCGCTACACAGAGGCGACGCTGGTCAAGCGGATGGAGGAGCTGGGGATCGGGCGTCCGTCCACCTATGCCTCTATCGTGACGACCATCCAGGACCGCGATTACGTCCGCAAAGATGGCAACCGGCTGATCCCGGAAGATAAGGGCCGCTTGGTCATCGCCTTCTTGGAAAATTACTTCCGCCGTTACGTGGATTACGATTTCACCGCGGATCTGGAAGCCGACCTGGACCATGTGTCGGCAGGCGATGAGAACTGGAAGAACCTGCTGTCGCGCTTCTGGCGAGACTTCTCGGCCGCCATCGCAGAGACGTCAGAGCTGCGCATCACCGAGGTGTTGGAGAAGATCAACGAGGTGCTGGAGCCGCACCTGTTCCCGCCGAAACCCGATGGCACCGATCCGCGCCTCTGCCCGAACTGCGAAAAGGGTCGGCTTTCGATGCGGACCGCACGCTCTGGCGGGGCCTTCATCGGCTGCTCGAACTACCCGGAATGCCGATTCACGCGCCCCTTCGGTCCCCCGCTCGAAGGCGAAGAAGCCGAGAACGCGATCCCGCCGGATGGCAAGCTGCTGGGTGAAGACACGGGCGACAAGATCTACGCGTTCAAGGGCCGCTTCGGCCCCTATGTCCAGCGCGGCGAGGTGACGGAAGAGAACAAGAAGCCGCCACGCCAGTCGATCCCGAAGGATTGGCCACCAGAGGAAACGACGCTGGAGCAGGCCGTGCGCCTGCTGGCCTTGCCGCGCGAAATCGGGCCGCATCCCGAGGATGGCGTGACCATCTGGGCCAACATCGGGCGCTATGGCCCCTATCTGAAGCACGCGGAATCGATCAGCCACAAGGGCGGCAAAAACGCCAATCTCGAAGGCATCGACGACGTGTGGGAGATCGGCATGAACCGCGCCGTTCAGGTGCTGGCCGAAAAGCCCGACCGTAAGCGCGGTGCGCCTGCGACACCGCTGAAAGAGCTGGGTGAACACCCGGAACGCGGTGGGCCGGTGAACATCATGAAAGGCAAATACGGGCCTTACGTGAAGTGGGAAAAGGTGAACGCCACCATCCCGGACACGACAGATCCCGAAATGCTGACGATGGATCAGGCGACGGTGCTGATCGCGGAACGCGAAGCCAAGTCCGGCAAGAAGCCCGTAAGGAAAAAGGCTGCACCGAAAAAGACGGCGGCGAAGAAGGCTCCGGCCAGGAAAGCTGCGGCCAAGAAGCCCGCCGCTAAGAAAGATGAGTGACCAGCCTTAGCGCGGTGGACCCTACCCAGCGCCAAGGCTCATCCCGATGGCGGTGACGATCGCACCGCCGACGACAACCTGAACGATGGCGCGCGCCCAGTTCGTCTTCATCCAGCGGTGCTGGATCCACGCGATGGCCCATAGCTCGACGAAGACGACCGCGATGGCGGTCCATGTGGCGACCCAGAAGGACGGTATCAGGTAGGGCAAGGCGTGGCCCAGCCCGCCGATCGTCGTCATCACGCCCGTCACCACACCCCGCGTGATCGGAGAGCCGCGCCCCGAGATCACCCCATCGTCGGACGCGGCCTCGGTAAAGCCCATGGACACGCCCGCGCCCAGCGATGCGGCAAGCCCGACGATGAAGGTGGTCCAGGTGTCTTGCGTCGCGAAAGCCACTGCGAAGATGGGTGCCAGCGTCGAGACCGAACCGTCCATCAGCCCAGCCAGACCGGGCTGGATATAGGTCAGAACAAATTCCCTTTGCTCTTCATCTGTCCTGTGTGTCATCGCGCGCCCCTTAGAATGATTCTAAGTTAACGATTGTTTCGTCTATCGCAAGCCGCGCGTTTGACACTCCGCTTCGAGCGCAACACATAAGGAGGGATAACCTTCAGAGGTCGATATGCAAAAAATCTACGACACCGCAGACGCCGCGCTCGACGGTCTCTTGCGCGATGATATGCTGATCGCGGCAGGCGGCTTCGGCCTGTGCGGGATCCCCGAACTGCTGCTTGCGGCGATCAAGCGGGCGGGCGTTACCGATCTGACCTTCGCATCGAATAATGCAGGCGTGGATGATTTCGGTATCGGCATCCTTCTGGCGACCAAGCAGGTGCGCAAGATGATGTCGTCCTACGTGGGTGAGAACGCCGAGTTCATGCGCCAATACCTCGACGGAGAGCTGGAGGTCGAGTTCAACCCGCAAGGCACGCTGGCAGAACGCATGCGCGCGGGCGGAGCGGGCATTCCCGGCTTCTACACCAAGACGGGCGTGGGCACCCAGATCGCCGAGGGCAAGGACCACAAGGACTTCCCCACCGGCGAGAACGGCGCGGACGAGACATACATCATGGAGCGTGGCATCGTCGCCGATCTTGCCATCGTCAAGGCGTGGAAGGCCGACGACACCGGCAATCTGATCTTCCGAAAGACCGCGCGGAACTTCAACGTCCCCGCCGCCATGTGTGGCAAGGTCTGCGTGGCCGAAGTCGAAGAAATCGTGCCGCGCGGATCGCTGGACCCCGATCACATCCACCTGCCCGGCGTCTACGTGCATCGCATCGTGCAGGGCGATCACGAGAAGCGCATCGAACAATGCACCTTACGGGAGAAGAAATGATGCCCTGGACCCGCGATCAAATGGCCGAACGCGCCGCCGCCGAGCTGGAAGATGGCATGTACGTGAACCTTGGCATTGGCATCCCGACGCTTGTGGCGAATTACACCGGCGACAAGGACATCACGCTGCAATCCGAGAACGGGATGCTGGGCATGGGCCCGTTCCCGTATGAGGGCGACGAGGATCCCGACCTGATCAACGCCGGCAAGCAGACGATCACTGAACTCGACCGCACAGCCTATTTCGACAGCGCCACCAGCTTTGGCATGATTCGCGGCGGCAAGATCGCCTGCGCGATCCTTGGCGCGATGGAAGTGGCCGAGAATGGCGATCTGGCGAACTGGATGATTCCCGGCAAGCTGGTGAAGGGCATGGGCGGCGCGATGGACCTTGTGGCGGGCGTGAAGCGCGTCGTCGTGGTCATGGATCACCAAAACAAGAAGGGTGAGTCGAAGGTCTTGAAGGAATGCTCTTTGCCGCTGACGGGCACGGGCGTCGTGGATCGGATCATCACCAATCTGGGCGTGCTCGATGTCGTCGATGGCGGCTTGCGCATCGTCGAAACCGCGCCGGA
The DNA here is from genome assembly GCF_009363795.1 of Palleronia sp. THAF1. Taxonomy (NCBI): domain Bacteria; kingdom Pseudomonadati; phylum Pseudomonadota; class Alphaproteobacteria; order Rhodobacterales; family Roseobacteraceae; genus Palleronia; species Palleronia sp. THAF1. The sequence continues at coordinate 351,908 of NZ_CP045420.1, read as the reverse complement.
CGTGTCAGAAGATGACCTGCGCGCCGCGACCGAGGCGACCATCGTCTGATGATCTGTTGTGGGGGCTCTGCCCCCGCGGCTTCGCCGCCCCCCGAGGTATTTGGGAGAACGATGAAGCGGCGCGTCAGTTCGCTTGCGCCATTCGGTCGCCCACGAAGACGCAACCGTCCGAGATCAGCATTGGCCGCGTGGCGCACAGCCCGCGCGCGACGTTGAAGGCGGCCAGCACCTTGGGCACGTAGTCCATCGTCTCGGCGTAGGGCGGCACGCCCTTGTGTTTGTCCACCGCGCCCTCTCCCGCATTGTAGCCTGCCAGAACCAGCAGCGGATCGCCCTTGAAGCGATCCATCAGCCAATGCAGATACTTCACCCCGCCAGAGATGTTCTGGCGTGGGTCGTTGCTGTCCTTCACGCCGAAACGCTCTGCCGTGGCGGGCATCAATTGCATCAGGCCCTGCGCCCCCGCGTGGCTGACCGCCGTTGGTCGCCCCGCCGATTCGACCGCGATCACCGCCAATGCCAGCGCCGGAGAGACCTGCGTGCCGATCGTGGCGCCCAGGATCGTGGCGCCGTGGGCGTCGGCAATCTTTTTCAATGTCTCCAACCGATAGCCGCCGCCCCCAACACCCGCAGGCGGTGCGCCCAGGACCGCCATCGCGCTTTCGAGTCCACCGGGGCCGATACCGTTGCGCGGGACTTTTTTCCAGAACCAGTCGTACTTCGCGGACTTCGGCGCGGCATCCGGTAGAGCGGCGAAAGCTTCACCCTCTGGCGCGACGGAAGGCGCGCGCTTGGGCACGGCCAGGATCCTCGCCTGCTCTGCCGGGTCGATCTGCACCAGTCTGTTCACCTGCCCCTTCTTGGGCACGCCCACGCGCTTGAAGGTGAAATCGCGAAACGGGGGCGGCTCGGCGATGGCGGGCATCGCCACGCACGCGGCCATAAACGCGGCAAAGGCGCATCTTATCGTCATGAGACTGCTCGTTCTTATTGATCTTGGTTTTCGCCAACCTGCCACGAAACACGCGCGGGCCCTACGTCCGTAGGTACGAAAAGCCCCAAGCGTGCCGCCTATGCCGCAGAAGACCGGGCCAAAAGTGGCAGATGCGGCCTCAAATCGCCCGAAAGCCGACGCGTGCCAGACTTACCCACGTCCGATTGCAGGTGCCTGTTAGGGGCATACCAACGCAGGACGTAACGATGCCCCTTATCAAGACCTTTGCCCGTTTTGCCCGTTGCCAAAGCGGTGCGTTCACCACCGACTGGGTTCTTCAGGTGGCACTTGTGGGTGCGATCTGCATGGGCGTGCTGACGTCGGTGACCTCTACCGAGACCAGCTACAACACCGCCGACACGCACTACAACGGGCACATCGTGACCACGCAGTACCCGTAAACGACTGCCTCACAAGTTTCCGCAGATTGTCCTGAAAACTTACGAACCTCGCCGCAATCGCGCCCCAAAGCCAAGCCATACCATTCACATCGCCGCCGACGACCACTGCAACGGCGGCCTCGCAAAAAACTCTCAGGAGCAAAAGACCATGTTCATCCGGCCCTTCATCAAGAGCTTTGTCGCCGACGAGGACGGTGCCGTGACCGTGGACTGGGTCGTGCTGACCGCCGCCATCGTCGGCCTCGGCATCGCTGTCCTGAGCACCGTAACCTCCGGCGCCAAAAGCGTAACGGAAGCCGTGTCCAGCCACCTCGAGGGCACAACCATCACCACGACCTTCCCGTAAGGTCCGCCCGTCGGGCCGCCGCCACGGCCCGTCGGAAAACAACCCCGAAATGGTCGGGTGATCGTCGCAAAGAAGCCCAGATCGCCCGTCATACCAAGACCACCAACCCCAACGCCGGTAACCCCACCGGTCCATAGTAGAAAACTTAGGAGCCAACCATGACCTTCCTCAACATCATCAAGACCTTCTCCAACGACGAAGATGGCGCCGTGACCGTCGACTGGGTCGTTCTGACCGCCGCCGTTGTTGGCCTGGGCATTGCCGTCCTGTCGTCCGTGACGACCGGCACCAAGGGTGTGACGCAGAACATCTCCAGCTACCTGAACACGATCACCGTCGATAAGGCGTTCTGATCCAGCGCGCCCAGCTCGGCGCAAAGCGGGCGCGGCGCATGAAAATGCGCCGCGCCCTTTCTTCATGGAAAACACGAGTTGTGGAGAAGACCCATGGCCTTGACCAAATTCCTTCAGAACGAAGACGGTGCCCTGCCGGATTGGATCGTTTTCGCTGTTATCATCTCTGTGCTCAGCGGCTTCGCCCTGTTTGCCGGACTGACGACACGCGGCGCGGCCGTTTCCACCGGCGTGACCATCGACAACAAACTCCAGGAAGAAGACTTGCCGGAAAAGATCTGGCCCGGCTGGCAGGGTTGATTGTCCACATTTTCACGACAACGGCGCGGCGGTGGCACGATTTGGCCGCAATCATCCCGCAGTCTGCCGATCAGCAGAGGGGCGCACGCCCCACCACCCTTTCGAGGATCGACACATGCGTAGCGTATTCATTGCAGTCTTGATCGCAGGCCTCGGGCTTGCCGGCTTCGCCGTTTACATGGCCCGCGATTACATCGCCTCGCTTGAGACGACGGCCGTCGCAGAACCAGCGGTGCCCATGACCGAGATCATCGCCGTCAAGCATGACATTGCTTACGGGTCGCCACTGACGACGGATGACCTGCACTACCTGGAACTTCCGACCGATGCGCTGCCCGAAGGCACGTTCACGGTCGCCGAAGACCTGTTCCCGCAAGGCTTCGACGTGCCGCGCACCGTGATCCGGGCAATGCTGAAGAACGAGCCGGTTCTGGCCAACAAGGTTACCAAGCCCGGAGAGGATGCAGGCGTCGCCACACGTCTGTCCTCAGGAATGCGCGCCTTCGCGATCCGGGTCGACGTGGCCTCTGGCGTGTCCGGCTTCCTGCGCCCCGATGATGAGGTCGATCTTTTCTGGACGGGCACCTTGCCGGATGAGCGACGCGAGGTGACCAAGTTGATCGACACCAACGTGCGCATCGTCGCGGTTGACCAGTCCGCCGACTCTGAACGCGCCGGCGCCACCGTGGCCCGCACGATCACCGTCGAAGCGACACCGCGCCAAGTGGCCGCGTTCGCTCAGGCGCAATCCTCTGGCCGTCTCTCGCTGGCCCTCGTCGGTGCATTGGATCAGATCGTGTCAGAGCAGGTCGAGATCGATCAACGCGAGCTTCTGGGGATCGAGGAAGAGACCCGTGCAGAAGCGCCCGTCGCCCCAAAGACCTGCTCGATCCGCACCCGCCGCGGTTCCGAAGTCGTGGAAATCCCAATCCCCTGCAACGACGGCTGATTGGCTTTCGCCCAGCTCTCTTTGAAGGCGCAGCACCATGTCGGTGTTGCGCCTTTGACGCAGGGCAATTCCTGGGCCTGCCAAAAGCATTGCAAAAAAAGACACATCTGCGCATCGTCATCCCAATCGCGGGCGCAAAGACCCGCATCTTGAGTGATCACAGAGGCAGGATCACATGCATATGAGCAGTTTTCTAAGGGCCGCATCCGTCGGCCTTGCAATGACATTCGGCACCATCGCGGCCACTCCACTTGATGCGCAGAACCTGCGCGTCCTGTCGAACGGCACGTCCTCGGCCCTTCGGGTGCCGATGAACCGCGCGGTCGTGGTGGAAAGCGACGTCCCCTTCGCCGAGCTGTCCATCGCCAATCCGGCGATCGCCGATATCTCGACGCTGTCCGATCGCACCGTCTACGTTCTGGGCAAGACGCCCGGCCGCACGACACTGACGCTTCTGAACGCGGAAGGGCGGCTGATCACAAACGTGGACGTGCAGGTCGTTCCCGACCTGGGCGAGTTCAAGGAACGTCTGCAACAGATCCTACCCGGTGAAAAAATCGAGGTGCGCACCGCGAATGACGGGATCGTCATGTCGGGCATCGTGTCGTCGATCACCGCGCTGGACCGCGCGCTGGAGCTGGCCGAACGCTACGCCCCCGAACGCGTATCCAACCTGATGAGCGTGGGCGGCCAGCAGCAGGTCATGCTGAAGGTGCGCTTCGCGGAAATGAGCCGCAGCGTCTCGAAATCCCTGTCCAGCTCGCTGGGTATTGCCACGGGCAACGGGGTTTTTGCTGGCGGTGGCTTCACCAGCGCCGCGAACGCCGTCGGCGGCGTCGACAATGGCGCCTTCCAGCTGAGCGGCGATGTTCAGGGTGCGCTTGGCGTGTCCTTCGGATCGGACTCCTTGCGGCTGGAAGTCGTGCTGGAGGCGCTGGAAAGCAAGGGTGTGATCCGCACGCTCAGCGAACCGAACCTTGTTTCCCTGTCGGGCCAAGGCGCTGAATTCTTGGCGGGCGGTGAATATCCGATCCCGGTGCGCGATACGCTGGGCGGCATCGGTATCGAATACAAACCTTTCGGCGTCGAATTGGACTTCATCCCCACCGTGTTGGCCGACGAAGTCATCAACGTTGAAATGGGCGCTGCCGTATCGGCCATCGACAACTCTATCGTGGTCAACCTTGGTAACGGCGCGGCCGTCAACGGTTTCTCTCGCCGCGAAGCAAAGACCACCGTGCAGTTGCGCGACGGCGAAAGCTTTGCCATCGCCGGTCTCTTGGAAGACGACTTCCGCGACGCGATCACGTCGGTGCCTTGGTTGGGTGACGTACCGGTACTGGGCGCGCTCTTCCGCTCGACCTCTTACAACCGCAATCAGACCGAACTGGTCATCATCATCACCGCGCACCTCGTGTCGCCGGTCCGGGGCGAAGCCCTGTCGCTACCGACCGACCGCGTGGTCCCGCCGACCGAACGCGACCTGTTCCTGTTCGGCAGCACCGATGGCACGACCCGCACCCGCCCCGCCCTGCAAGGCGCAGCCGGAGAGGTCGCGCGGCAGGACTACACCGGGTCCTACGGCTACGTGATGGAGTAGGGCACATGATCCGAACACACCGCACCCCCGCCCTTTTGGCCGTCACCTCTGTGCTTGCACTGGTATCCTGCGGCTCGCCCACCTGGAACGCCCCGGTCGGCGCTTATCTGGACGAAGGCCAATTCGGCAATCCGACGATGAGCAACATGATGGTCCAGGCCGGCAAGGTCGGTCAGGTCGAGCATCTGAACAACCGCTTCTCGGCAGAGATCGATTCTGTCGTGACCTTCGCCTTCGACAGCGCGCATCTTAGCCCCGACGCCCGTGCGGTGATCGCACGGCAGGCGGCGTGGATCCGGCAATTCCCGGAAGTCACCTTCCGCGTCTACGGTCACACCGATCTGGTCGGCTCGGCCAGCTACAACAAATCGCTGGGCCTGCGCCGCGCGAATGCCGTCGTGGCCGAACTGGTCCGCAACGGTGTGAATGGCGCGCGACTGGCGGCCCTTGTGTCCTACGGGGAAACGCAGCCGCTGATAGTTACCCAAGGTCGCGAACAGGCCAACCGCCGCACGGTCACGGAAGTGTCCGGCTTCGTTGGCGGCCGTCCGACACTGATCGACGGCAAATACGCCGAGGTGATCTACCGCGAGTACGTCGAAGGCGCGACCTACATGCCGCGCATCGGGGATACGGACGAAGGCGGCGGCGGCGGCGAATAGGGGGTGAAACGGTCGGGCGCTTTCCCGGCCAGTGTTCCCGATTGCCGGATAATGAGGATTTTTCGGCCCCATTCCTGCCCGGTTTGCCAAGCATACAGACGATGAAGCCGGAAAACCGGCATTGCGGCCCGGCATCGACCGGACCGTAGAAATTCGTCGAAGGACCTGAGCAAATGTCGAGCAACGCTGTCCAGACCGAGGAGATCGCCCCCATCCGGGCCTGCACCGTCTGCAGGGACGTGCAGAACTTCGATCTGCTGATCGAGGACATGGAAACTGCCCTTGGCGAAGCGTGGGGCGACCTGTCGTTTCAAGATGCGGCAATGTTCCTCAAGCAGCCCGATGCCGAGGAACTGGAATTCATCGCTATCGCGATGGACGACGAGGATGAGCCCAACGTCGCCCAGATCGCCGACCTGATCCGCAGCGCATCGGCGCGCAAGATCGGCGTCATCGTCATCGCGGAAGAGGTCAGCCCGATGGTGCTGCACCAGCTGTTGAAGCTGGGCGCCAACGAATTCGTCCCCTACCCCTTGCCCGATGGCGCCCTTGGCGAAGCGATCGAGCGCCTGAAAGAGCCTGCCCCCGCGCCCGCCGCACCAGCCGCGCCTGCGACGCCCGCGCTGAAGACGTCGAAAGAGGACCGCAACGGCGTGATCCTTCCCGTGCAGGGCCTTGCCGGTGGCGTTGGTGCCACGACCTTTGCGGTGAACTTGGCCAACGAGCTCAGCACCCTGGGCGGCGACAAGCCCCCGCGTGTCTGCATTCTGGACATGGAGCTTCAGGGCGGCGCGGTCTCGACATATCTGGACTTGTCGCCCCGTGATGCCGTTCTGGAAATCCTGACTGACACCGAAACCATGGACGCCGACAGCCTGATGCAGGCGATGGTGGCCCATGACGAACGGCTGCACGTCTTTCCGGCCCCGTCCGAGCTGGTCCCCCTGGACATGATCGGCCCCGAGGACGTGGACCGCATCCTGACATTCGCCGCTTCGCAGTTCGATTTCGTCGTGATCGATATGCCATCGACCGTCGTTCAATGGACCGAAACGGTGATGAATCGGGCCCACGCCTATTTCGCGCTGCTGGAGACCGACATGCGCTCGGCCCAGAACGCGTTGCGCCTGCTGCGTGCGCTGAAGGCCGAAGACTTGCCCATCGAAAAGCTGCGCTTCGTGATGAACCGCGCACCGAAATTCACCGATATGGCCGGAAAAAGCCGGGTCAAGCGTCTGGCCGAAAGCCTTGGCGTGTCGATCGACGTGATGTTGCCGGACGGCGGCAAGCAGGTCGTCGAAGCCAACGACACGGGCATTCCGCTGGCCAAATCCGCCAAGAAGAACGCGCTGCGCAAGGAAATCGCGAAGATCGCTTTGTCGGCCCACCAGCTGAACGCCGACGTTGCGGAAGTATGAAGGAATAACGATGTTCTCGCGTTACAAGAAAACCGGATCGCCCACCAAGCCCGCCACGCTGCCCAAGGGCGTGCCCACACCGAAATCGGGAGAGCCTGCGTCTGCCGCCCCGATCCCGCCCAAGGCGAAAATGGCGACCAAGCTGCCCGACAATGTTCGCCCGATGCGCGCCGAAGCCCGCGCCGCGCAGCCCGACAAGGAAAAGAAGCGCAAGGAACGACTTGGCGACATCAAGGTCCAGCTTCACAAGGAGCTTCTGGAGAACCTGAACCTCGCCGCGCTGGAACAGGCGAGCGAGAGCGACCTGAAATCAGAGATCACCGCCATCGCGTCAGAGGCGATGAGCACGATGGGCATCGTTCTGAACCGCGAAGAGCGTCAGCTTCTGAACCAGGAACTGTACGACGAAGTGAAAGGCCTCGGCCCGCTGGAAGCGTTGCTGAAGGACGAAAGCGTTAACGATATCCTCGTCAACGGACCCCAGCAGATCTTCGTGGAACGCGCGGGCAAGCTGGAACTGACCGACATCACTTTCAAGGATGAGCGTCACCTGCTGCGCATCATCGACAAGATCGTGTCCGCCGTGGGCCGCCGCGTTGACGAATCCAACCCATACGTCGACGCCCGCCTCGCAGACGGCTCGCGTTTCAACGCCATGGTCCCGCCCATCGCGGTGGATGGCAGCCTTGTCTCGATCCGTAAGTTCAAGAAGGACAAGCTGGGTATCCAGGATCTTGTGAACTTCGGGGCCTTCACCGAGGAAATGGCACTGTATCTGGAAGCTGCCGTGTCCACCCGCCTGAACATCATCGTCTCGGGCGGTACGGGTTCGGGTAAGACGACCACGTTGAACGCCCTGTCGTCCTTCATCGACAACGACGAGCGTATCCTGACGATCGAAGATACGGCGGAGCTTCAACTGCAACAGACCCACGTGGGCCGAATGGAAAGCCGCCCGGCCAACGTCGAAGGCCGCGGTGCCGTCAGCCAGCGCGACTGTCTGAAGAATGCCCTGCGGATGCGCCCCGACCGTATCATCGTCGGTGAGACGCGCGGCGAGGAAGTCATCGACATGTTGCAGGCCATGAACACTGGCCACGACGGGTCGATGACCACGATCCACGCGAACTCTGCCCGCGACGGCATCAGCCGATTGGAGAACATGATCGCGATGGCCGGTATCGAAATGCCGCTGAAGGCCGTGCGCAGCCAGATCGCGTCCGCTGTCCATCTGATCGTGCAGGCCAGCCGCCTTCAGGACGGTTCGCGCCGCATGGTGTCGATCACCGAAGTGACCGGCATGGAAGGCGATGTGATCTCTATGCAGGAAGTCTTCCGCTTCCAGCGCACCGGTCTGACGCCCGACAACAAGATATTGGGCCACTACACCGGCACCGGTGTGCGCTCGCACTACGCCGAGCGCTTCAAGATGTGGGGCTACAACTTGCCCGCCGAAATCTACGAACCCGTGAAAGGCTGATCCAATGCAAGTATCCATGGATCTTGTCGTCTACGGCGTCATCTTCGTCGCCGTTCTGCTGCTGGTCGAAGGCATCTACCTGACCGTCTTCGGCAAATCGATCTCGCTCAACAGCCGGGTCAATCGCCGTCTGGAGATGCTCGAAAAGGGCGGCAACCGCGAACAGGTGCTCGAACAACTCCGCAAGGAGATGACGCAGCACATGAAGAACCAGAAGATCCCGCTGTACTCACTTCTGGCGACCAAGGCGCAGAAAGCGAACATTGCGTTCACGCCGACGCAGCTGATCATGATGATGGGCGTGCTGGCCATCGCGGCCTATACCGGGCTGACGCTGGGCACGAGTGCGGACACCCCGATCCGCATCGCCTGCGCAGTCGCGATGGGTGTCGGCGGCGTGTTCGTCTGGGTCTCGAAGAAGGCCAAGAAGCGCATGTCGATGATTGAAGAACAACTGCCCGACGCGGTCGAGTTGATGGTGCGCAGCCTGCGCGTCGGTCATCCGTTTTCCTCTGCTTTGGCCGCCGTCGCCAAGGAAGTGCCCGACCCGCTGGGGTCCGAGATGGGCGTCATTGCGGACGAGGCTGCGTATGGCCGCGACACCGGCGAGGCGCTGAAAGCCATGGCAGAACGGCTGGATATGCAGGATTTGCGCTTCCTCGCCGTTGCGGTGACGATCCAGCAGCAATCGGGCGGTAATTTGGCCGAAGTGCTCTACGGTCTCAGCCAGGTGATCCGTTCGCGCTTCAAGCTGTTCCGCCGCGTTACGGCCATTACGGCAGAGGCGAAGTGGTCGGGCATGTTTCTGTCGGTCTTCCCGCTGGGCGCAATCGTGATGATCAACGTACTGCAACCAAACTACTACGACGACGTGAAAGAGACGGCGTATTTTATCCCCGCCTGCCTTGTCGTGGCCGGTTTCCTTGTCGCCAACATCTTCGTCATGAAGACCCTTACGAACATCAAGGTCTGAACAATGGATGCCATCATTCAAATGCTGACCGATCAGCTGGGCCCCCTGGGTCCGATGATCGCCCTTGGCGGGATCGGGCTTCTGCTGGTTCTGGGTGTGCTGCCCTTCGCCCTGAACCGACGCCCCGACCCCATGGACAAGTTCCAGCAGGCTGCGAAGAACCGTAACGCGCGGGCCGATGGCGTGTCTTTGCGGCTTGGCGGCGGCAAGGTCGACAAATTGGAGAAATACTCCAACTTCCTAGAGCCGCAGAACGCCGAGGAATACTCGGCCATGCGCCTCAAGCTGATCCGCGCGGGTTACCGCAGCCCCAACGCGATCCGTATCATGAACTTCGCGCAGATGGCTCTGGGTATCGGCTTTCTTGTGCTGGGCCTGATCTTCGCCCTGGCCAGCGCTGGTGGAGAGGACGTTTCGACCACCAAGATGATCCTTTACACGCTGCTGCCCGGCGGCATCGGCTACGGCCTCCCGAAATACTGGGTGACGAAGCGTCTGCAGAAGCGGCAGGAAGAAATCGTAAACGGCTTTCCCGACAGCCTGGACATGATGCTGGTTTGCGTCGAGGCTGGTCAGTCCATGGACCACTCCATCGCCCGCGTCGCCAAGGAAATCCGTGCAGGCTACCCTGCCCTCTCGGACGAATACGAGATGGTCGCGCAAGAGATCAAAGCCGGTAAGGACAAGAATGTCGTCCTGAAAGACATGGGTGAGCGCGCGGGCGTGTCGGACGTATCGAACTTCGTGACCGTGCTGATCCAGTCGGCGGCCTTCGGTACATCCATCGCCGAAGCTTTGCGCGTCTATGCCTCGGAGATGCGCGACAAGCGCGTGATGCGCGCGGAAGAAAAAGCGAACACGCTGCCGACCAAGATGACACTGTCCACAATGATGTTCACCGTCCCGCCCCTTCTGATTATTCTGCTGGGACCGTCGGTGTATAACATCGTCGAAACGCTGGGTAAGATGGGGCAGTAGGAACGCTTGCGGATTGCAGCTATCAGTCTGGTCCTGCTTCTGGCCGCCTGTGGAAACACGGGCGGCCCTTTGGCGGATGCGCAAAGCCCGCCCCCTGTGGACCGCGATGCCGATGCGGTGGACGGCCTGATCGTCGGGCACCGACTGATGGCGGCTGGCGAATACGAGCTGGCGCGCAAGGCCTACCTGCGCAGCGCGATAGAGGTCGGCATGACCGTCGACGTGCTGTCTGCCCTTGGTTCGACCGACCTGCGCATGGGCCGTCTTGGGCAGGCGGAAGGCCTTTTCCGCCGCGCGATCAAGCAAGACCCGACCTTCGTTCCCGCCTTGAACAATCTTGGCGTGGTGCTGATGGAAACCGACCGCGTGGCAGAGGCCAGCCGCGTGTTTCGGGCCGCATTCGCAGCCGATAGTGGCCAAAGTGACGACATTCGCGCCAATCTGGTGCGCGCACTAGCCCTGTTGGAAGAAGGTGCCTACACTGATCCCGATAAACCGAGCTTTGCATTGGTTCGGCGCGGGAACGGGGACTACCTGCTTCTGGGTCGCGACTGAAAAGCGAAGCCGACATCGAGCAGGCAAGAAGGACGCAGGCAATGCGTTATACCCCGATTCTGGCGCTGTTGATCGGCGCGTTGTCCCTATCGGCCTGTGGCCAGCGGGACGGAAGTGCAGACGTCGACCGTGCCTTGAAGGACCTCAACGTCGTCGATGAAAGCAACCTGAACGGCCTGATGCTGGCCCAATCCGACCCGAACGAGGCCGTGGCCTACTTCCGCCGCGCCACGTCGGAAAATCCCAAACGCATGGATCTGCAACGCGGTCTTGCAAAGGCATTGATCCGCGCGAAACAGCCCAATCAGGCTGCACCCATCTTCGCACGTGTTGCCGAAAGCAAGGACGGTACCGATGAGGACCGGCTGGCACTGGCCGACGCGCTGATCCGCGCTGGCGACTGGAAGGCTGCCGAGGTGCAGATCGACAAGGTGCCCCCCTCGGTTCAAACCTACCAGCGGTTCCGGCTGGAGGCGATGATTGCCGACAGCAACAAGGAGTGGGATGCCGCCGACAGCTTCTACCAATCCGCGGCCGGTCTGACGCAGACACCCGCAGGCGTGTTCAACAACTGGGGCTACTCCAAGCTGACCCGCGGCAAGTTCACGGAAGCAGAACGCCTGTTTACACAAGCCCTGACCCACGACAGCGACCTGTTCACTGCGAAGAACAACATGGCGCTCGCGCGCGGCGCGCAGGGCAACTATGAGCTGCCCGTCGTCGACATGACGCAGGAAGAACGCGCCCTGTTGCTGCACACGCTCGCCCTGACGGCGATCAAGCAGGGCAACGTGGCCACCGGAGAGGGTCTGTTGCGCGACGCCATCGATACCCATCCGCAGCACTTCGCCGCCGCGCAACGCGCGCTGGATGCGCTGGCCTCCAACGTCTCGAACGGATGATCGACCTGCTGTTCGCCCATCTGGCTCTGTCCGACCGGGCGGCGCTGGTCTTCTTCGCGCTGACCCTGCCGGTCTGCATCTGGGTCGCGGCGTCGGACGTGAAGCACATGAAGATCCGCAACATGGCCGTACTGGCGCTGTTGGTCATCTACGGCGTCACCGGCCCCTTGGTCCTACCCCTGCAAGACTACCTGTGGGGCTGGGTGCATTTTGCCGTCGTGCTGGTGATCTGCTTCGGCGCGAACATGGTCGGCATCATGGGGGCGGGCGACGCAAAGTTCCTTGCCGCCGCCGCGCCCTTCGTGCCCCTGAGCGACTCGACCGAGGCGTTGTATATCCTGGTCGTCGCCGCCGTTGTAGCATTGGTGTTGCACCGCGCGATCCGACGCATCCCGGCGGTAACGCGCGCCCTGCCCGGCTGGGAAAGCTGGACCAACTCCAAGTTTCCCATGGGCCTGGCCTTGGGTCCGGCGCTATCCGCCTACCTGGCCGCTGCAGCTTTCGTCTAGGCGTCCTTTTCCAGCAGGATGTAGGCGTTTGTCCGGTGCACCTCGGTCAGGCTGACGCCTGCTTCGTCTATCGCTGTCAGGATACCGGTGCGCGCGGCCTCGTTGATCGCGCACAGCGGCACAAGCACATACTCCGCTGCTGGCAGACCCGGCGCGCCGCCATACCGCCAGGGCGCGGCGCCGGGCAGCGGAGGGAAGCCGTCACCGAACATCCACAAGGCGCTCAGCAGGTCGGCCACAAGGATACGGGCGTCGCCATATCCCGCCGTCTGCAAGTCCTGCGCCAACCCCTCGAAGTAGGCGATGGTGCCCAATTGCACGCCGCAGCGCGGAAGCGCCTCTCCGTTGATGGCACCCGGCTCTTCTTCGCGGTCACCCAGCGCCTCATACTCCGCAAAGAGCGGCATCCGCTCTTCACCGGGGATCTGCACGTTCAGAAGGTTCGCGCGAAAGGTGTTGGTCAGGAAGTCGTCATGCTGTGCGGACGACGGGAACATCAGTGCGAAGTCTTCCTTGATCGAGCTTGCGTGCCGCACGGGCGAAATCGCGATGTTCAGCGCCAGCGGCGTGCCGAAGGCCAGCAGCGCGATGGCGATGGCAAACGCGGCCTGTCGCATCCCCGCGTCGGTCATGCGCGGCAAGGTCTGCCACAGCACCAGACCCAACAGGACCATCCACTGCGCGTCATTCCCGAAGTTCTGGTAGGTGATGTAGATGAACCCCGGCAGCAAGATCAGCAGGCCCAGCCCCAGCGTCTCTGCCCCACCGCGCCGCAGCACGATGATCGCGCCCAGCGCCGCGAGGTGCGCGCCAAGATACAGCGGGCCGGTCAGCAGTGCGCTGAGCGACAGGCCGGGGAACGCCCGCAGTTCGGAAGTGGCCGTGGTCAATAGATCAGTCGCGTAATTGGCCCAGTAGCCGATGCCGGACCACAGCGTGAATGCTGCAAGCACAGCCACGCCGATCGCCACGCCCCAGCCCAGTTGCGCATACATACGCCGTGCCAGAAGCAACACGACGATCGCGGGCACCAGCGCGATCACATAGGTCAGCTTGATCAGCACCAGCGCAGCGAGCGGCAGCCCCATCGCCGCCGCGTCCCATAGCGGCGCATCCCGCAGCGGCGGCAGCATGGCAACGGGCAGTGCCACGAAAGCCAGCGCCCAGGCCCAGCGGTTGTAGTGCATCGACAGCGAGATCTGCGCGTCCGTTCCGCCGTGCACGATGGCCAGAACGAAGACGCAGACCAGCGCGGTGAAGGCGTAACGCAGCCAGCCTTCGAACCGGCTGATGGCCACCCAGACGGTCAGCGGCAGCAGCACCAGCGCCACCAGCCCCTGCCCCAGCATGATCGCCTTGCCCACCCCGACGCCCAGCGTCACGAAGATTGAGATCGGCCAGACAGACAGGATGCCCAGCGGCGTCATGAAATCGCGGTGCGGTATGTCTCCGGCGGCCACGCGCAAGATCATGTCCACAAGGTGCAGCATGTCGCCCTCGTAGCGGGTGGCGTATAGGCCGCCCGTCCACAGGCCCAGGCCCGTCATCACCACGATCAGCCCTAGGCCAAGCGCCGCCGGTCCAGCGATGGTTTTCATGTGCCTTTCCGCCTCTCTTCGTTTTTTCGCCACACTATCGACCGATGGATGGGGGAAGAACGAAAGCGACGGGATGCGCGGCTTTAATTCGCCGAACGCGACCCTACCGCCACGATAACCGGACCAAATGCAAGGATGGCCCGCCGATGAACATGCAAGTGCAACCGATGCTGGAGCCGCCCGCGCCCAAGGCGCTATCCGATATGCGCCTGCCAATGGTGATGATGCGCGACATCCTTCTGAAGACGATGTTCCGCGCCAATGCATCGACCGCAACCGATATCGCCAAGCAGATCGCCTTGCCTCTGGTCGTGGCACAAGAGCTGATCGACGTGGCGCGCGAGCAGAAGCTGCTGGAGGCGACCGGCACGCTGCACGCGGGATCCGGCAACGAGATGGGCTTTCAACTGTCCGACGCCGGCAAGGCCCGTGCCCAGGACGCGCTGGCGCAATCCGAATACTACGGTGCGATGCCGATCCCGCTGGCCGTCTATTCCGAACAAGTCAAACGCCAGTCCATCCGCAACATCCAGATGAGCCGCCAGCGCCTGCTGGACGCCATGGGCCACCTGATCCTGCCCGACAACCTGCTGGGCCAGCTTGGCCCCGCGGTCGGGTCGGGCCGTTCCATCCTGATGTACGGGCCGCCGGGGAACGGTAAATCCTCTATCTCTAACGGTATTCGCGACGCTCTGGGCGATACGATCTTCGTGCCCCATGCCATCGAATACGCCGGTCAGGTCATCACGGTCTACGACCCCATCGTGCATACGGCGGTGAAGGAAGAGGCTTCCGATCCCAACACCCTGCGGCTGAAAAAGCGCCACGATCCGCGTTATATCCGCTGCACTCGTCCCACCGTCATCACCGGCGGCGAACTGAAGCTCGACATGCTGGATCTGGTCTACAACCCGACGGCGCGCACCTATCAGGCGCCATTGCAGCTTAAATCCACCGGCGGCGTCTTTATCGTCGACGACCTTGGCCGACAGGAAGAGAGCCCCCAGTCGCTGATCAACCGTTGGATCGTGCCGCTGGAGGAATCGAAAGACATCCTAGCCCTGCAATCGGGTGAAAAGTTCGAAGTGCCGTTCGACACGCTGGTGATCTTCTCGACCAACTTTCACCCCAACAATATCTTCGACAAGGCCGCGCTGCGCCGGATCTTCTACAAGATCAAGATTGACGGACCGAACCAGAAAGACTTCCTGAAGATCTTCAGCCTTGTCGCGAAGAAAAAAGGGATGCCGCTGGACGAACGCGCGCTGATCCACCTTCTGCGCGTGAAATACCCCGAGATCGACAACGTCTACGCCAACTATCAGCCGATCTTCCTGATCGACCAGATGCTGTCGATCTGCGCGTTCGAGGGGATTCCCCCACAGATGACGCCCGAGTTGATCGACCGCGCGTGGGCCAACCTGTTCGTGGAAGAGAGCGAGATCGAAAACTAGGCCCCGCTCTCTACGTTATCAGCGAACCAAATCGTCCAAGGCGGCGTCGACATCGGTGTCGCCGTCGGTCAACTCGATGATCTCTTGGGACAACTCGGGGCGCTCCAGCACGCCGTGGATCGCGCGGGCGACGTTGCCGCGCGCCACATCGCCATATGAAATGCAGCGCCCCGCGTTCACCCTGCCGTCGCCGTCGTCATCCTGCAACGTGCCCGGACGGATCAACACCCAGTCCAGACCCGAGGCGCAGACGGCCACGTCGGCCCGTTTTTTCTGTGCCATGTAGTGCTCGAACCCGTCGGACGGTTCCTGATCCCGGCCCGCTTCGGGGAACACCGACACCAGCACCAGGCGCGCAACACCCTGCGCCTCCATCGCTTGCACCAGCGCAATCGGAGCGTCGCCGTCGATGGCCGTCGCCAGGTCCATCCCGGCCCCACCGGCCCCGGCAGAGAACACGACCGCGTCCGTGAACTGCACCAGATCACCGAAGTCATCCGCACCCATCTGCGTCAGGTCTGCAAATCGCGGCGTAACGCCTTGGCGCTGCAGTTCCACGTCATCGCCGTCGCTGTGCCATGTCCCGGTCACCTCGTGGCCCGCCTCCACCAGCATCTCGACCAGGCGTCCGCCGACGCCGCCCGTCGCTCCGATCACCAGAACCTTCATCGCGCTCTCCTTTGCATCTTGTCCCATGGCGAATGGCCCCGCGCGCGCTTAGGTTCCCCCCATGACCACCCTGCCTCCCCAATTCGACGCGTGGTTCGCCAGCCGTGGCTGGTCGATCCACCCCCACCAGCGCGACATGCTGGACCGCTCGGGCGCGCCGTCGTTGCTGTTGATCGCGCCCACGGGCGGCGGGAAGACTCTGGCGGGGTTCCTGCCGACGCTGGCCGAACTAGCCGACGGCGAGCACAAGGGGATGCACACGCTTTACGTCTCGCCCCTGAAGGCGCTGGCGACCGACATTCGTCGCAACCTTACGATGCCCGTGACCGAGATGGGTCTGCCCATCCGCATCGAGGATCGAACGGGCGACACCGGTTACACCCAGAAACGCCGCCAACGCGCCGACCCGCCGCACATCCTGCTGACGACGCCCGAAAGCCTTGCGCTGATGCTGTCGTACGAAGACGCGCCCCGTATCTTCGCGGGCCTTCAGCGTATCGTGGTGGACGAGATCCACGCGCTGGCCGAATCGAAACGGGGCGATCAGCTGATGCTGGCCCTGTCGCGGCTGAACGCTCTGGTCCCGGACCTGCGTCGCGTCGGTCTGTCGGCCACGGTCGAAGACCCCGCCGCCATCGCCAGCTTCCTCGCCAAGCACCCCGATCCCTGCGAAATCCTTTACGCCGATCCCGGCCCAGACCCCGACATCGCGATGATGGAGGTAGAGGCCCCGCCCCCTTGGGCCGGTGGTGGCGGGCGCTACGCGATCCCTGAGGTGCTCGAGCAGGTGCGTCAGCACAAGACCACGCTGATTTTCCACAACACGCGCGCGCAGGCGGAAATCTTCTTCCACGAACTGTGGCTGCAGAACGAGGACGCGCTGCCCATCGGCATTCACCACGGCAGCCTATCGCGCGAGCAGCGCGCCAAGACCGAAGCCGCGATGGTCAACGGCGACCTGCGCGCCATCGTCTGCACCGGCAGCCTGGACCTTGGCATCGACTGGGGCGACGTGGACCTCGTGATCCAAGTGGGCGCGCCGAAGAACGTGAAGCGGCTGGTGCAACGGATCGGGCGTGCGAACCACCGGTACAATGCGCCCTCCAAAGCCCTGCTCGTTCCCGCCAACCGGTTTGAGGTCGTTGAATGCGTCGCAGCGCTGGAAGCCGTGAAGGCCCGCGATCTCGACGGAGATCCCCGCGGCCCCGGCCCCCGCGACGTGCTGTGCCAGCACATCCTGATCCGCGCCGCATCCGGTCCTTTCGACGCGGCAGAGCTCTATCGCGAGGTTAAATCCGCAGGCGCCTACAGCACCCTCACCCGCGCCGCCTTCGACCAATGCCTCGATTTCATCGCCACCGGCGGCTACGCCCTGCGCGCCTACGACCAATGGCAGCGGCTGAAAGAGACCGACGGCCAATATCACCTGCGCGATCCGCGCGGGGCGGTCCGCATCCGCCAGAATATCGGAACCATCATGGACACCGATCTGCTGAAGGTCCGCCTGCGCAATCGGCGCGGCGGGGTGCCACTGGGAGAGGTCGAGGAAGGTTTCGCCGCCACGCTTACCCCCGGCGACACGTTCCTCATCGGCGGAAAGATCGTCCGCTATGAAGGCCTGCGCGAGATGATCGTCGAGGTCTCTCCCAAGCCCGACAAGCCGCCCAAGATCGCGACATTCATGGGCACGAAGTTCGCCACCTCCACTCAACTGTCCCACCGCGTTCTGCGCATGTTCCAGCAAGATGACTGGCCCGAACTGCCCGACGCCACCCGCCAGTGGCTGCACCTGCAACGCGGCGCGTCAAAGCTGCCCGAGGCCGACCGTATCCTTGTCGAAAGCTTCCCATACCTGGGCCGCGCGCACACTTGCATTTACGGCTTTGCCGGGCGCAACGCGATGCAGACGCTGGGCCTGCTGGTCACGGCCCGGATGGAAGAAAACGGCCTTCACCCCATGGGCTTCGTGTCGACCGATTACGCCACACTGATCTGGGGGCTCGACCCGGTCACCGACCCCGCGCCCCTGTTCGACGGCGATGACCTGCGACGCACGTTCGAAACCTGGCTTGGCGGCAACGCGGTGATGAAACGCACCTTCAAACAGTCCGCCGTCATCTCTGGCCTGATCGACCGGCAGACGCGCGGCCAGCGCAAGTCGGGAAAGCAGGCGACCTTTTCTGCCGATATCCTATACGATGTTCTGCGCAAATACGATCCCGATCACTTGTTGATGGATGTGACGCGGGAAGAGGCTCTGAAGGGTCTCGTCGATTTCGGACGCATCGAAGAGATGTTGGCGCGCACCGCAGGCCGCATCGACCATGTCGTGTGCGACCGTCCCACACCGTTGGCAGCCCCCCTGTTTCTGGAAGCCGGGCGCGTACCGGTCGAAGGCTCTGCCACCGAGAAATTGCTTGCGGATGAAGCAGAACGCCTGATGGAAGGCGCCGGTTTGCAGATCACCGCCGAGGACAAGAAACGGTGGGCCGTACCCTATTGATCCGGTGGAATCCGGGCGCTACTGCCAAGCCTCACTTGCCGGAGAACACGTCCATGGGTATGGAACGGAGCATGAACTTTTGTGACTTCGATCTGGCGGGGGCGCACCTGCGCCTGCTGTCCACGGGTGCGCTATGGTGGCCGGACGAAGGCACGCTGGTCGTGTCCGACTTGCACCTGTGCAAGTCCGAACGCATCGCCCGACGCTCAGGCCAGATGCTACCCCCTTATGAGACCCGCGACACGCTGGCCCGGCTGGATGCGGACGTTTTGGCCACCAAGGCCCGAACCGTGATCTGCCTAGGCGACAGTTTCGACGACGATGCCGCGCGTGAGGGACTGGGAGAGGCCGAGACGCTGTGGATCCAACGGATGCAGGCCGGGCGGCAGTGGATTTGGATCACCGGCAATCACGATCCCGCACCAACCGATATCGGAGGCACCGCGCTGGACGATCTGGAGATCGGACCGCTGATATTCCGCCATATTGCGGACCCCAACGCTCAGGCCGAAGTTTCGGGTCACTACCACCCGAAGGCCCGTTTGGCCCTGCGCGGCAAGCTGATCTCACGCCCCTGCTGCCTGTATGATGACGCGCGCGCGATTCTGCCAGCCTACGGCACCTACACTGGCGGGCTGGATTGGACCGCTCCGGTGTTGGCTGGGCTGATGGGGGCGAACGCTTGCGCGATCCTCACGGGCCAACGCCCCTGTGCCGTGCCGATGCCACAACGGGCACGGGCGTGAGCGACCGCATCCGCGACAGCTTTGCGCGTCAGTCCATGATGACGACGCTGGGCGCGGAACTGGTAGAGCTTGGCGACGGCACCGCCCGGATCGACGCGCCGATATTGCCCGGTTCGTTGCAACAGCACGGCTACGGCCACGCCGCGCTGACCTTCGCCATAGGCGATTCGGCGGCGGGCTATGCGGCACTGACGATGATGGGTGAGGATGCGGAAGTTCTGACGGCAGAAATGAAGATCAATCTCCTGCGTCCCTGCGCGGGAGAACGCTTGATCGCGCGTGGTCGCGTCATCAAGCCGGGGCGGCGGATCGTTGTGGTCCAAGCCTCAGTTCACACTGTAAGTGACGGAACCGAAATCGAAATCGCGTTATTACAGGGAACGATGGTTCCCGTCTGACACTGGGCTTGGGAGTCAAAAACGCCGCCCCGGTGGGAGGACCGGCGCGGCGTTTGTGATCCGACGAGAGGGAAAAATCGTCGGTATTTATCTTCAGATCAGCGCCCAAGCAGCAAGCGAGATGCCCGTTGCGAGGCCGGCGTGGATAGCAAGGATAATGCTGGACATGTCAAGTCTCCGCTGTGTTCGAGTATGTAACTCGGCGAAGCCTCGCGCAGTTCCCTCACGAAAGTGTTAACGTGTCGGATCCCAAGCGCGCTGATCCGGAATATGCAGTCGGACCGTGTCGTTCAGGCCGATCCGGCCGGGCCGCTCCACCCACGCCGTGACACCACGACGCCCCTTGGCGGCTGATTTGAAGGCCTTTCCCACGTCTCCGACCGCTTCTTGGATCGTGGCAGCAGGCAGGTGGCAGGGCCGGTTTTGCATATCGATGACCAGCGTCACCCCGTCCGGCCCCTGTAGCCGCGACGAGGGTGGCACGTGGCTGAAGTCTTGAATGCCCTGAACTACCACCGACGCTCCAAGCCACGCAGGATCCAGCGCTTCCACCCCCATCTCTGCGGCGATCTGGTCCATCTCTTCGCGTGAGACGATGGACAGCTGCCGCACATTCGCGATCGCGGTCCCCTTGGGATGCTGGGACGTCACACGACTGCACGACGGGCGTGTCAGCCCAGCGTGAACCTCATGGACCGCTCCGCCGAAGCCCAGATCGAGCGATGCCACGGCTTCACCATCAATCTCTGTCCGGTCTCGGTGTGGCACGCGGCCAAGCCAGAGGACGGTGGCGGTGTGGTCGGTGGGGATCAATGCAGGCATGTCGAAAGATCACGCGACGGCGGCCTGCCCGTCAACGGCAAAAGGGCCGCCGCACTTCCATGCGACGGCCCTTTGCAATGGCTTTCAAGCAGGTCAGGTCGGCTCGGGCTCCATGTCGCCCGGCTTCGACTTCGGCTTGGTCTTCGGAATCGCCGCGATCGACGGAGCGTTGCCTTGATCCGGCGAGTCGTCGTCATCACCCCGGTTGAGAGCTTCGCCGTTCACGACCTTCATGATCTCGGGGCCGGTCAGCGTCTCATACTCCAAAAGACCCTGCGCCAGACGTTCCCATTCCTCGTTCTTTTCGGTGAGAATGCGCTTGGCGGTATCGTAGCCGTCGTCGATCAGCTTCTTCACCTTCTCGTCGATCACCCGCTGCGTGGCTGCCGAATGGCTGGCCCCACCGGAATAGCCGCCCAAATAGGACTGCTGTTCGTTGGCGTAATCCACGTAACCAAGGTCAGGATCGAAGCCGAACTGCGTCACCAGCGCACGGGCGATCTTGGTGACCTGCTGAATGTCAGACGCTGCTCCGCTGGTCACGTTCTCTGCGCCGAACTTCAGCTCTTCGGCCACACGCCCGCCCATCGCCATGGCGATCTTGGACGTGTATTTCTGGTAGCTGACCGAAAGCTGATCGCGTTCCGGCAGGGAAAGCACCAAGCCCAGCGCACGGCCGCGCGGGATGATCGTCGCCTTGTGGACGGGATCGTGCTGCGGGACGTTGAGGCCGACGATGGCGTGACCGGCCTCGTGGTAGGCGGTCAGCTTCTTCTCGTCCTCGGTCATGACCATGGAGCGGCGTTCGGCGCCCATCATGACCTTGTCCTTGGCGTTCTCGAAGTCGTCCATCGTCACGAAGCGGCGACCGACACGGGCGGCCATCAGAGCGGATTCGTTCACAAGGTTGGCCAGATCGGCACCGGAGAAACCGGGCGTGCCGCGTGCGATGATGCGCAGGTCGACGTTCGGGCCCAGCGGCACCTTGCGCGAGTGGACGCCCAAGATCTTCTCGCGCCCCTTGATGTCGGGGTTCGGCACTTGAACCTGACGGTCGAAGCGGCCCGGACGCAGCAGGGCGGGGTCGAGCACGTCGGGGCGGTTGGTGGCCGCAACGATGATTATGCCCTCGTTCGCCTCGAAGCCGTCCATCTCGACCAGCAACTGGTTCAGCGTCTGCTCGCGTTCATCGTTGCCGCCACCGTAGCCCACGCCACGCGAGCGGCCCACGGCATCGATCTCGTCGATGAAGACGATACAGGGCGCGTTTTTCTTGGCCTGCTCGAACATGTCACGCACGCGGGACGCACCGACACCAACGAACATTTCTACGAAGTCAGAGCCGGAAATGGTGAAAAACGGCACGCCCGCCTCACCGGCCACGGCACGGGCCAGCAGCGTCTTACCGGTGCCCGGAGGGCCCACCAGCAACGCACCTTTGGGGATCTTGCCGCCGAGGCGCGAGAATTTCTGCGGGTTGCGCAGGAATTCCACGATCTCTTCCAGATCGTCCTTCGCCTCGTCGATACCGGCCACGTCGTCGAACGTCACGCGACCGTGCTTTTCTGTCAGCAGCTTGGCCTTCGACTTTCCGAAGCCCATCGCGCCGCCTTTGCCGCCGCCCTGCATCCGGTTCATGAAGTAGATCCAGACGCCGATCAGCAACAGGAACGGCAAGAAGGTCATCAGGATCGCGCTGAAGCCTGACTGTTCTTGCGGACGTGCGTTCACGGTCACGTCGTTGTCGATCAGGCGTTCCGTCAATTGGTCACCGTTGTCGGGACGGATGGTGGAATAATCCTGACCGTCAGAGCCGCGGAACAGCACCTTCTCGCCATCGAGCGTAACGCTGGAGACTTCTCCACTGTCGACCTGTTCGACGAAGTCAGAGTAGCTGACCGAGTTGGAGTTCAGGGACGAGTTGCCGCCCGAAAAAAGATTGAAGAGCGCCAGGACCAGCAGGAACAGAACGACCCAGAATGCGATGTTGCGCGCGTTGCCCAAGAAACAGCCTCCCATGGGGAATTGCGGACGCGTGGGAGCGCCCGATTGGAGCCATAGATAACCATTGGGCAGGGCAGTTCAATCACTCCCGCAGAAGTCGGCGAAATTGCCGCGTGCGTCTGCGGTCGCTGTCCAACCGTTCGGTAGGCCGGCAATCGGTGCCGCGATCAGAGAGTCGCCGTCCCAGATTGCGGGAGAGGCGATGAGAGAGACAAGCGGTAGGCCCGTTTCCCGCCACGGTGTCTGCGTGATCGCGTCGCCCAAGGCGCGAATGGTCAGATGCGCTGCGTCAGGCCCGGACAGGTGCCAGCGTCCGTCCCAGATTTCTGTCGCTGAAACAGCAGTTTCGTGCACGCGTTGCAATTCGCGGGCGATCCGCAAGCCGTCTTGCTCGGGTAGCAAAACGCAACCGGACAGGGTGCGTTTACTGGTTGCCTCCGTAGCGCGCAGGATGTGGTCATGGCGCGGGGTGTAATGCCCGCCCCCGACCCAGCGCAGGGCGTAGGAGAAGAGGCGGCGGGTGATCTCGGTCGGCAAATCTCGGTATCCGGAGATCAGCAAATCTCCGCGATCCTGCCTTACATTTTCGCGGACAAATGCTCGCAATTGCCAGTTGAGCGCCTGACGGACCTCTGCCAGCCGATGAGCGGTGTCGGCCAGCGTCGTCGCGTTGATTCCCAGATCAGACAAGGCAGCGCGGGTGCGGGCGCGCAGGTATGTGGCATCTTCATTGGTTGGGTCATCGACCCAGCCGATCCCCTGCGCGCGAAGGTAATCGCGGCACGACTCTCGTGATATGCCCAAAAGCGGGCGCAGCCATGTCACGCCGTCGCGCCGAAACTGGGCGTCCATTGCGGATAGACCGTCGACCCCAGACCCGCGAGACAGGCGCATCAGGAATGTCTCGGCCAGATCGTCCTGCGTGTGGCCAAGGATCACCGAATCGACTCCTTGCCGTACGGCCCACTCCCCGATCATTGAGAACCGGGCATCACGCGCGCGCGCAGAGACATTACCGACCCAGTCCCAGCCCCAGCGCAGCGTCTGGTGCGCGATCCCGCGTTCCGCGCAGAAGGCCCCGACCCCCGCAGCCTCCGCCGCCGCTTCGGGCCGCAATCCGTGATCGACCGTCACCGCCTGCACGTTGCCGACGACGCGGTGCGCCAGATCGAGCGCCGCCATGCTGTCCCCGCCCCCAGACACGGCAACGCCCAGCCGCTGGGGCCGGGCGTCGTGCAGAGCGGTGCGCATCGCGTCGAGTAGCGCCGTCTCGGTCACTGGCAGGACAGGGTCGTCCGCGCGGTCTGCGCCTCTAGCGCTTGGGACGTGCCGGGGAAGCGTCCCGGAACCTCGCCTAGCGTGGCGCAGGCATCGGCAGTCTGGCCCAGCGTATCCAGCGTCAGGCCCAGTTGCAGCAACGCATCGGCGGCGCGCGGTCCTTCGGGTTGGCCGGAAAAGGCGTTCAAGTAGGCACGTGCGGCACCTGCGTCTTCGCCCAATTCCGCCAACGCCTGACCGCGCAGGAAATGCGCTTCCCCCGTCAGCGGTCCGCCCGTGTAGGTCGTGGTAAAGGTGTCAAAGAGGTCAGCGGCGCTGCGAAAGCTACCGGAGTCGAGGGCCTCCTTCGCCCGGTCGAAGTCTTCCTGTTCCCCAATCGCCATCGACGCGCCGTCCGTGACCGGCGCGGGTCGGGCGGGCGGCGGCGTGGCTGTCCCGCCCAGCGGCGGCGTCTCGCCCAGATCGCCGAAGTCGCAGCCCGGCTCGATCTCGCACACCCGGAAGCGAAGGTCGCCCAGCCGGTTGGTGCCGTCGGAGACGACGCTGTTGATGCGGTTTTGCAGCTCTTCGGTCGCGCCTGTCAGGCGGCGCAACTCTGCCTCCATGGCGTCGATCCGCTCCAGCGCGCCGGTGCCTTGGATGTTCACGGATGGGCCACCCGTGGTGGACAGCTCGCGTTGCAGGTTCTGCAGCTCGGTGTTGAGAACCGCGATCTCTTGCGTGATGTCGGCAAGGGTCTGGGCATCCTGCGCCCCGGCAACGCCGGGGCACAGAAGCGCCGCGATCAGGAATGCGCGTCGGATCATGGGATCAGCTCGTCGCCGCGCCGGCGGCGATCACGGTCACGGCCCGGCGGTTCTGGGCATAGCAGGCCTCGGTCGAGCACACCTCGATCGGGCGCTCCTTGCCGTAGGTGACGGTGCGCAGACGCGCAGCGGACACGCCTTGGCTGACAAGGAAGTCACGGGCCGATGCCGCACGACGCGCGCCGAGCGCCAGGTTATATTCCCGCGTGCCCTGCTCATCGGCGTGACCCTCGACGATGGCGGTATAGCTGGGGTTGGAATTCAGCCACTGCGCTTGCGCCGACAGCGCCTGACGCCCGGCATCGTTCAGCGTGGACTGATCCACCGCGAACAGCACGCGGTCACCGACCGTTTCGCTGAAATACGCCGGAGAGGATGGATCGAGCGCGCCTTGCGTGACGCCTGCGGTCGTGCCCAGACCACCATTCATGCCAGCGCCATTGCCCATGGCGTCCATCGGCCCGCCCGCGCCGAAGCGGTCGGGGTTGGAACAGGCACCAAGAGCGAGCACGCCCAGCACCATCAAAGTCTTCGTTGCGATACGCATCTTGGCGCTCTCCTTAAATCTGTTGGCCCTGTCTAGCATCATGCCGGACCGGAGTGAATCACTATGGCAAGAGCGGCGACCACGCCGGGTCGGACGCCGCTTGCGGTGTTGGAATACGCTTCAGGTTCCGGCCCGATACGTCGACCGAATACAACGCAGGCTCACCACTGGCCCCCGCGCTTTCGCGGGTGAACATGATGACGCGCCCGTTCGGTGCCCACGTGGGGCCTTCGTCCAGGAAGGATGCCGTAAGCAGCCGTTCTTCGCTGCCATCCGTGCGCATCACGCCGATGTGGAAGCGGCCCGCGTTCTGCTTGGTGAAGGCGATCAAGTCGCCGCGCGGGGACCAGACCGGCGTGCCGTAGCGGCCTGCGCCGAAACTGATGCGGCGCGGCTCTCCGCCACCGGCAGGCATCACGTATAGCTGCGGCGTGCCGGAACGGTCACTCTCAAATACGATCTGGCTGCCGTCGGGGCTGTAGCTTGGCGCGGTCTCGATCGACGGCGCGTTGGTCAGCTGCTGCGGCGCACCGCCCGGCTGGACGCGGTAGATGTCGGTGTTGCCGTTGATCGCGGCAGAAAAGACCACCGAGTTGCCATCGGGCGCATAGCGCGGCGCGAAGGTCATCGACTCGGCTGGCACCTGCAGCGGCACCTGGCTGACCGACGACACATCCATCTGGTAGATCTGCGGGAAGCCGCTGGCGTAGCTGGTGTACAGCACCCGACCACCGTTCGGCGAGAAGCGCGGCGCCAGTACCAGTGACGACGAGTCCGTCAGGTACTGAACGTTCGCTCCGTCGTAATCCATGACGGCCAAGCGCTTCTGCCGGTCGTTCTTCGGCCCCTGCTCGGACACGAAAACGACGCGACTGTCGAAATAGCCGCTCTCTCCCGTGACACGGGAGTAAACGGCGTCCGCAACTTTGTGCGCCAGCCGCCGCCAGCTTTGTTCGGTGCCTTGCAATTGCAGCCCCTCGCCCAGCGGCGCGTCGGAGAACACGTCGAAGAGGCGGAACTTGACGGTCAGGTTGCCCGCGCCATCCGCCGAGACTGCTCCGGTGATCAGCGCCTGTGCATTGATCGCCTTCCAGTTGGCGTAGTTGACCGAGGGCGTGAACTCGGTGACCTGCGCCACGAACGCCTCTTGTCCGATACGGCGGAAAAGGCCCGTACCCGTCAGATCGTCTGCGATGACCTGAGTGATCCGGCCCGCCCAATCTTGCGCGGCAGGGGATTCGGCTATCAGCGTCGGCAGCGCGAAGGGCACCGGCTCGATCACGCCCTCGGTGATCTCGATCCGCAGGGGGCCGTCTTGCGCCGCTGCCGAAAGCGGCATGGCCGCCAGACAGATCGCTGCCAGAAGTTGCGTGATGCGCATCCCAAGTCCCTTCGTTTTCAATTCGATCCCCGGTGTCATGGGCTGTTCCTTACCTGATCCGCATCTCAGCGGGATTGAACGTGACGACAACCTGCTGCCACTGGGCGTATTTCTCGACCGGCAGCTGGTAGCCGCCGTCCTGATCCTGACAACGCAGGATGGCACGTCGTCCCGATTCGAACGCCGCACGCTGCGCGGCATCCGATCCGCCCTGCGCCGAAATCTGCGTGATCGAACCCGCGTCCACCCGGTTGTCAGGCGTCATGTTGAAGCGGATCGCCACGACGACACTGGCCGCTTCCGACCCGACATCGACGTTCCAGCACCGGCGCACCTGCAGACGAAACGCTTCCGTCTCGCCCTGCGTCAGCGGCGGTCCGGCGGGCGCACCTTGAATGGCGCCCTGCTCGACCAACTCCTGCAACCCGGCGATGGTGTCGTTCACCGCATCCTGCACATTGTCCGACGACGCAGCACTGGTGGTGCCTTCGGTTTGCGGCGCGGGCGTTGGCTCTGGGGTCGGCTCGGGCGTTGGCTCTGGCTCCGCCTGCGCAAGCCGTTCGGGACGGCTGCGCGGACGAGATGACGTTTCAGGCGCGGACGCAGGCGTCTCTGCCTCTGTCACGATCTCGGTCGTCGCCTCTTCCGGCGCGGCGGGCGCGTCTTCCACGACCTCGGGTTCCGGCTCGGGCAAAGGCTCTGGCTCGACGGCGGGTTCCGGTGCCTCGGCAGGCTCTGCCTCTACAGGCGGCTCCGGTGTCGCTTCGGGTGCCACGCGCGGCGCTGGCCGCGGCGCTGGCGTTTCACTTGGCGGTTCCGGAACGGGCGCTGGCAGGGGTTGAAGCTCTTCGGTCGGCGTCGGCTCGGGTTCGGGCTCCGGCTCAGGCTGCGGTTCCGGCAACGGGGCGGGTTCCGGTTCAAGGGTCGGCTCAGTCACAGGTTCAGGTTCGGGCGCAGGGGTAGGCTCCGGCACGGGCTCTGGCTCCACCACGCGCGGCTCTTCGGCAGGCTCCATGTCCTCCGGCGCATCCGGATCAACGGCAGCGGACGGCGTCTCGCTTTCGATCATCGGCGGCGGCGTGACCTCTCCGGTCTCGGGTCGCGTCAGCGCCGCGAACTCTTCCTCGCTCATCACCGTGACCTGCGTGGTCTCGACGGGCGGGGGTTCAGACGTGCGGAACAACCCGCCGAACAGCAGGAACAAAAGAAGCGCGACATGCGCGATCCCGGATATGATGAGCGGCGTATCCATGCGCCCGAGGCCACATCCCTACCTGTCGGTTCCATCAAGACGCGGACCGCCCGCATCGGTCACAAGACCGATCTCGTTGAAGCCGCCCGAGTTCAGCGCGCCCATCACCTCTGCCACGCGGGCATAGGGGATCGTGCCGTCCGCGCGCAGGAAGACCTTGCGGCTTTCGCGTTCGGCGGCGATGGCGCGCAGCTGCGCGATCAGATCGTCGCTTTCGGTCTCGTTATCCATCAGCAACACCTGCCCATCGGCGGTCAGCGTGATCGACAGGGGCGCTTCCTGCTCGGTCGGCAGAGCCTCTGCCGAGGTTTCGGGCAGTTCGATCGGAACGCCCACCGTCAGCATCGGCGCAGAGACCATGAAGATGATGAGCAGCACCAGCATCACATCCACGAACGGCGTGACGTTGATTTCCGACATGGGCCGGACGCGACCGCGACGTCCACGCCTGCGTCCGCCGCCCTGCTTACCGATGACACCCGCACCCATGGCTTAAGCGTCCAACTGGCGCGACAGGATGGTCGAGAACTCGTCCGAGAACGACTCGTAGCCGCCCACGATCCGTCCCTGATCGGCGGTCAGCTTGTTGTAGAAGATGACGGCGGGAATAGCGGCCAGCAGGCCCAGACCGGTGGCCAACAGCGCCTCTGCAATGCCCGGTGCCACGACGGCCAAGTTCGTGGATTGGCTTTCGGCAATGTCGATGAAGGCGACCATGATGCCCCAGACCGTGCCGAACAGGCCGATGAAAGGCGCGGTGGACCCGATGGTGGCCAGGATCGGCAGACCTTTTTCCAGATCGTCGGCCTCGCGATTGATCGCCACGTCCATGCTACGCTCGATCCGGGACTGTGCGCCCGGAATCATCGCGCCATCGTCACGATGGCTGCGCTGCCATTCGGTCATTCCGGCGGCGAAGACGCTGGCGGCCCGGCCATCCGGCTCTGGTCCCATCTTGCGATACAGGTCGTCCAGCGGCTCGCCCGACCAGAAGGCCGCATCGAACTGCGCCGCCTCTGACCGCGCGTTACGGAAGGTGATGTGCTTGCGAATGATGATGGCCCAAGACCAGACCGATGCCGCGATGAGGATCAGCATCACCAGCTTGACCGTCAGTGAGGCGCGCGCGAACAGCGCCAGCATCGAGAAATCCATCTCAGCCGCTGCCGCGAGAGTTTCAGTTTCCATGGTATCTGCTCTTTTACTGCCGTCGCGGGCCGATTTCCGACCTCGTTGGCCCTTACCTACCGCAAGGTGCGCACAAAAGCCACATAAAGCGCACGAATGGGTGAGGTCACCGCGGTCTGAGCGCAATTCGGCGGGGTTTCGCCTAGATCGCGGCGCGCAAGGCCCTCGGCAAACGCTGCACCGCGCCGGTAGTGTGGTCGATGGCGACCATCTCCACCTCGGCCCGGAAGAGCACCGTTTCGCCGTGCCGCACGGTCTGATCCAAAACGATGCGGACGCCGGTGCAGGTTTGCACCTCGGTCGTCACCTCCAGCGCATCATCCAGCCGAGCGGGCGCGATGAAGTCGGCAACGATGCGCCTGACCGCAAAGACCGTCCCCCTGTCGCGTAGCGCGTTCTGGTCCACACCAAGCCCCCGCACCCAGGCCGACCGCGCCCGTTCGATGAATTTCAGGTAATTCGCGTGATAGACGATCCCGCCCATATCGGTATCCTCGTAATTGACGGTCACGGGGAAGATGTGGCTCACTGTGCCTGCCCCACACGCGCCGCCAGCCGCAATGCGTGCGCAGGGTCATTCGCCGCAACCGGCATCACGGGATCATAGGCCGCGCGGATCAGCGCGCCGATATCCGGGCGCAGAACGACGGTGCCGTCCGGCGTCTGGGCCAGTGCCGAGCGGTCGGTGAAGGCAGTGTCGGACCACAGCAGGATCGTCTGCACGACCTGAGAGAGCGCCACGGTTTCGGCGGGCACCTTCGACATCTCTGCGTCCATTCGCACGAAGATGAACGCCGCCTTGATCGCACCTGCCTCGTCGAAGCGGAACACGCGGTATTGGTTGGCCTCCACCGCCTCCAGCCGCTCCAGCAACGGGGTCAGCCCTTCGATCAGACGGTCGAGGTCCGGCACATGGCGCAATTCGTCCCATTCGCGCAGGAAGAAGACCATGAAGTTGACGCCCAACTCGCCGTCCATGTCGCCCATGTCGTGACCGGCCAACTGGCACACCGCCTCTATCGCGCCCTTCACGATACCAAGCGTCGCGTCGTCCACGCCGAAGACAACGGGCGCGATGGCGCGGCCCCAGCGGGCGAAGACATATTCGCCACTGGTGCGAGTGAAGAGTGGTTCGATCTCGGTCACATCCATGACATCGGATTAACCTGACCAAGTGCGCCAATTCCACCCCTTCATCGTTCCCGAAATACCTCGGGGGCGGCGCAGCCGCGGGGCAGAGCCCCTCAACCGCCGAACAGATCCCCGCCGTCAGGCTTCGGCGCGGCCATGCCAAGATGCGTCCAGGCTCCTTGCGCAAGCATCCGCCCGCGCGGCGTCCGCTGGATCAGGCCCTTTTGCAGAAGGTAAGGCTCAATCACGTCTTCCAGCGCGTCCCGCGACTCAGACAGCGCCGCACAGAGCGTTTCGATCCCCACGGGACCGCCCTGATAGTGCTCGGCGATCAGCGATAGATAGCGTCGGTCCGCGCCATCCAATCCCAGCCGGTCCACGCCCAGACGCGTCAGAGCGCTATCGGCGATCTCCTTCGTCAGACGCCCGTCGCCCTCGACCAGCGCGAAATCCACCACGCGCCGCAACAGTCGCCCGGCTATCCGAGGCGTACCGCGTGCCCGCGCCGCAATCTCGCGTGTGCCGCCCTCTTCCGCGTCCACGCCCATCAGCCGCGCCCCGCGCGCGACGATCTGCTTCAGCTCATCCACCGTGTAGAACTGTAGGCGCACCGGGATGCCGAAGCGGTCGCGCAGGGGTGTCGTCAGAAGGCCCAGCCGCGTCGTCGC
This sequence comes from Palleronia sp. THAF1, assembly GCF_009363795.1. NCBI lineage: Bacteria > Pseudomonadati > Pseudomonadota > Alphaproteobacteria > Rhodobacterales > Roseobacteraceae > Palleronia > Palleronia sp. THAF1. The sequence goes on along the minus strand of NZ_CP045420.1, from coordinate 321,043 downwards.
GCCCACAAGCGTGAAGGGCTGCAATTCGATCCGCACGGTGCGCGCGGCAGGCCCCTCGCCGATCACGAGGTCCAGCTCGAAATCCTCCAGCGCGGGATACAGCACTTCTTCGACCACTGGGTTCAGGCGATGGATTTCGTCGATGAACAGCACATCGCGGGCTTCCAGGTTCGTCAGGATCGCCGCCAGATCGCCCGCCTTGGCCAAGACGGGGCCAGAGGTCATGCGGAAGTTCACCCCCAACTCCCGCGCCATGATCTGCGCAAGGGTCGTCTTTCCCAAGCCGGGCGGGCCGTGGAACAGCGCGTGGTCCATCGCCTTGCCGCGCAGCTTCGCACTTTCGATGAACACCTTGAGGTTCGCCCGCGCCTCAGCCTGGCCGGTGAACGCATCCAGCGTCTGCGGGCGCAGGGCGGGGCCGTCGTCTTCGGGCAGCGGTTCAGCCCGTAGGGTGGGATCAGGGTCGGTCATCGGATCACGCCGGGGCCAGCAGCTTCAGTGCTGCACGGATCAGGGTAGCCGTATCGGCTCCTTCGGATTGCCCCGCAGCTTCGGCCACTGCGCGAGCGGCTTCGGACGGCGCGTAGCCCAGGTTCGACAGGGCCGACATCGCCTCTGACTGCGCGGACGCCACCGGCGCGGTGGATGCGGGGGCGACTGACGCAGGTGCGATGTCCGAAGTAGCCAACGGGCCGGGATCAGCCATCGGCGCGCTTTGCACGCCCAGCGCCATGATCGTTGGGGCCTTGTCCTTCAATTCGTTCACCAGCCGTGTCGCGATCTTGGGGCCGACGCCGGGGGCCTGCCGCACCGCCGCCGCGTCGCCCAAGGCAATCGCGCGGCCCACCCCGTCCGGCCCCAGTGCGCCAAGGATCGCCATAGAGGCTTTGGCTCCGATGCCCTGCACGCTCATCAACAGGCGGTGCCACTCCTTCTCGGCCAGCGTCTGGAAGCCGAACAGCTGCATCAGATCCTCGCGCACCAGCAGGTCGGTGAACAGCTGCACTGCTTCGCCCGGCCCCGGCATCGCCGCGCGCGTTCGGTCAGAGACATGCACCACGTAACCGACACCCCCAACGTCGATCAGAACGTGGTCGTCGGCCAGATAGCCGACGCGGCCCGACAGACGCCCGATCATGCGAGGTTCCGCGCGATGCTGCGCGCCGTGCCCAGATGCGCGGCATGGCACAAGGCAATGGCCAGCGCATCGGCGGCGTCGGGGCCTTCCGGCACAGCTCCGGGCAATTGCAGCCGGACCATGTGGTCGATCTGCGCCTTGGCAGCGTGGCCCACGCCGACGACCGCCTTCTTCACCGCATTGGGGTAATACTCGCCGATCTCCAACCCCGCCTGCGCCAAAGTCAGCAAGGCGACACCTCTGGCCTGCCCCAGCTTGAGCGTGCCGGCCCCGTCGGGGTTCACGAAGGTCTGCTCAATGGCCGCAGCGTCAGGTGCATACCGCTGCAAGACATCCGTCAGTTGCCCATGCAGGGACAACAACCGCACCGCCAGATCGCCGGTGCCGCTTTTGCACGTGCCGTTCGCGATGTGGCGCAAACGCGAGCCTTCCGATTCGATGACACCCCATCCAAGGCATCGAAGCCCCGGATCGATCCCGATAACACGCATGCCGACTGCCCCGTGATTGTTGTTTTTTCGCACGCTAGCACGAAAGGCGAACATTCGCCAAGATGTCGCTTTGCGACATCGTTCGGCTCCACCCGCGACACACGGACCGTTTTCGACGTCAATCGGTCTGAAAACGACACCCTGCACTTCAGAATATATAAAATTTTTCAGCAGCTTGGGGCTTGAACGACGCCGAATGATGCTGCACGGGGCCTTCAAGTGAAACGCCAGCACGAAGGATGCGTCCCGTGGCCCTTTATGACACCCACCGTTCGACCGCTACGCCGACAAGCACCGTTCTGGCGACGCGCATTGCCGACTTGATCCTGAATGTCGGCGACCGCCTGTCTGCCATTCGTCTGCCCCGCCGCAGCGCTCTGCGCCTGTCGGACCGCGAGTTGCGCGATCTGGGGCTGGAGCGGTATCAGGCAGAGCACCTCTGAGCGTCTAGAAGATCCGCTCCAGATCGCGCTTCCAGTCAGAAAACTTGTAGCGAAGCGCAAGGGCGTTCCGGGTCAACGGATCCGGTGCGGCCAGCGTCGCGGCGACCGGCGATATATTCTCCAGCCGTGCCACCATTTCTGTCTGGGCGGTCGGACCCTGCGCCGTGACGACAGCGATCTTGATGCACCAGAGTGCCAGCACCGTCCTTACGATACCCTGCAAACCAATACGCGGTAGCGCGAAACGTCGGTTTTCCTGTTCCGCACCGTGACGATTGGCGACCCGACGCGCCTTTTGCGCGAAGGCCGGGTTCTGAGCGATATGACGTGATGCTTCCGGTGGATGGACCATTGCTTCATCTCCTTCCGTCCCAACGTCAGAGGACGGCGGGACATGCGGCGACAATCCGAGATCGGCGATCGAAGGGCAAGAAAATGGCGGAAATTGGGCGTTATCGGCGTAAAGTGAGCGTGGTCCAGTCGCCAATCACATCGCGCGCCATCTCATTGTAGCCGTTACGGGCATAAACTGCGGAGACCTCGTCTGCCTGCGGATTCAGAAGACCGGACAGAATGGCGACTGAGTCGGGGGCCGCATGCGCCGCCATATCAGGAGCAAGCGCGATAAGCGGGCCTTTCAGAATGTTGGCGAAGATCAGATCGTAGGGGCCAACCGCTGCAATGCGCGGATGGTCGAAGCCGACGGCCTCCAGACACTCCACCCGACCCTCCAGCCCATTCAGCGCCACATTCGCCTCCGCTACTTCCACCGCGACCGAATCGATATCCGATGCGATGGGCGTGGCGGCAGTCTCTTTTGCGGCGGCCATGGCCAGAACGGCGGTGCCGCAACCGATATCAGCGACGCGCGCGAAATCCATGCCCTGCCCAAGCAGACGGTCAAATGCGACCAGGCATCCTTTCGTCGTTCCGTGGTGGCCGGTGCCGAACGCCATCGCGGCATCCACCAGCAACGGTACCGCGTCCGCCGGTAGCTTGTCGGAGTCGTGGCTGCCGTACAGGAAGAAGCGCCCCGCCTCGACCGGGGCGAGTTCGCGCCGCACCTTCGCGACCCAGTCGATCTCTGGCAGTTCGCTGACGGTAAAAGGCCGCGCGTCGAAGGCAGCGGCCAGCACGGCCAGCTCTGCGGCGTCGGGCGTTTCAGTAAAGTAGCCGCCGACTTCCCAGAGCCCGCTGTCGTCCTCCATTTCGAAGACGCCGATGCCGGTAGGCTCCGGCTCCATCCGTTCCATCGCGTCGCCCAGCGCCTTGGCGCGGGTCTCATCGGGCAGCAGGGTCAGGGCGGTGTAGGTGGGCATGGCATCTCTCCGGGCTCAGTGCGGCTTGTCACGGAACGCCGCGCCCCGCAAGGATCACCAGAAGAGGATCAGGATCGCCAGCATCGAACCCGCCAGCACGACGCCCTGATACCGGATGTCGGCATACCACGCGCGGCCCCACGCGGCGTCCTCCAACGATTTCTCCCGGTTCCAGATCACTTCGTCATCCAGATCTCGCCCTTCGGTGACAGCGCTGACGAGTAGGTAGAAGACCAGCGACGCCACGGTCATGATGGCGACGTTGATCGTGAAGTGGATGGGCCAGACCGGGTCCATCCCGAACAGCCCCATGACCCCGGCATTTCCAAGGCAGAACAGGATCGCGCCGATCGAATGCCCGAAGATCAGCGTCCAGAAACCCGCCTTTTCCGTGCCGAAGCGCGACAGCGCACCCATCATGAACAGCACGACCAAGGGCGGCACGAGGACAGAGAACATCTGCTGCAGGTAGTCCCACAGGCCGCCTGCGAATTGGATCAGCGGTGCCCAGGCGATGGCCAGTACCATGAAGACCAGCGTGGCGACGGTTCCGTAGCTGCGCTGGGTATCTGGGTCCAACTCCTTCTCGGGCTTGGTGATGAAGTCCGTCACCACCAACGTGGAAGATGAGTTCAACGTCGAATCGACGCTCGACATGATCGCCGCGATCAGGCCCGCCAGCACAAGGCCGGTCAGGCCAGCAGGCAGCAGTTCGGTGATCATGATCGGGAACACACGGTCCGCCTGCTCGATGTCCGGCAACAGTGCCGCGGCCATGGCGCCGGGGAAGACCATAATGAACAGCGGTAGGATTTTCAGCATACCGCCAAGGATTGCGCCCCATTGGGCGTCGGGCAGCGACTTCGCGCCCAGCACGCGCTGTACGATGTACTGGTTCGTCACCCAGTACCAAAACCCAAGCAGCGCCACGCCGAAGAACAGGCCGGGCCACGGCAGAGTTTCGTTTTCCAAAGGCAGGACCATGGAAAGGTGGTTCTCGTTCTCAACCGCATCGCGGATCGCCTGGAAAGAGAAGTCGAGTTCGGCGAACATCACGTAGGCCAGGATTGCCGAGCCGCCGATCAGCACGACGGCCTGCAGCACGTCGGTGAAGACCACCGCCTTCAGGCCCCCGGCAGCGGTGTAGAGTCCGGCGAACAACCCGATTGCCACGGCGCTCTGCCACAGCTGCAAACCGGGGAAGAAGGTGTTCAGCACCAAACCACCCGCATAAAGGCCGCCCGCGCAGTCCACGACGATGGTGAAGAAGATCGTCAGGCCAGAGAAATACAGCCGCACCCGGCGGCTGTAGCGCTTGTCCAGGTATTCGGGGGTCGTCGTGATCTTCGACTTCAGGAAGATCGGCGCGAAGATGAACGCCATGATCAGCAGAGGCACGCCTGCCAGCCATTCATAGGCCGAGGGCGCGATGCCGGTCGTGTAGGCCGATCCGGTCAGGCCGATCAGCGTGGAACTGGAGATATTCGACGCGAAGAGCGAGAAGCCGATGGCGCCCCACCCCAGCGTCCGACCTGCAAGGAACAGATCATCGCCCGTCTTGGTGCGACGAGACACATAGATGCCGATCAGGATTATAAGGCCGAAGTAAGCCGCGATCACGCTTAGATCGAGCGTCGTTATCTGTTCCTGAATACGGTCCACGCGGTTCTTCCCTCACGGCAATGCTACCTGAAGGAGACTAGGCGCGATTCCGCGTCTGTCATGGGTGCAAGCGCAGCAAACCTTCGCTGCGCCTGCATGCGTCTTTCAAGTAACCTCAGGCGACGGCGACACCGATCGGACAGGTCACGCCGGTCCCACCGATGCCGCAATAGCCGTTGGGGTTCTTGGCAAGGTACTGCTGGTGGTACTCTTCAGCGTAGTAGAACGTCGGCGCATCGACGATTTCCGTCGTGATCTGGCCGTATCCCGCATCGCGAAACTTCGGCTGCATGGCCTCGCGCGTTGCTTCGGCGGCGCGGCGCTGCGCGTCGTCGTAGACGTAAATGCCAGAGCGGTATTGCGTGCCGCGATCATTGCCCTGACGCATTCCCTGCGTAGGATCATGGCCTTCCCAGAAGACTTTCAACAGATCCTCGTAGCTGATGCGCTTGGGATCGTAGACCACATGCACGACCTCGTTATGGCCGGTCTTGCCGGAACACACCTCTTCATAGGTGGCATTCGGCGTATGACCGCCCGCGTAGCCCACGGCGGTGGTGTGCACGCCGTCCAGCTTCCAGAACATTCGCTCGACCCCCCAGAAACAGCCCATGCCAAACATGGCCTGCTCGTGGCCCGCGGGAACGTCTTTCAGGGGCACATCCAGCACGTAGTGTTGCTTGGCCGTCGGGATTGGCGTGTCGCGTCCCTTAAGGGCAGCTTCGGCGGTCGGGATCTCTGTGGATTTGCGCAGAATATTGAACATCGGGTTGCCTCCGTATCGGTGTTGCACTCGATATAGGAAGCCTGCCGCGGCCTTGCTACTCTGCCGGCGCCGCCAGCAACGGCCCGAACCGCGTCTCATGGCCCGGCGCGGGATGGCGGGGGATCAGCAGGGCCAGCAACAGCGAGGTCATCGCCATCCCGGCGGCCAGCACGAAGACGCCACCCGGCGCCACGACCCACAGGTATCCAAGCGAAGCTGGCAGGAACACGGCGGCGATGTGGTTGATGGTGAAGGCGACGGCGGCAGTGGGAGCGATGTCGCGCGGGTCGGCAATCTTCTGAAAATAGGTCTTCAGCGCCAGTGCCAGCCCGAACAGCATGTGATCGACCACATACAGCCCCGCTGCCAGAACGACGCCCCATCCGAAGTAGTAGACGCCGCCATAGGCCAAGAACACCAGCACCAGCCCAGTATACTCGAACACCAGAGCCATGCGCTCGCCAAAGTGGCCCACAGCGCGGCCCAACAGCGGCGCGATGATCATGTTGGCGACGTAGTTGATCAGCAGCAGTGCCGTAACCTCATGCACTTCGAAACCGAAGCGTTCGACCATCATGAAGGCGGCGAAGACCACGAAGATCTGCCGCCGCGCACCCGACATGAATTGCAGCGCGTAATACAGCCAGTAGCGGCGGCGCAGGATGAAGGTCTTGTGCTGCGGATCGGGGGACTCGAATTGTGGATAGGCGATCATGCAGAACACCGCGATCAGCGCGCAGGCCCCGCCCGCCACGCCGTAGACGAAGTCGTAGGACAGATCGAACGCCCGCCACGTCACCACTAGCAGCCCATAGGACAGCAAAGACGCACCCGACCCCACCGCCACGATCCACCCCAGCATCTGCGGCGCGCGCTTCTTTTCCAGCCATTGCAACTGCAGCGACTGGTTCACCGTCTCGTAATAATGGAATCCCACCGAACTAAGCGCCGTCATCAACAGGATACCGCCAAAACTCGGGAACCAGGCGGTGGCCGCTGTCGCTACGCCCAGAAGCAGAAGCGACGACAGGCCAAGAACCTGTTCTCGGATCACCCGGATCAGCAGGATCACGCCAATCGCCAGAAAGCCCGGAATCTCGCGCACCGTGTGCAGCCAGCCGATTTCGACCCCCGTGAATCCGGCGACTTCGATCACGAAGTTGTTGAGCAGCGCCATCCATGTGGCGAAGGCCAATGGCATCGCGAAGGCCATCAGGAACAGCAGCGTCTCGGGCCGTTGCCAGCGTGGCAGGTCCCGGGCTTCGGCAAGTGGCACAAGGCGCATGGGATCGGCTTACGCCCGCCGATCCACCTTGGCGAGACGAAACCGCACAGCATTTCAATGAAACAATGCGTCGGGGCGTCCGTTGGGCGGTCAAGTATTTATAGTGACTGGAGTGACCGATGCTTAAGACCACGAAAACCAGCCTTATCGCCCTGCTGCTGTCCGCCCCCATTGCTGCAGCGCCGGTTCTGGCCGAGCAGCACACGAGCGGTAGTGACAGCGACACGACGCAATCCGCGGACACCGAGATGCCGACCGCCGAAGGTCAGGACGGTAGTTCGGTTGCCGCAGGCACGGACGGCGAAGAACAGGCCGATCCACTGCTCGCCACCGTCGGCGACGCCGAGATCACGGCCGCTGACGTGGAAGCTGCCCTTTCGGCCTTCCCTGCCCAAATTCGCCAATCCCAGCCGGTCGAGATGTTGATTCCGATGGCAATGGAGCAGTTGATCTTGCGTGAACTGATCCTTCAGGCTGCCATGGATGAGAACATGGCGGACGACGAGGACGTTGAAGCCCTGCTCGATGAGAACAACCAGCGCACCGAAGAAGACGCGATGGTGCAAGTTTATGTCGAGCGCGAGCTTGAGGGTGCCGTGACTGACCAAGCGGTACAGGACACCTACGACGAAGTCGCCTCGAACAGTCAAACCGAAGTGCCGCCTCTGGATGCCGTGCGTCCGCAGATCGAGCAGCAATTGCGTCAACAGCGGTTGAACGAGATGGGCGAAGCGCTGCAGGAAGGCGTCGAGATCGTTTACTACGGTCCCGATGGCGAGCCGCAGGAGGCCGCGTCGCAGGATGAAGGGACGATGTCCGACGATGCGACTGGCACCGGCAGCACCTCTACGTCAGACGATGGCGCGACCTCTGTCGAGGACAACATGCCGGACAACAGCGAGTCCTCGTCCTCGAATTAAGCAGCTTTCATAGTGCCGCGACCGGCCCGCCACGTCCCGACGTGGCGGGCCTTTTGCCGTTCAGTAAAAGCTTTGCGGATCTATATCGACGCTCAGTCGAATGTCGCCCTTCCAGCGCACGCTCGCCAGCCATTCGGTCACTGCCGCTTGCAGCGGCGCCGACTTCTCGGCCTTGATCAACAAACGCACCCGATGCCGCCCCCTGATCCGCGCAATGGGTGCGGGGGCAGGACCATACAGATCCGCCCCGATCCGGCGCAGGGGCGCATCGGCGCGCGCCAGACGATTGCCCAGATCGAACACCGCCTGCACATCCGGCGACGACAGCACAATGCCCGCCATACGCCCGTAGGGTGGGACGCCCGCCGCACGGCGCTGCTCGGCCTCTGCCTTCCAGAATCCTTCTTCATCCCCCGACAGGATCGCCTTGATGACGGGGTGCTCGGGCTGGAACGTCTGCAACACCGCCGCACCGGGCTTGTCCGCCCGTCCCGCGCGGCCCGCCACCTGTCGCATCAGTTGGAACGTGCGCTCGGCGGCGCGCAGGTCAGATCCCTGAAGCCCGAGATCCGCGTCAATGACACCCACCAGCGTCAGCAGCGGAAAGTTGTGGCCCTTGGCAACCAGCTGCGTGCCCACGACGATATCCGCCGCCCCTGCCGCAATGGCCTCGATCCGGGCCTGCAGCGCGCGTGAGCTGGCGTACATGTCCGACGACAGCACCTCGACCCGCGCATCGGGGAATAGCGCAGCGGCTTCTTCTGCCATGCGTTCCACACCTGGACCGACGGCGGCCATCTTGCCCTCGACCTTGCAGGACGGACATTCGGGCGGCACGGGCTTGGTCTCACCACACTGGTGGCAGATCAGCCTTTTCAGGAACCGATGCTCGACCATCCGCGCATCGCAATGGGGGCAAGCGACCATTTCCCCGCAGGCACGGCAGATCGTGACGGGCGCATAGCCGCGCCGGTTCAGGAACAGCAGCGATTGCTCGCCCTTGTCCAGCCGGTCTTGCATCTGCGCCTGCAAGCTGGGCGACACCCATCGCCCGCCCGGCAACTCTTCGTCGCGCATGTCGATGGCGTCCATCTTCGGCATCGCCCGATCTCCGAACCGGGACGTGAGCGTCAGCGCGTTGTACTTCCCGGCCTCGACATTCGCCCAAGTCTCCAGCGAGGGCGTGGCGGAGGCCAGCACCACCTGCGCCGAACAGATGGACGCACGCAAAACGGCCATGTCCCGCGCGGAATACAGGACGCCGTCTTCCTGCTTGTAGGAGGTGTCATGCTCTTCATCGACGACCACCAGCCCCAGATCGCGAAACGGCAGGAATAAAGACGAGCGCGCGCCCACAACCAGCTGCGCGCCGCCCGTGGCCACCATCTTCCAGCAGCGCCGCCGCTCTGTCTGGGTCACACCGTGGTGCCATTCGGCGGGGCGTGCGCCGAACCGTACCTCGACGCGGTGCAAAAACTCCGCCGTCAGCGCGATCTCGGGCAGAAGCACCAGCGCCTGACGCCCCTTTGCCAGACAGGCGGCGACGGCTTCCAGATAGACCTCTGTCTTGCCCGATCCGGTGACGCCGCGCAGCATGGTGGTGCCGTAGTCGCCAGACTGAACAGCTTGCACCATTGCCTGCGCCGCCTGCCCCTGATCCTTCGCCAGAGGCTTGCCCGGCAAGTCCGGGTCCAACCGGGGATAGGGCGTGTCGCGCGGGGCCTCGCGCTCGTACACCGCGCCTTGCTTCACCAGACCTTTCACCACGGATGTCGTCACCCCCGCCATCTCGGCCAGTTCGCTTAAGGTGAAGGACAGTCCCTGATACTCGTCCAGCACCGCCAGCACGCGGGTGCGGGCGTCGGTCATACGGTCGGGGTCCGCCGCCCCGCGCGTATAGACCCGCCGCAAGGACACATCCTGACCCAGCCCCGGCACGCGCGTCGCCAATCGCAGCATCGCGGGCATGGGGGTCAGCGTGTATTCAGCGGCGCGGGCCAGAAAGACCTGCATCTCTTCGCGCATCGGCGGCACGTCCAGCACGCGGTAGGCGGCGCGCACCTTTGCCAGATCGTAGCCCCCCTCGCCCGGGCCCCAGACGACGCCCAGCACCTTGCGCGGACCCAATGGAACCTCGACGAAATCGCCTGTCGCACAGCCGCCTTCGGGCGCACGATAATCAAGCGTCCGATCGAGCGGCTGGGTGGTCTGGACGGCGATCAGATCGCCATGGGCGAAGTGGGGCATGGGTTTCAGATGACCGCTGTCGCCGGGGGGTGCAAGGTGGTGCCTTAGCGGCAGTGGCGCGCTGTCTCTCGGTCGTTCAGGCCGGTGGCGCGCAGAAGGCAGCGGCGCTTGGCTTCGTAGTAATAGCCCTTGGCATACCACATCATCGCCGCGTGCTCATCGCCGTCGGACACCATCCACGCGCCCTTCAGGTATCGCCCCGCGTAGGTCAGGTTGGTTTCGGCATCGAGCAGATCGCTTGGCGGACCCTGGTGGCCCATGGTGCGCGCGGTCTGGGGCAGGATCTGCATCAGCCCCCAATAGGGGCCGTTGCGCGCACCTGGACGGTAGTCGCTTTCGCGCTGGATGACGCGGTGGATCAGGCTGGCCGGGATCTCGTGGATTGCCGCGTATTTATTGACAAGCGCCCTCATCTGACCCGTCTCGCCGGGATTGAGCGTCGGCGCGGGCGCGCGGGTCACATCCGGCGCGGCGGCGCAGGCCGACAGGGCGACCAGAAGGATCATCATGCGTATCATGGCGATCCTCGTGCCGCGTGGGGTCGATTCTGGCAAGAGCCGCGCTCGTCACGCTGGCGGAAGCGCGCCGATGGCGAGTGGCGGGCCATGAGTATTTGGGAAAACAAAGAAGGGAGAGGCTTTGCGCAGGCCGCCACGTTCCGCTAAGGGGCGGCATGGCACAGAACCCTCCTTCATTGCGTCCCGACCTCGCCAATGCGCGCGTTCCGCGCGACGCCAACGCCCGGTTGCAGCGCGACCTAGACACCACCGGCCCCGCGCGGCGTGGCGCCGGGCCAACCATCGGCATGGTGTCCCTTGGCTGCCCAAAGGCGCTGGTCGACAGCGAGCGCATCCTGACGCGGCTGCGGGCAGAAGGCTACGGCATCTCGCCCGATTACACCGGTGCGGATGCTGTGATCGTGAACACCTGCGGGTTCCTTGATAGCGCCAAGGCAGAGAGCCTGGACGCCATCGGCGAGGCCCTGCGCGAGAACGGTCGCGTCATCGTCACCGGCTGTCTGGGCGCAGAGGCCGACTACATCACCGGCGCACATCCGAAGGTTCTGGCGGTCACCGGGCCACATCAATACGAGCAAGTGTTGGACGCCGTCCACGCCGCCGTGCCGCCAGACCCAGATCCTTTCGTCGACCTGCTGCCGGCATCGGGCGTGTCGCTGACGCCGCGCCACTACAGCTACCTCAAGATCTCCGAGGGCTGTAACCATAAGTGCAAGTTCTGCATCATTCCCGACATGCGCGGGCGTCTGCAATCGCGTCCCCAGAAGGCGGTGTTGCGCGAGGCGGAAAAGCTGGTCGAGTCCGGGGTGCGCGAGTTGCTGGTGATCAGCCAAGACACCAGCGCCTATGGGACCGACTGGGCAGAGCGGCCCGAGAAAGCGCCGATCCTTGGCCTGTCTCGCGAGTTGGGCCAGCTTGGGGCATGGGTCCGGCTGCACTACGTCTACCCCTACCCCCACGTGCGCGAACTGGTGCCGCTGATGGCCGATCCGGCGAACGGATTGCTGCCTTACCTGGACATTCCGTTCCAACATGCTCACCCCGAGGTGCTGAAGCGCATGGCCCGCCCCGCCGCCGCCGCCCGCACGCTGGACGAGATCGCCGCGTGGCGCGCGTCCTGTCCCGATCTGGTGCTGCGCTCGACCTTCATCGTCGGCTATCCCGGCGAGACCGAGGCCGAATTCCAGACCCTGCTTGACTGGCTGGACGAGGCGCAGCTGGATCGCATCGGCTGCTTCCAATATGAAAACGTGGACGGCGCGCGGTCGAACGCCCTGCCCGACCATGTGCCCGACGAGGTTAAGCAGGATCGTTGGGAGCGGTTCATGGAGAAGGCCCAAGCGATTTCCGAGGCGAAGCTGGAGGCCAAAGTCGGCACCCGGATGGAAGTGATCGTGGATCTTGTGGAAGACGACGCCGCCACCTGCCGCACCAAGGGCGACGCGCCGGAGATCGACGGGCATCTGTATATCGACGAGGGGCACGAGGATTTGTCGCCGGGGGATATCGTTACCGTCGAAGTGGACGAGGCGGGCGAGTATGATCTTTGGGGGTCGATCCGACACTAGACACGACGAGTCCGCGACGCGGTCTGCCTAAACTCGGAAACCCGGCATTTCCCATCATTTTCGAGAACAATCCGCACACAAACCTCGGATTGTTTCCGCTTTCACCGCATATCGTGGCGAAAACTGGGCAAGAGCAAGGCAGCACACCATGTTCTGATCTATGCTTCTCTCGCTTCTCTTGACCACCGGCCTTTGGGCCTCTCCATCACTGCCTGACCCGGCAGTGCCGGTGAAACTGACCCCGCCCGATTTTCTGCCCTCATCAAGCCCGGCGCCGACAGCGCGCCCGGTGGACCGGGTGGCGTCTCTTGGGGTCATCGGACCGCTGAAGCCCCGGATCGCCACCAACGCCCCGCCGCTCTGGCCTGTTCTTCTTCCGGGAGCACTATCCGTTCTTTGCCTGCTCATTGCCGCAGCACTCTACAATCGGGCATGAAAAAGCCCGCCCCGGCGAAGGGGCGGGCCAAATCCTGATTGTCCAGAAAATCACTCGTCGGCGGTCAGGTGATCGCTCAGGAAATTGGAGGCGCGATCAATGGCGCCGCGGGTCGACGGGGTGTTCGCGATCGGATTGAGCATGACGAAGTCGTGCATCGTGTCGTTGTAGCGCACGCTCTCGACCTCGACGCCCGCCTGCGCCAGCTTCTCGGCGAAAGCCTCGCCCTCGTCACGGAGCACGTCGTTTTCGTCGGTGATGACAAGGGTCGGCGCGAAATCGGCAAGCACATCCTGCTCGGCCATCAGGGGCGAGATCATCGGGTCGGACGTATCGGCGCCCTCGGGCAGGTAGGCATCCCAGAACCATTCCATCATGGCTTTGGTCAGCCACGGGCCATCCGCGAACTCGGAATAGCTGTCGCTGTCCAACTCGGCGGTGGTCACAGGGTAGAACATCACCTGCGCGTCGATCTCTGGGCCGCCGTTCTGTCGCGCCATCATGGCGACCGTGGCGACCATGTGTCCGCCGACCGAGTCGCCCGCGATGGCAAGACGTTCGCCGTCGATGCCGAACTCTTCGGGGTTCTGGGCCACGTATTCCAACACGCCGTAATCTTGTTCGATGGCATAGGGGTGTTTTTGCTCGGGCGACGGCGCGTATTCAACGAAGACGTTAGCTGCGTTCGTCTTGTTGGCCATTTCGCGCATCAGGCGTTCGTGCGTGGTGAAGTTGCCCAAGATCCAGCCGCCGCCGTGGAAATACACGACACCGGGAAGTGCTTCGTCACCGGCACCATCGGGGCGCACGACGTAAACAGTGGTATCGCTGTCCGGGCCGACCGGCAGCGTCATCTCTTCGACGCTGGCTTCGGGCATATCGACATCCGCACCGGTCTGGGTGTCGATCAGAATCTGCCGCGCCTCTTCGGGAGGCAACGTGTTGATCGCCGGGGCGCCTTCCAACGTCTCAAGAAAGGACTGAATTTCGGGATAGAGGACCGGGCTGGACTGACTGTCATCTTGTGCCATCACAGGCAGCGCGGTGGTCAGCGCCAAAGTGGCGCCAAGGGGAAACATAAGGCGGGACATGAGTTACTCCGTTCAGTTTAGTGCCCTAAGAACAAACGCTTCCGAACGAGGTTCCAATTCTGCCTTCACTCCGCCGTTATCGCCCGACAACCCGCCGCACATTGGCGATACGCTGCGCATTGGGCGGATGGGTGCCAAGGAACCGGGTGCCGGGATCGGGGGCGTTCTGGAAGAACATGATGCCCCGCACCGCATCGTAGCCGGCCTGCTCGGCCAGCACCGCGCCCAGCGAATCTGCCTCCAACTCGAACCCCTGCGCGTAGCGGCGCGCGCCGTAGAACGCGCCGAAATCTTGCGCCTCTCGCACCGCGATTGCATCCCCACCGGAAGCGGCCACCAAGGCCCCGGCCACCAGAGCACCGGACCGGGCCGACGCGCGGCCCCGTGCGATGTGCCCCTCGATATGGTGCGCGGCCTCGTGCGCCAAGATGAACGCCAGCTCATCGTCGTTCCGAGCCGACAGGATCAACGGCAGCGTGAAGCCAACCACCGGCTGATTGTTGCGCCCCAGCGTCTGGAAGGCGTTGGGCGGTTGGTTCATGCGGTCGTCGACCACCACCAGGTAATCGCAGCGCACGCCTTGCGTCCGTGCGTTACAGGCGGCACGGGCGACGGGCATCACGTCTTCCACCACCTGCACGAAGGACTGCGCGGCCTGCGTCGGGCTGCGGGTAACGACGGGCCCCGGCGCGGGCCGTGGCGCGGTTGGTGTGGCCACGACGACGGGCGTGGTCACACAGCCCGCAAGGGTCAATGACAGGATCAGGGCGAGGATGCGCATGGGACGGGCTCCGGGCTCGGGTCTGATCCCCACATTAGCGGCTTGGGCGAGCGCGACCAGCGGTTGCGCGCAGACGTGATCCGGGACAGCTTGCAAGCGTTATGCTCCCAATCACAGGCCCGCGTCCCATGTTCACCATCGAGCACGAGTTCGACGCCACCGTCATCACGCTGGTCGACGCCCCGGCCAATCATCGGCAGGCGGACATCACCATCAACGCGTTCGACGATTGCGTGACGGTCGAGCAGGTCGACCCCCACACCGACCGCCTGATGCGCATCACCCTATCGCCCGCTCAGGTGTCCGATCTGGCCGCTGCGCTCGATCTGCCGGAAGGGGCGTATGAGATCAGGGGAAAGCGTTAGGAGACGGGGCCTAGCGGAGCGTTGGCGAATGGCGGCTGTGCGGACTTTTCAGAAACTCACGGTGAGGCGAAATTGGTCGGCTGGGGACCGGCGATCTGGAATCTGGGTGGATTGCTTCATGGTCATCGTTTGCAGGGGAAGCCAACGCGCGGTGCCGGCGTCGACGGTTCGGCTGTTCGCAGGACGGCTAACCGAAAGCGCGGCGGGCTACGCCATTGATGCGCGCCGTAGCGCTCAGTTGATCAGAAAAGAAAAGATTGGAACACTTTCTGGACTGTATAGACAGACCACTTAATACTCTTTATCGAGTGCCAAAAAGTCGGCCAAATTGCTATTGAAGTCAGGACCTTCCTTATGAATTGGAAAATACTCGCAATAATCGCCACTATCTTCGTTGTTCCAGGGTGCCAAACAAGCGTGGTTTCCAATCCTCAAGCGGTACAGTCGCTTGCTGAACAAGAGTGCGCCATTTACGTCGCAGCCGAAAAGCGCTTAGCAGCGGAGGGTCGGCCGGCCGATGGACTAAGCACCGGCTGTGCAGCGGCAACTTCTCCTGCCGATATCGCCCCCACTGGAGTTGCGGGCCAAAGTACATCGTTTTCAGAAATTCTGTTTCGCCGAATGATTGCGCGCGGGATGCCGCAAGATCTAGCTGCGGAAATTTCGACTTCGCCCGCCTTCAAAGAGCTGGTTAGATTTCAGGCGGCCAACGCCAGCTAGCTTTGGCATGGGCAAGCCGCTCCACTAAAAATCTAATTACCTAGGAGTCAAAAATATATCCTGAACTGCTGTTGCCCCAAATAAAATCTTCCATTTTTCGCGCTGCAGCATTCGGTCACTCTGGACTCGAACCGAACCTTCGGCGGTTCTACTCCAAGCCTAAAAGCCCCCTCAATCCGACAGATAATCCTCTGCCACATACCCCGTGATCGTCGGCGCATCGGCCAAGGAGACGCGGCACCACAGTTGGCCGACCTCTGTTACGCAATCGCGGCGCACGAGGCGGGTGCCGTCGGGCAGGCCGAGGATCACATTGTATCCCAGCCCCGGCCCCGCGCGCAGTTTCAGAAGCTCGGCCCCGGTGTTGCGGACGACCGTGGGGCTTCCCAGCGAGACGCAGCCCGCAAGGGCGCCCAACGCAAGAAACGTGACAAAGCTGCGACGCATGATCCGGCCTTTCCTGTGTGTCGGACCCCTTGTGCCACCCGTCCCGCCCGGCGCAAAGCGGGCGCGTCGGGGCAGGCCCGATATGGCGCGCGCACCTGTGACATCCCTGCCGCGCCTTGACCCGTCCGCGCGCAAGCCCGACATGCACACCGACACGAATGGAGTCTGCCATGCCCCCGCCCAACCCCGCCGCGCTGGATTTCTTGCTGACACGTCGTTCGCGCCCCGCAAAGACGCTGACCGCGCCGGTGCCCACGCGCGAAGACCTGCTGCCGATCCTGACCGCTGCCCTGCGCAGCCCCGATCATGGCAAGCTGGAGCCATGGCGTCTGATCGTGCTGGAACGGGCGGCGCTGATGCGGCTGGCGGAATTGGTCGGGGAACGGGGCAAAGCGCTGGGGCGCACGCCGGAAGAGATCGACAAGCAGCGCCTGCAATATGCCGATGGCGGGTTGGCCGTCGCCGTCATCGCCTCGCCAGTGGACAGCCCAAAGGTGCCCCACATCGAGCAGATCCTGTCTGCGGGTGCCGTCTGCCTGAGCCTTGTGAACGCGGCCCTTGCGTCAGGCTGGGGAGCCAACTGGCTGTCCGGCTGGGCCAGCCATGACCGGGTCTTCATGGCGAACGGCCTTGGCTTGGCCGAGCATGAGATGGTCGCGGGCCTGATCCACATCGGCACCGAAACGACACCGCCGCCCGACCGCCCCCGTCCCGACCTAGACACAAAGGTCGATTGGGTCACGCAGTGAAATTCCTTGGCGACATCGCGCGTGCCATCGCGCAACTCAGCGACCCGGCGTTCCAGCGTGTGCTCTGGACCGGGATCGGCCTGACCGTTCTGCTGCTGGTCGGCCTCGGCGCGGCGACCGTCTGGGGGCTGAACTGGCTGCTGCCCGACACCGTGTCGCTGCCGTTCATCGGAACGATCGGCTGGTTGGATGACATTGCGTCCGGCCTGTCGGTCGTCGGGCTGATGATCCTGTCGGTGTTCCTTATGATGCCTGTGGCTTCCGTCTTTACGGGCTTTCTACTGGACGACGTGACAGACGCGGTCGAGGCGAAGCACTACCCGAACCTGACCCCGGCCCCGCGCCTGTCGATCATTGAGTCGATCCGCGATGGCGCGGGCTTTCTGGGCGTGCTGATCGCGGCGAACCTGATGGCGCTGATCGCCTACCTAATCGTGCCGCCCTTCGCGCCGTTCATCTTCTATGCGCTGAACGGCTTTCTTCTGGGCCGCGAATACATTCAGTTGATCGCCACGCGACGCCTTGGCCCTGAAGGTGCCGCCGCATTACGCGCACGCCACCCTTTCCGCATCTGGGCGGCGGGATGTCTGATGGCGGTACCGCTGACAATCCCCATCGTGAACCTGACCGTGCCACTACTGGGCGCGGCCAGCTTTACTCATCTGTTTCACCGGATTGCGCCTCGGGGGGCGACATCCGGTCGAACCAGTCGATATCCCGAACGCTGATCGCGCCGGACAGGATCACGCCGGCGATGACAGCCCAGATGACGGTGCCCCAAGCGGTTGTCTGGATGACCTTGCGCTTCAGCGGAAAGCGCGCGGGGCTGCTGGCGTGGGTGCCCGGCACGATCTCGCCCTCGTCACCTTGCGTCGACAGCCCGATGGGCAGCACGACGAAGAAGACCATGAACCAGACGACGGCATAGAGAACCAGCGCGGATGTGATGCCCATCTAGACTTGCTCCAACTCGATCAGGGTGCCCGTGAAGTCCTTGGGATGCAGGAACAGCACCGGCTTGCCATGCGCGCCGATCTTCGGCTCTCCATCGCCCAGAACCCGCACGCCTTCACTTGTCAGATGATCGCGCGCGGCGATGATGTCATCCACCTCGTAGCAGATGTGATGAATGCCGCCCGCCGGATTCTTCTCCAGAAACGCTGCGATGGGAGAGCCTTCGCCCAACGGGTGCAGCAATTCGATCTTGGTGTTCGGCAACGTGATGAAGATGACGGTGACGCCGTGGTCCGGCTCATCCTGTGGTGCGCCGACCTCTGCCCCCAGCGTGCCGCGATACTGCGCCGCTGCGGCGTCCAAATCCGGCACTGCGATGGCCACGTGGTTCAACCGTCCGATCATGTCTTTCACCCCCTGCATGTCTGGCGCGGCATACCGTCTGCACACGCGCGGCTCAAGGTCGGTGCGGTTAACCTTCCATTAGCTTCGCCGTGGTTTGGTAAAGCAATCGACGTTATGAATTGTGGAGTTCAGATGAACGATCTCATGCAAACCCGGCGGCCGACGTCGGACAGACCTCTTCTTGGGCAATCGGTACTGGTCGTCGAAGACAGCCGCCACGCCGGTGAAGCATTGCGGCTGATGTGCATGAAAGGCGGGGCGCGGATTCGTCGTGCCGACTGTCTCAAATCCGCTGATCGTCATCTGAAATCCTGGCGTCCGTCGGTCGTGATCATCGACCTTGGCCTGCCCGACGGGTCCGGACTGGACTTGATCCGACGCCTGAACACGGCCACTCCGCGCGTCGCGGTGCTACTCGCCGTTTCGGGAGAGCCACAGATGCGACAGGCCGCGCTGGCCGCCGGGGCCGATGGGTTCCTTGCCAAACCGTTCGGCTCGGTCGCGAATTTCCACGCGATGGTGCTGGCGAAGCTGCCGCACGCTGCCCGCCCCCTTGGCCCTCGAAGGTTGGACACCGATGTGCTGGAACCGGACGAGGCGATGTTTCTCGATGATCTGTCGCTGATCGGAGAGTTGATGGACGGCAGCGCAGACCGCGCGACGATGGCCTACGCGATGGACTTCGCGCGCGGATTGGCACGCTCTGTCGGAGACACCGAACTTCTCGCCGCGGTTGCCCGCCTTGAAGCCGCGCTCGACCACGGCCGCCCGATCCTTCCCGAAATCGGCAACCTGGCCGCCTTGGTCCAAACCCGGACAGGCGGGCGGAGGATGGCGGGGTAAGATGACCCCGCCGACCATGACCGTCAACGCAACTGCAAGCTTGACCGACTACGCCTGATCCTTCGCCATCACCCGCAGACCCAACTCGCGCAGCTGCGCCGGGGTTGCTTCGGACGGGGCGTTCATCATCAGGTCCTGCGCCTGTTGGTTCATCGGGAACATGATGACCTGACGGATGTTCGCCTCGTCCGCCAGCAGCATGACGATACGATCGATACCGGCGGCACAGCCACCGTGGGGCGGCGCGCCATATTGGAACGCATTGACCATGCCGCCGAACCGCTTGCGCACCTCGGCCTCGTCGTAGCCGGCGATCTCGAAGGCCTTGAACATGATCTCGGGGCGGTGGTTTCGGATCGCGCCGGAAATCAGCTCGTAGCCGTTGCACGCCAGATCGTACTGGTATCCCAGGACCTCCAGCGGATCGCCGTCCAGCGCCTCCATCCCGCCCTGCGGCATGGAGAACGGGTTGTGGCTGAAGTCGATCCGGCCTTCGTCGTCCTTTTCGTACATCGGGAAGTCAACGATCCACGCGAAAGCGAAGCGGTCCTTGTCGGTCAGGCCCAGCTCATCGCCGATGACAGTGCGCGCGCGACCCGCAACGCCTTCGAAATCAGCAGGCTTGCCGCCCAGGAAGAACGCCGCATCGCCGACTTCCAGACCAAGCTGCTGGCGGATCGCTTCCGTCCGCTCCGGCCCAATGTTCTTGGCAAGCGGACCAGCGGCTTCCATACCGTCGCCCTGATCGCGCCAAAAAATATACCCCATCCCCGGCAGGCCCTGCTCTTGCGCGAACTTGTTCATCCGGTCGCAGAACTTGCGGCTGCCACCCTTGGGCGCGGGAATGGCCCGGATTTCCGTGCCTTCTTTTTCCAACAGCGACGCGAAGATCGCAAAGCCGGATCCGGCGAAATGCTCAGACACCACCTGCATCTTGATCGGGTTACGCAGGTCGGGCTTGTCGGTGCCGTACCACAACGCGGCATCGCGGTAGGAAATCTGTTCCCACGTCTGGTCGACCTTGCGACCGCCGCCAAAGCGCTCGAAGCAGCCGCGGATCACCGGCTCGATGGTGGCGAAGACGTCTTCTTGCTCGACGAAGGACATTTCCATGTCGAGCTGGTAGAAATCGGTGGGCGAGCGGTCGGCGCGGGGGTCTTCATCGCGAAAGCAGGGCGCGATCTGGAAATACTTGTCGAAGCCCGACACCATGATCAGCTGCTTGAATTGCTGCGGGGCCTGCGGCAGCGCGTAGAACTTGCCCGGATGCAAACGCGACGGCACCAGGAAGTCGCGCGCGCCTTCAGGCGAAGATGCCGTGATGATCGGCGTCTGGAACTCGTTGAAGTTCTGGTCCCACATCCGCTGACGCAAATCGCGCACAACGTCCGAGCGCAGAACCATGTTGTTGTGCAGCGTCTCGCGCCGCAGGTCGAGGAAGCGGTACTTCAGGCGCGTTTCCTCGGGGTACTCCGGCTCGCCGAAGACCGGCAGCGGCAGCTCTCCCGCCTGCCCCAGAACTTCGATCCCTCGGCAGTAGACCTCGATCTCACCCGTCGGCAGCTTGGCGTTCACAAGGCTCTCGTCGCGCGCCTTCACCGTGCCATCGATGCGGATGCACCATTCCGAGCGGACCTTCTCCATGTCGGAGAACGCGTCCGAGTCCGGGTCGCAGATCACCTGCGTGATGCCGAAGTGGTCGCGCAGGTCCAGGAACAGCACGCCGCCATGGTCGCGCACGCGGTGCACCCAACCGGCGAGACGCACGGTATCGCCCACGTTCTCTTTCGACAGGGCGGCACAGGTATGGGTGCGGTAGGCGTGCATCTGGCGGATATCCTTCGGGTGCGGGCTGCTGGGCGCGATACACATGTCACCTTGCGGGAAGTCAAGCCGCCCCCGCCTTGACGAATCCGGCCACAGCGCCAGAAATGGTAACCGAAATAAGGGGCTGGGGGCCAAAGCATGTGGGAACGGATTTTCGTGGACATCGTCCACGCGATCGTGAGGGACGGCACGCTGCACGTCACCCTGCCATCGAGCCGCAAGTTCAGCGCCGGATCGGGTGAGCCTCAGATCACCGCTGCCATCACCGAGACAGACCGTCTGGCCAAGATCGTCAAGGATCCCGATCTGGGCACCGGCGAGGGGTACATGGAAGGTGAGCTGGTCATCGAGAACGACGACCTGCGCGGTTTCATGGGCCTGCTTCTGGGCAACATGCGCTCTGGCCACCAGCATTGGATCCAGCGCGCGCATGTGAACGTCGGCAAGCATCTGCGGCGCGTGTCGCAGTTCAATCCGGCCCGGAAATCGCGCGAGAATGTGGCCCACCACTACGATCTGTCCGCCGAACTATACGACATCTTTCTAGACGCCGACCGTCAATATTCCTGCGCCTACTGGCCGACCGACGAGATCACGCTGGAAGAGGCCCAGCTGGAAAAGAAGCGCCACATCGCGCGCAAGCTGCTGATAGAGCCGGGCATGACCGTTCTGGACATCGGCTGCGGCTGGGGCGGCATGGCCATCACGCTGGCCGAAGAGTTCGGCGCGCATGTCGTCGGCGTCACCCTGTCCGAAGAACAGTACAGCCTTGCGAACAAGCGCGTGACCGAAAAGGGTCTGCAGGATAAGGTAGAGATCCGCCTACAGGACTACCGCGACGTGACCGAAACCTTCGACCGGGTCGTGTCGGTCGGCATGTTCGAGCATGTGGGCGTGCCCCACTACGACGAATATTTCGCCGCCGTACGTGAGCGAATGACAGGCGACGGTATCGCCCTGATCCACACCATCGGGCGCATGAATCCACCGGGCATCACCTCTGCCTTCATCGAAAAGTACATCTTTCCAGGCGGCTACATTCCGGCGCTCTCGGAAACCGTCGCCGCCGTCGAACGCCAGCGCCTCGACCAGATGGATATCGAGGTTTGGCGTCTGCACTACGCGAAGACCCTGCGCGCATGGCAGCTGCGATTCGAGGATGGCATCGACAAGGTCCACGCCCTTTACGACGAACGGTTCGCCCGCATGTGGCGCTACTACCTCGTCGCTTCAGAGATGAGCTTCGTCTACGGCCAGCAGGTCGTCTTCCACCTGCAACTGGCCAAGCAGAAGGACTCCGTGCCGATCACGCGGGACTATCTGTACAGCTAGGCCAGCCGCCCTTGCACCCGGTCGACGCGCGCGTATAACCCCGTTCGATTTGACCACTGGGGGCCTTACGATGCCGAAGCGGACCGATATCCAATCGATCATGATCATCGGAGCGGGGCCCATCATCATTGGGCAAGCCTGCGAGTTCGACTATTCCGGCGCACAAGCCTGCAAGGCTCTGCGAGAGGAAGGCTACCGGGTCATCCTGGTGAACTCGAACCCCGCGACGATCATGACCGATCCGGGGCTGGCGGATGCGACCTACATCGAGCCGATCACGCCAGAGGTGGTTGCGAAGATCATTGCAAAGGAAAAGCCCGACGCTCTGTTGCCGACGATGGGCGGGCAGACCGGCCTGAACACCGCGCTTGCCTTGGAAGAGATGGGCGTGCTGGCCGAACACGGGGTCGAGATGATCGGCGCACGGCGCGAGGCCATTGAAATGGCCGAGGACCGTAAGCTGTTCCGCGAGGCGATGGACCGGTTGGGGCTGGAGAACCCAAAGGCCACCATCGTCGCCGCCCCGAAGACCGACACGGGCTACGACATTCGCGAGGGTCTGGATCAGGCCATTGCCGCCATCGAATACGTGGGCCTGCCCGCCATCATCCGCCCCGCCTTCACGCTGGGCGGCACGGGCGGCGGCGTCGCCTACAACCGGGAGGAATATGAGCATTACTGCCGCTCGGGGCTGGAAGCCTCTCCGGTCGCGCAGATCCTGATCGACGAGTCCCTTCTCGGCTGGAAAGAGTTCGAGATGGAGGTCGTCCGCGACCGCGCCGATAACGCCATCATCGTCTGCGCCATCGAAAATGTGGACCCGATGGGCGTCCACACCGGCGACTCGATCACCGTCGCGCCCGCGCTGACGCTGACCGACAAGGAATACCAGATCATGCGTTCGGCCAGCATCGCTGTCCTGCGCGAGATCGGCGTCGAGACCGGCGGATCGAACGTGCAGTGGGCCGTGAACCCCGATGACGGCCGCATGGTCGTGATCGAGATGAACCCCCGCGTGTCCCGCTCGTCCGCGCTGGCATCCAAGGCCACCGGCTTCCCCATCGCCAAGATCGCTGCAAAGCTGGCGATTGGCTACACGCTGGACGAGTTGGACAACGACATTACCGGCGTCACGCCCGCGTCGTTCGAGCCGTCCATCGACTACGTCGTCACCAAGATTCCTCGGTTCGCCTTCGAGAAGTTCCCCGGCGCCACGCCAGATCTGAGCACGGCGATGAAATCCGTGGGCGAGGCGATGGCCGTGGGTCGCACGTTCCACGAGTCGGTGCAGAAAGCACTGGCGTCCATGGAAACCGGCCTGTCGGGCTTCGACGAGATCGATATCCCCAACGCCGACACCGATCCCGCCGCCATCCGCACCGCCCTTGCCCGCCAGACCCCCGACCGCCTGCGCGTCGCGGCCCAAGCCATGCGCCATGGCATGTCGCTGGACGATATCCACGCCGTGACGAAATTCGACCCGTGGTTCCTGGCCCGCATCAGAGAGATCGTCGACGCTGAAGAGACCGTGCGCAAGACCGGCCTGCCCACCGACGAAGACGGGCTGCGCGACCTCAAGGTGATGGGTTTCACCGACGCGCGCCTTGCCCGGCTGACGGGCCGGGATGAGGCGAACGTCCGCCGCGCCCGCCACAACCTTGGCGTCACCGCCGTCTTCAAGCGCATCGACACCTGCGCCGCCGAATTCGAAGCCCAGACCCCCTACATGTATTCGACCTACGAGGCCCCGATGATGGGCGAGGTCGAGGATGAGGCGCGACCGTCCGACCGCAAGAAGGTCGTGATCCTTGGCGGCGGTCCCAACCGGATCGGTCAGGGTATCGAATTCGATTATTGCTGTGTCCACGCCTGCTATGCGCTGTCCGACGCGGGCTATGAAACCATCATGGTCAACTGCAACCCAGAGACGGTCAGCACCGACTACGACACGTCGGATCGCCTGTATTTCGAACCGTTGACGTTTGAGCATGTCATGGAAATCCTGCGGGTTGAGCAGGAAAACGGCACGTTGCACGGCGTCATCGTCCAGTTCGGCGGGCAGACACCGCTGAAACTGGCGAACGACCTGCAGGACGCCGGTATTCCCATACTCGGCACCTCCCCCGACGCCATCGACTTGGCCGAAGACCGCGAGCGGTTCCAGGCGATGCTGAACGAGCTTGGTTTGAAGCAGCCGGTCAACGGCCTTGCGCGTTCGGACGAACAGGCGTTGGAGATGGCCAAGGACGTCGGCTTCCCACTGGTTATCCGCCCCTCTTACGTGCTGGGCGGCCGCGCGATGGAGATCGTCCGCGACGAGGCGCACCTGAAACGCTACATCCGCGACGCGGTGGACGTATCCGGCACGAACCCCGTCCTGCTCGACAGCTACCTGTCGGGTGCCGTCGAAGTAGACGTGGACTGCCTGTCCGATGGTGAAGACGTCCATGTCGCGGGCGTCATGCAGCACATCGAAGAGGCTGGCGTCCACTCAGGCGACAGCGCTTGTTGTCTACCGCCCCACACCCTGTCCCGCGATCTGGTCGAGGAAATGGAACGTCAAGCGATCGCCATGGCCAAGAAGCTGGGCGTCGTCGGCCTGATGAACGTACAGTTCGCGGTGAAGGACGACGTGATCTACGTGCTGGAGGTGAACCCCCGCGCGTCGCGCACGGTCCCCTTCGTTGCGAAGGCCACCGATAGCGCCATCGCCTCCATCGCTGCGCGCCTGATGGCCGGCGAGCCGCTGTCGAACTTCCCGCTGCGCAAGGCCTACCCCGATGGCACCTCGCCCGACGACACGCTGCCGTTGGCCGACCCCATGACGCTGGCCGACCCGCATATGCCGTGGTTCTCGGTCAAGGAATCCGTCCTGCCCTTCGCCCGCTTCCCCGGCGTCGACACGCTGCTTGGCCCGGAAATGCGTTCGACCGGTGAAGTCATGGGCTGGGACCGCGACTTCGCGACCGCCTTCCTGAAGGCGCAGATGGGCGCAGGCGTGGACCTGCCCGACGCAGGCACGGCCTTCCTGTCGATCAAGGAAGCCGACAAGACCGATCAACTGGTCGAGACGGCGCGCATTCTGACGGACCTTGGCCTCTCCATCGTCGCCACCGACGGCACGCACCGCTTCCTTGCCGACAACGGCATCGAATCCAAGCAGGTGAATAAGGTCTACGAAGGCGGGCGCACCATCGTTGACGTCATGAAGGACGGCGGCGTCGATCTGGTGATGAACACCACCGAAGGCGCGCAGGCGGTGGAAGACAGCCGCTCGATGCGGTCCGTCGCGCTGTATGACAAAATTCCCTACTACACCACGCTCGCCGGTTCCCACGCTGCGGCGCTGGCGATACAGGCCCGTCGCGAGGGCGAAATCGAAGTGCGCAGTTTGCAGGGTTAGGATGGGGGCGCTGCCCCCATACCCCCGAGGTATTTAAGGAACGATGAAGAGGGGGCCGCATGGCCAAGCTCTACTTCAACTACTCCACCATGAACGCGGGCAAGTCGACCCTGCTGTTACAGGCGTCGCACAACTACCGTGAGCGCGGGATGGAAACGCGCCTGCT
Source organism: Palleronia sp. THAF1 (assembly GCF_009363795.1). Taxonomy (NCBI): domain Bacteria; kingdom Pseudomonadati; phylum Pseudomonadota; class Alphaproteobacteria; order Rhodobacterales; family Roseobacteraceae; genus Palleronia; species Palleronia sp. THAF1. The sequence continues at coordinate 295,167 of NZ_CP045420.1, read as the reverse complement.
GACTGCGCGGATGGACGAACGCGCGGGCCCCGGGCGAATTGGCAGCCGCATCGGCATCGGCGCAGAAGCAGAGACCTATGGCGAAGAGGATGACCTGTTCGCCCGGATCGAAGGTTGGATGGGCGAGGCCACCATCGCTTGCGTTTTCCTGGACGAAGCGCAGTTCCTGACCGAAGGACAGGTCTGGCAGTTGGTCCGCGCTGTGGACGACCTGCGCGTTCCGGTCATGGCCTACGGGCTGCGGGTCGACTTTCAGGGCAACCTGTTCCCCGGATCGGCGGCGCTGCTGGCTTGGGCGGATGAGATGCGAGAGGTCCGCACCATCTGCCATTGCGGCAAGAAAGCCACCATGGTCGTGCGGCAGGACGCCGACGGCCGCGTGCTGACCACCGGCGACCAGGTACAGATCGGCGGCAACGAGACCTACGTGTCTCTGTGCCGCCGTCACTGGCGAGAGGCGACCGGGGACCGGCCCCGAAACGCCTAGAGACGACGCCTAGAACAAGCGTCCGCCCAGCGGCACATCCTGATCGGGGCTTAGCAACACAACCTCTCCATCCGCATCGGGCACGCCAAGCACCAAAACTTCAGACATGATCGGCCCGATCTGGCGTGGCGGGAAGTTGACGACGGCCAGCACCTGCCGTCCGACCAAGCCATCCACGTCATAGTGCGCCGTGATCTGGGCCGAGGATCGCTTGATCCCCAGATCTCCGAAGTCCACGCGCAGCTTGATGGCGGGCTTGCGCGCCTCTGGAAACGGCTCTGCCTCGACGATCCGGCCCACCCGGATGTCGAGCTTCTGGAAGTCGTCGAAACTCGCCGTCACTTGCCCAGTTCCCGCGACCGCTCTGCCGCTGCCGTTACCGTGCGGTGCATCAGGTCCGGCAGGTCCGCCATCAGAACCTCTAGCCCCGCCTGTGTCGTGCCGTTGGGGCTGGTGACGTCAGAGCGCAGCGTGCCGGGATCCTTGGGGCTGTCTTCGGCCAGCTGCCCTGCCCCGCCGACGGTCGCCTTCGCCAGCGCCATCGCCAGATCAGCGTCCAACCCTTGTGCCTCGCCCGCCTTGGCCAGACATTCGATCATGTGGAAGACGTAGGCCGGACCGGAGCCGGACACCGCCGTAACGGCGTCCATCTGATCCTCGGACTCCAGCCGCACTGTTTGGCCCACGGCGTCGAGCAGGTCGGCCGCAAGGTCCAGCGTGGCCTGCCCCTTGTCGTTCGCCACAAGCGCTGTGATGCCACGACCAACTGCAGCAGGCGTGTTGGGCATGGCGCGGATGACAGGCGTATCTGCACCGAAAACATCTTCGAACGCTGCGATGGTCACGCCGGCGGCGACGGACAGCACGACCGTGTCGCCGTTTCCGTGGGCCGTCACCGTGGGCAGCGCATCGCCCATCATCTGCGGCTTGACAGCGACAAGCAGCATCGCGGGCGCGTCGGGCAGGCCTTCGTTGATGTGAACGCCCGTGCCCTGCAACCACTCGGACGGGTTCGGGTCCATCACCCAGACATCGCCGGGTTCCAGCGCGCCGGCGAGCCAGCCTTCCAGCATCGCCGACCCCATCTTGCCACAGCCCAGCATCGCCAGACCGCGGGTCTTCAGATCACTCATATTCATAATGCACCTCTCGATTCCGCACCAATGTGACGGCGCAGGTCCACAGGTGCAATCAGGACGGTCCGGGAATGCGGATCTCGCGCAGCCATGAGGTCATCTGCCAGCGGATCAGGAAATCGGCGTCATAGGTGCGCCGCTCGATCTCGACCATCTGCGCGGCGGTCCGCACGCGCAACTCGAACGGGCCTTCGCGGGCGTCCGTGTCGATCATCACGACCATCGGCTTTTTGCCCGTCAGCGACGCCGCGAACAGCGCCTGCTGGACAGAGTCGAGCGACGAGCGCTTGTCCAAGCCAACCTCTATCACGTGGGTATCGGTTTCGCAGTCCACGCGGATGCGGTGCAGGTCATAGCCCACGGAATAGGGGTGAGAGACTTCCGGCGTGCCGCCCAGAACAAGGCTGCACAGGATCGCTGCAAGGTCGAGTTCACTGGCCATGCCGAGACACATAGCGCAAATCGCAGCCGGATTAACGAATTATTAACTTTTTACGTTAAGGCCCCCGCAGCGCGCTGCCACGCGCTGCGGGGTGGGGTGGAAGCCAGGGACTTGTTGTTCTTGAGGGGGTGTCGTGTCCGGGGCTTCCTGAGGGGCAGGTCATGCGCGGCCGTAGGCCTCTGCGATTGCGACCTGCATCGCGTCAGCCGGGGCGCGGTTGCCCCAGCAAACCAGTTGAAACGCTGGGTAGAAGCGCTCTGCGTTGTTCACGGCGGCCTCGATCATCCGGTCGATCTGTTCGGGACCGGCGATCTGGCTGCCCTGCAACGCCAGCGCGTAGCGGTAGACCATCAGCTTGGGCTCGGCCCAATAGGTGAAAGCGCCCAGCCAGCATTGGTCGTTGGCGGCGTTCAGAACCTCGTAAAGCTCTGCCATCCGCTCTTCCGGTGGCTCCATCTCGAAGGTGCAGATCAGGCGCAACGTCTCGTCATGGGGTGCCCATGCCAACGTCAGCGAGTAGGTGCGCCATTGGCCCTGCACCGCCATAGCGATCTGATCCTCGGCAACACGGTCGAACTCCCAATCGTAGTGCTCGGCGATATGCTCGACGATGTCGATCGGGTCCAATTCATCGGTGTTGATATACTGCTCGCTCAACGCCATAGCGGCCTCTTTCGTTGGTCCGAAAGCGATTTTCCGAATCGCCCCAAGGACTTGGTGCCTGCTCAAGACCCGGTCGGTCATTCGACCAGCTCTCACAAGATATGGTGTGAGAATGGCGACTCTCTGTAAAGGTTTTATTTAGCGATTCGATCAGTAAGTTGTGGAAAGCCGGGATCACGGTTCCAGATGCTGATTTTCGAATCGTCTAGGGTTTCTCAGGCCGTTCTGTGGATAAACCTGTTCAGAACGCCTTGCGCGCCCGCAGGGCTGCGCCGATCGTGCCGTCGTCTAAATAATCGAGCTCACCGCCCACCGGAACGCCTTGCGCAAGGCTTGTTACAGACAGCCCATCGCGCCCTTCAAGCCGGTCGGCGATGTAGTGTGCGGTGGTCTGGCCATCGACAGTCGCACCCAACGCAAGGATCACCTCGCGCACGTCTTCATCCCCGATGCGCACTTCTAGTCGGGGGATGCGCAACTCGTCCGGCCCCATATCGTCGAGCGCGGACAGCGTGCCGCCCAATACGTGATAGCGGCCCTTGAAGACGCCTGCCCGTTCCATGGCCCACAGATCGGCGACATCCTCGACCACGCAGATTTCGCCCGTCGCGCGGCGCTCATCCCGGCAGATGGCACAGCTATCACCTTCACCGATATTGCCGCAGGTCAGGCATTCGCGGGCTGTTTCGGCAACCGTCATCAGGGCTTGCCCCAGGGGCCGCATCTGCTGTGATCGCTTCTTGATCAAGTGCAGCACGGCGCGCCGGGCGGAGCGCGGGCCAAGACCGGGAAGCCTCGCCATCAGGTCGATCAGGGATTGGATGTCAGAGGGGGCGTCGGTCATGGGTCAGATCCCCCGTTCAGGCACCCGGACCAGAACCGGGTGCGACTCCGGGCAAGTATGCTTGCCCTCTGTCCACTGCGGATCAGCTGCGCCGACCGCTCTAAAACGGCAGTTTCATACCGGGGGGCAAGCCTAGCCCTTCGGTCAGCTTCGCCATTTCTTCCTGCGCGCGGTCAGAGGCTTTGCCCTGCGCGTCCTTGATCGCGGCAAGGATCAGATCCTCGACCACTTCCTTCTCATCGGGATTGAAGATCGACGGGTCGATGTCCAGACCAACCAGCTCACCCTTCGCGGTAGAGGTGGCCTTGACCATGCCCGCGCCGGACTCGCCGGTGACGGTCATCGTGTGCAGTTCTTCCTGCAACGACTCCATCTTACCCTGCATCTCTTGCGCGGCCTTCATCATCTTGCCCATGTCACCCAGGCCGCCCAGTCCTTTAAGCATCACGCTCTCCCGTATCCGAAGTTAACCCTTCAGATACGGGCGGGCATGGCGTCGTGCAAGGTCAGGCGACGCCAAGCAGCGACAGGATGAAGAGTACGACGACGATCAAGCCGACGATGTAGATGATATTGCGGATCATGGGTGGTCCCCCGAAATGTGCAGGCGGCGTGGTGCCGCCCGTTCCAAAGGCTCAACTCACGCGGGCGTCATCGGGTTCAATCTTCTTCGGCGAACGGGTCCCATTCGTCATCGACTTCCGGCAATGCCTCGGCCTGGGCCGCTGCCGCGATCTGTTCAGCCGTGCGGATCGTGATGATCTTCGCCTTTGGAAACGCGTCGAACACCGCCTGCATCATCGGATGGGCGCGGGCGGTGGCCTCAAGCTTCAGCCGTTCGGCATCGCGCAATTCCGCGATGGTGGGATCGCCGCCATCCGCCACGACGGACACGCCCCAACGCACGCCGGTCCAACGTTGCAAAGCGGCGCCAAGCCGGGCGGCTAGGTCGGGCGGCGCGCTATCGGTGGGCGCAAACTCGATCCGGCCAGGCACATAGCTGACAAGACGCACGCCGGTTTCCACGTCGATCAGCAGCTTGGCATCGCGGTTGGCGCGGATCATCTCGACCACCTGCTCGAAGCGGTCATAGCGGGCCAACGCCTCGGGGGCCTGCGCCAGCGCCGTAGCTTGGCCGGACGGGCCAGCGGGACCGCGCGCGACCGGAGCGCTTCCGCCGTTGCCCTGCGGTGCAGAGGGGGCTGGGGCAGCAGGTGCAGGCGGCGTCGCGTCTTTCAGCTTCGCCACCAGATCGCCGGGGCTGGGCAGGTCGGCCACATGCGTCAGCCGGATGATCGCCATTTCCGCCGCCATCATCGCGTTCGGCGCCGCCGACACCTCTTCCAACGCTTTCAGCAGCATCTGCCACATTCGCGTCAGCACCCGCATGGGCAACCGCTCGGCCATATCCCGGCCACGCTCACGCTCATCAGGGCCGATGGTGGGATCATCTACCGCCTCTGGCGTGATCTTCACCACGCTGATCCAATGCGTCACCTCGGCCAGATCGCGCAGCACCGCCAGCGGATCGGCCCCGTCGGCGTACTGCCCCGCGATCTCGGTCAGCGCCCCCGCCGCGTCGCCCTTCATGATCATATCGAACAGGTCAAGGACCCGGCCCCTATCCGCCAGCCCGAGCATGGCCCGCACCTGATCCGCTTCGGTCTCGCCCCCCCCGTGGGCAATCGCCTGATCCAGCAGGGACAGCGCGTCCCGCACGGAGCCTTCGGCGGCGCGCACAATCAGCGCAAGCGCATCATCGGCGACTGTCGCGCCCTCTTGGCCCGCGATCGCCTGCAGATGCGCGATCATAACCTCGGGCTCAATCCGCCGCAGATCGAACCGCTGGCAGCGAGACAGCACCGTCACCGGCACCTTGCGGATTTCGGTCGTCGCGAAGATGAACTTCACATGCGCAGGCGGCTCTTCCAGCGTCTTGAGCAGCGCGTTGAACGCGCTGGTCGACAGCATGTGAACCTCGTCGATGATGTAGATCTTGTAACGCGCAGAGGCCGGCGCATAGCTAACGGTGCTGATGATGTTGTCGCGGATGTCGTTCACGCCTGTCTGCGACGCGCCGTCCATCTCCATCACGTCCACATGCCGCCCCTCGGCGATGGCACGGCACGGTTCGCACTCACCGCAAGGCGACACGGTCGGCCCGCCCTGCCCGTCCGGCCCGACGCAGTTCATCCCCTTGGCGATGATCCGCGCGGTGGTCGTTTTCCCCGTCCCGCGGATGCCCGTCATCATGAAGGCCTGCGCGATGCGATCCGTCTCGAACGCGGATTTCAGCACGCGCACCATGGCGTCCTGACCGATGAGGTCAGCAAAGGTCGCGGGGCGGTACTTGCGGGCAAGCACCTGATAGGCGGGTTGGTCGGCCATGATCCCTCGGGTCATAAGAACGCGCCCAGACTAGACCAGTCCGGGCGCGCCCTCCACCTTCATCGTTCGACAAATACCTCGCAGGGGTCTGGGGGGCGCGAAGCCCCCCAGCGCTCTCACCCCAGCGCCGTGTCACACCGTCCGCAGACGGCGTCATGCTTATGAGATCCCACATCCGGCAGCACTTTCCAGCAGCGCTGGCATTTCTGCCCGTCGGCCCTGGCGAAAACGACAGCCACACCATCCACCTCTGGCAGACGGAACGCCTCGGCAGGCGCGGGATCGGTCGTCAACGTGATGTCAGACGTGATGCACAGCGTGGCGAAGGTCTCTGCATCACGCACCACCTCGGCCAATTCTGGCGAGAGGTGCACAATGGGTGCAGCCTCCAGCGACGCGCCGATCGCCTTTTCGCGCCGCTTCAACTCCAACGCGCCTGTCACCACGCGCCGCACCGCACGCACCTGCTCGGACCGGGCGGCCAGTGCATCGTCGCGCCAGCTTTCCGGCGTTTCGGGGAAGTCGAGCAGGTGGACGGACGACACATCTTCCCCGAACCGCTCCAACCACGTCTCTTCCATGGTGAAGCACAGCACCGGGGCCAACCACGTGACCAGGCGGTGATACAGCAGGTCCAAGACAGTCAGCGCAGAGCGCCGCTCGATGCTGTCCGCCGCGTCGCAATACAGCGCGTCCTTACGCACGTCGAAATAGAAGGACGACAGGTCCACCGTGGCGAAGGTGAACACCTCTTGGAACACTTTTGCGAAGTCGAATCGGCGGTAGCCGTCGCGCACCACGCCATCCAGCACGGCCAGCTTGTGCAGCATCAGCCGCTCCAGTTCCGGCATATCCGCAGGCTCCACTGCCAGCGCCTCGTCGTAATGCGCAACATTGCCCAGGATGAAGCGGATCGTGTTGCGCAGGCGCCGATAGCTGTCCGCCACGCCCTTCAGGATCTCGTCCCCGATGCGCAAATCGCCCGTGTAGTCAGACTGCGCGACCCACAACCGCAGGATATCCGCGCCGTACTGGTCGATGACCTTCTGCGGCGCCACGGTGTTGCCCACCGACTTGGACATCTTGTTGCCCTTGGCATCCAGCGTGAAGCCGTGGGTGACCACGTTGCGATAGGGCGCGCGTCCCATGGTTCCGCAGGCCTGCAACAGCGAGGAATGGAACCAGCCGCGGTGCTGGTCCGTGCCCTCCATGTAAACATCCGCGATGCCGTCCTCGCTCCCGTCCGCGCGGTCACGCAGCACGAAAGCGTGGGTCGAGCCGGAGTCGAACCAGACGTCCAGGATGTCGAACACCTGCTCCCATTCATCGGGGTCATAATCGTCCCCGAGGAAGCGTTCCTTGGCGCCTTGCACATACCATGCATCCGCGCCCTCTTGTTCGAAAACGTCAAAAATCCGTTTGTTGACGGCCTCATCCCGCAGCAAAAAGCCCGGTTCGTCTGGTTTCGCCCCCTTCTTCACGAAGCAGGTCAGCGGCACGCCCCAAGCGCGCTGGCGCGACAGCACCCAGTCGGGCCGGTCAGAGATCATCGCGTGCAGACGGTTCCGCCCACGTTTGGGCGTCCACGTCACCAGCTCATCGATGGACCGCAGCGCACGTTCGCGGATCGTCGTGCCATACTGGTCCTGGCCGTCGCCCACCGCACGGTCGATGGCGGCAAACCATTGGGGCCGGTTCAAACGGATCACCGGCGCCTTCGAGCGCCAGGAGTGCGCATCGGAAATCGTGATACGCTTGCGGGCCAACAGCCGGCCGGTCTCGACCAGCTTTTCGATGACGGCCTTGTTCGCGCCCCCCGGCTTGCCCTTGGGATTGATAACCTCAAGCCCTGCGAAGAACGGCAAATCGGCGCGGTAGGCGCTGTCGTCGCCGTGGTTGTAGGTCATCACCAGCCCGTGCTGCAGGCCGATCTGGAAGTCATCGTCGCCGTGGCTGGGCGCAGTGTGCACAAAGCCCGTGCCCGCGTCGTCGGTGACATGCGCGCCCGGCAGCATGGGCACGTCGTAATCCCACTCGCCCTGACCACCCTCGGCCCCGCGCAGCGGATGCGCGCAAACCAGCGCCTCCAGCTCGGACGTCCGCAGACCGCGCACGCGGCTCCACTGGCCGTCTTCCAGACGGGCGGCAGCCAGCACCTCGGCGGCAAGGTTGTCCGCCAACAGGTAAAGGTCACCCACCGACGCCCAGCATTCGTCTGGTGTCGCGGTGACTTCATACAGGCCGTAGGACACCTCGGGGTTGAAGCAAATCGCCCGGTTCGATGGGATCGTCCACGGCGTCGTCGTCCAGATGATGACGGTCGCCGCCTCCAGCTGTGCCTCGCGCTTCAGGACAGCTTCGGCCTCTGACTCGCGCGCATCGTCCGTGGCCTCTTCCTCGGAAGCGATGATGTCGGCGTCGCGGCTGGCCGAAACCACCGGGAACTTCACCCAGATCGCATCGGTCTGGCGCTCATGGTACTCGACCTCCGCCTCGGCCAGCGCGGTCTTTTCAACCGGCGACCACATCACCGGCTTGCTGCCCTGATACAGAACGCCGTTCATCAGAAACTTCTGGAACTCGGCGGCGATCACGGCCTCGGCGTGGAAATCCATCGTCAGGTAGGGATCAGCCCAGTTGCCGGTGACGCCAAGGCGCTGGAATTCCTCGCGCTGCACATCCACCCAGCCCGCCGCGAACTCGCGGCATTCGCGGCGGAACTCCACCACGTCGACCTGGTCCTTATCCTTGCCCTTGGCGCGGTACTGTTCCTCGATCTTCCACTCGATCGGCAGGCCGTGGCAGTCCCAGCCGGGCACATAGCGCGCGTCATGACCCATCATCTGGTGCGAGCGCACGATCATGTCCTTGATCGTCTTGTTCAGCGCGTGGCCGATATGCAGGTTGCCGTTCGCGTAAGGCGGGCCATCGTGCAGCGTGAAGGGCGCGCGGCCCTTCTTCTCGCGCAGGCGATCATAGACCCCGATCTGCGCCCAGCGCGCCAGCCACTCGGGCTCTCGCTTGGGCAATCCCGCGCGCATCGGGAAATCCGTCTGCGGCAGGAACAGGGTGTCTTTGTAGTCGGGGGTTTCGGGCGTATCGGACATGGGGAAAATCCCGTGTAATGGGCGGTCTGGAACATGCGAAAGGGCGCGAGCAATCTCGGCGCGGGAAACCCGGCAGGCCGATCAGGCCGCCGGGCGCGTAATTCGTATGAGATAGGTCCAGATCATGTCGGCCCCGCTTTTGGCAGGAAGCCCGCGGACGGGCAAGTCACGACCTACGCCTCTGCCGTCTTCGCCTCTGCCACCGAAGTATCCGCCGAGCCAAGGAACAGCCCCAGTGTCTTCAGTCCGGCCACGTTGTCGCAGATCACCTTGACGATCACCAGGAACGGCACCGCCATCAGAGCGCCGGGAATGCCCCAAAGCCAGCCCCAGAACACGACCGTGATGAAGACCGACACCGTATTTAGCTGCAAACTGCGCCCCAGAATGGCTGGCGTGATGATGTTGCCTTCGACCGTTGTGGCAGCAAGGTAAAGCGCGGGGGCCAGCAGTGCGGCGCCCAGCGGCTCGATCATCAGGAGCGCGTAAAGACCCACGAGGACCACGCCCGCGATAGCCCCGATGAACGGCAGGAAGTTGAAGAGGAACGCGACGAAGCCCCAGATGTACGCGTTCGGCAAGCCGATGGCCCACATCAACAGAAAGACGATGACACCCAGACCGGCGTTGATCAGCGCGATGGTCAGGAGGTAACGAGAGATCGCGCGTTCGACCCCATAGACGATGCGCAGAGCCCGCTTCTTCTCGCTCAACTTAGGGTAAGCCTCGACGATTTTCGCGTAGAACATCTCTCCTGACGCCAGGATGAACAGGGCCAGCACCAGAGATACCGCGATGGTCGTGCCGGCCGTGGCCGCGGCACTCGCCGCGGAATTCAAAAGGCCCGGCTGTTCAACGGCGACGCGTTGCACCGTGTCGTCGCCCTGGGTGATCTCTTCAGCCTGGTCGGCAGCCTCTTTCACCTTTTCGACCGACGCGAAGACGCCACGCAGTTTTTCTTCTAACCGCACCCCCATTTCGGGCGCGCTTTCGATCCATGTCGAAACCGGGCCGGACATTGCGTAGCCGCCGGCCGCCAAGCCCGTTCCCAAGCCGAAAATCAGAACCACGGCGGTCAACGGCGGCGGGACCTTGAGTCGGGAAAAAAACCGCACCAAGGGCGACAACGTCAATGCCAGCATCACACCAAGGATGATCGGCAGGATGACGTCGCGTGCGAAAAACAACGCGATGGTGACGCCGATCAAGACCAGAACGATCACGAGCCCCCGGATGCGCTGCAACTCGCGCACCGTCGCGGCGCGCGCCAGTTCGGGCGCAAGCGTGTCTGGATCGATGGGATCAGGATTTACGACGGGACGGTCCAAAGAATGCGTTCACTTATGCAAGAGGCCAACAGCCACGAACGCGACAAAGTGCCGCCGGTTCCATCGCACCGACTTTCCGCAACAGATGCCTCTGTCCGTCGGAGCTAAGTATCAGTCTTTCCGGCTTTGCGGGAAAACCCCCGACAGCGCCCGCCCGATCAGCTTATGCACCTGCGGCTTCTTCGCTGCCACGAAGGGCAACGGGCGGCAAACTTCGATCGCCGCCACACCGACCCGTGCGGTCAGCGCACCGTTCACGATGCCCTCGCCGAACCGACGCGACAACCGCGCCAGCACCGATCCTCCGGCGATCGAGCCGATCAGATCATCGCCCACCGCCACGGCCCCCGTCGCCACCAGATGCGCGAACACCGCCCGTGTCAGCCGCCAGGTGCCAAGCGACCCCGCGCGACCGCCGTAAATCTCTGCAATCCGTCGGATCATCCGCAGGTTCGAGACCGCAGCCGCTGCCACATCCGCCAGCGCCAAGGGCACCACTGCCGTCACCGCCGCGACCTGACGCGCCGCCGCCTCGACCTCGGCCCGCGCGGCGTCATCAAGCGGGGTCAGCAGCTCGGTTTCGGCCAGGCCCAGCAAGGCATCCGCGTCAAACACGTCGCCCCGCCGTTCGGCGAACCGCTCGCGCTGCCAATCCAGCGCGTCGCGCCCGGAATAAAGTGCCACGATGCGGTCCGCGACGCCCTTGGCCGCATCCAGATCCTGCGCCGCGATCGCCGCCGTCGCATCCGCTTGGACCCGTCCGACGCGCTTCAGGCGCGACAGCGCCAATAACTCGCGCAGGACCAAGCCCAGCGAGGTGATCGCCACGCCCGCCACCAGTACGGTCGCGATTCCACCCAAGATGGCAGAGCGCGCCAGCATCGCATCCACCGCCGACCATGCCGCAACGGACAACAGGAACACGAACAAGGCCCCCGACAACCGCCAGAACCACGTTCCCAACGCCGACCGGGGCCGCGCCGCCAAGGCCGCCATCGTCCGCATCGCCCGCCCGTCCGCAGGCACGTCGCTGTCGGGAACCGGCAACGCCTCGGCCGGTCCCGGCCCTTCAAAAGCGTCGTCCTCGATCAGAACTGGGCGTTTCACCATGCCATCGACTTTCTAAAGTTACTCATAACCGATCCCCGATCAGAAACTCCGCCGCACGGTCCAGCCGAATATGCGGCGGCCCCTCTCCGGGCTTCAGCGCCCCCCCCTGCGGCACGAAGGTCATCGCCGCGAAATCGCCGTCCAGCCAAGCCGTCTCTCCTCGACGTCCCTGACTGAGCAACGCCTGCGGATCATCGGGCAGCGCCCCCGGCCAGAACGCCGCGCGCTTGCCCGACTCCAGCACCCCGCGCACCATGTCCAATTCCTCGCCCTCATGCGTCATACGGTCCTCGGTCGTCGCGCGTAGCGACGCCAGCGCCATGGAAGACACGCGGGCGCCTGCATACTCCGCCCGCCGCTTCGCATCCTCGACCAATGCCTCCATGATCCGCGTCAACTGCCCGTGTTGCGCGTGGTGCAGATGGTCTGCCTTGGTCGCAGCGAACAGGATCTTCTCGACCCGCTTGCCCCGAAAAATCTCGGTCAGAAACGCATTCCGACCGGGCCTGAAGGCCGACAGAATATCCGTCATCGCCACCCGCAGATCGTCCACCGCCTGTGGTCCCGCATGGATCGCGCCCAGCGCATCCACAAGCACCACCTGCCGATCGATCTGCGCGAAATGCGCGCGGAAAAACGGGCGCACGACCTCGCGCTTGTAGGCCTCGAACCGCCGCTCGAACTCTTTTCCCAACGATCCACGACCGCCCCCTTCGGGCAATGGTGCAAAGGTCAGCGCGGGCGATCCGGCCATCTGCCCAGGCAACAGGAACCGCCCCGGAGAGCAGTCCGAATAGCCCGCATCCTTGGCCGCCCGCAGATAGCCTGTCCACGCTTCAGCCAACCGCTTGGCCAGCCCTTCGTCCATCTTGGCCGTCGGATCGACGCCTTCGACCAGTTCCACGAACGCCGCCCCTTGCGCGCGGGACCGCGCCCGCACCAGCGCGCCTTCGGACCACTCCGCAAAGGATTTTTCCAGCAACCCCAAGTCCAGCAACCACTCGCCGGGATAATCCACGATATCCAGATGCAGGACCCGCGTGCCGCGCATCCCCGCCAGCAGCCCCGTCGGCTGCACCTTCAGCGACAGGCGCAACTCGGACACCGCACTCGTCGACTCGGGCCATTGCGGGTCGGCCCCGGTCATCGCGTCCAGATGCGTCTCATAGTCGAACCGGGGCAGCGTATCGCTGGGCTGAGGCTGAAGATACGCCGTCCGGATCGACCCGTCCGCCGCCGCGCGCAGCCCGTGCATCCGCCCCCGATCCAGCAGGTTCGCGACCAGCGACGTGATGAACACCGTTTTGCCCGCGCGGCTCAGGCCCGTGACGCCCAGCCGGATCGTGTTGTCGGAAAACCGCCCCGTCACAGCGCGCCCCAGCCCACCGATCCGTGTCGTCACCCCGTCCACCAACTCGCCGATCATGCCTGCCCTTTCCTGCCGTCGATGCACAGATAGGCGTGGAAAGGGTCTGCCGCCATGTTTTCAGCGTTCCGCAAATACCTCGGGGTGAATTGGCCAAGGGCCAAAAGGGGCAGAGCCCCTCAGCCGAACGGATCTTCTGGATACACCACGCCCACCAGATACAACCCTTCCGGCGGCGCCACCGGCCCGCAGGCCGCCCGTTCCCGCGCCTCTAACGCCGCCGTTACATCGTCAGGCGACCATGCCCCGCGACCGACGCGCTCCAACGTACCTACAAAGCTGCGCACCTGATTGTGCAGAAACGACCGTGCCTCGACATGAAATCGAACCTCATCCCCATCCACCTCGACCACCAGGCGATCCAGAGTCTTCACCGGAGACTTCGCCTGGCACTGCACCGAGCGAAACGTCGTGAAATCATGCTGCCCGAGCAACCGATCCGCCCCCGCCTGCATCGCGCCCGCGTCCAGCGGGTGCCGCACCCACCACGCCAGGCCCTTGTCGTGCACCAACGGCGCGCGCCGGGACACCACGCGGTACAGATAGCGTCGCCCCACCGCACTGAACCGCGCGTGCCAATCGTCAGCCACCCGCGCGCAGGCCACCACCGCAACCGGCGCGGGTTTCAGGTGATAGTTCACCGCCTCCATCAGCCGGAACGGGTCCCAGTCGCGCGCCGTATCCGCATGGGCCACCTGCGCTGTCGCATGCACCCCGGCATCGGTCCGCCCGGCCGCGGCGATAGAGGGCACGTCGTCTTCCAGCCGCGCCAGCGCTGCTTCCAACGCGCCTTGGACAGAGGGCTGGTCCACCTGCCTCTGCCACCCCGCAAAAGGTGCGCCGTGATATTCGACCTTGAACGCGTAACGCGGCATCGCCCTAGCCCTCTACCTTGGCAGCCAACCGCCAGAACCGGCGCTGCAATGCAACGGCCGCGACGCTCAAACCGCCCGCCATGCCCAGCCAGACCCCGACGCCGCCCATGCCGCCCGGAAAGCCCAGCAGATAGGCCAGCGGGATGCCGATCACCCAGTAGCTCAGCGACGCGATCCACATGGGTCCGCGCGTGTCCTGCAACCCGCGCAAGAAGCCCATCGCCATGACCTGCGCGGCATCCACCAACTGGAACGCCGCCGCAGCCGCCAACAGCCCGATCCCCATGGCAACCACGGCCGCACGGCTCTGCTCATCCGCGCCAAGGAACAAACCGATCAGCGGTTCGGGCAGGACCACCAGCACGACCAGGGTCGGAACGGCAACGCCCGCCGACAGCCAAAGCGCAACGCTCGCCGCCCGCTGCAGACCAGCGGCATCATCGCGCCCTAGAGCGTTGCCGACCCGGATCGTCGCCGCCTGACTCAACCCAAGATGCGCCATGAAGATGACTGATATGATCTGCATCGCGATCCCATGCGCCGCCAGCGGCACCGTTCCCAGCCAACCCATCATCACCGCCGAGGCTGAGAACAACCCAGCCTCGGCCAGCGTCGCCAATCCGATGGGCCAGCCCAAGGCGAAGACGCGCCCCATCGCGGACCAATCGGGCCGCCACAGGCGGGCGAAGATCGCATGCTCGGGCGTCGTGAGCGCCGCATAAATCGCTAGCGCCCCGAAGGCCGCGCCGGTCGACACGACCGACCCGATGGCCGCCCCCGTCACCCCAAGCTCCGGCGCGCCCCACGCTCCGAAGATCAGCGCATAGTTCACCAACCCGTTCAGAACCAACGCAGCCGTCATGGCCCAGAACTGAGCCCGCGTGCGTCCCAGCCCCGACAAGTAAGCTCGCACGACCATCAGCCCCAGTGCCGGGAAGATCGACCAGCCTTGCACGAACAGATACTGCGCCGCGATCCGCGCCGTTTCCGGCTCTTGCCCCATCGCCAGAAACACGGGGCCGGACAGCAGGAACAGCGGCATCACCAGCGCCCCGAACCCCGCCGACAGCCACAGCGCCATGCGTGTCACCCGACGCACGTCGGTGACCTGCCCGCGCGCATCGGCTTCGGCCACCACCGGCGTCACGGCCCAGCCGAAGCCCGATCCGAACAGCAGCGCCAGTGTGAACAGCGTCGATCCCAGCACCTGCCCGGCCAAAGCCACCACGTCATAGCGCCCCAACATGACCGCATCGGTCAGTTGGATCGCCATCTGCGCGACCAGACTGCCGATCAGCGGCACGCCCAACGCCAGCGTCCGGCGGATATGCGTCGAAAAATCCATCCGACGCCCCTAGCGCCGCGCCACACCCCGGCGCAACACCAGCCGTTCTTTGTTTTCACAAATACTCATGGCCGCCGCTCAGACCTCATCGCGCCACGAATGCTTCGGCGCGTAGCCGAGCAACTCCTTCGCCTTCTCGATGGAGTAGAACGTCTCGAACTCGCCCATCTCGCGCTTGCGCTCCACACCGCTGTAGAACTGCTCCGCCACGTCCGCCGAGGGCATCGTTACGGACGTGTCCGCGTTAGCGATGTTGAACACTTCGAAGCCCAACCCGTCGGTCTTCAACATCCGATCCACCGCATGGCCCAGATCGCGCGCGTCGATGTAGGCGAAGATGTTGCGGCGGCGCTGGCCTGCCTCTTCGAACGGAAACATCTCGGCGTATTCATGCGGCTCGATCACGTTGTTGATCCGGATGCCATAGACATCCGCGCCAGATCGGTGCTGGAAGCACTGCCCGCAAACCTCGTTCGCGACCTTCGACATGGCATAGCTGTCACCCGGCACGACCGGATGCTCTTCGTCGATGGGGTAGTACTCCGGTTTGCGCTCCCCATCGGCGAAACAGATGCCGTAGGTCGTTTCCGAACTGGCGAAGATCACCTTGCGGATGCCCAGGCCCAAAGCGGCCTCCATCACGTTGTAGGTGCCCATCGTGTTCACGCGAAACGTCTCGTGATCGGGCGCAATCATGATCCGCGGGATCGCCGCGAAATGCACGACGGCATCATAGGGCCGCACGCCCGTGCCGTCCTCCAGTTCGTCGAAGTCAGCGGGCTGCGTGAGCGCGCCCCAGACCTGCCCGGCCTCGGTCAGATCGCCGGTCAGGTTCTTCACGCCGGGCACGTCCAGCGGCACCTTGTCGAAGTTCGTCACTTCATGACCCTGTTCGATAAGGTAAGGCACCACGTGCTTGCCCGCCTTGCCGCTACCACCCGTGAAAAGAATACGCATATCGGTTCTCCCTTTGCCGTCGGCGGGGAATGTAGGCCGATGATGCGGCAAGAGTAATCTTCGCAAGAACAAGACACATAACGTCATTTGCAAAAGCGGGCCGCGCGCCCGATTCCCTGCGCATGACCGACACACGCCCAGCCCGCATCGCCGCCACCGCCGCCTTTTGCCTGAACGGACTTCTGTTCGGCATTTGGGCCGCGCGTATCCCCGCCTTCGTGGACCGCTTCGCGCTCGGCCATGACACGCTGGGCCTTCTGCTTTTGTGCATCGCCGGCGGCGCGATCATCGCTTTCCCCCTTTCAGGCCGCGCGTCCGACCGGATCGGAGCCGCCCGCCTGACGCGCGTTCTCGTCCCCGTACAAATCATCGCCCTACTGGCCTTGGCGCTGATGCCGCAGGTCTGGCTACTGGCCCCCGCGCTGGTCATCTTCGGCGCGGCCTACGGTGCGACCGACGTGGCGATGAACGGCTGGGCGACAGAGGTCGAGGAACAGCGCGGCAAGCCCATCCTGTCGTCGTTCCACGCCGCGTGGTCTCTGTCCGGCGGCATCGGCGCCGTCACGGGTCTGGCCCTCTCCGGGGTCGCGCCGCTTTACCACTTCGCGGTCATCGGACTGCCCGCCGCCGCCCTGACCTACTGGCTTTGCCGCACGCCATGGAACAGCCGCATCAGCGAAGACGGCCCCGTCTTCGCCCTGCCGCGCGGCCCGCTGGTGCTGGTGGGCATCGTGGCGCTGTCCAGCGCGCTCGCCGAAGGTGCGGTCGCGGACTGGAGCGCGCTTTACCTGATCGAAGCGCTCTCGCAATCCGAGTCCCGCGCGCCTTTGGGATACGCCTGCTTTTCTGTCGCCATGGTCGTGATCCGCCTGATGGGGGATCTCCTGATCGAACGCCTCGGCCCGATCACCGCCACCCGCACCAGCGGGATCGCAGCGGTCACCGGCGCGACGATGATCGCGGCGGCCCCGTCGGTCGCTGTCGCCCTGCCCGGTTTCGTGCTGCTGGGCCTTGGCCTTGGCGTGATCTTCCCGCTCGCCTTTAGCCGGGCCGCTGCCTCGAAAACCATGCCAGCAGGCCAGGCCATCGCCGCCGTCGCAACGCTGGGCTACGGCGGCATTCTGATCGGCCCACCCCTGATCGGCGCGGTCGCAGCGCTGACCTCGCTGCGGTTCGGCATGGGCGTTCTGGCCGTGCTGGCTATCCTGATGATCGTCTTCGCAAGCGCCATGCGCCCCGCTGCGCGCTAGTCGCCCGCCCGGTCCCGCGTCATGAAGCGCCGCGCCTCGGCCACCGTTAGCGGTCGCGGCTGCACCCCCGGTGTCCACAGCGCCATCCACTCGGGCCGATCCTGCGTCGACATCCCGCGATAGCGAAACCGTGACGTTCGAACGGACGCAAAGCGCATCGGCGCCGCATCGGGCACTGTGGGGGGGCGAAGTTGCTTCATGCCGCCACTGTGCCAGAGAAACCTGACCAAAAGACGAACGCGGCACGGCGCAACCTTGCCGCCGCCGCCGCCCCCTGCCACAATCGGAACCCAACAAGAACGAAAGGCGCGAGCATGGCCGACGATCTGCTGAACCAGGGCGCAGGCCCCGCATACGACGCATCCTCCATCGAGGTGCTGGAGGGGTTGGAGCCTGTCCGCAAACGCCCTGGCATGTACATCGGTGGGACCGATGAACGCGCATTGCACCACCTCGTGGCCGAGGTGCTGGACAACTCGATGGACGAGGCCGTCGCCGGTCATGCCAACCGGATCTCGGTCGAGCTGCACGCCGATGGCTCCTGCACCGTGACCGACAACGGGCGCGGCATCCCCACCGATCCGCATCCCAAGTTTCCGGACAAATCCGCGCTGGAGGTCATCCTCTGCACCCTGCACGCGGGCGGCAAGTTCAGCGGCAAGGCCTACCAAACCTCCGGCGGTCTGCACGGCGTCGGCATCTCGGTCGTCAACGCGCTGTCCGATCACGTCCGGGTCGAGGTCGCCCGTGACCGCAAGCTGGTCGCGCAAGAGTTCAGCCGCGGCATCCCCCAGGGCCCCGTCTTCGACGCCGGTGCCGCGCCCAACCGCAAGGGTACAAGCGTCACCTTCCACCCGGACGCAGAGATCTTCGGCAAGCTGGCCCTGAAACCCGCGCGCATGATGAAGCTGGTGCGTTCCAAGGCGTACCTGTTCTCGGGCGTCGAAATCCGCTGGAAGACCGCCATCGACGACGGCGAAACCCCGACAGAGGCCACATTCCACTTCCCCGGCGGCCTTGCCGACTACCTTGCCGAAACGCTCAACGGCGCCTCCACCTATGCCGATACGCCATTCGCCGGGCAGGTCGAGTTCAAGGACGCGCCGGGCAAGGTCGAATGGGCCATCAACTGGACGCCTGCCCGCGACGGCTTCATCCAGTCCTATTGCAACACGGTCCCCACCCCCGAAGGCGGCACGCATGAGGCTGGGTTCTGGGCTGCGATCCTCAAGGGCATCCGCGCCCACGGCGAACGCGTCTCTAACCGCAAGGCCGCGCAGATCACCCGCGAGGACCTGACGGCGGGCGGCTGCGCTCTCGTGTCCTGCTTCATCGCAGAGCCCGAGTTCGTCGGCCAGACCAAGGATCGCCTTGCCACCAATGCCGCCCAGCGTCTTGTCGAAACCGCCATCCGCGACCGGTTCGACACCTGGCTGGCCGCCGATACCAAGGCCGCGGGCGCGATACTCGACTACCTTGTGCTGCGGTCCGAGGAACGTCTGCGACGCCGTGCCGAGAAAGAAACCCAGCGCAAGTCCGCCACGAAAAAGCTGCGTCTGCCCGGCAAGTTGGTGGACTGCTCCGCCAAGAACCGCGCGGGCACTGAGCTGTTCATCGTCGAGGGCGACTCGGCCGGAGGCTCCGGCAAGGCCGCGCGCAACCGCCAGACCCAGGCGCTGCTGCCGCTCAAGGGCAAAATCCTGAACGTGCTGGGCGCGGCCTCATCGAAACTGGGGTCGAACGCAGAAATCAGTGACCTCTGCCAAGCCCTTGGCACCGGCATGAGCACCAAGTTCGTGCTGGACGATCTGCGCTACGACAAGGTCATCATCATGACCGACGCCGACGTGGACGGCGCGCATATCGCGTCGCTGTTGATGACCTTCTTCTACACCCAGATGCGCCCCATGATCGACGCCGGGCACCTGTATCTGGCCTGCCCGCCCCTCTTCCGTCTGACCCAAGGGGCCAAACGCGCCTATTGTCTGTCAGAGGCCGAGAAGGATGCGCTGATGAAGAAGGGCCTTGGCGGCAAGGGCAAGATCGACGTCAGCCGCTTCAAGGGCTTGGGAGAGATGGATGCCAAGGATCTGAAAGACACCACGATGGACCCGGCCACCCGCAAGCTGATCCGCGTGCGCATCGTGGACGAGGTCGCCGGCGAAACCGGCGATCTGGTCGAGCGGCTCATGGGCAAGAAACCGGAACTGCGGTTCGAGTATATCCAGCAGAACGCACAGTTCGTGGAGGAGTTGGATGTTTAGGTGGGTTGGAACACATCTCAGGATCTTGTTCTGGGTACTCTTGGGCTACGCCTTTGGATTACTATCTTTCATCGCCTTCGTTTATTTCGAGTGGCAACGAGCTGGATTTATTGTGGAGGCGCAAGGCTACATTGTTGCTCTAGCAACACTAGCCGCTGCAATCGTGACGATTTCTTCTATCGAAAAACAAATCGAGCAGAAAGACCAACTTAGGGAGGACGAAAGGATCCGAAACCTCAACGCAGCATTGGCGGAAGCAAGCATAAGCGCCTCAACTCTGTACGAGCACGCCACGAAATGCGCGCTGAAAATTATCTCTTTAGATGAAAGAATAGAGCTCGACTGGGAAATCGCCGACAAAGCGGCGATTCAGATAGCGCAAATCACGAGGACCGGAGACGAGAAACAAATTTCCGCTGCAAAAAGAACAGTAAATTTATATCAGATCACACGGGCTAGATACTCTGGACTGCTCGAAGACATAAAAAATGTCGAGGAAGTGAACAGCAGTATCGTTGAATACAATGATTTAATTCAGCCGCGACATGAAATTATCTTTACTTTCGCTGAGATGCAAAAATCTCTAACTCCCATTTTCGAGTTCGCAAGAGGAGATAGCGTGAAGATCAAAACTTTGAATAAGGATGAAATTCTTAGCTTTTTGAGAATTAATTTTATTTCCGAAATCCCTTACGGTGTCTTGCACGATTTGGAAGAAAGAGCCGCTCGCTGGCAACCGGCGCCAGCAGTCAAAGATCGACTGGCCTCTCGACAGTAGACCATTGGCACCCGTGAGGTGGACCACATCATCGACGCTAGACACCAAAACTCTCGGCATCTCGAAACTCAACAGAACCATCGCGCCCGACCAAGTTTGCTTTCTCTGGCCCCAGTCCCGGACGCCTCTCCGCCCGTCCAACGCAGGGCCGACAAAAGGCCGATACTTCGAAATCGCCAAACCTCCACCGCGCGCCGCCTTTACCCGGCCAACACGACCGAGCCCGGTAAACCCGGCGCGCGGTGGATCGGTCAATGCACCACCCGGATACGCGTGTTCCGCATGCCTGCGTTCTGCACCCAGCCGTACAGTCGTTGCGCGTTGTCGGGGTGTAGGCGCACGCAGCCCGCGCTCGCCGGGCGGCCGAGTTTGGAGATCGCGTTCGTCCCGTGGATCGCGTAGTTGCCCGAATAGAAGATCGACCACGGCATCGGCGCGTTGTTGTACAGGCTGGAATAGTGCCTCTTTCTCATGACCTGCGGCGCGTAGGTCCCCGTTGGCGTCACCTTGCCCCGCCGCGCTGTGGACACGGGCCAAGACGCCACCGTCTCTCCCCAGCGCTTCACGATCATCCGCTGTTCAGAGATGTCCACGCGCACATCCACCGCCTGCGCCGCCGCCATCTGACCCGCACAGAAAAGCACGGCTGTCACCAGCCATTTCATCATACCGCATCCTCCCCAGGACTGATTCGTCCTCAATTCTAGGTCAGCATCCGCGATCCGTGTTGCGAAAAGGTTGAGCGCGGCGCAAACTTCCCCAATGCTGCGCATCGCCCTTGTTTTGTTGACCTTAACCGCCTGCTCCCGCCCCTTGACGGACGCCGAGCGTGCTTTTGCGGGCACAATTCACGGGCCGTCCCTGGACGCGAGCGCCGTCCGCATCCATGGCCGCAACCCGTTGTATCTGCTGCGTCATTCCCGCGACGCCCGTCCGCCGGTGGCCTGCCGCGAGCGCATCCGCCCGCCGGAAACCGGCCGCGTCCAGACCCGCATCGCCGCGACGGTCCTTTACAACCGCGCCTTCTTCGCCAAACCGTTCTTTCTTGACGATTACCTGTCCGCCTATCCCAGTCGGATGAGCCTGCCCGACGCCATGCTTCTGGCGCACGAGCTGACCCACGTGTGGCAATGGCAGAACGCGGAAAAGACCGGCTACACCCCGTTCAAAGCCGCGACAGAGCATGTGGAGGACGACCCCTACCTGTTCGACCTGCCGGATGGCGCCGCCTTCGCGGACTACGGCTATGAGCAGCAGGGCGGGCTGGTGGAGGAGTTCGTCTGCTGCCGCGCGCTCGACCCCGACGGCGCGCGCACGGCCAAGCTATACGGGCTTTTGTCGCCGGTTTTTCCCGCGTTAGAACGCAGATCGCGTGTGCCTGCGGACGAAGTCCTGTTGCCGCAGGGTCACGGCAATCTCTCTGACATATGTGGGTAAGAGACCTGAAAGCGGATTCGTGTCATAAGACATTATCCGACGGACGCGGTGGTTCGACGGATTTCTCCCTGAAAGACTGGCCACGCTTCGTGCGTGGCCTTTTTCATAAAGGTTCGCGCAGCTGCGCGCCCGTACTGCGATTCGAATTCACCTCTGTCCCCACCCGGTGCCACACCAGATCATCACGCCCCCGCATCAACCGCGCGGCGCCTTTACCATCCTCTCCCAGCCACAACGGCCAGTCGTCGGCGTCCAGGATCACCGGGCTGCGATGGTGCAGTTCGGCCATATCGCCCTGTGCCGCGCAGGTCACGATGGCGCAGGAGCGGACCGTCTCGCCGTCCCGCGCCCAGTCCTGCCAGATGCCCGCGAAAACCATCGGCGCCCCGTCCGCGCGGGCGATCCACCACGGCAAGCGAGCGTCGTCCGGTCCCTTCGTCCATTCGTAGAAGCCATCCGCCGGGATCAGGCAGCGCCGCGCGCGCACGGCAGCGCGAAAGGCGCGCTTGTCGGCGATCGTCTCGGCCCGCGCGTTGATCAAGGGCGGCCCGTCGTTCACAGCCTTCGCGCAATGCGGTACGAACCCCCATCGCATGGACTGCAGGCGACGGTCCTGATCCGACACCACGGCATGAACGCAGTTCGTTGGGCAGACGTTGTAGTTCGGCACATCCGGCAGGTCGTTCGCGGGCACCGCCGAGAACAGTTGCGCCATGGCGTCGGATGGCAGGGTGATCGCGAAGCGTCCGCACATGGGACCCAAGATAAGCGCCTCTCCGCCGTCCGCAATCTTGCCGTGGACGGGTGGTTGCGATGGGCATACTGCCGCGGCGACGCCCACCCGAAAGCACCTGCCATGCTGCGACAGCTTCTTCCCGTCAGCGCCCTTCTGCTTGGATCCGCCTGCCTTCTTTTCGCGGGCGGCATCAATGGGCTTGTTCTGCCGGTCCGTGGCGGGATCGAGGGGTTCACCGCCGTTTCGTTGGGCCTTCTGGGCACGGGCTGGGCCGTCGGCTACGTCGCCGGCTGCTTGCTGACATCGGGGCTGGTGGCGAACGTCGGCCACGTGCGTGCGTTTTCTGCGCTTGCGGCCTTGGCTGCCATCACTGTGCTGCTACAGGCGATGCTGGTGACGCCCTGGGCGTGGATCGTGACACGCGGCATCTGTGGCTTCTGTTTCGCCGGGGCGGCGATGATCGTGGAAAGCTGGCTGACGGATCGCGCCCCGGCGGAGGCGCGCGGGCGGGTGTTCGGGATTTACACGATGGTGAACCTTGTGGCCTCGACCAGCGGGCAGATGATGCTGACGCTGGGCGACCCCACCGGCTTCACGCTCTTCGCCGTCGCGGGCATCTTCTACGCGCTCAGCCTTGTGCCGACGGCCGTGTCCACCTCGGCCAATCCCCCGCCGCTTGTGCGCGCGCGGTTGGACCTGCCCGGTCTGTGGCGTAACTCTCCTATCGCGGTCTTCGCGGTGTTCTTCGTGGGCGTGTCGAACGCCTCTTTCGGCGCGCTGGCTCCGGTCTTCGCCGAGCGGATCGGGCTGGCTTTCGGGACCATCGCCCTGTTTTCGTCACTGCCCATTCTAGCTGGCGCGGTCGCGCAGTTGCCCGTGGGCGTCCTGTCGGACCGGATGGACCGTCGCTGGGTGCTGATGGGGGTCGCGGCGGTCGCCTTGCTGGCCGACGCCGCTTTCCTGACATGGCGGCCGGAAGGCGCGTGGAGCAATCTTGCGCTGGCCGCGGCGCTCGGCGGGTCGATCTTCGCGATGTATCCCGTGATCGTCGCCCACGCGAACGACCACGCGGGAGAGGGCGCTTCGATCCGGGTGTCAGGCGGCCTGCTGTTGGTGTTCGGGCTCGGCTCTATCGTGGGGCCGCTGGCAGCGGGCTGGGGCATGACCGCCTACGGCATCCGCGCCCTGTTCGCGATCACCGCGCTGGCGCATCTGTCGATCATCCTGTTCGGGGTCGTCCGTCTGTGGAAAAACGCTGCCCCCGATCTGGAGGACAAGGGCCAGTTCGTGCCGCAGGGTCAGCCGCGCGCCACGACCCCCCAGACGGCGGTTTTGGCCGCAGAAGTCTAGACCTCGAACCGGCAAGTGCTTGCCGATAACACGCGCTGTCATGGCATGACCGGACCCCGCGTCCCTATCTGACACGTTAAACCTTACCCATCCCACCGGAGCCGACTGATGTTGCGTTACGTGATCCCGATGCTTGTCCTTATTCCCTTGCCCGCAGCCGCGCAGGACGCGCTGGCACAGGCCGCGCAGACATATCGCGGGTTGACCGGCGAATGGGCTGAGCCGTCGAAGAACTGCGCCGATCCTGCCGACACGTGGTCCTTCGGGATGCAATCGGTGCGCGCAGGCAACCAGCGACTGGAACTGTTGGGCGTCGGCACCGGAGCGCAGGGCATCACCATTGATTTGGTCAGCCAATCCACCGGTCAGCGCGTGCCGTTGGCTTTGATCCCGACGTCCTCTGGCGTCGCCGTGCGCGGTTCCGGCATTTCTGCCGATCTGCAACGGTGCCTTGCCGTGGCGCAGGAACCCACGTCGCCCTTCCCCGCGCCCGAGGATAACATCACCGCGCAATCGCTTGACCCGGACGTCCCCAGCTCCGACGAGTTGCGCGATGCACTGGCCGCCAACAGGCCAGCGCCGAGCGCGCCCGCCGCGGAAGCCGACGACCAGCCGGAAGACGATCTGTCGGCGGACGAAGCCTTCCGCACGGCCTACAGCGGGTCCTATTCCAGCGGCGGGGCCTGCGATTGGCGGATCGACGACGGCCGAATCACCGCGAATGGTTCAGGCTATGATGTGATGAACGTGTCGGGCGATGCCAGCCGTTTGGGTGTTCAGGCGATGGGCGACGATGGCACCCCGATCACCTTCACGCTGACGCCTGATGGCAGTGGTGCACGTGTGCAGGGCAGCGGTGATGCACCAAGCGCGACCCTGCGACCCTGCTAGGCGCGTAAACGGTTTGGTAATGCTGGTGCGGTAGAAGTTTGGGGAAACCATGAATGGATCCCCACCCATGCTCTTCCTGCGCGCCTTCGCCATCCCTCTTGGGCTGCTCTTCTGGGCAGTCGGATCGGCAGCGGGTGGCTTATGTCAGGGGAATGGTGATTGCGACTTCGGCGAGCCCACATGGGGTGCGCCGACCGTTCTGGGCGCCCCGATCCGCGCGTTTCCCGTGCCGGACGATCCGGTCGCGCAGGCGGCCTACGGCAAGCTGACACACCTGTGGCGGACGGAAGCGAACGGCACCTGCCTTGGCACGCTGGGCGCTTGGCATCTGACGCCGAAGTACATCATTGCCGAAGGCCGCATGTTCGAAATCCTGTCGATCCAGGGCGCGCCGCCCCGCATCGGGATTTCCGCCACCCGCGTGTTCGACTTGTCCCCAGCAACCTTCACCCTGACCCGCCTGTCGCGCAGCCGGTTGGACATCGTCGGACAGGTCAACGGCCCAGTCGCACCGTTCGCACCGTCACGCTACAACGTGGCACTGCGGAAATGTCGACGAACGTAGGAACGAAATACGCCGCAAAATCCCCGCGAAATACGCAGTATCCTCGGTATCGACGCGCAGCGTACAGCATGGAAAAAGGGCCGGTACTTTCGCACCGGCCCCTTTGTCGACGTCTTGAAGTTTACTCGCCAGCGACCGTGATGCGGCCGTCGGTGTAGGGCTCATAAGCGCCCTGCTCGGCCATGTATTCGGCGGTCACATCCGCCAGGTCCGGGCCGTAGTCGTAAGCATTCGCGGCATCCACGAACATCGAATAGCCGTCACCGCCGTTACGCACGTAGTTGTTCGAGACCACGCCATAGGTCGCCGCCGAATCGACCGGCTCACCACCGATCATCACCTCCGACACGCGGCTGCCGACCTCTGCCGCAGGATCGACCGTGAAGGTCATGCCCGCAACCTGCGGAAAGCGGCCTGCGCCCTCCTCATACTGGCTGACCCCGTTCTCCAGCGCGGCAAGCAGCGTTTCGCCGGTGACTTCGAATGTAGAGAGCGTGTTCTGGAACGGCAGCACCGTCAGAACCTCGCCCATGGTGACCTCCCCGGCGTCGATGCTCGCCCGGATGCCCCCACCGTTCTGAAGGGCGACGTCTATGCCCTGATCAGCCACGCGATCCAGCATGGCGTCTGCGATCAGATTGCCCATCTGACACTCTCGTGCCCGACAGTCTTCACGAACTCCGACAATCTCGGTTGCGGTCTCGGCCACGACCTCATTTCGAATCTCATTCAGGGGAGCAGCGGCTTCTTGGATCCGGCTGACCACGGCTTCGTCCTCGGCGAAGGCCGCGTCGATCAGGATCGGCGCGCCGGAGGCCTCGGTCACGTTGCCGTCGTCATCGAAAGTGACGTTCAGCTCGCCCAAATATTTGCCGTAGGCATAGGCCTGCACGATCGCGGTGTCGCCCACCATGGTGGGGTACGGACCTTCGGCGCCGTCCATGTCACCCAGCAAGGTGTTAGAGTGTCCGCCGACGATCACATCCACGCCGGTGGTGTTCTCGGCCACCATCTGATCCACGCGGTAGGACGAATGCGACAGCACGATGATCTTGTTCACGCCCTCGCCCTGCAGACGATCCACCTCACCCTGGACGGCCTCGGACGGGTCGGTGAAGACCACGTTCGGACCGGGAGAGGCCAGTTCGTCCGTATCCACCGGCGTCAGGCCGATCATGCCGATACGCTCACCGTTCTTCTCGACGATGACCGACTTCTGGATCACGTCCGACAGCAGCGGCTCGGACGACAGGTCGGCGTTCGACATCAGGATCGGGAAGTCGATGGTCTGCGCGAAGGATTGCAGAACTTCCGGGCCGTCATCGAATTCGTGGTTGCCGACGGTCATGCCGTCATAGCCAAGCGAATTCATCATCTCGGCGGCCAGCTTGCCCTTGTAGTAAGTGTAGAACAGCGTTCCCTGGAACTGATCGCCGCCGTCCACCAGCAGCGTGTTCTCGTTGCGCTCCTGTGCGTCCTTGATGACATTCACCAAGCGCGCCCAGCCGCCGAAGCATTCACCGTTGGCGTTGTCTTCTTCGCCACAAGTCGAATCGTAGGCGCTGATCGGCTCGAATCGCGAATGGAAGTCGTTGGTGTGCAGGATGGTGATCGAATACTCGGCCTGCGCCGCGCCGGTCATCAGGGCCAGTGCGGCGGTTGCGGTTGCAATGCGGAACGTCATGGGTATCCCCCTTGTTGGATCGCAAAACAGTGCGACTGTGTTGCCCAAGTGTCAAAGCCCTCTTTCGTGACACCACGACGACACGGAGAGCGGCAATCCAAGGAGATGATGGATGCGTATCTACAAGATTTTCCGCGCGACCGAGTGGCGTGCCTTCGATGACGCCGGTGAGACTGAGGGCGCGCCCGTGGATGTGGCCGACGGGTACATCCATTTCTCGACCCACGATCAGGTCGGTGAGACTCTGGCCAAGCATTTCAAGGGCGAAACCGGCCTGATCCTCGCCGCTGCGGAAGCTGACGATATGGGCGATGCGCTGAAATGGGAGGCGGCCCGAGAAGGGCAGGACTTCCCGCATCTCTACCGTGTTCTGAAGCGCGATGAGATCCTGTGGCACAAGGAAATTCCGCGTGACGGAATCGACCAACTGGCGCTTGGCGAAGAATGAGCTTGCTGGAACGCGTCGGTCTGACGGCGCTGCGCCGGTTCGATCCGGAAACGGCGCATGGGTTGGCATTGAAGGGCCTGCGCGCAGGTTTTGTGCCGCTTCCGGGCGTGGTGACATCGGAGCGCTTGGCCGTGCGCGTCGCGGGGCTGGCGCTGCCGAACCCGGTCGGACTGGCGGCAGGATTCGATAAAAACGCCGAGGCGTTGGCACCCCTGTCGCGCGCGGGTTTTGGGTTTCTGGAAGTCGGCGCGGCGACGCCCCGCCCTCAGGAGGGCAACGCCAAGCCCCGGCTGTTTCGGCTGACCGAGGACTCGGCAGCGATCAATCGCTTCGGCTTCAATAACGAAGGCGTCGGCGTCATCGCAGAGCGCCTACGCGCCACGCCCACCGACGTGCCGCGCGGCCTGAACCTTGGGGCGAACAAGGACAGCGCCGACCGCGCGTCTGACTTCGCCCGCGTGCTGGAATCGGCGGCGGAGCACATCGATTTCGCGACGGTGAACGTATCCTCGCCCAACACCGAAAAGCTGCGCGATCTACAGGGGCCGGAAGCGTTGCGCGCCCTCCTGCAAGGCGTGATCGCCGCGAATGTGCGCGGCATCCCGATCTTCCTGAAGATCGCGCCAGATCTGGACGAGAGTTCCTTGCAGGACATCGCAGGCATCGCGAACGAGACGGGTATCGCAGGCATTATCGCCACGAACACCACGCTGAACCGCGACGGGCTTCGCTCTGCCCACAAGGGCGAGACCGGCGGCCTTTCCGGCGCGCCCTTGTTCGAGCGCAGCACGCGGGTCCTGGCCCGCCTGTCCACACTGACCGATCTGCCGCTGATCGGCGTGGGGGGTGTGGGCTCTGGCGCGCAGGCACTCGCGAAGATCAAGGCGGGAGCAAGCGCTGTGCAGCTTTACACCGCCATGGTCTATGGCGGGTTGGGTCTGGCGGCGAAGATCGCGCGCGATCTGGACGCGTTGCTGACCGCTGAGGGGCTGACCGCCGAGGCGGCGATCGGCACCGACCGCGACCGCTGGCTTTAACCGATTGAGCGTTCCAACGCGGGGTAACGCCAGCCCAGCGTCAGCCCGCGCGCGACGAAGGAGATCAGGAACGCCATCCATAGGCCGTGATTGCCGAAGACCGGCATCAGCGCGAAGACCGCCGCTATGTAGATGACGAACGATATCACCATCATGTTGCGCATGTCCGCCGTGCGCGTCGCGCCGATGAAAATGCCGTCCAGCATCCACGCCGCCCAGCCGACGATGGGCGCGGCGATCATGTAGGGCAGGTAGAGCCGCGCCTCTGCCCGAACCTCTGCGTTGGTCGTCATCAGATCGATCACCCAGCCGCCTGCCAACCAGAAGGCCAGCGCCAGCGCGATCCCGATGACGCCGCCCCAGATGGACGAAACGATGGCCCCGCGCCGGAACAGGTCGCGCCGGTTCGCGCCCAGCGCGCTGCCGACGATAGCTTCTGCCGCGAAAGCGAAGCCATCCATGGCGAAGGCGGTGATCTCCAGAAACTGCAGCAGGATTTGGTTCGCTGCCAGCCGCACGTCTCCGAACCGCGCACCCAGCAGCAGGAACGACACGAAGATCGCCTGCAACATCAGCGAGCGCAGCAGGATGTCGGAATTGACCTGCGCGAACCGCTTGAGCTTTGTCGGGTCCAGGATACGCGCGCGGTCGCGCCACGCTGGCGTCGCAAAGGCGTTGCGGCACAGCCATAGGCCCAACGCCAGACCGGACCATTCGGCGATGAAGGTAGCCCAAGCCACGCCTGTAACACCCCAGCCGAGGGACAGCACGAACCACAGGTCCAACGCGACGTTGATGCCGTTCATCCACAGCTGGATCACGAAGACGCCCGTGGTGCGCTCTGCCGCGATCAGCCAGCCGGTGATGGCGTACAGGGAAATTAGCGCGGGCGCGGACCAGACGCGCACGCCCATGTAGCCGCGCGCCAGCGTTTCGACCTCTGTGCTGGCGGGGGACACAAGGAATGCCAGTCGGAACAGCGGCAGCTGAAACAGGATGATCAGCAACCCGCCCGCGACGCCGATGAACAGGCCGCGCGTCAGGATCGCCGCGCCTTCGTCCATGTCGCCCCGGCCCAGCGCCTGTGACGCGAAACCGGTCGTGCCCATCCGCAGGAAGCCGAACACCCAATACAGTGCTGTCAGGATGATCGCGCCGATGCCGACCGCGCCGATGGGTGCCGCCTCTCCCATTTGGCCGACGACACCGGTGTCCACCGCGCCAAGGATGGGCACGGTTGCGTTCGACAGCACGATGGGCAGCGCCACCGCCAACACACGCTTGTGCGTGACCGGGCGCGCTTCAGCCATCGCGCGATTGCGGCATCACGAAATGCGCGGTCGCCGAGGCGTACAGCCGGTCGCGATTGTCCTGCCACGCATCGACGCGCACGGACGCATAACGTCGCCCGGATCGCACGATCTGCGCGCGTGCATAGGCATCGCGCGGCAGGCCGGATCGCAGGTAGTCGATGGTGATGTCGATGGTCTTGGGCAGACGGGGCAAGGTATCGGCGGCCAAAGCGTCCGGATCCAGCGCACCGCTTTCTATATCGTCCCACATCCGCGCCCAAGCCAGCGAGATGACGCCCGTGGACTCAAGGAACGCCGCCGTCACACCACCATGCAGGGCGGGCAGCATCGGGTTGCCGATCAGCTTGTCGGAATAAGGCAGGATCGCCGTAAGCTCATCCCCGCGCCGGTCGAACCGCATGCCAAGGTAACGCATGTAGGGCGACGCGGTGGCCAGCGCCTCCAGCGCGGTATCGCGCCGCTGCTTGATGACCTGAACGGGCTCTGGTGTCTTGCGGCTCATTCCTTCGCTCCCGGCAGGGTGAACGCGCCCGACGCCGTGGCCACCGGGTTCGCATCGTCGTCATCCACCGCCTGCGCCCGGATGAAGGCGACAGACCGCGTGATGTGATAGCACTCCGCCCGCGCGCGCACCGTCTGGCCGGGCGTGGCAGGACGCATGTAGTCGATCCGCAAGTCCAGCGTAGCGGTGCCCCCCGGCGCGCTGGGGTGCAGCATCACTGCCGCCCCGCCGCAGGTGTCCATCAAGGCGGATACGGCACCGCCATGGATCACGCCGGTGCGCGGATCGCCGATCAGCCGTTCGTCATAGGGCATAGAGATGGTGCAGGTCCCCGCCCCGGTCTCATCCACCGTCATGCCAAGGTCGCGGGCATGGGGGATCGCCTCGATGAATTGCTTGGCAATCTGTGCGGCGCGGTCTGTCATCGTCGGCTCCTGTGGGTCGGTTCGGTTGTGGCGCGACATGTCGCGCCCGGCAAGGGGAACAGCAGGGCCAGCCGGGTGTTCGCCACACATGACACACACGATAGCAATTCTTGGAGCGGACGGTGCAACTGGCGAACAGGTGGTGCGCGGCGCTCTTGCACGCGGCCATTCGGTGCGCAGCGTGACGCCAGAAGCCCCGCAGGCCGATTGGACCGATCAGGTCGACGTGCGCACCGCCGATCTGTTGAACGATGATCTGGCCGCAGTGCTGGATGGCTGCGACGCGATCATCAATTGCGTCGGCCTGCCGATGAACCTGCAGACCGCGACGAACCCGCCTCCCCTGCACACCGATGGCACCCGCGCTGTGCTGCGCGGGATGGAAGCCACGGGCATCCGCCGCCTTGTCGTGTTATCCGCCGCGATGGTCGCCAGCCGCGATATGGGGCCGGTGCACTTTCGCATCGCTACGAATACGGCGCTTGAACGCATCCTGACGCAGATGGGCGAGATGGAGCAGATCCTGCGCGCGAGCGATACCGACTGGACCGCCGTGCGCCCCGGCTCTCTGACGGACGATCCGGCGACGAACCGTTGCACCGTCACGCCGGAACTGCCCGCCGAGGGCCTGTGGCAAACGGCCCGCGCCGATCTGGCCGCGTTCATGCTGGACTGCGTCGAGACTGGCGACTGGGTGCGCGGCACGCCCGTGATCGTGGGACCGGACACCTAGTCCTCTTGCTTCACCCGCGCTACGTTGCGACTGGAGGAGGCCACCATGTCGGACGAAGACGAACGCCTGTCGTTCAAAGAGATGTGCGCACGCTTCGACGTGACGCCACGAACGCTGCGCTATTACGAGTATATCGAGTTGCTGTCGCCAGAACGCGAAGGCCGTGCACGATTCTACCACTCACGCGACATCGCCCGCATGACGTTGATCTTGCGCGGTCGGCGATGGGGCTTCGGACTGGAAGAGATCCGACAATGGCTGCAGATTTACGACCAGAAGGGCAACGAGGCGCAGATGCAGGCTTGGGTCGAACTGGCGGATCGGCAGATCGGCGTTCTGACAACCGAGCTTGAACAGACCAAAGAGGCTTTGGCAGAGCTGCAGGCCACGCGCGACGGTGTTGCGAAGACCTTGAATGGCAGCAAGGGAAACTGACGCAGCGTTCCGGTCACGTCAACGGGAAGATCACTTGCAGCCACGGGTTCGCCTAAGCAGATATGGGTGCCACCGACCCAACTGACCGGCTTCTTTCATGACCGATGACCTGATGACCATCCGCCAGATGTGCGACGCGTTTGCGGTTACGCCACGTACGTTGCGCTTCTACGAGCAGAAGGAATTGCTGAGCCCTGTCCGCGAGGGGCAAAAACGCCTGTTCACCCGCCGCGACCGTGCGCGCCTGAAGCTGATCCTGCGCGGCAAGCGCTTCGGCTTCAGCCTCGAAGAAATCCGCCAATTGCTCGACCTCTATGCGCGCGGCGACGCCCAGCAAGAGCAGTTGACCCGCACCCATGAGATCGCGACCGAGCGTTTGACCGAGCTGCGCACCCAACGCGCGGAACTCGACGCTGCCATCCGCGATCTCGAAGACCAGCTTTCCTTTGTTTCCGAAACAATCGCCGGTCTTCGCAAGACCGACGCCGCCTGATAGCCTTCTGGGAGGAAGACCATGACCACCTACACCGCCCCCGTCGACGATATGCAATTCGTTCTGCACGAGGTTCTCGGCGCGTCGAAATCAGACGTCCCCGGCTATGATGAGTTGGAGCCGGACTTCACCAAGGCCGTGCTGGAAGAGGCCGGCAAGCTCGCCTCTGGCGTCCTGCACCCTTTGAACAAGGTGGGCGACGAAGAGGGCTGCAAGCTGGAAAACGGTGTCGTCCGCACGCCCAAGGGCTTCAAGGCCGCCTACGATCAGGTTTGCGAAGGTGGCTGGGTCGGTCTGGACTGCGATCCTGAATACGGCGGGCAAGGCATGCCGCATCTGCTGAACTCTGCCGTGGGCGAGATTTTCGTCTCCGCCAACATGGCGTTCAACATGTATCAGGGCCTGTCCCACGGCGCCTACAATGCCATCCACACCCACGGCACCGACCAGCAGAAACAGACCTACCTGCCCAAGATGGTCGAAGGTACCTGGTCCGGCACCATGAACCTGACCGAGCCCCAGTGCGGCACGGATCTCGGCTTGATCCGCACCAAGGCGGAACCGCAGGACGACGGATCGTTCAAGATCACCGGCCAGAAGATCTGGATCAGCGCCGGTGAGCACGACATGACCGACAACATCATCCACCTGGTGCTGGCCAAGATCCCCGGCGGACCCGAAGGCGTGAAGGGGATCAGCCTGTTCATCGTGCCGAAGTTCATGGTGAACGAAGACGGCTCGCTGGGCGACCGCAATGCCGTATCCTGCGGCGGGCTGGAGTCCAAGATGGGCATCCACGGCAACGCCACCTGCGTGATGAACTACGACGGTGCGACCGGCTACCTGATCGGCGAAGAGCACAAGGGCCTGCGTGCCATGTTCACCATGATGAACGAGGCGCGCCTCGGCGTCGGCATCCAGGGCTACGCACAGGGGGTCGTGGCCTACCAGAACGCGCTGGGCTTCGCCAAGGACCGCCTGCAGGGACGCGACATTGCGGAGCCTGCGAACCCCGACGGCCCCGCCGACCCGATCATCGTCCACCCCGACGTGCGCCGGAATCTGATGGACCAGAAGGCCTTCGTCGAAGGGGCGCGCACCTTTGCGCTGTGGGGCGCCGAGTTGATCGACCGCTCGCACCGCACCGGTGATGCAGAGGCCGAGGCGCTCGTGTCCTTGTTGACGCCCGTTATCAAAGGCTTTCTGACCGACAAGGGCTTCGAGACGACCGTTCTGGCGCAACAGACGCTGGGCGGATCGGGTTTCACAACCGAATGGGGCCTTGAGCAATTCGTCCGCGATGCCCGGATCACGATGATCTACGAAGGCACCAACGGCATCCAGTCGCTCGATCTCGTGGGCCGCAAGTTGGGGCTGAACGGCGGCAAGACCGTCATGGGCTTTTTCTCGATGATCAAAGAGTTCATCAAGGAAAACGAGGGCAACGAGTCGCTGAAGGCCGGCTACCTCGATCCGCTGAAGGCGGCGTCCAAGGATCTGCAGGCCGCCGCGACCTTCTTCATGCAGCAAGGCATGAAGAACCCCGACGAGGCGCTGTCGGGCAGCTACGACTTCATGCATCTCTTCGGCCATGTCTGCCTTGGGTTCATGTGGGCCAAGATGGGCAAGGCGGCGCAAGAGGCGCTGGACGGCGGCGCTGCGAACCCCGCGTTCTACGAGAGCAAGATCGCCACGGGCCGCTATTACATGGCGCGCCAGCTTCCGGCCACGAAGATGCACCTCGCGCGCATCGAAAGCGGTGCGGAACCGGTGATGGCCCTCGACGCGGCAAACTTCTAGCGATTGGATGGGGGGCAGAGATGCCCCCCGTTCGCTATCCGGAGCCCGCGATGCCCAAACGCTTCAAACTGACCCGCCGCCTGCCCATCGCCATGACCGAAGACGGCTATCGCCGCTTGAAACGCTTTGCCACGGAAGCAGGTCTGGACGAAGGTGAGGCTCTGTCGTTCCTGTTCGAACACTTCGACAGCGTGACCAACAGCGACAATCTGACAGCGCGGCTGCGGCTCTTCAATTCGGAACTGGAGGCGCGCAAGAGGTGAGTGCGGTATGCCTCCGGCGGAGGTATTTGCGGAACGATGAAGACGAAAGACGTCACCCCGTTCCGTCCGGCTGTCCTAGGCCGGGGCGGACGAAACGGGGCTTCACCGTTCACGGTCATCGGCTCCTCAGCCTGTACCGCCCGTTCATGATCGCTGATCGAGCTTAACAAGCCGTTACCGGCGCTTCATCGTTCGAAAAATACCTCGGGGGAGTCGCTCGAAGAGCGGCGGGGGCAGCGCCCCCTCCCCTGTCAACTCGGGAGGACGACATGACGACCAAACTGCACTGCTTCGGAGAGAGCGGACATTCCTACAAGGCGGCCTTGACGTTGGAACTGATGGGGCTGGAGTGGGAGCCAGTGTTCGTCGATTTCTTCAACGGCGAAGCGCGATCCAACGCCTACCGCTCGGACTACAATCCCATGGGCGAAGCGCCCGTCATGGTCGATGGTGACACCACGCTCAGCCAGTCCGCGGTGATCCAGCAGTATCTGGTGGAAAAAACCGGCCAATTCGGTGGCGAAACCAAGGACGATGCACGCGAGATCCTACGTTGGCAGTTTTGGGACAATCACAAGCTCTCGTCCCAGCTTGGCGTTATCCGGTTCCTGATGAACTACGTCCCCGAAGAGAAGCGCCCTGAGCAGGCGCTGGGTTTCCTGCAAGGCCGCGCCGACGCTGCCTTGCAGGTTCTCGAGACCCACCTGACGGAGCGCGACTGGATTGTCGGACGCACCGTCACGGTCGCCGACCTGACGTGCTGCGGCTACCTGTATTACCCGGAACCCTTCGGTTTCTCGCGCGACGCCTACCCCGCGATCGACCGCTGGCTGAGCAACATCCAGTCTCTCGACGGCTGGAAGCATCCCTACGACTTGATGCCCCGTGCCTGGGGTGAGGAGGACAAATGACCGACGCCTATATCTTCGACGCCGTGCGCACCCCGCGTGGCAAGGGCCGCAAGGACGGCAGCCTGCACGAGGTTACCTCGGCCCGGCTGTCCGCCGTCACGCTGAACGCCCTGAAGGACCGCAACGGTCTGGACGGACACTTCGTGGAAGACGTGATTTGGGGCAACGCCACGCAGGTCAAGGAACAGGGTGGTTGCCTTGCCCGGACCGCGGTTCTGGCGAGCGACCTCGACGAGCGCATCCCAGGCCTGTCGATCAACCGCTTCTGTGCATCCGGCATGGAAGCCGTGAACCTAGCCGCCAACCAGATCAAGGGCGGTGCGGGCCAGGCCTATATCGCGGGCGGCGTGGAATGCATGAGCCGCGTTCCCATGGGATCCGACGGCGCGGCCATCGCGGTCGATCCCTCCATCGCCATGGACCAGTATTTCGTTCCGCAGGGTATCTCTGCCGACATCATCGCGACTGAGTACGGCTTCAGCCGGGACGACGCCGATGCACTGGCCGTCGAATCCCAGAAGCGCGCCGCCAAGGCGTGGGAGGAAGGTCGCTTCGACAAATCCATCATTTCTGTGAAGGACCGTAACGGCCTGACCATTCTTGACCGCGACGAATACCTGCGCCCCGGCACCGACATGCAGGCGTTGGGCGCGTTGAACCCCGCCTTCAAGGATCAGGGCGAGAGCATGCCCGGTTTCGACCAGCTGGCGCTGATGAAGTATCCGCACTTGGAAAAGATCAATCATATCCACCACGCAGGCAACTCGTCGGGCATCGTGGACGGCGCCGCCGGTGTACTGATCGGATCGAAGGAGTGGGGAGAGGCCAACGGCCTGAAGCCCCGCGCCCGTATCCGCGCCACGGCCAAGGTCGGCAACGATCCTACCATCATGCTGATCGGCCCTGTTCCCGCCACCGACCGGATCCTGCAGCAGTCCGGCATGACCATCGGCGACATCGACCTGTTCGAGGTGAACGAAGCCTTCGCTTCGGTCGTGCTGCGCTTCATGCAGTATTTCGACGTGGACCAGTCGCGCGTGAACGTGAACGGCGGCGCAATCGCCATGGGTCACCCGCTGGGCGCATCCGGTGCCATCATCATCAACACCTTGCTCGACGAGATGGAGCGCACCGACAAGGAAGTCGGCCTTGCGACCCTGTGCGTCGCATCCGGCATGGGTGCCGCGACCATCATCGAGCGCGTATAAGGGAGGACCGACATGCCTGATTTCAAACTCGAAAAGCACGACGACGGTGTTGCCGTCATCACTTGGGACCGCGAAGGCGCGTCCATGAACACGCTCACACGTGAGGCCTTTGCCGACGTAGATCAGATGATCGACGACGTGCTGGGCGACGACGCGGTGAAGGGCGTGGTCATCACCTCTGGCAAGAAGGACTTCGCGGGCGGGATGGACCTGAACGTGTTGTCCACGTTGCGCGAGGACAGCGGGGATGAGCCTGCACAGGCCATCTTCGATTTCACGATGGAAGGTCACCGCATCCTGCGCAAGATTGAGCGTGCGGGCATGGACGCCAAGACCAACAAGGGTGGCAAGCCCATCGCGTGCGCCATTCCCGGCACCTGCGCGGGTATCGGCACGGAAATCGCGCTGGCCTGTCATCACCGCATCATGGCCGACAATCCGAAGGCCAAGATCGGCCTGCCGGAAATCCTGATCGGCATTTTCCCCGGCGCGGGCGGCACGACACGCTACAGCCGTATGGTTGGCGCGATGGCCGCTGCCCCGGTTCTGCTGGAAGGCAAGATGCTGGACCCGAAGAAGGCGAAGTCCGCTTCGCTGATCGACGACGTGGTGCCAGCCGAAGAACTGATTGCCAAGGCCCGCGACTGGGTGCTGAACGCCACTGATGCGGATATCGTTAAGCCGTGGGACCAGAAGGGCTACAAGATGCCGGGCGGTGAACCCTATCACCCCGCCGGTTTCATGACCTTCGTGGGTGCATCCGCGATGATCAACGGCAAGACCAAAGGCGTCTACCCGGCGGCCAAGGCGTTGCTGTCGTCGGTTTATGAGGGCGCGCTGGTGCCGTTCGACACGGCTCTGAAGATCGAGGCGCGCTACTTCACCTCTATCCTGATGAACCCGTCTTCGAACGCCATGATCCGGTCGCTGTTCCTGAACAAGCAAGCGCTGGAAAAGGGCGCAAATCGTCCCGAGGCGCCTGACCAGACCGTCAAGAAGGTGGGCATCATGGGTGCGGGCATGATGGGCGCGGGTATTGCCTATGTGTCGGCCAATGCGGGTATCGAGGTCGTGCTGATCGACCAGGAACAGGCCAATGCCGACAAGGGCAAGGCACACGCCGAAGGCATTCTCGACAAGGGCATCAAGATCAAGAAGGTGACCGAGGAGAAGAAGGCCGAGGTTTTGGGCCGCATCACCGCGACCACCAACTACGACGCGCTGAAGGGCTGCGATCTGATCGTCGAGGCGGTATTCGAGGATACGGGCATCAAGGCAGAGGTTACCAAAAAGGTCGAAGCCGTCGTCGGCCCCGACTGCATCTTCGCCACCAACACATCCACCCTACCGATCACCGAGCTGGCCAAGGCCAGCGAACGGCCCGAACAGTTCATCGGCATCCACTTCTTCAGCCCCGTGGACAAGATGGCGCTGGTCGAGATCATCAAGGGCGAGAAGACCGGCGATGTCGCGGTTGCAAAGTCGCTGGATTACGTGCGCCAGATCCGCAAGACGCCCATCGTGGTGAACGACGCGCGCTTCTTCTACGCCAACCGCTGCATCATCCCCTATATCAACGAAGGTGTGCGGATGGTGAAAGAGGGCGTCGAGCCTGCATTGATCGAGAACGCGGCAAAGAACCTGGGCTTCCCGCTGGGACCGCTTCAACTGATGGACGAAACCTCTATCGATCTGGGCGTCAAGATTGCCAAGGCGACCAAGGCGGCCATGGGCGACGACTACCCGAACGAAGAGGTCGACGAGGTCGTTTTCTGGATGGCCGATCAGGACCGCATGGGCCGCAAGAACGGCAAGGGCTTCTACGCCTACGACGATAAGGGCAAACGGCAGGGCATCTGGGACGGCCTGTCCGAACAGTACCCGCCCGCCGATGACCAGCCCGACGTCACCCGTGTGCAGCATCGCCTGATGATGGCGCAGGTGCTGGAAGCGGTGCGTGCGTTCGAAGAAGGCGTTCTGGAAGACATCCGTGAAGGAGACGTGGGCGCGATCCTCGGCTGGGGCTTCGCGCCGTGGTCGGGCGGTCCGTTCTCTTGGCTCGACATCATCGGCGCAAGCCGTGCGGTAGAAATCTGTGAGACGCTGACAGCGGACTGTGGCGCGCGGTTCGAGACACCGCAACTGCTGCGCGACATCGCCGACAAGGGCACCACGTTCTACGCTCGCTTCGGCGACGGGGCGGCCGCCAAAGCGGCCTGACCGCTAGCACACGAAAAAGCCGGGCGGGTTGCCCGGCTTTTTTATTCGGCCCCGATCGTCTGCAAATCAGTAGGCGGCTTCGCGCGACTCCTCTGCTTCGATCATCGCGGTCAGTGTCTCTGCGCGTTCAATATCCATCGGGGCGTAGAGACCGCCATCCTCGATCTCAAGACTATCGCGCACGATCTCTCCGGCGATCACTCGGGGGCAGTGGAACAACGCGCCGACGTTGGCGAAAACGACTTGGTCTTCCGCAAAGCAGATCGACACCACCTCGACCATGCCGCGCGGCTCGGTCCGGGCAATCCCGCGGAACCCTTCCAGCGCAGCGGCCGGCACCATCGAGAAGGGGCTGCCGAAGATTTCCTCTGCCGTATCGGACTCCAAGATCACGCATTGTTCGGGCAGCAGCCGCATCGGGGCGTGGTTCCCCAGCGCGTGCGCCGGAACCTCCATTGGCCACAGGTGCCGAGGGCAAGGCGTGTCCTCTGCCCACAGAAGGGCACGGTCAATGCGGGTGATTTTCTGCAGACCGGCATCGAAGGTCAGAACTTTGTCTCCTGCGATCAGAGCTTCGACAGGACGCCACCCGATAGAAGTGGCAACTTTCGTGCCGGCAGCAAGCCCGCAGGCGCGACCTTCGGTCAAGGCATTGGCTTTCTTGTCAGCGAACTCACGCATCTTCAGTCCTTTCGATCCCATGGTCGCTTATGCAACTCTTACGTGTTTTAGCTAAAACGGGGGTTCGGGACGGAATTGAGGTCACTTTGTGGCGTTGATCAGGCTTATGGTATGTGACGACAGTTCAATTGAATCTGTAGCCGTAGTCCGCGATATCGTGAGCGTAGGCCCGTGCCACCACACCCTGCGTGTGTTCATCGTACAGCGCGCGCCAATCGTCGGGACGCTTCGACGCGTTTGCGTGCGGTAGTTTCAAGCCGACGTTCATGACCTTAGAGAACCGTTCCAAATCGTCGGCCAGGTGTTCGAACCGCAGCACGGTCGCATTCGGCACACGTCCGTCGCTAAGCCTGAGGTAATCGGACACCTGATCGCGGGACATTTCGGCCCGCGTGCCGGGGTCCGCGATGAAGTCCGCAAACGGCAGCGCCTTTGCGCGCGACACCGCAGGATGGTCGAAGCCCTGCCGCTGCAGCCAGTGGTAATAGCTGACCATCCTGTCCCACGGATTGCGCACGATGGTGACGATCCGCATCTCCATGATCTCATCCGCGCTCAGCACGCCCTCGATATTGGCCAGCCGCGCGTGCTTCCACAGCCGCCCCCGCGCGGGCAGTTCCTTCAGCCGCCCCCTGCGCCGTTTGGCTTTCGGCGTGTCCCCGATCAGGATGTCGTCCTTCATCGCCCGCTCTTCCAGCGCCAGCGCGACGGAGGTACCTCCCGTCTTGGGAATGTGGACGAAGATATAGCCCCGACCGGGAGAGATGATCATGGGTGGCCTCTGGCTTGCCTGTCGCTACCATAGGCAAGGCAGGCACCAAAGGGGAGAGAGACATGGGCTGGATGGACGATGAAACGGGGCTGGAGAAGAACGCCGCGAAC
This sequence comes from Palleronia sp. THAF1, assembly GCF_009363795.1. Lineage (NCBI taxonomy): Bacteria > Pseudomonadati > Pseudomonadota > Alphaproteobacteria > Rhodobacterales > Roseobacteraceae > Palleronia > Palleronia sp. THAF1. Next base: position 254,753 of record NZ_CP045420.1, on the reverse strand, counting down.
TATGTTCCCTTGACGCCCCTGTCACATCTGAACCGGGCGAAATCGGTGTTCCGCGACCGTGAGGCGTTGGTCGATGGCGGATCGCGCTGGACCTACCCCGAACTGCACGCTGACGTCAGCCGCCTTGCGTCCGCCCTGCGCGGGATGGGCGTCGGCTCTGGCGATGTGGTCGCGACGATCCTGCCCAACACCGCCGCGCAAGTGATCGCGACATGGGCCGTGCCCGCGATGGCCGGTGTCCTGAACACGATCAATATCCGGCTCGATGTGGATACGGTCGCCTACATTCTGGACCACGGGCGTGCGAAGGTGCTGATCGTGGATCACGCCTTCCTCGACTTGGCCGAGGACGCCCTTGGCGCGATGGAAGGCCCAAAACCAAAGATCATCGAAGTCGCCGATCCGAACCCCGGCCACACCGCCAGTGGGCGGCACACGACGTGGGAAGACGCGCTTGCTCAGGGCGATCCGAATGCGCCTTGGACAATGCCGGAAGACGAATGGGAAAGCATCGCACTGAACTATACCTCTGGCACCACCGGGCGGCCCAAAGGCGTCGTGACCCACCATCGCGGCGCGTACCTGTGCACGCTGGCTACGCCGATTTCGTGGCGGATGGTGCTGTACCCCAAGCTGCTGACCATCGTGCCGCTGTTCCACTGCAACGGCTGGACGCACAGCTGGATGATGCCCGCTCTGGGGGGCGTCACGGTCTGCTGCCGCGACATCACCGCCAAGGCGATCTTCGACGCCATCGCGGATGAGGGCGTGACCCACTTCGGCGGGGCGCCCATCGTGCTGAACAGCCTGATCAATGCCTCCGACGCGGACAAGCGGACCGTCGATCATCCGGTCGAGATCTTCGTCGCCGCCTCTCCTCCCCCGTCCAGCACCCTGCGCAAGATCGAGGAATTGGGTTTCACCGTCACCCACGTCTACGGGCTGACCGAAAGCTACGGCCCCGCCACGGAATGCACCTGGAACCCCGACTGGGGCACGCTGGACGCCGATGGCCGCGCCGAGCGCAAGTCGCGACAGGGCGTGCCGATGCCCATGAACGAACGCATCGACGTGGTGGACAATGACGGCGCTCCGGTGCCCCACGACGGCCAAACGCAGGGCGAGATCGGGATGCGCGGCAACGGGGTCATGAAGGGTTACTACAAGAACACCGAAGCCACGGAAAAATCCTTCCGCAACGGCTGGTTCATGACCGGCGACATCGCCGTGCAATATCCAGACGGCTACGTGAAGATCGCGGACAGGGCCAAGGACATCATCATCTCGGGCGGAGAGAACGTTTCCAGCATCGAGATAGAAGATCGACTGGCCGCCCACCCCGCCGTCGCACTCGCCGCTGTCGTTGCGAAACCGGACGAGAAGTGGGGGGAAGTGCCCTGCGCCTTCGTGGAACTGGCCGATGGCGCGCAGGCGACCGAGGAAGAGTTGATCGCTTTCTGCCGCGAGAAACTGGCGGGCTTCAAGACGCCGAAAGCGGTCGTCTTCACCGAACTGCCGAAGACCTCGACAGGGAAAATCCAGAAGTTCGAGTTGCGCAAGCGATTCGATGCCGGTTGATGCGCGGCTGTCCGCCGAGTAGCCTGTCGAAAAGCAGTTCACCGGCGCACACGCGTCGCATCGCAGGCAGGCAATGACCGCACTGACGGAATATGAGCGGCTGGAGGCATCCGGGCTGTGGCGTCCCAACGCGTATCAGCAACGCCGGAACGTGATCGTCTCTATGGGCGACGCGACGTTGTCGATCTCCGGCACCGACGAGATGCCGCTGGCTCACTGGTCCCTGCCCGCCATCGAGCGCCGCAATCCCGGAGAGACTCCGGCCATCTTCGCCCCCGGCGCGGATGCGCGCGAAGAATTAGAGCTGGACGACGACCTGATGATCGCCGCCATCGAAAGGGTGCACACCGCCACGATGCGCGCGCGGCCGCGTCCGGGCCGACTGCGCAGCGTCATGCTGACCGGTGCACTTCTGGCGCTGCTGCTGTTCTCTGTCGTGTGGCTGCCGGGAGTCCTGGTCAACCACGCCTCTGTGATGGTGCCCCCTGCCGTGCGCGCTGATACGGGCGCGCGGTTGCTGCGCCACCTGACACGCCTGTCCGGCGACGCCTGCGCCAGCCCTGCCGCCCGTGCGCCACTGACGGACCTTGCCCGTCGGCTGATCGGCAGCGGCTCTGGCCGGATCGTCGTTCTGCCGGACGCGGGTAGCACCGCCTTTGCGCTACCCGGCCAGACGATCATCGTGGACCGACGCCTGATCGAGGATCACGATGGCCCCGGCCCGATCGCCGGGCATATCCTTGCCGCTCAGGAACGCGCGGCCCAGGTCGATCCGATCCGCCGGGTGCTCGCTGCCTCTGGCCCCACCGCCGCGATCCGCCTGATGACCAGCGGCGAAATCCCCGAAGACGACCTGCGCAGTTACGCGGAACGCCTGCTGGCCACGACGCCAGAGCCTGTGGCAACCGACGCCCTGATCGCGCGCTTTGCCGAAGCGGACGTGTCCTCTGCCGCCTACGCCTATGCGCTGGACCTGACCGGAGAGACGGTCCTGCCGCTGATCGAAGGCGATCCCGTCAGCGACGATGCCCCTGAAATCCTGACGGACGGCCAATGGGTCGCGTTACAGCAGATCTGCGAGTGATCCGCGCTTAGCGGCGCGTGCCGTAGATACGCTCTGGCGGAACCTGCTCGGGATAGGGATACACCGTCGTCGGCACGGCGATCTGGCGCTGCGGGCCGGACACGTAGGGCTTAAGGCGACCGTATTGCGACGGCTGAACCAGAACGTAGTTGTTGACGCTGGGCCCCTTCTTCAGTTCACGCGGGGTCGTCTGCGTCCAGACCTGTGCTGTCTGCAACGCGCCTTCCAGTGTCTGAGCTCCGGCGTAGGGGTTCAGGCGTCCATCGTCCCACGCAGCCCGATAGCCCGGCGGAATGCGCACGGGCTTCACCGGCGGCAGGCTGGTCACGCCGCCATACGACACCGGCGTTGTCACGGTCGGGGGCACGTAGCGCGTCGGCGCGGCGTATTGCGTCGGCATGGGGCGGGGCGTGGTCGCCACCTGCCGCAAGCGCGTGCCGCCGTATGGCTTCGGCGTCAGCTGCGCGGTGACGGTCGGCGGAACGTAGCGCCCGGCTGTGGCCACGGGAGCGGGTGCCGAGATCGGCACAGCCGCTTGCGGCACCGGGGCGACCGCAACGCGGCGGGTCTGCCGGATGGTCGGTGCCGCAGAGGGTTCAACGGCAGCAGTCCGCACCTGAGGCGTGGGCGCGACGCTGGCGACCCGCGTTTGCGGCGATGGCACCGGATCGGGGATCACCGGCGCCGCGCTGGCAACATTGGTGCCAAGCGTCGGCTGGAAGCCACAGAGCGCCTTGCGGTTGCCGGTGACACGCGGCACCCAGATCGACGTCGCCCCCTGCCCCGCGCGCACATAAACGCAGCCCGCGCTGTCGATATACTGACGCGCGGTGTAGCTGCTGGGCGGGATCTCGGCGGGCGGCGCGGCATCCGCAAGATCGGTCCGCGCAATCTGCGCAACGGCGGGCGACAGCCCGGACAGGGCAACGACAGCCCCCAAGAGAATCGGTTTCAGCATAATGTCCCCCCGGACGATTTGTCGTGAGGATGGCGCGGATAAGGGACTGCGACAAGGGTTGGTGGCGGAAACGCGAAATTTCCCACCCATCAGGCCGAGCGGGTCGGCTTGGAGGTAGCGGCCCGTGGTCGGGTCGTAGTCGAGCTTCCAGTTCTGACAGTGCCCGGTCTCGGACTGGGACCACTGGCCGGGGAAGCGCAGGTCGATGGTGTCGCCGAACGCCGCTCTCTATTTCGTCCCGTACATGCGATCCCCTGCATCACCCAATCCGGGCACGATGTAGCCCTTCTCGTTCAACCGTTCGTCCAGCGCGGCGGTGGTGATGGGCACGTCGGGGTGCGCCTCTTTCATGCGTGCCACGCCTTCGGGAGAGGCCAGCAGGCACAGGAACCGCACATCCGTCGCCCCCGCCTCTTTCAGCCTGTCGATGGCAGCGACGGACGAGTTGCCCGTCGCCAGCATCGGATCCACCGCGATCACCACGCGGGTGTCCAGCTCGGCGGGAACCTTGAAGTAATATTCCACCGGCTCCAGCGTCTCCTCATCGCGGTACAGCCCCACGAAGCCGACGCGGGCCGAGGGGATCAGGTCCAGCATGCCGTCCAGCAGCCCGTTGCCTGCCCGCAGGATCGAGACCAGCGCCAGCTTGCGACCGTCCAGCGTTGGGGCCTCCATCGGCTGGATTGGCGTGTCGATGGTCATCGTCGTCATTGGCAGATCGCGCGTGACCTCGTAGGCCAGCAGGTGGCTGATCTCTCGCAGTAACTGGCGGAAAACGGCGGTGGGCGTGGCCTTGTCGCGCATGATCGTCAGCTTGTGCTGCACGAGGGGATGGTTCACCACGGTGCAATGGTCGGTCATGCGTCGATCCTTTCGTGAAGCCGTTTGCGCGTAGGCTCATCGCAGAAGGCGGCGTCGATTGATACCCGCGCGATGTGGCGGAACATGTCTTCGTCCCAGCCGAAGGTCGCCGCCAGACGGTCGTATTCGTGGACCATATCGGTGTGGAAGAACGGCGGATCATCGGTGGACACGGTGATGGGCACGCCCGCGGCGCGCAGCTTTTCGATAGGATGCGTGTTCCACTTATAGATGCCAAGCGCGACATTCGATCCCGGAGAGACTTCCAGCACCACGCCATCGCGCGCCAAACGTTCGACCAGCGCCGGGTCCTCGATCGCCCGCACGCCGTGGCCGATCCGTTCGACGCGCAAATCGTCCAGCGCGTGCCGCACCGAGGACGGCCCGCCCCATTCGCCCGCGTGGGTCGTCAGCCGCAACCCGGCCTCACGCGCCATGTCGAAGGCATAGGCGAAGTCGCCCTGCCGCCCTTTGCCCTCATCACCGCCCATGCCGAAGCCGGTGATGAAGTCGCCCGCCGTCTCGGCCGCACAGCGCGCGGTTTCCTTGGCTTTGTCCGGCCCGAAGTGGCGGATGCAGGTGACGATCCCGCGCATGGCGATGCCGAAGTCACGCTCTGCCCCCTCTGCTGCCTCGCGGATCGCGTGCAGATACTCGCGCCATGCTCCCACGTCGCGCCCGCCGCAGAAGTCGGGCGACAGGAACGCCTCGGTATAGATCACGCCCGTTTCCGCCGATTGCTCCAACACCGTTCGGGTCAACTTGGCGAAATCCTCTGGCCGGATCAGGACACTGGTTGCGACCTCGTAGACCTGCAGGAATTCCAGAAAGCCGTCGTAGTTGTAGGCACCGCTGTCGTCGAAGATGCGCGAGATATCGACGTTCTTCGCTTTCGCCATGTCCCGCGCGAAGGCGGGCGGCATCGCGCCCTCCAGATGCAGGTGCAGTTCGACCTTCGGTAACTCTTTCATAGGAAACTCCGTCCCGGCCCGCCATTCGGCACACCCAAATGATCCGCGATGCTCGCGGCAACGTCTACGAAAGCCACCTGGCCCAACGCACGGCGGCCGACCCCGGCGCATAGGACCGGCACCCGTTCGCGCGTGTGATCCGTGCCGCGCCACGTGGGGTCGTTGCCGTGATCCGCCGTTATCACCAGCAGATCGCCGTCGTGCATCCGGCCCAGCAGGCTGGGCAAGGCAGCGTCGAACCATTCCAGATGCCGCGCGTATCCGAGGGCGTCGCGGCGGTGGCCATATTCGCTGTCGAACTCGACAAAATTGGCGAAAGTCAGCGATCCATCCTCTGCCGTGTCCATCAGACCTTCCAGCGCGATCAGCAGATCCGCGTCCGCACCCTTCACCTTGGTGTCGATCCCCCGCATCGAGAAGATGTCCCCGATCTTGCCGACGGAATGCACCCGTCGGCCCGCACCAGACACCCAGTCGCACAGGGTCGGCGATGGTGGCGCGATGGCGAAATCCTGTCGGCGCGGCGTGCGAGTGAAACCGCTTGTCGCATCGCCCACGAAGGGCCGCGCGATCACCCGGCCCACCTTGCGCGCATGCAGTTCCGGGGCCAGCGCGGCGCATAGGTCCAGCAGGCGGTCCAGTCCGAATACCTCTTCATGGGCTGCGATCTGGAACACGCTGTCAGTCGAGGTATAGCAGATCGGCCAGCCCGTCCGCAGGTGCGCGGCCCCCTCTTCATCCAGGATTGCGGTGCCGCTGGCGTGGCGGTTCCCAAGGATGCCATCGGTGCCCGCCAGTTCGGCCACCCGCGCCGACAGTTCAGCGTCGAAAGCGGGCCGCGTGTCCGGAAAATACGTCCACTCCCACGGAACGGGCACACCCGCCAGTTCCCAGTGGCCAGACGGCGTGTCCTTCCCCCGGCTGACCTCTGTCGCCGCGCCCCATGCACCGGTCGGCTTTGCCCCCAGTCCCGGCACCTCAAGACCAGAGGCCAATGTCACCGCCGCCCCCAGCCCCAGCGCATCAAGGTTCGGCAGCGACACATCCACCGTCTGCGCGATATGCCCCACCGTATTCGCGCCCGCATCTCCGAAGTCCGCCGCATCCGGAGCGCCGCCAATGCCGACCGAGTCCAGCACGATAAGGAACGCCCGGCTCATGGCCGCACCCCTTCATCGTTCCAAAAATACCTCGGGGAGCGCGAGGGGCAGCGCCCCTCGTTCCGCACCATCGCACGCATCAGACCCTCTCCAGAACAAGTGGCATCGGCTGCGGACCCTCATCCAGCCGAAGCGCGTCGCGCACAGCCACCACAGCGCGCTCTGCCGAATTTTCATCGGCTGCATGAACCCGCGCCAATGGATCGCCCGGCGCCACCTTTGTGCCCAGACGCACCACCTGACTAAGCCCGACCGACGGGTCCACGGCGTCACCGGGCCGCGTGCGTCCACCTCCCAAAGCGACCACCGCGTGCCCAAGCGCCGTCCCGTCGATGCCGGACACAACGCCTGCCGCCTCTGCCTGCACCGTGACGACGACGGGGGCCGCTGGCAACCTGTCCGCCCAGCGATCCACGAAGTCCGACGGCCCGCCCATCGCGGCGACCATCGCGCCGAACCGTTCCGCCGCGCGGCCATCGGCGAGCGTTGCAGCCAGATCGGCGTCCATCCCGGCCAACTCCAGCACGACTTCACCCAGCGCCAACGCCACATCGTGCAGGCGTTTGTCTGCCGACACGCCGGTCAACACCTCCATCACCGCGATGATTTCCAGCGCGTTGCCGCAGGCGGGGGCAAGTGGCTGGTCCATCGCCGTGATCAGCGCCGCCGTGCGGCAGCCCGCACCGTTCGCCGCGCGCACCAACGCCTGCGCCAGGGAGCGTGCGTCGTCGGGATCGACCATGAACGCGCCTGCCCCGGTCTTCACATCCAGCACCAGCGCATCCAACCCGGCGGCCAGCTTCTTCGACAGAATTGACGCCGTGATCAGGTCCATTTGATCCACCGTCGCGGTCGCGTCGCGCACGGCATAAAGACGCCGATCCGCTGGCGCGATCCGGTCCGAGGCCGCAACGATGGCCGCGCCGCACTCGGCGACCACCGAACGGACCCGCGTTTCGTCCAGTTCTACCGACAGTCCCGGTATCGCTTCCAGCTTGTCCAGCGTGCCGCCGGTGTGTCCCAGCCCACGGCCAGAGATCATCGGGACGTAGCAGCCCACCGCCGCCAACATCGGGGCCAACACCAGCGACACCGGATCGCCCACGCCGCCGGTGGAATGCTTGTCCACCACCGGCCCGTCCAAATCCCAAGACAGCACATCGCCCGATCGGGCCATCGCATCCGTCAGCGCCACGCGCCCGGCCTCTCCCAGCCCCGGCCCCCGGCATACGCCCATGGCGAAAGCGCCCGCCTGCGCATCGGACACGCTGCCATCCGCCAAACCGGCGGCGAACGCGCGCAAAGCATCGGCAGATGGCACCCGTCCGGCCCGTAGATCGACCAGCAGCTGTTTCACTTCATGAACCCGGCGTCGAAGGCCCCCGGCAGCAGTTCGGCCACTGTCACCTGCCGCCGCGCGCCGCTGGTGGTGGCCATCATCACCGGCACGTCGGCCCCGGCGAACTCGGCGATTTTCTGTCGGCAGCCGCCGCAACAGGGCACCGGCGCCGGGCTGTCTGCGATCACCGCGACCGCCACGATCTCGCGCGCACCAGCGGCGCACATGGCGGCGATGGCACCCGCCTCGGCGCAGGTGCCTTCGGGAAAGGCGACGTTTTCCACGTTGCACCCAGCGAACACCTGCCCGTCGCGCGTGCGCAAGGCGGCCCCCACCTTGAAATTGGAATAAGGTGCGTGGGCATTTTCACGCACGGCGGCTGCGGCAGCGATCAGATCATCCATTCCCCGATGCTGATCCCTGTGCCGCCCGGTGGCAAGGCGGAACCGCGGCCCGCTCCGTCGCATTGCCTTTAGAACGGAGGATGCACCATGGCCGACGACACCATTCCCGGCGACAAGAACACCGGCACCGGCAATTTCCCGATCGGCGGCGCCGTCGTGCACGGAGAGTTTTCAGGCAAGGACGAGCCGATGACCGACAAGCAAGCCGCGATCCTGCGTGATCTTTGCGAGAAGAAGAACGAGGCCTTTGACGGCAACATGACCCGCGAACAGGCCGACGCGCGGATTGCCGCACTGTCTGACGACTGACCCCCGGAACCCGTGACGTCTTCGCGGGTTTAGCATCAGAACATTTCAAGAACGGAGCCACCCCATGGCCGATGACCCATACGCAGATCCGAAGACCGAGGCCCCTTCGAACGCCGACAAACCGGTGGACGACTGGGTGACCGGGGACGAGAAGATGACCGGCGCACAGGCCAGTTACCTGCAGACGCTGTGTGAGGAAGCCGGTGTCGAGTACGATCCCGACATGACCAAGGCCGAGGCGTCCAAGCAGATCGACGCGCTGCAGAACAAGACCGGGCGCGGCACCGACTGATTGGCCAGCGCGGGGTGCGACACTCTTTCACCGCACCCCGATCCACTCTAAGCCTGTTCCCGACAGATCAGGGGACAGGCCATGAGCGACGATAAAAAATCCCAGTTGCGCGAAGCCGCACTTGATTATCACCGCCACCCCAAGCCGGGTAAGCTGGAAATCAGGGCCACCAAGCCGCTCGCCAATGCCCGCGACCTGGCCCGCGCTTATTCGCCTGGTGTGGCCGAGGCCTGCTTGGAAATCAAAGCCGACCCCGTCACCGCGCGCGACTACACGGCGCGCGGCAACCTCGTGGCGGTTGTGACCAACGGGACTGCCGTGCTGGGCCTTGGCAATATCGGCGCCCTGGCCTCAAAACCCGTGATGGAAGGCAAGGCAGTCCTTTTCAAGAAGTTCGCCGACATCGACTGCTTCGATATCGAGCTGAACGAAGCCGACCCCGAAAAGCTGGCCGAGATCGTCTGCGCGCTGGAACCGACCTTCGGTGCAATCAACCTGGAAGACATCAAGGCCCCGGACTGCTTCGTGGTGGAACGTATCTGCCGTGAACGCATGAACATTCCCGTCTTCCACGACGACCAGCACGGCACGGCCATCGTGGTCGGCGCTGCTGCCACCAACGCCTTGCGCGTCGCGGGCAAAGCTTTCGCCGATATCAAGGTCGTCTCCACCGGCGGCGGAGCGGCGGGCATCGCCTGCCTCGACATGCTGCTGAAACTGGGCGTGAAGCGCGAGAACGTGTTTCTCTGCGACCTGGAGGGTCTGGTTCACGAAGGCCGCGAAAAGGACATGACTGAACAGAAGGCCGCCTACGCCCAGCCTTGCGGCGCTCGCAAATTGTCCGATGTGATCGAAGGCGCAGACCTGTTCCTTGGCCTCTCCGGCCCCGGCGTGCTGACCACCGACATGGTCGCGCGCATGGCCGCCGACCCGATCATCTTCGCGCTCGCCAATCCGAACCCAGAGATCGACCCCGAAGAAGCGCGCGCCACAGCGCCTACCGCGCTGATCGCCACGGGCCGCAGTGATTTCCCGAACCAGGTCAACAACGTCCTGTGCTTCCCCTTTATCTTCCGCGGCGCGCTGGACGTGGGCGCGACGACGATCAATGACGCCATGAAGATCGCCTGCGTCGAAGGCATCGCCGAACTCGCGCGCAAGACCACATCTGCCGAAGCCGCCGCCGCCTACCAGGGCGAGCAGATGACCTTCGGCCCCGACTACCTGATCCCCAAGCCCTTCGATCCGCGCCTGATGGGCGTCGTCGCCTCCGCGGTCGCTCAGGCCGCAATGGAATCCGGTGTGGCGGAGCGCCCCATCGCGGACATGGCCGCCTACAAGCGCAAGCTCGACGCATCGGTCTTCAAATCGTCCTTCATTATGCGCCCCGTGTTCGAAGCCGCCGCAACCGCCCAGCGCCGTATCGTCTTCACGGAAGGCGAGGACGAGCGCGTGCTGCGCGCCGCCAATGCCATGCTGGAGGAAACGACCGACACGCCGATCCTGATCGGTCGCCCCGAAGTCATCGCCCTGCGCGCTGAACGCGCCGGCCTTGCGATCCGCCCCGACCGTGACTTCGAGATCGTGTCGCCCGATAACGACCCGCGCTACCGCGACTACTGGCAGACCTACCATTCGATCATGGAGCGGCGCGGCGTCACGCCAGATATCGCCAAGGCCATCATGCGCACGAATACCACCGCCATCGGCGCGGTCATGGTGCATCGTGACGAGGCGGATTCGATGATCTGCGGCACTTTCGGCCAGTACCTCTGGCATCTGGACTACATCACGCAGGTGCTCGCGACCGACGGGTGCCATGCGGTCGGCGCGCTGTCCCTGATGATCCTGGAGGACGGCCCGCTGTTTGTCGCCGACACCCACGTGAACCCGCAGCCCACGCCTGAACAGATCGCCGCCACCTGCATCGGAGCCGCCCGGCACGTGAAGCGCTTTGGCGTCGAACCCAAGATCGCCCTCTGCTCGCACAGCCAGTTAGGCAACTTCGACTGCGACACGGGCGTCCGAATGCGCGCAGCACTAGAGATCCTGGACTCGCAACCCCGCGACTTCTGCTACGAAGGTGAAATGCACGCCGACGCCGCGCTCGACGAAGACGTCCGCCACCGCATCTTCCCCAACTCCCGCATGTCGGGTGCGGCCAACGTGCTGGTCTTCGCGAACACGGACGCCGCCTCCGGCGTGCGCAACATCCTGAAAATGAAAGCCGGCGGCCTCGAAGTCGGCCCCATCCTCATGGGCATGGGCAACAAGGCGCACATCGTGACGTCCTCGATCACGGCCCGGGGCCTGCTGAACATGAGCGCCATCGCCGGGACGCCGGTGGCGGTCTATGGGTAGATCACTCTTGCACGATACCGTGAGGATCTTGGAGTGAGCATGCGCGGGTCTACTTGATGTAGGCCGCTTTCTGCGGACCCAGTCATCAAGGATATTCCTCCCATGCCCTTCAAACGCGGCGCCATCGCATTGGTCCTGATTTTTCCCTTCGGGGCATTCGCTCAATCCATGCAAGGCATGGATCATGGAGCTCATGCGTCGGACTCGATGTCCGCGCTCATGGCTCCGATGGATTACATGATGCAGGACATGGCCGACATCGAATCCTCCGGCAATCCAGACGCGGACTTCCTGCTGATGATGATCCCGCACCACCAGTCCGCCATCGACATGGCAATGGTCGTTCTGGAACAGGGAGAGGATGCTGAAACCGCTGATATCGCCCGAAAGATCATCGAGGATCAGGAGCGCGAAATCACCCAGATGAAGGCCGCTTTGCAAGAATTGGGCATCGACCTCAGCGATGGATGAACGCCGCTGGGGTTAAAACACCCCCATCTCCAACCCAGCCCCCAGCACCGCGCCCAGTTCACGGCAGAGGGCCAGTTGGTCCTCGGTCAGTTCCTTCTCCGCCAGGATCGCCTCTGACGTCTGTGCGTCGACCATGACGATCACCGGCTCCTGTACCGCCTTCAGCCGCCATCCCTGCGCGATACGGGCCAGCTGCTTCGCCGCGCCCTCACCGTCCGACCCGGCGCAGATCATCTGCGCGTAGGGGCGGCCCTCAATCCGGCCCAGGACGGGGTAGTAGCAGCGGTCGAAGAAGTCCTTCATCATCCCCGACAGCGCCGCCAGATTTTCCGGGCCGCAGAACAGGTAACCATCTGCGGCGAGCACATCGTCCGGGCCCGCCTCATCCGCGCGCAAACACACCACGAAACACTCCGCGCGGGCCGCTTCTGCTGCGGCCAAAGCCATCGCTTCCGACCCACCCGTGCGAGAATGCCAGACCACCAAAAGCTGCGCCATGTGCTTCACTGTTCCTTAAATACCTGCCCCGCAGGGCCGACCTCGAAAACGAAAAAAAACGGGCGTACCGAAGCACGCCCGTCTTAAGATAACCCAAGGTGGCCGACCTAGATATTGCCCGCCGACATTTCTCTGGCGATGTGGTCGGCCTGCCGGATCGCCAGCGCCACGATCGTCAGTGTCGGGTTCTCTGCCGCGCCGGTCGTGAACTGCGAGCCATCCGAGATGAACAGGTTCGCGATGTCGTGCGTCTGCCCCCAACGGTTCACGACGCCATCCTCCGCACGCTCGGACATCCGGTTGGTGCCCAGGTTGTGCGTCGAGGGGTAAGGCGGCGTTGGCAGCGTGCGGGTCGCGCCCATGCTGTCGTACATCTCTTGCCCGCGCGCGTAGGCGTGGTCGCGCATGGCCACGTCGTTGGGGTGGTCCGAGTAATGAACGTTTGCCACCTTCAAGCCCCACTGGTCCTCGGCGTCCGAAAGGGTGACGCGGTTGGTCTCTTGCGGCATGTCTTCGCCCACGATCCACATGCCGGCCATGTTCTCGTACTGGTCCAGCGCCGATGTGAACTCACGGCCCCAGGCCCCCGGATCCAGGAACGCGGCCATGAAGGGCAGACCCAGCGACAGCGTCTCCAGCTCGTAGCCGCCCACGAATCCGCGCGACGGGTCGTGTTTTGCCTCGTCCTGAACGATCCCCGCCATCGTGGTGCCCCGCCACATCTTCACCGGCTTGTCGAAGATGCCGTAGACCGACCCCGTCAGGTGACGCATGTAGTTGCGCCCAACCTGGCCAGAGCTGTTCGCCAGACCGTCCGGGAACATCGACGATGCCGAGTTCAGCAGCATCCGGGGGCTTTCGAACGAATTGCCCGCCACCGCCACGATCCGCGCCTTCTGCATCTGCAGGTCGCCGTTCTCATCGAAATATTCGACGCCCGTCACCTTGCCGGTATCGTCGTGCAGGATCCGCGCCACGTGGGATTTCTCGCGCACCTCCAGGTTGCCGGTGGCTTCTCCCTCGGGGATGTCGGTGTAGGCAGACGACCATTTCGCCCCCCACTTGCACCCCTGGAAACAAAAGCCGGTCTGCTGGCACATCATCCGGTCATGGTTCTCGGTCGAGTTGATCGCCATGTTGCCGGTATGGACCTCTTTGTAGCCAAGGTTCCCGGCGCCCGCTTCGAACACCTTGTAGTTGTTGTTCCCGGGCAGGCGCGGATTGCCGTTCGTTCCGGTCACGTTCAGTTTCTTTTCGGCTTTGTCATACCAGGGCGCCATTTCTTCGGCGTCGATGGGCCAGTCCAGAAGGTTTGCGCCGTCGACCGCGCCGTAATTGGTGGCGGCCTTCCATTCGTGCGGCTGGAACCGCAACGACGCGCCGGCCCAGTGGGTGCTGGTCCCGCCGACCGCCTTGACGATCCACGCCGGCAGGTTCGAGAAATCCTTGGCCACGCGCCAGTCGCCGCTGGTGGTCCGCATGTCCGTCCAGGCAAGCTGGCCGAAGGAGTCCCACTCGTCGTTGACGAAATCCTGCGGCAGATACCGTCCGCCCGCTTCAAGCGCGACAACGCTGACGCCTTTTTGCGCAAGCTCGTTGGCAAGGACGCCACCGCCCGCGCCGGTTCCGATCACGACGACAACGCTGTCGTCCGATTTGTCGAAAGGTGCACTCATGATTTCATTCCTTTCAGCTGACCCACGTGATGTCGTCGAACCCGCGATGCAGGTAGCCGCCCATCGAGTAGGATTCGCCTTCGTATCCGAAGATCGGCCAGACGGCCTTCTGGTTGTACAGACCCGTCACAAGCCCGCCTCGGACGGTTTGAAAGAACGTCTCTTCTTCCATCGAGCGCAGCACATCGACCCGGTCACGCTCCCAGCCGATGTTCAGGTAATCCTCGCCCATCATCTCTCTGGAACGCACATTCAGCGCGGCAAGGCCCGCTTCGGCCATGTCGGCCTGTTCTTGCGTGTCGTAGCCCTTCACGGCGATGGCGTAGTATTCGTCGGCGATCTGGTCGTGCGGATAGATGTCCCGCGCCATTTGAACCAGCGTCGCGAAACTTTTAGGCTTCAGCGCGCGCATTTCCGTCGCCCAGGCGGCGTTCGTGCCCGCGACATAGCCTGATCCGATGGCGAAAGCGCCAACGGCACTTGCGCCCTGCAAAAGCTGACGTCGTGTCAGCCCCTTCAGGTCCTTTTCCTTGACTGTCATTGCAGTCTCCTCCCTGTTTCTTGATCGCGCGTTCGCGCGTCAGCCGAAGCGCCCCGAGCGTTCCAGCACCTCGATCTCGTAACCGTCGGGGTCGGTGATGAAGAAGAAGCGGCCAACCAATTTTCCGTCCGGCGCGAACTCCACGATCTTGCGCGGCTTCATCTCCGCCTCGGTCAGGCGCTGGTGCTCGGCGTCCAGGTCGGCCACCGAAACGGCCAAGTGCCCGTACCCGTTGCCTAGGTCGTAGGGCTGGGACTGGTCCTTGTTGACCGTCAGCTCAAGCTCGAACCCGGTTTCAGCGTTCGACAAGTAGACAAGCGTGAAATCTGTAAAATCCAGACGGTCCGCGACCGACAGCCCGAATGCGTCGCTGTAAAATGCGACAGAGGCGCTCTCGTCCAGAACACGGATCATGGAGTGGATCATCTTCGCCATAGTGGCCCTTCCTGTATCTTCATCTGATCAGGATGGCCGCGTAGCAGGGCGCGATGGTGGTAGTCCGTTATTATTCGGCGGCGTGCACGTTACGACCTTGGTCGGACCCTTCGACGTAAATCAGACAAGAGGCGCGCAGGATCGACGTGAAGTTCGTTGGCCCGTCGCGGTCGCTGACCGCCTCGGCATAAAGGTCGGACAAGACCTGCGACAGGGGTCGGCCTTCGTCCTCGGCAAGGCGTTCAAGCACATCCCAAAAGCAGTTTTCCAAGCGAATACTGGTGGAATACCCATCCAACCGCAGACTGCGCGTCGTCAGCGCATACCGCTCGGGATCCTGCTTGGAATAGATGCCACACATGAACGCTCCTCCCGACAGGATAATGCACAATGGCGGTTAAAGGTCCGCTATTCCACCCGGGCCAGCCGCGCGATCAGACGATCCCGCGCCACGGGCAACGGGCGATCCCCAAGAGACGGTGCAAGCCGTTTCTCCAGAAAATGCCCGGTGACCCGCAATCCCCGGACGATGTCGGCCGTTTCGGCCGGGCCCTGCCCGAGCATGCACAGCGGCAGTGGGAGCAAGCGATCCGACCACTCCCCCGCCGCATCACGCGCCACGGCCCGACCCGTGCGCGGGCTGACGAACGCCAGATCGTCGCGCGATCCGGTGACGGCACAGCGGGTCAGGTCCAGCCCAAAGCCCAGCCGCTCCAGCACGCCCATTTCCCAGCGTAAGTAGGCCAGCGGCCACAACCCGCCCTCGTCCATCAGATCCACCACGGCCATCGACGCTTCGTACAGGCCCGGCTGCGCCTCTCGTTCGGGCAAGACGAAGCCCAGCAGCGACGTCAGCGACAGCAGGCCGGCCAGCGCCAGCGGATCGCCTAGAACAGCGGCCCGAGAGCGGACCGGCTCGACCGTGTAATGGCCCAAGTGCTGTTCCAGCCGGGCGCGCCATGCAAACGCCAGTTGCGCGCCGGGCTGCATCATGGCCGCCAGCTTGCGCCCGCCGCCGCCCCGAACCACGCCTGCATGGCGGCCATGGTCTCTGGTCAGCGCCTCGACGATGGCATCGGACTCTCCGTGGCGGCGGACCGACAGGACCATCCCCTCTTCGCGCCACTCAATCAATAAAGCCCCTTCGCCCGCAATTTCCGGCGCGCGGTTTCCTGCTTTTTTAGTTGCCGTTCGCGCAAGACGATCAACACGCCCGACGCGATGATAAGCGCGGCCCCCGCAACGGTCGCCCATGTCGGGATCTCGCTGAAGAAGACGAAGCCGATGGCCACCGCCCACAGCATCGAAACGTAGGAAAACGGCGCCAGCGTAGAGGCTTCGGCGTATTTATAGCTCATGGTCAGCAGCAACTGCCCGACGCCGCCGACCAGCCCGCAAAGGATCAGCATCGCCCAGGCAAAGGGCGTGGGCCAGACCCAGCCGAACGGCACCGTGATCAGCGAGACCACAGCGGCGGTCGCCAGAAAATAGAACGCGATAGCCTCGGATCGTTCGGTTCCCGACATCGCCTTGATCAGCACCTGCGCACCCGCGGCCATCGCAGCAGAGGCCAATGCCAATGCAGCACCGATGCTGGCCGGACCACCCCAGTCGGTCACGCCGAACCGCGGCGAGACGATCACGATCACCCCCGCCAGTCCGATCAGCACGGCGACCAGGCGGACAAGGCGGAACCGCTCACCCAGAAAAATGGCCGCGAAAATCACAAGAAAGATCGGCGTGGCGAAACGGATCGCCTGCACTTCTGCCAGCGGGAGCAATGTGATCGATGCGAATCCCATCCCCATCGAGGTTGTTCCGACAATCGCGCGCACCGCATGCCCGCGCCAGTTCTCCACATGCAGACCAGCCGCAACATCGTGGCGTGCCCAAAGCCACGCGCCGATCACCGGCAGACTCAAGGCGGCGCGGAAGAACACGATTTGACCCGTTGGCACGGTCTCTCCCGCTGCCTTCACGAAAGCCGACATGAAGGTCAGGACCGAGAACCCGAGAGTGATCAGCAGGATGCCGCGATAGGATGCCATGGGCCATGCCTACCGCCGCCATCGGACCATGACCATAGCGCCCAAGCCACATTGCCGAATTCTCAACAGCGGCGTACGTCGCAGCGCCCGTGTAACAAATATATGTCATTCCAGTAACCTCTGGATGACATGAAATGTCTGCGCCGAACGCCCGCCGTATCGAACGTCTGACCCTTGAGGGAAAGCCCGCATTTTTGAAGCGGCGCGAAAGGTTGCCGTTGCGAATGCGCTTGCAGAAGGGCAACCCGGACAAAGCCTTCAGAACCGAACGGTCGGCGCATTTGCGGCTATCGAATCGCGGCCTTCCGGTGCCGCGATTGCTGCGCCACGACGACGAAGCCTTCGTGACCGCCGACAGCGGGCCGAATTTGCAGATGCTGGTACGGAAAGGGCGTCTGCAGCCTGCGGAACAGCATGACGCCCTTTTAGCTGCCGCGACCGGGCTAGGTGTCTTGCATGCCGCGGGTGTCAGCCACGGGCGGCCTGGTCTGAAGGATATCTGTTGGAAAGACGGCCGCGTAACATTTGTCGATTTCGAACGCGCCCTTCCACGCCGCGACATACCGTCAGGTCACGCGATGGACGCGCTTGTCTTCTTTCACAGCCTGCTGTCAGAGATCGATGATCCTGCCACCATCGACGGCGCGCGCGCGGTCTATGTTGCTGCGGCCCCGGACGGAATCTCGGACATCGCCGCCCGTCGCGTAAGGCTCATCGCCCCAATCATCGCCGTTTTGCATCCACTGCTGGGACAGATGAACCACAAGGCAGAGTTCCGCGCGATCATACCTACAGTGGCCCTGTTTCGCGCCCAGCGCACCCAATAGAAAAGGGGCGCCACGGTGTCCCGCAGCGCCCCGACACATCTGATTCCAGATCAGACGTTGAACGTCAGGTTGCGAACCGTGTTGAACACGCTGGTCGCCTTCAGTTCGTCGATCACCGGACTTGGCACCGCATCGTCCACGTACAGCAGAGCGATGGCGTCCTTGCCCTTTTCGGCACGGCCCAGGGTGAAGTTCGCGATATTCACGTCGTTCTCGCCAAGGATGCGGCCCAGCGTACCGATCGTACCCGCGCGGTCCTCGTTGGTGGAGTACAGCATGTTGCGACCGACCTCGGCGTCGATGTTGATGCCCTTGATCTGGATGAAGCGCGGTTTGCCATCCGAGAACACCGTGCCCGCGATAGACCGCTGACGCTGCTTCGTCTTCATCGTGACCTTGATGTAAGCCTCGAAAACGCCGGTTTGCTCTTGCGTTGTCCGGCTGATCTCGATTCCGCTTTCCTTGGCCATGATCGGGGCAGAGACCATGTTCACGTCCGGGTTGCGCGCCTGCATCAACCCTGCCGTCACCGCCGCCGTCAGGGCGTTCAGGTTCATTTCGGCGACTTCACCGTCATACAGCACGTTCACTGCCTCGATCGGCTCTTCGGTCAGCTGGCCGATGAAACTGCCCAGATGCTCGGACAGTTTCAGCCACGGGCCCATGACCTTGGCTTCCTCTGCCGTCACCGACGGCGTGTTCAGCGCGTTGGAAATGGCACCCGTCAGCAGATACTCCGACATCTGCTCGGCCACCTGAAGCGCCACGTTTTCCTGCGCTTCGGTCGTCGCGGCGCCAAGGTGCGGCGTCACGACCACGTTGTCCAACCCGAACAGCGGCGAGTTCGTTGCGGGCTCTTCGGCGAACACGTCGAAGGCGGCACCGGCGACGCGGCCCTCTTTCAGCGCCTCGGCCAGCGCCTCTTCGTCTACCAAACCACCGCGCGCACAGTTCACGATGCGAACGCCGGGCTTCAGTTTGGCAATGGCCTCTTTCGACAGGATGTTCTTCGTCTTGTCGGTCAGCGGCACGTGCAGGGTGATGAAATCGGACTGCACCAGCAGCTCATCCAACTCAACCTTGCGGCAACCGATCTCTGCCGCACGTTCTTCCGACAGGAAAGGATCGTAGGCGATGACCTTCATGCGCAGGCCCAGCGCGCGGGAAATCGCGATAGAGCCGATGTTGCCCGCGCCGATCACGCCCAGCGTCTTGTTGGTCAGCTCGACGCCCATGAACTTCGATTTCTCCCACTTGCCTGCGTGCGTGGACGCGCTGGCTTCGGGGATTTGGCGAGCAACGGCGAACATCATCGCGATGGCGTGCTCGGCAGTGGTGATCGAATTACCGAACGGCGTGTTCATCACGATCACGCCTTTCTGAGACGCAACGGGGATATCGACGTTATCGACGCCGATACCGGCGCGACCGATGACCTTCAGATTGTCGGCTGCGGCCAGCACCTTTTCGGTGACCTTCGTGGCAGAGCGAATGGCAAGACCGTCATACTGGCCGATGACTTCCAGCAGACGCTCTTTGTCCTTGCCAAGACCGGGCTCGAAATCAACGTCGATGCCACGGTCGCGAAATATTTGGACGGCGGCGTCCGACAGCTTGTCGGAGATAAGAACTTTGGGGGCCATGGTGGCGCTCCTATGGATAAAGTGAGGTGAAGCGACCGCCCTGTCGGGGCGGTCTGCTGTACGGTGTAGGGACGGCGTCGGGACATTGGCCCGACCCGATGGGGACGTTGGCCCGACCTTTGCTGCACATGTGCCCGACGCACGGCGCACACATGCAGGACGGATGCGGGACGCGGATCAGGCGGCGGCTTGCCGGTCGGCAAGGGTCGCGTGGTAGGCCCAGTCGATCCATGGCATCAGCGCCTCCAGATCGGCCTTCTCCACCGTCGCACCACACCAAATCCGCAGACCGGCGGGCGCATCGCGGTAGCTGCCCACGTCCAACGCCACGCCCTCGGCGTCCAGCCGCTTGGTCACGGCCTTGGCGAAGTCCGCATCCCCGGCAACGGCCGGATCGGTGAACTTCAGGCAGACAGAGGTGTTCGACCGCGTCGCGTCATCCTCGGCCAGATTGGCAATCCAGTCTTTCGCCGCGACGAAGTCGAAAACCACACCGGCGTTCTGGTCGGCGCGGTCCATCAGACCACGCAGCCCGCCGATGGATCGACCCCAAGCCAGCGCCTGAAGATAGTCTTCGACGCAGAGCATCGAGGGCGTGTTGATCGTCTCGCCCTTGAAAATGCCCTCGATCAGCTTTCCGCCTTTGGTGAGGCGGAAGATCTTCGGCAGCGGCCAAGCGGGGGTGTAGGACTCCAGACGCTCAACGGCGCGAGGCGACAGGATGATGACGCCATGCGCGGCCTCTCCGCCCATGACCTTCTGCCAGCTGAAAGTGGTCACATCCAGCTTGTCCCACGGCAGATCCTGCGCGAAGGCGGCGCTGGTGGCATCGCATAAGGTCAGGCCCTTGCGGTCCGCCGGGATCGCATCCCCATTGGGCATCCGCACCCCGGATGTCGTCCCGTTCCAGGTGAAGCAGACGTCGTTGTCCCAGTTCACCGCGCCCATGTCGGGCAGGTGACCGTAGTCGGCTTCGTGCTTGGTGTGTTCGATCTTCAGCTGCTTGACGGCATCCGTCACCCAGCCCGCGCCGAAGCTTTCCCATGCGACCATTTCTGCGGGGCGTTCGCCCAGCATGGTCCACATGGCCATCTCATAGGCACCGGTGTCGGAGGCGGGCACGATGCCGATGCGGTAGCCTTCGGGAACGCCAAGAATCTCGGCGGTCTCATCGATGGCCTGCTTCAGCTTGGATTTACCCACGGCAGCGCGGTGCGACCGGCCCAACGGCGCGTCGGACAGGGCTTCCAGCGAGAATGTGGGGGGCTTGGCGCAGGGGCCGGACGAAAAACGCGGATTCGCCGGCCGCGTGGCCGGGGGGGTCGTATCAGACATGGTATCCTTCCAGATAAATGCCCTTCGTTGGGGAAGGGTGTCCCACTGCGGGCATCTAGAGAACCCCAAGAAAATAGCAAGTGTTATCGCATCCGACCCTGTAGGTTCGTGCAGCTCAATGCAGAACGGATCGGGAATTGTGCCAGCGGATTGGCACAAAACTGGCACAGCCGGTTCTGGTCCTGTTCACGGTTCTGAAAGTGGAAACCCCGGCGAGCTGGGGGGCTCAACCGGGGCGATTGGGAGGGGGTCTGCACATCCTCTGATTGAGTCCTGCCCGAACCTAACGATTCGCGCAAGCAAAAACGCCGCTGCGGCTGGACCCCGCAACGGCGCTAATACTGCATATGAAGCCACCCAGCTTCCCGCACATGATAGCCCGAGAATGGTCGCTGAGGCAACTGCCGAATGGGCCAAGGGCGTTGCCTTAGGTCTCGACCGTGCGGGCCGCGTGGCGATGGCGTGGGCGTCCCTAAAGTCGCTGGATGGTGACGATGCCGTGGCGACCGCTGAGAGCGTCCTAGGCGGCGCAGGATCGCCCCTGCCCCCGTTTCTTTCGCCAATGAACGATGCCCGCTGGTGGGCCAGTCTGGCGAACCGTGCGGAGCTGAAAGCCTACACGCTGGCCGCATTCCAAGCGATGCGCCCCGTCGATCAAGCCGCCTTCCTAGACCACGTGCAAGGGAGGGCCGCAGCATGATGGCCCCCCGCACAGTCGAAGAACTGATCTACCACATGCCGACCGTTGAACAGCGGGCGACGAATGACTGGGCGAAGGGCTTTGCAGCTTCAGTCCGGCGTCAGTCCCGCCGTCGCAACTGGCGACCGTCACCCAAGCAAGTGAGCATGATGCGCCGCCTTGTCAGCGAGATGTTCACCGACACCGAACAGGAGGGCGAGATCATTCTGATCGAGTGATCCCACGCATACCGGGGCGGCTGTGAATGCCGCCCTGACCACAGGTTTATGCGCGGCTTCACCCGGTCCTCTCGCAAAGCGATGGATACAAAAGAGCTGCGCCACGGTTTGCCGCCTTCCCGTGCCAAAGGCGGAGATGCTCCGGGGATCTCACCCGGCCCGGTCGGGAACCGGCTCCTACTAGGCCCGACCAGATACGCGACTACTACAACCCACCGGCTGGTGAAGGCGCGAACAGGCGCTGTGACAGACCGGGGACGCAGAATGGATCAACGGCGCAGTCACGATGACGGCCACCAGGATGCGGGCAGGTGTGAAGCCTGCGGGGAAGCGGCTGGCCACCGACAAAAGGCATCGCGTGGATACGGAGCAGGAAGCGTAGGGCCTTCCCCTGTTTATCGGGGGGAAGGAGCGGGTGCAGGTAGTGCGACGAACGAAGGAAGGACAGCACAGTTGACCTATTCGATGGTGCCAATCCCCGGCTTCTGGGAGGGGGGTGCAAGCGCGGGGCGGGGTGTATCTTTCTCTCTCCCGAAAAAATCCGGGGGAATGGCCTGATGGCGCGCGCATCGAAAGAGGCGCTGGCGGCTCTGCGGTTCCTGCCGACGCTGGTTGTGCCAGAGGGTCGGACGGCTGGGAAGCCTCTGAAACTGGCCCGGTATCAAAAGGACTTCGTACGGGGCGCGTTTGCCAAGGGCGTTGCGGCGGGCTGTCTGTCCATCGGACGGGGCAACGCCAAGACCGCGCTATCGGCTGGCATCGCTCTAGGCCATCTGGTCGGCGAGATCGCACCGCAGCCCAAGCGCGAGATCATCTTCGCGGCGCGGAACCGGGACCAAGCCAAGATCGCGTTTGGCTTCCTGTTGGGTTTCATCGAAGGACTGCCCGAGGAACAGCAAGCGCAATTCACGATCCGGCGCGGCTCTAAGCTGGAAGTCGAGACGGCAGAGAACGGCGGCGGCTTGGCGCGTGTCATCGCAGCCGATGGTAAGTCGATCCTTGGCGGTGCGCCGACGCTGGCGATCTTGGACGAACGGGCCGCGTGGGAACGGGAAAAGGGCGACAACCTAGAGAACGCCATCCTGTCCGGTCTGGGCAAGCGTGACGGGCGGGCGCTGATCATCTCGACCAGTGCGCCCGACGACGCGAACACCTTTAGCCGCTGGTTGGATGAACCGCCCCCCGGCACGTTTGTGCAGGAACACCGGCCCGATCCGGGCTTGCCGCCTGACGATTTAGAAAGCCTGCTGATCGCCAACCCCGGCGCGAAAGAGGGTATCGGGTCAACACCCGAATGGCTGGTCGCACAAGCGCGGCGGGCCATAGCGCGGGGCGGTTCTGCGCTTTCCAGTTTTAGGAATCTAAACAGAAACGAGAGGGTCGCATCCGATAACCGTTCGGTGCTGATCACGATTGACGAATGGATGGCGGCGGAAGTCTCACCCAATGAATTGCCGGATCGCGCTGGCCCTGTCGTGCTGGGCGTCGATCTGGGCGGTTCGCGTTCCATGTCAGCGGCGGCACTGTTCTGGCCCGAGACGGGGCGGCTTGAATGCGTGGGGGCGTTCCCGACGAAACCAAACTTGGCAGACCGTGGCGCGGCTGACGGCGTGTCTAGCCGGTATGTCGAGATGGCCGACCGTCGCGAGCTGGTCACGATGGGCGAGACGACCGTTCCCGTTGATCGCTTCCTAGCTGACGTTGTGAACCTGTTGGACGGGCAGGCCCCGGCGGCTGTCGTGGGCGACCGCTTCCGCCATGCCGAGTTTATCGAAGCCTTGCGCGGCGCAGGGTTGGACCGCGTGCCGTGCGTATGGCGCGGGATGGGCTGGAAGGACGGCTCCGAAGACGTTGAAAGGTTCCGGCGGGCGCTGTTTGAACAAAAGATCCGCACCTTGCCGTCGCTTTTGCTGCGGTCTGCCTTCACGGACGCCATCACGCAGGTTGACCCGGCGGGCAATCACAAGCTGACGAAATCTCGCTCGACCGGGCGGATCGACGCGGCGGCGGCAACCGTGATCGCGGTGGCGCAAGGCATCCGCATGACCAGCGCGCCCAAAGCATCGGGGGGCCGGTTCGCATGGGGCTGATCAAGGAATATCAGCGGCATTCCGCAAAGATCACCCGCACCCGGCGTTGGAAGGCGCTGCGCATCCATGCGCTCGACCGCGATGAATGGCAGTGCGTCCAGTGCGGCACCCATCGCCGCCTAGAGGTCGATCATATCGAGCCGGTGCGAACGCGGCCTGATTTGGCTTGGACGCTTTCCAATCTGCAAACGCTCTGCGGTCGGTGTCACGCCCGCAAGACCCGTATCGAGATCGGTCTAGGCCGACCCGACCCCGCCCGCGAGGCGTGGAAATCCCTGCTGCGCGACATGCAGCGCAATCCCAACAAACACGAGGTGTAGACCATGTTGGACTCTGTGAAGATCACCCGGCGTCAGTCGGAAATCCGTCAAAAATTGGCGGGGATGGCGGGCAAGGAAGCTCCCTCCGAAGACGAAATCCGCGAGATGGATGCGCTCGACCTAGAGTATCGGTCGAACGAAACCCGCTACCGCGCGGCGCTGGTGGCCGAAGACGAAGAACGCCGCGAAGCTGGTGCCGAACTCGAAACCCGGTCGGATCGCGAATGGTCGGACATGATGGCCGGGTTCGAACTTCGTCAGGTTGTCCTTTCTTTGGACGAAGGCCGCCCGATGGATGGACAGACTGCCGAAATCGTTGACGAACTTCGCCAACAACGCGGGGAAGGTCGCGGTGCTGGCATCCCAGTACCCTGGGCCGCTTTGGAAGTGCGCGCTGGCGAAACCATTGCCGCCGGATCGCCTGACCCGATCCAGACCCGTCCCATCATCGACCGCCTGTTCCCGAACTCTGTCGCGGCGCAGATGGGCGCGCAGATGATCACTATCGACAGCGGCGAAGTCGAATGGCCGGTGGTGACGCAAGGCGCAACCGTCGCGTGGCAGACGAGCGAAACCGGCAACGTGGGCGCACCGCAGGCGTTCCAGACCGTCGATAAGGCTCTAGCCCCCGATCATACGCTGGGCGTTCAGATGCGGCTGACCCGCAAGAGCCTAAAGCAATCCGGAGCGGCTCTGGAAGATGCGGTGCGGCGCGACATGAACAGCGCCATCGGTATCGAGATGGATCGCGTGGTGTTCCTTGGCAGCGGTGCGGATGGTGAGCCTCTGGGCGTCATTCCCGGCGCTTCGACCTACGGCATCACCGAAACCGCTGTGGATGCGGCGGCGTCCTACGCGGCGTTCCGGGCGGCGGCGGTGCGTTTCATGTTGGCGAACACGGCGACCGGGACGGGTGCGGTGAACTTGATGCTGCGTCCCGAAATCTTCGATAGCATGGACGAACTGATCACCGGCCTGTCGATCTCCGAATGGGATCGCCTTATGGCGAAGATGGGGCGCACGGTGCTGACGACCAACGGCCTCGCTGCACCAGCTGGATCACCAGCGGAAAGCGTAGCGCTGATGACCACGAATGCCGGGGGCGTCCCGCCTATCTTCGTCGGACGATATGGCTCTGTGGACCTTATCCGAGATCCGTTCACCGATGCGCAGTCGGGTGGCCTTCGCATCACGGCGCTGGCGACGATGGACGTAACGGTGGCGCGCGGAACGCAGCTCGAAATCCTGACGGGCCTGCAATAATGCTGCACGGGTTCGATCAGGGCAGTCTTGAACTGCGCAGAAGCGGAGACGGGGCAACCCGTCTCTCTGGTCGATTCCCCTACAATAAGCCCGCTGTCCTGACGGATGGCGGGCGTAGGGGGCGACCCCGTAAAGAGGTGATCGCGCCCCGTGCGTTCGCCTACCGCGTGGACCGGCCCGAGGAAGATATTCACTTCCTTGTCGGGCATTCCTACGACCGCCCGCTGGCAAGCCGTGGTGCCGGGACGCTGGACATTCAGGACACCGACGACGCCCTGACGTTCGAGGCGCGCATAACGCCCGAGATGACCGGCGTGAGCTACGTGCGGGACTTCCTAGCGGCGATGGGTGCGGGCCTGATCCTTGGCATATCCCCCGGCTTCCGCATCCCGCCCGAACGGGCTGTGAAGGACGCGGAAAGCGTGGCCGAGGAAGACCCCGCCGAAGGCATGGCGCTGATCCGCACGGTTCACCAAGCCCTTCTATACGAACTGTCAGTCGTGACGCGTCCAGCCTACCCGGAAGCGCAGGTGGAAGCCCGCAACTGGCAAGCGGTGGAACCGGCGGTCCTGCCGATCAAGCGGAGGGCCTACGCATGGCGGTGACACTTCGACAGATCGAAGCCGACACGACCTATCCGGCGATCACCACGGCGGGGGATATTGAAGATGCGATCTGGCAGCGGATCGAGTCCTATATCGCGCATCGCTTCACCGAACGCAGCGTGACGTGGCTGATCGAGGGCGCAGGCGATTGGATGCCGCCCCTAACTCCCGCGACGATCCAAACGGTCGAATGTTGGGAAAGCGGTCAGTGGGTGCAAACCAATGCTGACCCTTCGCCCTTTGGCGGCATCTGTCTGCCCCGCAGCGGTGCATGGCGCGTGGTGGCGAGCGTGGGTACTGGTCCTATTCCCCCGGCGGTCGCGCAGGCTGTCCAGCGGTTGGCCGCATACCTGACAGACGACGCGCAAGAGGTGCCATCGGGATCGGACCATGTGTCAATCAAGGTGGGCGAGGAAATGACAGAGATCGACCGCAACCCGGCATGGCTGGGCCGCGCGCTTCAACACTCTGGCGCGGCTGACCTGTTGCGCCCTTATCGGAGGGCCTGACATGGGCTTACTCGACCTATTCAAGCGGCGGGCCGAACCCGTCGAAGCGCGGTCCAGCGGATCGGGTTACACTGCCGAAATCATGGCCGCGCGTGAGGCGTATATCAGCGGGCGGCGCGGCATCGCGGAACTGACGGCGACCGTTCAAGCCGCTGTGACGCTCTGGGAAGGCGGTCTAGGGCTGGCAGACGTGGACGGCACCGACATGCTGGACAGGCGGTCACTGGCGCTCTGTGCGCGGTCACTGGCCTTGCGTGGCGAAGCCCTGTTCCTGATCCAAGATCGGCTGGTGCCATGTAGCGATTGGGAACTGCGCACCCGGAACGGGCGACCCACGGCTTACCGTGTCAGCGTATCCGAAGCGGGCGGCGGTCGAACCTTCACTGTCCTGGCCGCTGAGGTGCTGCACTTCCGCATCGGCGGCGACATGGGCGCGCCTTGGTATGGCTCTGCACCGCTACGGCGGGCGCAGCTTACGGCGGGCCTGCTGAACTCTGTCGAGACGGCGCTTGCCGAGATTTACGATACCGCCCCGCTGGGCAGCACGATCCTGCCCTATCCCGAAACGCCTGAGACGGACCTAGAGCAAATGTCGCGCGGCTTCCGGGGCCACCGGGGCCGCGTCATGGTGCGCGAGTCGGTGAACGTCGCGGCGGCGGGTGGACCTGCCCCGGCGCAGGATTGGAAGCCCCACGACCTGACGCCCGACCTATCCAAAGCGATGACGCGCGAGACACTGGCAGCGGCTAGGGACGCGATCAACGGGGTGTTCGGTATCCTGCCCGGTCTCAACTCGCCAGCGACGACAGGGCCGATGGTGCGGGAAGCCCAACGCCATCTGGCGCAGTGGGTGCTGCAACCCATCGCCGCGATGATTGCCGAGGAAGCAAGCGACAAGCTGGGCGGGCCGGTCGCGCTGGACGTGATGCGTCCGGTGCAAGCGTTCGACACCGCCGGACGGGCGCGGGCCATGGGTGCAATCATCCAAGCCTTGGCGATGGCGAAGGAATCCGGCGTCGATCCCGACATGGCGCTGAAACTGGTTAACTGGAATGGAGACGACTGATGCCTATCGTGGATGAGCTTATTTCAATTTTGGGGTTCGAGGTCAGAGGCGAGGCCGACGCCAAACGCTTTGAACAGCGGATGGACCGTATCCGCAATTCGATGGCGAACCTTGCCGTCGCCGCGACCCGGTGGGGAACCATAGCCGCCGGGGCGCTGGCGGCGGGTGCGAGTGTCGCGGGCCGTTCGATTGTGCAGACCAGCGCGCAATTCGAGGGCTTCCGCGTCCAGCTTGAAACCATCGAAGGATCGGCCACGGCGGCGCAGCGGTCGCTGGATTGGATCACAGAGTTTGGCAAGCGGACGCCTTACGAAGTGGACGGGATCACAGAGGCTTTCGTGCGCCTCAAGTCGCAGGGTATCGACCCTGTAGCGGATGAAGCGATGCGGACCCTAGGCGATGCGGCGTCAGCGATGAACGAACCGCTGATGCGCGCCGTCGAAGCCTTCACCGACGCCAGCACGTTCCAATTCGAGCGATTGAAGGCATTCGGCATCACGACGCAGCAAGCGGGCGAAGACGTGGTGTTCAGCTACACGAAGAACGGCAAAGAGCTACAAGAGGTTGTCCAGAAGAACGGCGAGCATATCAGGCGATTCCTACTCGATAACTTTGGCGAGCGGTTCACCGGGGCGATGGATAAGCAGTCGCGGACGTTCAACGGCATCGTGTCGAACTTGGCCGACATGTGGACCGACTTTCAGCTCAAGGTTGGCGAGGCGGGTTTCTTCGATACCGTCAAGGCGCAGCTCGAAAGCCTGCTAGGCTGGGTCAATCGGATGGATGAGAACGGCACCCTGGAACGATGGGCGAAGCGGTTTTCCGACGCCCTGACATTCGCCACCGGGATGGCATCGGATACTGTGCAGCGCATTGGCCGGCACATGACGACCCTGCGCGATATGTTCGCAAGCGATGCTTGGAAGCCGATCCTGCAAATGTTCGCGGGCCTGTTCATCGCATTGGGGATCAAGATGTTTCCCGTCATGGCTACGTTGGGCCTTATAGCGATGGCGATTGACGATATTCTGACGTGGAAATCAGGCGGCGACAGCGTGTTCGGCAGCTTCCTAGATTGGCTAGAGAGGTGGGCCGGGATCGACCTGACCGGCGCGAACGAGCAACTGGACGGGGCCGCGACAGCCGCCGACCGAATGGCCGGTGCGGTAGAACGCTTGCGGGACGCCCTGCGCGATGTGATGGGGTTTTTCAACGCCAACAACAACTGGACGCAGCGCCTAGACAGCCTGTTTGAAGGGATGACTGGCTTCGACCGATCGGTCATCCCCAACCTTGGGGTGTTTGGTGGTCGTGAGAGCGGTGGCAATAGCTTTGACCCCGAGGGCATCCGCAGCCGATTGAACCAACTACAGGCGCAGCGTTCGCTGGATCGCAACGCCGGGCGCAACCTTCCCGCTCTAGGCGTCGAGCTGACCGATCCCGTCAACATGATGCGACGAGGCGCGGCGGCGACGATCAACGACAGCTCCGACAAGTCGGTCAACGTCAACGCACCCGTGACCGTTAACCAAACGGTGACGCAAGCGACGGACGCCCCAAGGTCTGCGGCGGAGGCTACCGGACAGGCTGTGAGCCAATCGGTAGGACCGGCGGCGCGGGTGCAATCGGAGGGCGCGCGATGAAGGGCGTCCCACAGGTTCTAGACTTCGAGGTACTGAACGAAGATCCCAACGCGGAGGGCTTCCAAGCCCTTGCGCGGTTCCGGGCGCAGGTCGGTGCCGTGCGGGTGAAGGGGTGTGTTCTGGTGCGGCGGCATCGCCCGGAAAAGAGAAGCCACGGGCTTATCGTGCGCTTTCCATCCGGCGTCACGCTCGCCAGTGCGGCTAGGCGGAACTTAAAGAACGTCGCCAAAGAGCGTTACTACTCAGAACTATTTGCGCAGACGGACACCAGCGCCCCCGCCGTTTTCGGAGATGAACTGGACGCCAGCGGCTTCTAGAGCGGCTTGGATCGCAGCGACGGCATCGGCTGACGCTTGAACTGCCCCGGCACCCTCTGCCCGCTTAACGGTAGGTATGGATAGACTGGCCGCTTCCGCAACCTGTGCCTGCGTCCATCCTAGGAGTGAGCGCGCGGCGCGCAGTTGATTGCCTGTCATTGCCCCTTGATCCCTACGGATCATCCTGTATATTGATCCCTAGAGATCATAGACCAACTAGGAGAACACGGCAATGACCGATGCAACACCCACGGCGGTGAACGGGAAAAGTGCGCCCGATCCTTCCGAACTGCATACCAAAAGCATCTATCTGCACGGGTTGCTTTCTGTGCTTAACAACTTCGACCCGCACGATCTGGCTACCAGGAACGGACAGGCCGCGCTGATGTACGTCGCGGAACAGATGGCCGATGAACTGTCATGCGGATTGGAGGTCGTTCTTGATGTGTAGGGACAAAGTAGAGCGCGCCACCAATGACCTGTTGAACGTGCGGGCCACGCTGGACGCCTTATCGTTTGCCGTGCTGGCGCAAAGTGTCGCCGACGAACCGCTGGCGAGTAACGACAGGGACGCCATGATCGGGGCGGTCGAAGCGATGGGCTGGGCCGTGGATCGGATGGCGGAGGCAATAGACGGAGAGTAAGTGTTGACCCCTTAACGCTTTGCCGATACAACACCGTTAACTGATCAACGGTGTGTCGAGAATTACGATGAATATGGTAGAGCGGAAATTCTCACCGAGCGATATTGAGCGCTTTGCGAGTGTTGCACCCGCCACCCTACGTGGGTGGCGGCATCGTGGCATCCTAAAAGGCTTTGGCGAAGAGCAAGCCAACGGGAGATGGCTGTATTCAGGAACCGAAGTCCTGACGATGGCAATCGGACAGCACCTCATGGCGGCTGCTGTCGATCTTCAATACGGCCTATGGATCGGATGGACGGTTTCAATTGACGTATCTCGAACAGTTTCTGGCATTCGTGACGACGGTTATACGCCAAGGAAGCTTATGGCTTTCTGGACAACCGAGGCGGGCAATCCAAAGATCATTAATGAAGGCTGGCAGCTCCAATGGAAAGAATTGGATAACGTCGCAGCCTTTGAAGAAATCAATGCGTCGTCTTGCACCATTGTGAACATTCCTGTGCTGGCGAGCGCGATACCCACCGAATTTCAGAAGTATATGCGAGGCGACGAATGATGCCTGACCGCGCTTCCCTTTTGCCAGACTATACCACGCCTGCCGATCTGGCTGCGCATCTTGGTATGTCCGAGCGCAAGGTCAGCGACGAGGTTCGCGCGCTAGGCGCTTATGCAAAGTGCGGTAGGAAAGTCATCATGTGGCCTGACCATGTGGCAACCTTCATGGAGGCGATCCGATGCCCCTCAAGCTCCACCAGCGCAACAAGGTCTGGCACTACCGGGGCACCGTCGCCGGAAGGCTCATACGAGGATCTACGCGCACAGAGGACCGAAAGATCGCCCAAAGGATCGCGGCGGAAGTCGAAGCGCGCGCCTGGAAAGGTCATCTCGATGGACCGGAGGCAGGGGTGACGTTCGCACAAGCCGCCATCGCCTATCGTGCTGCTGAAAAGCCAACGCGCTTCCTTGATCGTATTGAAGATCATTGGAAGGACACGCTTCTGCGCAAAATCACGACCGGCGCTATTCGTCAGTCTGCGATCAACCTCTACCCCGACGCCAAGGCCGCGACCCGCAATCGACAGGTGATCGTGCCGACCCACGCCATCATCAACCACGCCGCCGATCTGGGCTGGTGTGCGCCAATGAAGGCCAAGCGGTTTCAGGAAGATCGTGTAGAGAAAAGGCCCGCGACGCTAGAATGGGTCAAGGCGTTCGCAGCACAGGCTGAGGCCGATGGTCTGCCCCATCTGGCAGCTCTGTGCCTGTTCATGTTCGGCACCGGCGCGCGACGTGGTGAAGCCTGTAGCCTGACATGGGGCGACGTTGACTTTGACGAACGCACCGCCGCGATCAACTCGACCAAGACCAAGATGCGCCGCACAGCACACCTACCGCGTGAGGTTGTCGTCGCACTGGCAAACGTTCCGTCGAACCGGAACCCCGGTGACACCGTGTTCGGCTATGCCAGCGGTGAGAGCGTCGGCCAAGTTTGGGGCAACGTCGCAGAACGCGCGGGCATCGAAGCCCTGACACCGCATTCCTGCCGCCACGGCTTCGCAACGACGATGCTGCACAACGGGATCGACGTGAAGACCGTAGCAGAACGCGGCGGCTGGAAAGAACCGGCAACGGTCCTCAAGCACTACGCACACGCCATGACCGACCGCACCGTGACGGACGTTCTTTTTGGCACAGAATTGGCACACGACGCCAATACCAACCTACTAACTGTCAGTAATGAAAGGAAAATTTCAAAATGACACACACCCTTCGTTGGGGAAGGGTGTCCCGCTGACGCATCTATGCCGCTCCCTGCGTTCCGGCAACTGCAAACTTGCGAAGCTTGTCGCTTTCGGGTGAACAAGCGCCGCACAACGAGTGGAAAGGCCCGCCCATGCACGTCGTCACCCTGATATCCGCCACCCGGCTGGATCCCGCTTTCGTGGATGCCCTGCGCAACGCCTGGGGCGGCGGCGATGCGATCTGGCTGCACGAAACGAGCGCGGCGGAATTCCGTGTGACCGCCGTGCCGGACAATCAATGGAACGTCTGGGCCGAGGCGCAGAAGATGGGTGTGGACCTTGTAATCCAGCCTGAAAAGGGGCGACGCAAGTCGGTGCTGATCGCCGATATGGACAGCACGATGATCGGTCAGGAATGCATCGACGAGTTAGCCGATGTGGCGGGCGTCGGCGTGCGGGTGAAGGACATCACCGCCCGCGCGATGAACGGAGAGTTGGACTTCGAGGACGCCCTGCGCGAGCGCGTGTCGCTCCTGAAGGGTCTGTCCACGGATATCATCACGCGTGTCTGGCAGGACCGGATCACCCTGACGCCGGGTGGCCCGGAGCTGCTGGCGACGATGCGGCGCGATGGGGCCTACTGCGCGCTCGTCTCTGGCGGCTTTACGCAGTTCACCAAGCGCGTGGCCGAACGCCTTGGATTCGACGAGCACCGCGCCAATACGTTGATCGAGGCGAACGGAACCCTGACAGGCGCAGTCGGCAGCCCGATCCTTGGCCGTGACGCGAAGGTCAGCGCCTTGGAAGAGATCTGCGCGATGCGCGGAGTACGCGTTTCCGACGCGATGGCGGTGGGCGACGGCGCGAACGATCTGGGCATGTTGCATCTGGCGGGGGCCGGTGTCGCGTTGCACGCCAAGCCGATCGTCGCCGCAGAGGTGGATCGCCGGATCAACCACGGCGATCTGACGGCCTTGTTGTATCTTCAAGGCTATAGCGCGGACGAATTCGCAATTGGCTGATCGGCCCTGCGGGGCAGGTATTTAGCAGAACGATGAAGCAGACGGGTCAGTCGCAAAAACCAGTGGCGCGCCGGATCGCGCCCACAGGTTCACCCGCGCGGTTGAGGATCGGCGCATCGATCAGATCGGTGACAGCAGGGTCGGTGGCGGCCAGAACGCCCAGCTTTACAAGGATCGCCGCCATCGCCGCATCGGCCCCGCGCCCCGCGCCATCCGCGATCTTCAGGGCAACCCCCATGCGCAATTCCGGCAGCATGGCGACGTAGACGCCTTCGGCGCCGATCTTCACCGCGGCCTTGCCCTTAGCGGCCTCCATCAGCCGCGTGGTCGCCTTGCCGGTTCCGGCCACCAACCACGGATGCGCCATCATCGCGTCACGCAAGGCCGCCATCGCCGACTGCCGCGCGCCCTGCCCTTCGGTTGCGGTAGCAAAGGCCGTCATCGCGCGGGCAAGACCGCTGACGCTGGTGGCGAAGTTCGGGGCCGCACAGCCGTCGATGCCGAAGCCGGGGCTGTTCTCTTGCGTGACCTCCTCGAACGCGGCGCGTACGGCTTTTTGCACCGGGCCGTTGGGATCGACGTAGGCCCCTTTCGCGCCAAGATGCCGCTGGAAATGCAGAAACCCGGCGTGCTTGCCAGAGCATTGGTTGTGCGCCTGATCGGGACTGCCGCCCGCTCGGATCATGGCGTGCTTGGCCTCTCGGTCGCGCGGCGCTTCGTGGCCGCACAGGAAGTCATCGTCGGAGTAGCCCTGCTCGGTGATCCAGTCGCGCACTGCCGCAACATGCTCCGGCGCGCCTTCGTGGCTTGCGCAGGCCAGTGCCAGGCGTTCGGTAGACAGCTTCACGCCCGCCTCGACCATCGGCAGCGCCTGTAGCATCTTGCAAGACGAACGCGGGAAAATGATCGCATCGGGATCGCCCCACGCGTGAACGACCTGTCCGGTGTCGTCCATGACGACCGCATGGCCGCGATGGATGCTCTCGCTCAGGTCACCGCGCCAAAGCTCGATCAGGGGGGTCGCATCGGCCAAACTTCGCTCTCCTATCCGTGAAAGCGATTTTTCGCCGCAAGGGCTTTCAAAAATCGCCTGATTGACGCTAAGATTGCATCGCGAAATTGGAATTGGAACCGGTGTCAGAGCGCGCCCCGACAAGAGGGTGCATCCAACCGGTCAGAGGCAGTTGCGAGCTGGAGGCTCTTTTACGGATGAAAGCACTTATCGGATCGGTCGCCGTGGCACTGACGATGACGGCAGGCGCGGCGCTTGCGCAGGACGAAAGCACCAACCGGGTAGCCGTAGAGACAGCTTGGAGCGTGTTCGTCGAGGACGATCCCAAGGAATGCTGGAGCGTGTCCAGCCCTACCAACACGGTGAATACGCGCGGTGGGCAGACCGTTTCGGTCCGGCGTGGCGATATCCTGCTGTTCGTGACCTACCGTCCCGGCGCCGATGTGAACGGCGAAGTGTCGTTCACCGGCGGTTATCCTTTTGCTGATGGATCGACCGTGAACCTGAACATCGGCGGCACCGAATTCGAACTGGGCACCGAAGGCGAATGGGCCTGGCCGCAGGATGCGTCAGCAGATCAGCAGATCGTGGCGGCGCTGAAGCGCGGAGCAGACGCGGTACTGACGGCGCGCTCGTCACGCGGAACGCAGACGCAGGACACGTTCTCCTTGTTCGGCTTTACCGCCGCGCTGGACGAAGCGGCGGGTCGCTGCAACTAAACCGCGCCGGGGTTTATCCGATGTAACGGATCGCCTATATGCGGGCGATCCGAACACGAGAGTAGCCCGATGACCGCGCCAACGCCCGTCACTCCGCCCGTCACGCCAGATGTGCTAACTATCCCGCGCAAGCAGCCAGATGGTGGCAAGCGCAACCTTGTGGGCCTGCCCCGCGATGCCATGCGCGCGGCCCTGATCGAGATGGGCACGCCTGAAAAACAGGCCAAGATGCGCGTGGGCCAGATCTGGGCGTGGATCTACGAACGGGGCGTACGCGATTTCGACCAGATGACGAACCTGTCCAAGGCCTATCGCGCCGAGCTGGCCGAGACGTTCGAGATCACCATCCCCGAGATCGTGCGCAAGGCAGAGTCAGAGGACGGCACCCGCAAGTATCTGGTGCGGATCGCTGGCGGGCATGAGGTCGAAACCGTCTACATCCCCGAGGAAGGGAGGGGCACGCTGTGCATCTCCAGCCAAGTGGGCTGCACGCTGACCTGTTCGTTCTGCCATACCGGCACGCAAAAGCTGGTGCGCAACCTGACGGCGGCGGAAATCGTCGGCCAGGTCATGCTGGCCCGCGACGATCTGGGCGAATGGCCCGAACCCGGGCACCACCCGAAGAACGAGACGCGCCTGCTGTCGAACATCGTTCTGATGGGCATGGGGGAGCCACTGTACAACTTCGAGAACGTGCGCGACGCGATGAAGATCGCGATGGACCCCGAAGGCATCAGCCTGTCGCGCCGCCGGATCACCTTGTCGACCAGCGGTGTGGTACCTGAAATCGCGCGCACGGCGGAAGAGATCGGCTGCCTGCTGGCGGTGTCCTTCCATGCGACAACCGACGAGGTGCGCGACCGCCTTGTGCCGATCAACAAACGCTGGAACATCGAAAAGCTGCTGGAGGCTTTGCGCGCCTATCCCAAGCTGTCGAACTCCGAACGGATCACGTTCGAATACGTGATGCTGGCGGGCGTGAACGACAGCGACGAAGACGCGCATCGTTTGATCGAGTTGATCCGCGGCATCCCAGCCAAGATCAACTTGATCCCCTTCAACGAATGGCCGGGGACCGAACACAAGCGTTCTTCCAACAACCGCATCCGCGCTTTCGCCGACATCATCTACAAGGCTGGCTATGCGTCCCCAATCCGCACCCCCCGCGGTGAGGATATCATGGCCGCCTGCGGGCAGTTGAAATCCGACACCGAGCGTGAGCGGAAGTCCAGACGCCAGATCGAGGCAGAGACCGGGGCCGCGTGAAATCGCACCTTTGCGGCGAACTGGCGCGGGAACGCAGACTGCATCACGGGCTTTGAACCTTCGAAGCAATCGAAGGACGAAAGACATGAGCAATCACTATTCCGAAGGCGACACGGTCGAATGGGACTGGGGCAACGGCACCGCGCAGGCGACCGTGAAGCAGAAATATACCCAGAAGCGCACGCTGAAGATCGACGGTAACGAGGTCACGCGCGACGCATCCGATGACGAACCGGCCTACAAGCTGGAGCAGGACGACGGCAGCATCGTCCTGAAATCGCACAGCGAATTGCGCAAGGCCTAAGCTCTAATCACCCGTCATACGCGGGTCCATCATGCCTTCCTTGATACCGAAGCGGATCAACATCACGTTCACGGGATAGGCGGCCAGAAGACCGAAGGAGAGCGAGACGATCAGTGCGGACCAGAACAATGGCTCGCCGATCGTCGCGTCTCCGGAAATCAGAATGTCGGACCCGATCGCGACGGCTTCCATCACCACGATAGAAGGCGTTTCGGCGATGAGTGCATCCTTCAGGGCGGGCCGGAACTTGGTGCCTTCCTGCATCATCGGCCCAACCGTCAGCAGAATGCCGAAGGTAAAGGCTAGTGTGAAGGTGATCAGCGCCACACCCCACGTGGGTGCCGCGATAACACCGACGGCGACCGTGACGCCGATGATCTCACCCATCCCGCAGCCCGAGTAGCAATGCGCCACGGACCGCGCGCCACGTCGCCAGATGCCATCGTCGGAGATCTCCTTGCGACCCGTCAGCCAGTAGACCGCCAGTCCGACAGGGCCGGAGTAGACGACCGTCAGCGCCCAGACGACCTTCATCAGAGACATCAGATGCGCGTTCTTGCTGCGCAGGTCCCGGATCAGGATCACCAGACTGGGAATCGTCAGAACCAGCCAACCGGCCAGGAACCACCAGGTCGAGAGCAGAGCCATCGGCAAACCTTTCGCACATCAGATGGCGTTCCAATGGAAAGCCCGCCCGTGCGGTTCCGATCAGCGGCCCGGAACGGCGTCCCGTGTGGTGCCGACCCCGTCCCAATTCTCGATGGCGGCGATCGCCTCGTCCGCCGTTTCGACGAAGCGGAACAGGTCCAGATCCTCGGGCGCGATGGTGCCGGCCTTGGCGAGCGCCTCGAAGTTCACGACCGACTCCCAGAACTCACGTCCGAACAGAAGCACGGGCACACGCTGCATCCGGCCCGTCTGGATCAGCGTCAGACACTCGAACAACTCGTCCATCGTCCCGAAACCGCCCGGGAAGACGCAGACCGCGCGGGCGCGCAGCAGGAAGTGCATCTTGCGCACGGCGAAGTAGTGGAAGTTGAAGCACAGGCCGGGGGTGACGTATTCATTCGGCGCCTGTTCATGCGGCAGCACGATGTTCAGCCCGATGGATTGGCCGCCCGCGTCCGCAGCACCGCGATTGCCCGCTTCCATCACGCCGGGACCACCGCCCGTCACGATGACGTTCTGCTTGCCGTAGCTTCGCATCGACAGTTCGGTCATCGCCTTGGCGAAGGCGCGTGCCTCTGCGTAGTAGGCCGCCATCTTGCCCACAGCCTCATTCGGAGCATCTTCGGCGCTTTCGCGGATACGCGCACCACCGAACAGAACGATGGTGGATTCGATCCCCTTCTCGGCCAGGATCATCTCTGGCTTCATGAGCTCCAGCTGCAAGCGCAGGGGGCGCAATTCCGGACTGCACAGGAACTCGTCATCCGCGAAGGCCAGCTTGTAGGCCGGCGCCCGCGTCTGCGGCGTGTCGGGGATTTCCGCCGCGGTCTTGCGGTCGGTGGGGGCGTCGCGGAAGGGCGACCGGCCACGGGACGATGCGGGACTCTCGGACATGGGGGCTCCATCAGTTGCAGGGCGCAGATACCGGCCCTATAGCCATCGGGCCAGAGCGAATGACACAATAGCCCCGAGGATCCCATGGCCCATACCCAGCTTGAAGACGCCATCGAAACCGCGTGGGAGGCCCGCGCCGACATCACGCCCGCCACCGGTGGCGAGACCCGCGAAGCCATCGAAGAGACGTTGGACGCACTGGACCGCGGCGAACTGCGCGTGGCGGAAAAGCGTGATGGCGAATGGCACGTGAACCAATGGGCCAAGAAGGCCGTGCTGCTGGGCTTTCGCATCCGCGATATGGAATTGCAGCCGGGCGGTCCGCAGGGCGGCGGCTGGTGGGACAAGGTGGACAGCAAGTTTGCCGGTTGGGGCGACCAGCGCTGGCGCGAGGCTGGCTTTCGCGCCGTGCCGAACGCCGTCGTGCGCAAGTCCGCCTACATCGCGCCGGGCGTGGTGCTGATGCCGTCCTTCGTGAACCTGGGCGCATACGTCGACGAGGGCACGATGGTCGACACCTGGGCTACCGTCGGGTCCTGCGCTCAGATCGGCAAGAACGTCCACCTGTCCGGCGGCGTCGGCATCGGTGGGGTGTTAGAGCCGTTGCAGGCCGACCCCACGATCATCGAAGACAACTGCTTCATCGGCGCA
The DNA here is from genome assembly GCF_009363795.1 of Palleronia sp. THAF1. NCBI lineage: Bacteria > Pseudomonadati > Pseudomonadota > Alphaproteobacteria > Rhodobacterales > Roseobacteraceae > Palleronia > Palleronia sp. THAF1. The sequence continues at coordinate 216,308 of NZ_CP045420.1, read as the reverse complement.
CGGTCGGAAGTCGTCGAAGGCTGCATCGTCCGTGAAGGCGCGGTGCTGGGCATGGGCGTCTATATCGGCAAGTCCACCAAGATCGTGGACCGCGAGACCGGCGAAGTGATGTACGGCGAGGTGCCGCCCTATTCGGTGGTCGTCTCTGGCTCGATGCCGACGAAGAACGACCTGAACCTCTATTGCGCGGTGATCGTGAAGCGGGTGGATGAAAAGACCCGCTCGAAGACGGCGATCAACGAGCTTCTGCGAGACTGACGGATGGGGGCTCTGCCCCCGCCGCTGGCGCGGCTCCCCCGAGGTATTTCGGGAACGATGAAGGGCAGAGGAGCGTCATGATCAGAGGTTCTGCTGAAGATTAAAACGGCGATCGGGCGGTTTTGTGAAACCGATCCGGCGCGGGACGGTTAAGCGGTCATGTTCGAAAACCTTCCCGTCCCGATCCTCTTTGGCGTCTTCTTCGTCGCCTGTATGGCCGTCGTCCTGTCGTCGATTAAAGCGACGCGGCTGGCCGATATCATCGCTGATCGCACCAAGATGGGCGAGGCGATGGCGGGCGGCCTGATCCTCGGCGGCGCGACATCGCTGGCGGGTGTGGTGGTTTCGGTGGACGCCGCATTGGGCGGAGACGCCTCTTTCGCCTTCTCGAACGCCGTGGGTGGGATCGCGGCGCAGACGCTGTTCCTGGCGCTGGCCGACACAATCTACAAGAAGGTCAATCTGGAACACGCGGCAGCAGAGCCGACGAACCTGTTTCAGGGCGTCATGCTTATCGTGCTGCTGTCCATGCCTCTTTGCGCTCTGGCGGGGCCGGATGTCGCGTATTTCGGGGTGCACCCGATCTCTGTCATCCTGTTTCTTGCCTACCTGTATGGCGTCGGTGTGTCTTCAAACGTGGCCGAGAACCCGATGTGGAAGCCGGTCCAGACCTCCGACACGCGCGAAGATGAGCCCGAAGACGACGCGGAGCCGGATAAGTCGGCGCGCGGCCCCATCCTAAGGTTCGTCGGGCTTGTCGCGATCATGGGCGCGGGCGGCTGGGTCATCAGTCAGGTTGGCGGCACCTTCATCACACGGTTCGGGCTGACCTCCAGTCTCGTCGGCTCGCTGATTACCGCCGTCGTAACCTCCCTGCCCGAACTGGTTACCACGCTGGTCGCCGTGCGCCGTGGAGCGCTGCAACTGGCCGTGGGCGGCATCATCGGCGGCAACACTTTCGACACATTGTTCCTTGTCGCCTCGGACGTCGCCTATCGCGACGGCTCGCTTTACCACGCGATCGGCACGTCGGACCTGTATTGGTTGGGCACCGGCATCCTGATGACATCTGTCTTGCTGGCCGGGCTGATCGCGCGGCAACGTCGCGGGCCGGGTGGAATCGGTGTGGAATCGGTCGCGATGCTGGCGATCTATCTGACCGCTGCGTTCTTCGAAGTTTTTGGTTGATTATCACGGAACCGCGAGCGTGTTGCGACGTTCTGTCCCCAACATCCCGCATTTTGCGGGCCTGAATTCATCGAAAGGAACTAAGTATGGGCTGGCTTGCAGCTATTATCGTCGGAGGTCTGGCCGGTTGGCTGGCCGAGAAATTCATGAAGTCCAACATGGGCCTTCTGATGAACATCGGTCTGGGCATCGTCGGTGCCATCCTCTTCAACTTCATCTTCGGAACGCTTCTCGGCCTCTACGCCGCGGGTGCCAGCTTCAGCATCGGTTACCTGATTGCTGGTTTCATCGGCGCCTGTCTGCTGATCTGGATCGTCCGGATGGTACGCGGTCGCGCCTGACGCCGCCTCCATCCCGATTTGCAAAGGCCGCGCCCCATGGGTGCGGCCTTTCGCTTGACAGGGGCGCGCGCATCTCCGACGCACAGCCCATGAAACGCACGCAATCTGTTTTCACCCTGCTGGTCGAAGTCGGCCGTTCCCCAGACGATGGCTTGCCCAAGCGCGCCACCGGCGCCGCCTTGCTGTGTTATGCCAGCGGCGTGGACGAGGCAGAGGCGGTGCGCGAAACCGTGGCCGTTTTGAAGCAGGCAGAGATGTCGCCGCTGGATGTGACCGGCTACGGCACGTTGGCCGAGCGTGAAGCAGAGGGCCATGAGATCGACGCCGACGAGCGCGTTCTGATGGAACGCGCCTTGGCCGAAAACGCCGTCATCGTCGCGCAGGCCACGCCGTTCTATCCCGAAGACGACTAGTCGAACCGTTTGCCGCCGCGCGCTTTCCGGTTAAGTCAGGGCGCAGGCAGGTAGGAGCGCGCGATGACAACGGACCCGGTGGAACTGACCCAGGATTTGATCCGACACGCTTCTGTCACACCCGATGCCGCCGCGCCGATCACGATGCTGGCCAATCTGCTGCAGGATGCGGGCTTCGTCTGCACGCGCGTGGATCGCAACGGCATCGCCAACCTTTATGCGCGCTCTGGCGGACACGGACCGGTGCTGGGCTTCAACGGTCATGTGGATGTGGTGCCTGTCGGCAACCCCGATGACTGGACGAGCGACCCTTTCGGGGCAGAGCTGCGCGACGGCGTGATGTATGGGCGCGGTGCCTGCGACATGAAATCGGGTGTCGCGGCTTTCGTGGCAGCTGCGGTGGACGCGGCAGAGACTTGCCCGGGATCGCTGGTCCTGACCATCACGGGCGACGAAGAGGGTGACGGGATCGACGGTACCGCCGCGATCCTCGACTGGATGGCCGAGACGAACGAGAAGATGGACGCCTGTATTGTCGGAGAGCCGACCTGTCCCAACCACATGGGCGAGATGATCAAGATCGGGCGTCGCGGCTCTATGACCGCGCGGATCACGGCGCGTGGGTTGCAGGGGCATTCGGCCTATCCCCGGCAGGCCCGCAACCCGATCCACGCGATGATCGCCTACCTTGACCGGTTGATTGCCACCGATCTGGATGACGGCACCGATCACTTCGACCGCACCACCCTGCAGGTGACCGGCTTCGACACAGGCAACGACGCGAACAACGTGATCCCGGCCACCTGCCGCGCGATGGTGAACATCCGCTTCAACGACGCGCACACCGGCGTCGACCTGACGAACTGGCTGCACGCCGAAGCCGAAGTGGTTCGCCGAGAGCATCAAGTTCCGCTGGAACTGGACGTCTCCGTGTCCGGCGAAAGCTTTGTGACACCTCCCGGAAGGCTCAGCGAGACCGTGCAGAAAGCGGTGGAAGAGGTGACCGGCAACGTTCCGGTCCTGTCCACGACGGGCGGCACGTCGGACGCGCGCTTCATTCGCCACCATTGCCCGGTGATCGAGGTTGGGCTGGTCGGCGCCACCATGCATCAGGTGGACGAACGCGTCGCCGTGAAGGACATCGTTCAACTGAAAGCAATCTATGACCGCATCATTCGTGGGTATTTCGCGAAATGAGCCTACTGATCTCTTACACCGACGACATCGGGACCTGCCGCGCCCTTCGCCGCGCCGTCTTCATCGATGAGCAGGGCATCGCAGAAGCCGATGAGTGGGACGACCGGGATGGCGAAGCGGCGCATATGCTGGCCTTGTGGTCCGGCCAGCCCATCGGCACGCTGCGCCTGTTCGCGACCAAACCGCAGGCGAGCATGGGGCGCATCTGCGTGCTGGCCGCCCACCGCGGCACCGGCGTGGGGGACGCACTTTGCAACGCCGCGCTGGCCACCCTGCGCGACGTGGACGGCGTAGAGCGTGTGAAGCTTGGCGCGCAGTTGCATGTGGTCGAATTCTACCGCCGCATGGGCTTCGTGCCCGAAGGGCCGATTTACGACGATGCGGACATTCCGCACCGCGATATGGTGTTGGAGTTGCGGACGGAGTGACGCTGCAAGCCGATTGACGGTATGCGCGTTGACGCCGCAACGCCTCCCTGTCGCCTTTCCCGCACGCGTGCTAGATCGACCGATATGGCCAATATACCCACCAAGCAGGACATCCTGAACTGGATCTCCGAGAACCCCACCCAAACCGCCAAGCGCGACATCGCCCGCGCGTTCAGCATAAAGGGTGCCGCGCGGATCGACCTGAAGCGGTTGCTGAAGGAACTGGAATCCGAAGGGCGGCTGGAAAAGCGCAGCAAGACCTACCGCGACCCGGACAGCCTGCCTCCGGTTTCCGTGTGCGAAATCATCGGCCCGGACGCCGACGGCGACATCCATGCCCGCCCGCTGGAATGGCAGGGCGACGGCGCAGAGCCGCGCATTTTGGTGGTGGAACGGCGATCCGATCCGGCGCTGGGTGCCGGTGACCGGGCGCTTTTGCGGCTGACAAAGGTCACCAACGAGACGCACGCCTATGAGGGCCGCCTGATCCGCAAGATCGGGCGCAGTGTCGCGCGGATGCTGGGTATCTACCGCGCCGAAAGCGATGGCGGGCGGATCGTGCCGATCGACAAGGGTTCGGACAAGGAGTGGCTGGTCCGCGCTGGCGAAACCCACGGCGCCAAGGACGGCGAGCTGGTCGAGGCTGAACGCGCAGGGCCGAAGGACCGCATGGGCCTGCCCCGCGCCCGCGTCGTGGATCGTCTGGGCGACCCCACCGCACCGCGCGCCGTGTCGCTGATCGCCATCCACCAGCACGGCATCCCCGACCACTTCCCCGACGAGGTGATCGCAGAGGCCGAAGCCGCCGAACCCGTTACCTTGGGCGACCGCACCGACCTCCGGGACGTGCCGCTGATCACCATCGACCCCAGCGATGCCCGCGACCACGACGACGCCGTCCACGCCGCGCCGGATACCGATCCGGCCAACCCCGGCGGCCACATCCTGTGGGTCGCCATCGCCGACGTGGCCCACTACGTGCCGCCCGGCTCTGCCCTGGACAATGAGGCCCGCAAGCGCGGCAACTCCACCTATTTCCCCGACCGCGTCGTACCGATGCTGCCAGAGGCGCTGTCGGGCGATTTATGCTCCTTGCACGAGGGCATGGAACGCGCCTGCATCGCCGTGCGGATGGTCCTGTCCGAAGACGGCACCAAGATCGCGCACCAATTCCACCGGGGCCTGATGAAGTCCCACGCGTCGCTGTCCTACGAGCAGGCGCAGGCCGCGCAGGACGGCGAGCCGGACGAACAGACCGCGCCGCTGGCCGATACCGTGATCGCCCCGCTCTACGCCGCCTATGAGGCTCTGCGCACCGCCCGCGCCCGTCGCCAGCCGCTGGAACTGGATCTGCCGGAACGCCGAATCGAGCTTAGCCCCGAGGGTCGCGTCACCTCTGTCGCGTTTCGCGAGCGGCTGGATGCCCACAAGCTGATCGAAGAGTTCATGGTGCTGGCCAACGTCGCCGCCGCCGAGGAGCTGGGCAAGCGCAAGCAATCGCTGCTGTATCGCGTCCACGAAGAACCGTCGCCCGAGAAGCTGGAGGCGCTGCGCGAAGTGGCGCAGGCGTCTGGCCTGACGCTTGCCAAAGGGCAAGTGCTGCAAACCCGCCACCTGAACCAGCTGCTCGCGCAGGCCGAAGGATCAGACAACGACGAGCTGATCAACATCAGCACCCTGCGCGCCATGACGCAGGCGTATTATGCACCCGAAAACTTCGGCCACTTCGGGCTGGCCCTGCGCAACTACGCGCATTTCACCTCACCCATCCGCCGATACGCCGATCTTATCGTCCACCGTGCTCTGATCGCCGCGCATCGCTGGGGCGACGACGGGTTGACGCCACTGGATACCGAACGTCTGTCCGAAACGGGCGAGTGGATCAGCACCACGGAACGCCGCTCTATGGTGGCAGAGCGTGACACCACCGACCGCTACCTTGCCGCCTTCCTGTCAGAGCGTGTGGGGTCAGAGATCGGCGGGCGCATCTCTGGCATCCAGCGCTTCGGCGTCTTTGTGAAGCTGGACGACACTGGTGCGGATGGGCTGGTGCCGTTCCGCAGCCTTGGCGAGTACTTCCACTACGACGCCGAGACGCAGACCGCGATGGGGTCCGACAGCGGCATGGTTCTGGGCCTGGGCCAGCGCGTAACGGCCCGCATCGCAGAGGCCGTTCCCGTCACGGGCGGACTGGTGCTGGACCTGGTCGACGTGGACGGCAACGCACCCGCTACCGGGCGCGCGTCACACGGCAAACCGCCCAGGCGCGGACCACCCCGCGCGAAGGGAAAGGCCAAGGCGAAAGCCAAGGCCAAGGCGCGCAAGGTCAAACGCACCCGTCGCGGATGACGGGTTTTCGTTGATCTTCGCCCCAGCCCGCGCGACGCATCAGAAAACGGAGACCAAAATGCCAGATCGCAGCCACGCTCTTCTTGTTATCGATATGCAGAATGATTTCTGTCCGGGCGGGGCCTTGGCCGTTCCCGGCGGCGATACGCTGGTCGACCCGATCAACGCGCTGATGGATGACTTCGCCACTGTGATCTTGACGCAGGACTGGCACCCTGCGGGACATTCGTCTTTCGCATCTTCCCACCCCGGCAAGGCGCCGATGGAGATGACGGAAATGCCCTACGGCCCGCAGGTCCTGTGGCCCGATCATTGTATCCAAAATAGCAACGGTGCCGCCTTTGCGCCGGAATTGCGCACGGATGGCGACCTGATTATCCGCAAGGGCTACAACCCGGACATCGACAGTTATTCTGCCTTCTTCGAGAATGATCAGACCACCCCCACGGGACTGGAAGGCTACCTGCGCACCCGCGGGATCGAGCGTCTGACCTTGGTCGGCCTCGCGCTCGACTTCTGCGTCAACTTTTCGGCGCTGGACGCGACCAAGCTGGGCTTCCACACCACGGTCCGCACTGACCTTTCAGCGGCCATCGACCTGAACGGATCGAAGGACGCGGCATTGGCCGCGATGCGCGACGCCGGGACGACCATCGCCTGATGGACCTGCGCGCCCTTGCCTTGGGCCTTGCCTTCGCGGTCATGTGGTCGTCTGCGTTCACCTCGGCCAAGTTCATCGTGGCCGACGCCCCGCCCCTGCTGTCCTTGTCCCTGCGCTTCGCCATCTCCGGCCTGATCGGCGTCGCCATCGCGCGTGCCATGGGGCAGACATGGCGCCTGACACGCGCGCAGTGGCGGGCGACCTTCGTGTTCGGCCTGTGCCAGAACGCGCTGTATCTGGGCCTCAACTTCGTCGCGATGCGCTCTATCGATGCGGGGCTGGCCTCCATCGTCGCATCCACCATGCCGCTTCTTGTGGCCCTGTTCGGCTGGGTGGCCTTGGGCGAACGACTGCGGCCTTTGGGGATCGCGGGCCTGTTCGCCGGGCTGGCAGGCGTGTCGATCATCATGGGCAGTCGGCTGTCCGGCGGGGTCGATATCGTCGGTCTGTCATTATGAGTCGGCGGCGTGCTGGCCCTGACCGTCGCCACGCTATCGGTGCGCGGCGCATCATCGGGTGGGAACGTCTTGATGGTTGTGGGCCTTCAGATGCTGGTCGGCTCGGCGATCCTAGCCGTCGCGGGCGGCGTGCTGGAAGAGCCCGCCATCAATCTGACCACGCCCCTGATTGTTGCATTCGCCTACACGACGCTGGTGCCCGGCCTGATGGCAACGCTGGTTTGGTTCGTGCTTGTGCGGCGAATCGGCCCGGTGCGTGCGGCGACGTTTCATTTTCTCAACCCATTTCTCGGCGTCGCGATCGCTGCAATTGTGCTGAAAGAGGCGCTGTCTCGCCTGGATTTGGTCGGGGTCGCGGTCATCATGGGAGGAATTCTGGCCGTGCAGGTATCGAAGGCACCGTCGGCTTCCAGATCAATTAAAGACAGATAATTCTTGCTGAACAACTTATGCGTTGCCAAGCTAAACAACTGTAATCGGGGTAAGAGTAAGAGAGTCGCATGATTTCCGAAGAGATCTCCGAAACGGTCGAAACGCTGCTGGATCAAATCATAGCCGTGCCGGATGCCGAACGAACCGACGCAATCCTCTACCTGTCGACGTATATGATGAACCATGCCGGGATGCTTCTGGCCACCGGCGGTGATGCCGCTGCAACGCAAGTCTACGCAGACCTGACCCGCCAGATGGAAAGCTTGATGCAAGCCGTCCGCGAACAGCCGCAGGATATTCAAGCCCCTAGCCTGCGACTGATCAAAGGCTGACAAAGATGCCATCCGCGCGACTTTGGGTGAAGTGGTGAGCCGACAGGGGCTCGAACCCTGGACCTACTGATTAAAAGTCAGTTGCTCTACCAACTGAGCTATCGGCTCACTGGCGGCGGACGTAGCCAAGGCACGCGAACCCGTCAACCCGAAACGCAACGCTTTTCTCTGATCAGTGCCATCTCTATATGCCAGCGACATGGCCAGTGACCTTCCCCACCTGCCGTTCATGAAGATGCATGGACTGGGCAACGATTTTGTCGTGATCGACCGTCGCGCGCGCGACGTGCCGGTAACGACTGCCCTGGCGCGGGCCATCGGGAATCGGCAGCGTGGTGTGGGTTTCGACCAACTTGCCGTGATCGACAGCGACGCGGACGCGGACGCGGCGCTGACCTTCTGGAACGCAGACGGCTCATTGTCCTCGGCCTGCGGCAATGCAACGCGCTGCATCGCGCGATATCTGATGGGCCCATCGGGCGTGGTTCACCTGCGCACGGAACGGGGTCTGCTAGAGGCGCGCGACGCAAGTGACGGGCTGACGACCGTAAATATGGGCGCACCGATTCTGGACTGGCGCACGATCCCGCTGGCACGCGAAATGGATGTGGACCACCTGCCCATCGCGGGCGATCCCGTCGCTACCGGCATGGGCAACCCGCATTGCACGTTCTTCGTGGATAATGCCGAGGGCGTGGACCTTGCCACCTTCGGTCCCGCACATGAGCACAATCCGCTGTTCCCCGAACGCACCAACGTGCAGGTCGCGCATCTGATCGGCCCGGACCACCTGCGGATGCGCGTCTGGGAGCGCGGCGCCGGTGTGACGCTGGCGTCGGGATCGTCCTCCTGTGCGACGGCTGTGGCCGCGCATCGTCGTGGGCTGACGAGCCGCGCCGTCACCATCGAACTGGATGGTGGCACCATCGTCATCGACTGGCGCGACGACGGCGTCTGGATGACCGGCCCCACCGCCCATGTGTTCGACGGCGTCCTGACGCCCGACTGGTTGGAGGCCAACACATGAGCGCCCCCGTCTTTTCGAACCATGGCTGCCGCCTGAACATGTACGAGACCGAGGCGATGAAGGACCTCGCCGCGCAGGCCGGGCTGGAGAACGCCGTCGTCGTCAACACCTGTGCCGTGACGGCTGAAGCTGTGCGCAAGGCCCGCAAGGACATCCGCCGCCTTGCGCGCGAAAACCCCGGCGCGCCGGTGATCGTGACGGGCTGCGCCGCCCAGACGGAACCCGAGACCTTCGCCGCCATGCCTGAGGTCACGCGCGTCATCGGCAACACCGAAAAGATGCAGCCCGCCACATGGGTGCAGATGGCCCCCGACTTCACGGGAGAGACAGAGCGCGTTCAGGTCGACGACATCATGTCCGTTACCGAAACCGCAGGCCATCTGATCGACGGTTTCGGCACGCGCTCTCGTGCTTATGTCCAAGTCCAGAATGGCTGCGATCACCGCTGCACCTTCTGCATTATCCCCTACGGTCGCGGCAATTCTCGGTCGGTCCCTGCAGGCGTCGTGATTGAACAGATTCGGCGGCTGGTGGGACGCGGCTACGCCGAGATCGTGCTTACTGGCGTGGACCTGACAAGCTGGGGCGCGGATCTGCCTGGCACGCCGCGTCTGGGCGATCTGGTGATGCGCATCCTCAAGCTGGTGCCCGACCTGCCGCGCCTGCGGATCAGTTCGATCGATTCGATAGAGGTCGACGACAACCTGATGCGCGCCATCGCCGAGGAAGAGCGGCTGATGCCCCACCTGCACCTGTCGCTTCAGCACGGATCGGACCTGATCCTGAAGCGCATGAAACGGCGGCACCTGCGCGACGATGCGATCCGATTCTGTCAGGATGCCCGCCGCCTGCGACCGGAGATGACCTTCGGCGCTGACATCATCGCAGGCTTCCCGACCGAGACCGAAGACCATTTCAGCGACTCTCTGCGACTGGTGGAGGAGTGTGACCTGACATGGCTGCACGTCTTCCCCTACTCCGCCCGCCCCGGAACGCCCGCCGCCCGGATGCCTCAGCTTGACGGCGCTCTGGTGCGGGATCGTGCCGCGCAATTACGTGCGTTGGGTAGTGCGGCGGTGTCGAAGCACCTGGCGAAACAGGTCGGGCGCCGGCATCGCATCCTGATGGAAAGCCCCCGGATGGGTCGCACGGAGCAATTCGCAGAAGTGACGTTCGCCACAGATCAGCCCGAGGGATGTATCGTGGATGCAACGGTCAACGCTGTGGACGGTGAGCGCCTACTGGTCGCCTGACGCCCCGCAACCGTTCTTCAGCGCTTCTGATTTTGCCTGACCTGACCACTGCGAACGGCACTGGCCCACTTGCATTCATAAGTCTACGCTAAGCTAACGCGTCCCAAGCCAGAGGCTTTCCATGGAACTCTATCACGCCGCAGCCTCTCCCTTCGCCCGTAAGGTACGGGTCGTCCTGCATGAAACCGGCCAGACCGACGATGTGACCTTGGTGGAATCGGCCCAGACGCCGCTGACGCCCAACGCCGCGAACCAGAACCCACTGGGCAAGATTCCCTGCCTGACGCGGGACGACGGCCCCGCTCTTTATGACAGCCGCGTCATCTGCCGCTACCTGAACGACCGCGCCCAAGCCCAACTTTACCCAACCGCCCGCCAGTGGGAGGTGCTGACGCTGGAAGCAACCGCCGACGGGATCATGGATGCCGCCGTGCTCATGGTCTACGAGGCACGCGTTCGCCCCGAGGACAAGCAGTTCGCCGCATATGTCGAAGCGCAGTGGGGCAAAGTCACCCGCGCCCTCGACGCGATAGAGGATCGCTGGCTTAGTCACCTCTCCGGTCCCGTCGACATCGGCCAGATCGGCATCGCCTGCGCTCTGGGTTACCTCGACTTTCGCCACGGTGCGCGCGACTGGCGTCAGGGGCGTGACGGATTGGCCACTTGGGAAAAGGCGTTTCTGGGCCGCGCGTCCATGGCTGCGACGATGCCAACCTAGCGCTCCAGCAGTCTTTACTTTATCGTCACCAATGCCTGTCATCAGGCTTGAAACGCACTAGAAGCGCGCCGTTTTGTCCGCTGGACCCCCGCGGTCCATGGCGCTAAGACGCGTCGACGCAAGATGGGCTTTGCCGATGCCGACACGACTCGGTCACGCGCGAACCGCCCCCTGTAAGGAGAACGCCCCGTGTCCCACGCCGACGATCACGACGAAAAGCGTCGCGACTTTCTGTTCTATGCGACGGGCGGTGCCGCCGCCGTCGTGACCGGTGCGGCCGTCTGGCCGCTGGTGAACCAGATGAACCCCGCTGCGAACGTGCAGGCGCTGTCTTCGATCCGCGTCGATGTCAGCGGGATCGAGCCTGGAACGCAGCTGACCGTCCAATGGCTGGGCAAGCCCGTCTTCATCCGCCGCCGCACGCAGGAAGAGATCGACGAGGCAAACGCCGTCGAACTGTCCGAGCTTCCCGATCCCATTGCGCGCAATGCCAACCTTGATGGCACCGCCGAAGCCGTGGACGTGAACCGTACGCTGGGCGAAGGCGAGGAGTGGCTGGTCATGATGGGCGTCTGCACGCACCTCGGCTGTGTGCCCTTGGGTGACGGCGCGGGCGACTTCAACGGCTGGTTCTGCCCCTGTCACGGTAGCCACTACGACACCGCAGGCCGCATTCGTCGCGGGCCCGCACCGACGAACCTGCCCGTCCCGGTGGCAGCGTTCGACGGCGAAACCGAAATCGTTCTGGGATAAGGAGAGACTGACATGGCCGGAATCCCGCACGACCATTACGAGCCGAACAGCCAGGGCGAACGCTGGCTGCACAAGCGCCTGCCCATCGTAGGCCTGCTCTACGACACCATCATGATTCCCACGCCCAAGAACCTGAACTGGATGTGGATCTGGGGCATCGTGCTGACCTTCACTCTGGTCTTGCAGATCGTCACCGGCATCGTGCTGGTGATGCACTACATTCCCTCGACCGATCAGGCCTTCGCCTCTGTCGAGCATATCATGCGCGACGTGAACGGCGGCTTCATGCTGCGATACATGCACGCCAACGGCGCATCGCTGTTCTTCGTGGCCGTCTACCTGCACATCTTCCGCAGCCTTTACTACGGCTCTTACAAAGAGCCGCGTGAGGTGACGTGGATCATCGGTATCCTTATGTACCTGCTGATGATGGGCACCGCGTTCATGGGCTACGTTCTGCCTTGGGGTCAGATGTCCTTCTGGGGTGCCACGGTCATCACCGGCCTGTTCGGCGCGATCCCCTTCATCGGCGAGCCGCTTCAGACTTGGCTTCTGGGCGGACCGGCGGTGGGTGAATACACCCTGACGCGCTTCTTCTCGCTGCACTACCTGATGCCGATGATCCTTGCGGGTCTGACGATCGTCCACATCTGGGCGTTCCACACCACCGGCAACAACAACCCCACCGGGGTCGAGGTGCGCCGCACCAGTAAGGAAGACGCCGCGAAAGACACACTGCCCTTCTGGCCCTACTTCGTGATCAAGGACCTGTTCGCGCTGGCCGTGATCCTGGCCGTCTTCTTCGCCATCGTCGGCTTCATGCCCAACTACCTGGGTCACCCCGACAACTACATCGAAGCGAACCCGCTGGCGACGCCTGCACACATCGTGCCCGAATGGTACTTCCTGCCGTTCTACGCGATCCTGCGCGCTTTCACGGCTGAAGTCTGGGTCGTCCAGATCGCCAGCTTCGTGACCGGCGGCATCGTCGACGCCAAGTTCTTCGGTGTCCTGGCGATGTTCGGTGCCATCGCGGTGATGGCATTGGCCCCGTGGCTCGACACCTCGTCGGTCCGTTCGGGTCGCTATCGCCCGATGTTCAAGTGGTGGTTCGCCCTGCTGTTCGTGGACTTCTTCGTCCTGATGTGGGTCGGCGCCATGCCCGCGGAAGAGCCCTATGCCACGATCTCGCTGATCGCTTCGGCCTACTGGTTCGCCTACTTCCTGGTGATCCTGCCGCTGCTGGGCGTCTTCGAAAAACCGCTGCCGCAACCCACCACCATCGAAGAGGACTATGCGACGCATTATTCCTCCAGCACCGGCGGCACTTCGACCGTCGTCAACCCCGCCGAATGAGAGAGAGCAAGATGATCCAGAAACTTACCCTCTCGATCGCGATCGCCCTCGGCTTGTCCGGGGCGGCGCAGGCCGCCAGCAGCGAAGGTCATGTCTACGACTACGACTTCTCGTTCGAAGGTCCGTTCGGCACCTATGACCAGTTCCAGTTGCAGCGCGGCCTGCAGGTCTTCACCGAGATCTGTTCCGCCTGCCACGGCCTGCAATACGTGCCGTATCGCACACTCGGAGATGAAAGCGGCCCCGGCCTGCCGGAAAATCAGGTCCGCGCCTATGCCGCACAGTACGAGGTGTTCGACGAGGCTCTGTTGGACGGCGAAGGTGACTTTCGCACCGCCGTTCCGACGGACCACTTCCCGCAGTCCTCGCTGTCGAACGCGCCCGACCTGTCGCTGATGGCGAAAGCGCGTGCTGGTTTCCACGGCCCCTATGGTCTTGGCATCAGCCAGCTGGTCAACGGTATGGGCGGCCCGGAGTACATCACATCGCTGCTCGAAGGCTACACCGGCGAGCAGATGGAGCAAGCCGGCGCGATCCTTTACGAAAACACGGCCTATCCCGGTGGTTGGATCGCAATGCCGCCACAGCTTTATGGCGACGATGTTACCTATGAAGACGGCACGGAAGCGACCACGGAACAGGTCGCACAAGATGTCGCTGCTTTCCTGATGTGGACCGCAGAGCCAAAGCTCGCCGCTCGCAAGCGCGCCGGTTTTGCAGGTGTGCTGATGCTGTCCGTTTTGGCGGTGCTGTTGTACCTGACGAACAAGCGCATCTGGGCGCCGCATAAGCGCAAGGTAAAGGACGGCGTCCCAGCCGAGTGATCCGAACTACCGACAAAGATCAAAGACCCGCGGCATCCCCCGCGGGTCTTTTCATTTCAGCCAAGGTAGGCGCGCAACGCCTCTGGCGGATCGTCCAGCAGCAGCCCAGTCGGTGCCGGTGGGTGAGCTGCTCCGTCTGCCACCAGCACCGTCTGGTCCATACGTCGCGCGTCCTCAGGATCGTGCGTCACCATCAGCACCGTACGCTCGCCTTCGGACGCCAACCGCGTGACCAGATCAATCATCTCGGATTTTAGCGCCGGACCCAGCGCCGAGAATGGCTCATCCAGCAACAGGATGGGACGATCCTGCATCATCGCACGCGCCAAGGCGACTCGGCCCTGTTGCCCACCGGACAATGCGCCCGGTTTGCGCGCGCCCAAATCTGGCAAGCCGACGGTCGCCAGCATCTCCTTCACCGCGCGCCGTTCCGCGTCTGACAACCGTCCGCTGGGGCGCACGCCCAGCGCCACATTCTGCTCTGCCGTAAGGTGCGGGAACAGGTTGTTGTCTTGAAACAGCGTCGCTACGGGCCGTTTTCCCGGCGGTAGCCCATCAATCCGCGCACCATCCCAGATGATGCTGCCGTCCGCGTCGAAGAACCCACCAATTACCGACACCAACGTCGACTTTCCGGCCCCCGACGGCCCCATGACGGCAACCTGTACGCCCTTCGGCACGGACCAGTCTGCGCGCAGCGCGAAGTCGCCCTGCCGTACGGTTAGATCAAGCGTCAGCATCCATTCGCCCTCCGCGGTCCAGCAGCCAGAAGGCCGCGAGGCTTAGCGCCAACAACAAAAGCGCCGCCCCGGCTGCCGCGTCCATCCGATACGCCCCCATCAACCTGTACAGCTGTAACGGCAAAGTCGCCGTATCCGCCGAGGCGAACAGCGCGATGACCCCAAGGTCACCCATCGAAAGCGCCGCCGCCAGTCCGCCCGCGAAACCCAATGGTCGGCGCAGGCGTGGCAACAGTAGCCGTCGCAACCGCGCCCAACCCGTCAGCCCCAGCGAGTCGGCAAGCCTGCCGTAATCCGCCTCGATCCGGGCTACGGCGGGAACTAGCGCGCGCAATGCGAATGGCATCGCCGCGACGGCATTGATCAAAGCGGTCATTACCAGCGCCACCCTGTCGGGCCTGATCCACGGATTGATCAGGATGAACAGCCCCGTGCCCAGCACCAGCGGAGACGCCGCCAGCCCCAACATCCCGGCCAGCTCCAACCCGCGCGCGCGCCGCCCCGCCAAGCGTTGCGCCGCCACGGCAATCGCCAACGACAAGGCAAGGCACAGAACCGCTGACAGCGCCGCAACCCAGATCGAGCGGCCCGCAGCGCTCCAAACCGACGCGGGCAAGGACAGCAACTCCGGCAGTCCGCGCACGGTCAGCGCCAACAGCGGCAAAGCCAGAAACAGGATCGCCGCCGCAATGATCGCGCCGTCCAACCACCCGCGCCCACCGTCCCAACGCGCCACCACCCTGCCCCGCCCGGCGCCCATCGCCTGTGGCACCGAAAGACGCAGGGCCAGCAATCCGGCCCCGACCGTTACGCCCAGTTGCAGCCCGGCCAACAGTGCGGCGCGGCCAAGGTCGAAATCGAAGCGAAATGCCTGGTAGATCGCCAGTTCGATTGTCGTCGCGCGCGGCCCTCCGCCAAGGACCAGAGCGACAGCAAAGCTGGAGGTGCAGATCAGGGAAATCACCAGTGCGGCGCCCGGTAGTACGGCGCGCAGCATCGGCCATTCGATCACCCGAAACATGTCGCGCGCCCCGAAGCCAAGGTTCGCGGCCAGGCGAAAACTTTCGGCGGGCACCTCTTGCCAGCCTTGCAGGATCAGGCGCACCGCCAGTGGCAGGTTGAAGAACACATGGGCCAGGATCACCCCGTGTGCGCCGTAGATCGACACCGGCGGCAAGCCCAGCGCACCGCCTGCATCATTGATCCAGCCTGCGCGTCCGAAGACCATCAGCAGGCCAAGGATCGCAACGATCACCGGCAGGATGAACGGCGCGCCCAGCAGCGTGACCACCGCCGCGCGCCCCGGAAACCGACGACGGGCCAGCGCGCGGGCCACCGGCACCGCCAAGATGATCGAAAGACCCGCTGAAAGCGCCGCCTGCCACAGCGTGAAGCGCACCGCGCCCCAGTCGCCCGGCCCCAGCGCACCGTCGCCCGCGCGCCAAGCCACCGCCGCCAGAGAGCCGACCACCAAGGCAACGACAAGCGCCCCGGCGGTCAGCCCCGCAAGCGTCAGCGGCCCAGCGCGGTCAGCCATTCTGCCAATGCGGCGTCGGTCGTCTCGGGCGTTTCGGACGCGGGCACCAGTAGTGCGACTTCAGGGGCGATCAGCGTGTCAAAACCAGCGGGCAGCCCGCCTTCGGGTGTCTTCGCGGGATACATCCAGTTGGTTGTGGGCAAGATGCTCTGCGCTTCACCGCTGCTGAGGAACGCAAGAAAATCCTGCGCCAGTTCCGTCTGGTCCGATGACGCGACCGCCGCCGCGACCTCGACCTGCAAATAGTGGCCCTCATCGAACGCAGCCGCCGTGAAGCCCTCGTCTTCCTCTGCGATCAGATGGTAGGCGGGCGAGGTCGTGTAGCTCAGCACCATGTCCGCCTCGCCTTCAAGGAACAGGTTGTAGGCCTCAGACCATCCGGGCGTAACCGTCACGATATTGTCCGCCAGCCCGTCCCAGATCGCCTCTGCCTCTTCGCCGTAGGCCGTCTTGACCCATAGCAGCAAACCAAGTCCCGGCGTGGACGAGCGTGGGTCCTGGATCAGAATGGACGTGTCGCTTTCGGCAAGTGCCCGGAAATCCGTCGGCGCATCGAAATCAGCGCGGTGGACGAAGGCGAAGTAGCCCCAGTCGAACGGCACGAAGGTGTCATCCTCCCACGCGATCGGCAGATCCCAGTTTACATCCGCCAAACCGGATGCGCCGAACAGGCCGGTCTCGCCCGCCTCTTGCATCAGGTTCGAATCCAGCCCGACGACCACGTCCGCATCCGTCCGCGCGCCTTCCAGCTTCAGCCGTGACAGCAGCGCCGCGCCGTCACCCGCAGCGGTAAAGCGCAGATCGCAGGCGCAGGTCGCCTCGAACGCCTCTTCGATGGCCGGACCGGGGCCCCATTCGGTGACGAAACTGTCGTAGGTGTAGACCTCCAGCACGGGGCGGTCCTGTGCCGCGACGGGCGCGGCGAGCAAAAGGGCGAGGGGGGCGTAGTAGCGCATCGCATTCTCCAATTCGGGGTGGGAAAGGCGGCGCTTGGGCCATGTACCTTCCCTCCGCCGGTTCTAACCGGTTCAGGTTCAACGGGTCCGCATCACGCGTCTCAGCCCAGCTTGGGCGCCCCGAGGTGATGCGAGAGGTAAGCCGTTCAGGATGTCAGGGCAAGCGGTTCGCGGTAGAAGCGAAGCGACGCAAAAAAAGGAGGGATGAAGATGAAAGACATCCATGTGCTGACCGCCGATGCCATCGCCGCGATGGAAGGCACAGCCAAAACCCATTCTCCGAACGACCGCGCGCGGCGGGTGAATAAATCGCTCGGTGACGCGACCGGCCTGAGCGGCATCGGCGTGCATTTGATCGAAGTGTCACCCGGTGATCTGACGACCGAGCATCACGTGCACTACCACGAAGACGAGTGCGTCTATGTCCTGTCCGGCACCGCGACGATGGTGATCGGTGATGCGCAGATACCTATCGGTCCCGGCGACGTCATCGGACATCCGAAAGGCGGCGCCGCGCATCATATCGAGAACACCGGAACAGAGCCGTTCCGCGCGCTGGTGATCGGAGAGCGTGCGGCGCATGACGTTGGTGACTACCCGCGTCTTGGAAAGCGTATCTTCCGCAGCGCGGGCCTGCCGTGGACGGTAGCCGACATGGACGATCTGACCTTCCCGATCGCTGGAAAGAAATAGCCGTCAGTTCACCTGCGTCAGCAGCGGCTCCCCTTTCAGAAATGCTGCAATGTTGTCGCGCTGAAGCTGCCCCATGGCGGCGCGCGTGGCGTGGGTGGCGGACGCTTGGTGCGGTTGCAGCACGACGTTATCCAGCTTGGTAAATCGCGGATTGGGGGCCGGCTCGTTCTCAAACACATCAAGGCCCGCCCCGGCCAGCCGCCCGTTTTCCAAGGCATCCAGCAGCGCCGCCTCATCGATGGTCGAGCCGCGAGAGATGTTGACGATCACCCCGTCCTTGCCCAACGCCTCTATCACCTCGGATGAAACGATATCGCGTGTCTCCGGCCCACCGACGCAGGCGACGATCAGGAAATCGACGGCATGGGCGAGCGAGACCGGATCGGCGTGGTAGGTCCAGCCGGGCGTCTCTTTTTCCGAGCGGGACCAGTAATGGATATCCATCTTGAAGGCCGCCAGACGGTCCGCGATCTCTTGCCCGATCCGGCCCAGACCAAGGATACCGACCGTGCCGCCAGAGACTTTCCGGTTCAGCGGGAAGAACTCGGTCGCCCAGGCCCCGGTCCGCACATGCGCGTCCGCCTGCACCATGCCCCGCGCCTGCGCGAACAGCAGAGCAACGGCCAGATCGGCCACATCGTCGTTCAGCACGTCTGGCGTGTTGGTCACCGCAATGCCCCGTTCGCGGGCCGCCTTCACGTCGATGGAATCGTAGCCCACCATGCAATTCGCGATGATGCCAAGGTTCGGAAACGCGTCCATCGTGGCGGCGTCGAGGCGAACGGCAATGCAGGCAATCGCCCGCACGCTGTCCCGGTCATCCATGGCAAGCGCCTCCTCCAGCGTCGCGAACGGCACGGCGCCCATGCCCGCCAAGGCCGCGCGGTCGACCTTCGGATAGGCCCCGATGGAAATGATATCAGGCATGATGTCCCCCGCTGTTTCGTTCCTGACTTGCGACCGCGGCCTATTCCGCCGCTTGCGCCATATCCGGGAAAAGCCCGGCAAGTCCCTCTGGTGTCGCGTCGCATACGCCTCGTTCGGTGATCAGCCCCGTCACCAGCCGATTGGGTGTCACGTCAAAGGCCGGATTGCCTGCGGGCGTCCCATCCGGTGTCACCCGCACCTGCCCCACGCTGCCATCTGTCAGAACACCCATGATGTGCGACACCTCGTCCGCGCGCCGCTCTTCGATAGGGATCTCGGCGACACCATCATCTACCGTCCAGTCGATGGTCGGCGAGGGCAATGCCACGTAGAATGGCACGCCATTGTCACGCGCCGCCAGCGCCTTGAGATACGTGCCGATCTTGTTGCATACATCGCCGCGCCGCGTGGTCCGGTCGGTGCCAGTGATCACCAGATCGACCATCCCCTTCTGCATCAGATGCCCGCCTGCGTTATCGGTCACGTAGGTATGCGGGATGCCGTGGCTGCCAAGCTCCCAAGAGGTCAGCGCGCCTTGATTACGCGGCCGCGTTTCATCCACCCAGACGTGGATCGGGATACCAGCGTCATGCGCTTGGTACATCGGACTGGTGGCGGTGCCGAAATCGACGGTTGCGATCCAGCCCGCGTTGCAGTGGGTCAGGATGTTGACCGGCTGGCCTGCGGGCTTCGCCGCCGCGATGTCGCGGATGATCTGCAGGCCATGGGTGCCGATAGCGCGGTTGATCTCGACATCCTCATCCGCGATTTCATGCGCAAGGCGCAGCGCGGCATCGACGCGGTCGGCCACAGGCGTCCCGCGCAGCGCCGTCCGGCACCGATCCAGCGCCCAGCGCAGGTTGATCGCCGTGGGGCGCGTTTCGTGGAGGCGCTCCCACGCTGCATCGAGATTCGCATCCGACGGATCCTGCGCCATCGCCAGCGCCATGCCGTAGGCCGCCGTCGCTCCGATCAGCGGAGCGCCCCTTACCCGCATCTCGACGATGGCGTCGGCGTAGTCGTCCAGCGTATCGACCTGCTGAATGCGCAACTCATGGGGCAACCAGCGCTGGTCGATGATCTGCAGCGCGCCCTCGTCGGCGTCCCACCAAAGCGAACGATAGGGCACTCCGTCGATCTTCATGGCACTTTTCCCATAGTTGCGAACCAGCCCAAGCCTAGCCCGCACGACACGCCCCGTGCCACCCCGAACACGTGCGTCAGTTCCGTCTTGTCACTCGCGCCACACGCCGATAGACCCACCCGCGGAGACGTGGCCGAGTGGTCGAAGGCGCTCCCCTGCTAAGGGAGTAGGCGGGAAACCGTCTCGAGGGTTCGAATCCCTTCGTCTCCGCCACTACCCAACCGGCCACCCTGCACCTATATCCCTGTGAAGACACGATATTGGCTGCTTTCAGGGTTGCTGCGCGGCGGAAGAGGCATCGGATCTTCCTGCATTACCCCTACAAACTGCCTACATTCTGCCTACAGGAGGCGTGGGGGATGCTAAAGAAACGCGGTAACGTGTACCACCTGAGCAAACGGGTTCCAAAGCGCTTCGAGGCGGTCGAGACCCGCAGGGTCATAGATCTTAGTCTTAGGACGTCGTCCCTGACCGCGGCCGCACGGAAAGCCGAGGAAACGTGGAATAGCCTTCTCCAGAGTTGGGAGTACAAGCTGGCGGGAGATACGCTGTCGGCGGATCAGCGTTTTCGTCACGCAATGCAGACTGCACAGCGTATGGGGTTCGATTACGTTCCGGTGCAGGACATACCGGGTCTTCCATTGACAGACATCCTTGACCGGGTCGAAGCTTCGGTCGATCCAGACGTTGAGGATGCGGTTCTTGGGCTCGTACCGCCCGCCTCAATCCTCGTATCCGATTGCCTCGAGAAATATCTCGAATGCTTCCCGGAAGCGGTACACGGCAAGTCACGCGACCAGCTGCGTCGCTTCCGTAATCCGCGAAGCAAAGTGATCGCCGATTTCGTAGGCGTCGTAGGTGACAAGCCGATCGAGAAGATCGGTCGGGCCGACATGCTGTCCTACCGCGCCCGGCTCGTGGAACAGGTCATCGCCGGAACGATCACGGCGGCCACGGCCAACAAGAACCTGACCTACTTCATCAGCATGATACGCGGCATCAACCGGCACATGGAGCTCGGGCTGTCTTTACCCTTTGCGGACCTTACGATGAGAGAAGGAAGAAAGAAGAAGCGCGGTACTTTTTCGCGGGCATGGATTCAGGACAAGCTATTGGCCCATGGCGCTCTGGATGGCCTGGGTCAGGAAGCTCGCGACATCGTTCGGATCATGGTGAACACCGGAGCCAGGCCGTCCGAGATCGCTGGGATCAAGCTAAAGCACCTGCACTTTGACGGACCGGTACCTCTGATGGACATCATTCCGGATGGTCGGACGCTCAAGAACCAGAATTCCGAACGCTCGGTACCTCTGGCTGGCGTGAGTCTCCTCGCTGCGCAGGATGCCCTGTATGTCGCACAGGAGTCCGGACGCAGGAGTGAGGATTGGGTGTTTCCCCGATACGCGGGTGAAGACAAGCTAACAGATGTCGTCAATAAATTTCTGCGTGAGAACGGCCTTAAGGAGAAGGCCAACACGACCATGTACTCACTTCGCCACGCTTTTGAAGATCGGATGATTGAGATGAGCATCGACGAACGGGTCCGCCGGGATCTTTTCGGACACGCCTTGAATTCCGAGCGCTACGGCGAGGGCGGCGGCGACGCGGTACGTCACGCGGCGGTTTTGGCGATCGCTCTCTAAAAGCGCCCGGTCATGTTCAGTCCACTTAGCGACCTGTTGACGCTTTCTGCCGCTGGTGCAGAAACAATTCCGCACGGTGGATCACATCACGGCTGTTTCGTACCTTGTTTAGTTCCAACTCGAGCATCTCGTAGATCGGCGCAACCTCCAGGCGGTTCCTCTGCAGCTTATGGGCAAGAATTTCGAGAGCACCAAGAATCCGGGCTTCGAGAACAGAAGGATCTTGATTGAGAGGTGAAAATCCTCGGGAAGCGGACCGACTAGCAAACACGTCCGAACGAAGCGCCCAATCAGGCCCTTCTCTTTCGGTCACATTCTTCGGTGTCTGCCGCAAAGCAATAGGTTCCCTGCGCCTCCGCGAACAAGCGAGGCGATATTTTGATAGAGAGGCCGGAGGGGCCGCATTCCGCGACAGAATAGCGGATCAGCGTCACCGACTCTCGCTCCGAGTTGTCCGGGAATACGCTCGCGAAAGAAGTTTCTGTGGATTGAGGAGATAGTGCGGAAGATCAATGGTCGTCGAATGACGGGCCCCTCGGCGGCATGTCATCCGACTTCCCCTATGCTCCGTCGCAGCCGGACGTCCTTGCAAGCGCTGGCTTCCAGCTCTGCTATCCCTACTCGCATTATGACAGGTTCTGCGTGCCGTGGACCGCGTTCCGGCAGACGATGTCCCGCCCACGAGCCATTTGGAATGGAAGCGATTTCGGTATCGCGTCACCTCGGAGGCTCAAAAGCGGACGGTACGGGCACGTGAAGCCTGCGTTCGATGCCCCTACCCCGGCTCCGGCCGCTGACGGCTCCACCCCACGCGCTGGCATAACAGAGACAAGCAAACGGATGGCATCGGTTCATGAATATGGATCGAAGGCACGTGACTTAAGCCCCAGCTATCAAACCCGGAATTCGAAATCCACGCAGGCCGGATCGGAAATAGAATTACCGGAAATATTTTTTCCAGTCTATTTTCGTTATCAGAAGATCTATCAGTGGGCCCGAAGTGTTATCCACAAATTTCGATCCTTCACCGGCGCCAATTCTCTGCCATGGCCTATCCAGATAGCGAGTAAAGCGATAAGTAGTATAACAGCTCAACTACAATGGTCGAAAAATGAATCACTCCGACAAAGACTCTTACAAACACCTCGATTCGGATGAATCTAAGATATCTTCTGAAGATAAAGATCACAATCCTTCCGACCAATGGCCCCTTGATCTGACCGGTATCGAGCTGTCCTCCGACGGCATGCCTGAATTCCCTTTGGATATCTTACCGGAAGATATTTGCACTTGGACCACTTCGAGTGCCGGCTGCACCGGAACGCCCCGCGATTACATCGCGATGACGCTGCTGAGCGTAGTCTCTTACTTGCTCGGAAGCACGCGACAGGCGCGTCCGAACGGCACATGGACGGCCCCGACTTTCCTGTGGCCCGTACTGGTAGGCCCCCCTTCGACGGGCAAATCACCAGCGATGAAACGCGTACTGGATCGGGTTCTCGAGCTTCAGAACGAGCTTCGCGAATCCCATGGCGAACGACACGCCGAGTGGCGGGAGGCGAGCGCGGAGGTCGAAGATCGGAACAGGCAGCTGAAGGTCGCCGCCGCGAGGGGCATTCGGCTGCCGGAAGGCGCGTTGCCCGATGCCGGTCCCGAACCCGTCTCGCCGCAGCTTCTCGTCGAAGAGGCAACATCGGCTGGACTCGAGGCCGTCCTGCAGCGAAATCCGCGGGGTGTTCTCTTGTACTTGGACGAAATCGCCTCCCTTCTTTCATCGAACGGCTCGGACGCGAATCGAATACGCCGGATGCTCCTGAACGGGTTCGACGCAAGCCCGTACAGGCGTGAGAAATCCAGTGAAGCCGTCGAGATCGAACGGCTTGCGATCGGTCTCGTCGGCGCGATCCAGCCGGCCATTCTTTCCAAGCTGATCACGCGCAGTGCGGCAGACGGCCTCGCATCGCGGTTTCTTTTCGTCGTCGGATCTCCTGCCGAGCTGAACACCAAGGCCCCATCGCCGGACGACGAAAACATTCTTCGGCTGTTGCGACGCCTCATGTCCTTGGAGTGTCCCGATCCGATGCGGCCGCATCGGCCCGGTGATGTCCGTTTCTCCGATGCCGCGGTGGAGCTTCTGGGGAAGTGCCGCCTTGCCGCCCGGGTCAGCGAAGAGAAGTCGGGCGGGACGATCGGCAGCTTCCTTGGCAAGGCGCCGGGCACGATCGTGCGCCTTGCGGTGACCCTTCGTTACCTGGACTGGGCCCATACCGACGAAGCCGAAGAGCCGGCACAGATCGAAATCGAAGATGTCGAGCGCGCGGGTAAATTATTTGGTGAATATTTGATGAAACACGCACGGACCGCCCTCTTCGCTGCCGAGCAGCCCCCCGAGCTTCGCCGTGCCGCGGCGCTGCTCGACTACATTCGCAAGACCGGAGAATCCCGTCCGACCAGGCGGATGCTCATGCGCGCGGGTGTCGCGGGATTGTCGAAGCAGGATGATCTCGACGATGCGATCATGCGTCTCGAAAGTGCCGGCGCATTGCGCTGGACATCGGACCGGACACTTCGTCCGCAAGGCGGCCGCCCCAGCCCCTACTTCCAGGTTCACCCCGACATCCTCGGCAAGACCTGACCGCATGATTCATCTCGCGGATCGCTCCGGCGCCACCTGAGGTCTCCTTATGAGCAATGAGACTCTGACTCATCGGACAAACGAAACGGACTCATGAAACACAAACTCGTTCTAAGCATCGAACCAAGCTCCGCCTCTGATGTCCGTGCGCTGGACGCTCACGAGCGGATCCGGACCCATGATGGAACCTCCGCAATCGACCCTTCACGCAGCCATTTGAATCGGGTGCTTCACGGAAATGCTGAGGGACCGCAAGCAGCGCTCACCGCGCTTTATGATACCGGCGCCGCGGCCCGCCCGGCTCCCCAGGCGGAGCGGCCCTACTTACGATTGGTCCTCAGTGCCTCATCCTCGTTTTTCCGCCCGGACGATCCGGAGGCTGTCGGTACCTACTCCGAGGACCGCCTCACCCGGTGGCTGGAGGCTGCGATGTCATGGCTGAGGGCTGAGGTTGGAGAGGACCTCGTCCACGCCTCGCTTCATTGCGACGAAGATACGCCTCACGTCCATGCGTTGATCGTCCCGACTTACATGAAGGGCCCGCGCCTTCCGGGCAAACGCAAGTCCGGGGAGACCGACGAAGAGTTCGACGCCCGACGCAAGAAGGCGTCCGATGCGCCGCCAAAGAGGACCGTAGGGCGCGCCAGTAATTCGTACTGGAAGAAAGCCAATTCGTTCACGATTTTCCGGACCGCTTTCGCGAAAGCCATGGCCCCCCTCGGCATCGTCTACGGAGAGGATCGGAGCCCGAATGCCCCTGCGGGAATCTCCGGCAGAGAGTACATCCGACAGCAAACCGTCGAGCTTCGCCGTGAGAGGAAAGCATTGGCCCAGGAACGGAGCCAATTCGAGGCGCAGCGAACGGCCGACGAGAAAGAACGGGTGGCGATGAAGCTCAGAATGGACCAGATTGCCTCGAGAGAGTTAGAGCAGCGTCGGAACGCCGCTGATCTGGCAGAGCGGGAAAAGGTCCTGAACAAGGAAATGGAGAACTTGCAGATCCGCACCCGTGTCTACGAGGAGCAGGAGGCACGGATCGCACATGATAAACGAAAGATCAGGAAGGTGTTCGCGATGCTGAAGACGGCCCTGAACAGGATGGCCGATATCCTCGGTGTGTCCCCGGACTTAAACAAGATTGGCATCACGCTCGATGAACTCGAACGCGAGAACGCAGCGCTTATCGAAATCCCTGAAGATGATGATGGAGTAGGCCTGGGGATGTAAGCAAGGTCAAGCGCCGCCACTACGAGAATCTCAATGGAACTCAGGCGCGGTTCGAAGCTCCTGTAATTACCGGTGGGTTCTACCAGATCACTTAGTCTGAGTGCGGTTTTGTCGGGTGCAATCGAGATAGACTGGTTTCGTCGGGTAGGTCGGATAAAGCATCGGTTTTGTCAGGTACAAATGGTGGAGTGTCCCGACCGAGTGCTTCAGTTTGAATGTAAATACACGGTCGGTTTCTGGTCTATCGGGACGATACTTTTGGGTGCTGGGGGCCGGTAGCCCGAAGAGCTGTGCGGTCTGAACGCATTGGAGTGGCGTCGCCAGCGTTCGATGAGGGTCCGGGCCTCGCGCAGCGTCGTGACGACCTCGCCGTTCAGCAATTCATCCAAGAAGCGGGCATCGAATCTCTCATAGTAGCCGTTTCCCCATGGTGCGCTGGTTATGATGAATGCGGTTTTGTCAACGGCGGAGTAAAAACCGGCCACGTGGCGGCGCAAAACCAGGCCAGTGTCTGGGTGCTGAGCGCCATGGCGCGCGCGCTCACCAAATAGCTGGCGCGTGCCATGGCGCTTTGGCCCGGAGGGCCAATCCTGCGACGGGTGACCAGGTAGTGGCTTCGGCCTTACGGGCGCGGCTCTGACCAAGCCGATAGCTGTCGCCGTTCATCTCGAGGATGGTGACATGGTGGGTCAGCCGGTCGAGCAGAGCGCCGGTCAGACGTTCGGTGCCGAAGGTCTCCGTCCATTCGTCGAACGGCAGGTTGCTGGTGATCATCGTGGAGCCGCGCTCGTAGCGCTGCGAGATCAGCTCGAACAAGAGCTCGGCGCCGGTCTTGGACAGCGGCACGAACCCGAGTTCGTCGATGATCAGCAATCTGACGCCGGCCAGCTGCTTTTGCAGTCGGAGCAATCGGCGTTCGTCACGGGCCTCCATCAACTCGTTGACCAGCGCCGCGGCAGTGATGAAGCTGACCGACAGCCCCTTCTGGCAGGCGGCCAGTCCTAATCCGAGAGCGACATGGGTCTTGCCCGTGCCACTGGGCCCAAGGGCGATGACGTTCTCGCGTCGGTCGACCCATTCGCAGCGGGCAAGCTCCAGCACCTGCATCTTGTTGAGCTTCGGGATCGCCTTGAAGTCGAAGCTGTCGAGGCTCCTGGCGGCCGGGAACTTCGCAGCCTTGATGCGGCGCTCGACCATCCTGCGTTCGCGGTCGATCAGTTCCAGCTCCACGAGACGGGCCAGGAACTGGACATGGTCGAGCCCCTCGGCGGCGCACTGGCGCGCCAGCTTCTCATACTCGCGCAGGAAGGTGGGCAGCTTCAGCGTCTTCAGATGATCCGCGAGCAGGATCTTCGGGGCCGCGGTCATGCTGCATCCCCCGACAGCAGGGCCATGTAGCTGGCCGCCGACGTCGTCGCGACCTCAGCGCGCGGCAGGTAGGGATAGACGTCGAGGTCGAGCCTCGGCGGCCGCCTCTCGACGTGGCAGAGGACGAGGTGCTTCACGGCGTCGAACCCGACCGCGCCTAGGTGCAGCGCCTTCTTCACGGCGGCCTGGAGGTCGTCGACGTCGAAGGTCTCCAGCAGCCGCAGGACCTGGACGTATTCGCGGCGCCCGGCCTTGATCATCCGCGCCTCCATCAGGCGGCGCAGGGTCGCGAACTCGGGCGGCAGATCCCACTCAGCCAAGGGCGCAGCCTGATCCAAAGCGTTGATCTTGCGCTCGATGAGCGGAAGGTAATGCACCGGATCGAAGACCGTGTCCTCACGGTCGTAGCAGCGGGGATGACGGGCGATGACCTCGCCACCGCAGCCGATGACCACCTCGTCCACATAGCCCCTGATCCAGACGTCACGGTGGCCGTAGGCCACCGGCACCGAGTAGTCGTTGGTCTTATAGCGCACCAGCGCCTGGGAGCTGACCCGCCCGGTGGCCTGGTCGCAGGCATCGAATGGCGCCGCCGGCAGGTCGGACATCGCGGCCAGATCGTGGGCGAGCCGGTCCCCGATCGTCTCGGATTGGCCGCGCAGGACGTCCGACTGCCGCTTGCGACACCGCTCCTCCAGGTAGGCGTTGAACGCATCCCAAGTCGCGAACCGCGGGATCGGCACCATAAAGTTGCGGCGGGAGTAGCCGACCAACCCCTCCACGTTGCCCTTGTCGTTCCCCTTGCCAGGGCGGCCGTAACGATCGCGGAACAGGTAATGCGACAAGAACCCGCTGAAGAGCGTGGCCCGCCGGCGCGTCCCGTCCGGGAGGATCTTCGCCACCAAGCAGCGGTCGTTGTCGTAGACGACCGAAACGGGCACCTTGCCGAAGAACGCGAAAGCGTGGACGTGGCCGTCGACCCATGCTTCCGCCGTCGCCGCGGGATACGCTCGCACGAAGCAGGCATCGCTGTGCGGCAGATCCAGAACGAAGAAATGCGCCTTCTGCTCGACCCCGCCGATTACGACCACCGCCTCGCCGAAGTCGGCCTGAGCATGGCCCGGCGGATGCGCCAATGGCACGAACACCTCGCGGCCGCGACGCTCGCGCTCCCGCATGTAGTCCTTTACGATCGTGTAGCCGCCGGTGAAGCCATGCTCGTCGCGAAGCCGCTCGAACACCCGCTTTGCCGTGTGCCGCTGCTTGCGATGGACCTCGCGGTCGCCTTCCAGCCAGCCGTCGATGATCCCGGTGAACGCGTCCAGCTTCGGCCGCTTCACGGGGGCCGTCCGCCGGTATCCGGGCGGAACCGAGAACGCCATCATCTTGGCCACGCTATCGCGCGAGATGTTGAAATGCCGCGCCGCCTCTCGCTGGCTCATGCCCTCCGCACAGGCCAGCCGAACCTTCCGATACAAGTCCATGGTGAAAATCCTCCCGCCCTCCCTGTCATCAGAAAGGGTCAAGGTGGCCGACTTTTACGCCGCCCGCAGCAAGCTCATCCCGCCGCTCCCGTGGCCGACTTTTCCACCGCCGTTCTCAGGCCGTTTTGACGCTCTAGGTTTCTGCCGCAGGGCCGCTTTCGCGATCACCGCAATCTAGTGTATCTGCACCAGAGCTGGTTTTCGACCCGGACCTGCGAAATCCGCTTCATCTTGCAAGATTGACCATCGGGATCAGTAGGCCAAGCAGTATGGGTTGATGGATCAGGTAGACCGTCAGGCTGTGTCGGCCGAGCCATGCCAAAGATCGCGCCGTGTGTCCGTGCAACGGGCGAGCGTATAGGATCAAGTTTCGCGCGAAAGCGATCCGGGTTCCTGCGATGCCGAACAGCGTCAATCCGATCCACGGGAAAAAGGGAACGAAGTCGTTGCTGGGCGGTGGATAGGCCGCGAAGCCGGTCCAGGCCAGCCATCGCGGATCGAAGGTTTCCGATGTCCAGAGAAAGCCCAACGCATAGGTCGCGAAGCCAAGCCCCACGATGACGGATGTGGAGAGCCGTGAAACGAGAACGCCCACCACGCTCGCGACCGCGATCGCGTGCAGAATGCCGAAATAGACGAAGTTCTGCGGGAAGATCACGCGTGTTACGACGCTGATGATCACCGCGGCCACAATCAGAACGACGAGACGTCGTAAAAATGCCTGTCGCCGGAAACCGCCTGCTGTTGCGAGCACGAGACTTACGCCCACCAAGACCATGAACGTTCCCGCGAGCAAGCGACCGAACAGTAACCAGAATGGGTGAACGGAGATTCCCGGAGGAATGACACCGAGGAAGGCGAGGTCCCAAACCAGGTGAAAGAGCACGACACCCGCAATCGCGATCCCTCGAACGACATCGACGATGTCGAGACGCGGGATGCCGGTCTTCGGGTCGAGGATTTCCGATGCGGGCAATTCTTGCATAAACAACTCTAACTTCCACGCACCCATTCGATTGCCGCTCCCATCTGGGCTGGGTCGAAGCTGTACATCTCGGCTCGGGTCAGGGCGTCGGCCAGCTTTGTGCCCCATTCCATCAAGACGCCTTCGCCAACGACGGCCACGCGGCTGAAGTCGTTCGCGTGCGCGGTGTCGATCTCCAGGTCTTCCAGCATCGCAGTCGGGCCCTCGTAGCCGTCGAAGTCGGTCAGATCGAGAACGAGACCGGGTTTGCCTGGCCTTTCGAGCCGCTCGTGCAGAGGCCCATGCATTCTCTCCAGGTCGCTTTCGCTCAGCTTACCCGGGCAGGCGATGCCGATGACATTGCTGTCCGCCGTCTCGATCTCCGTAAACATGGAATTCTCTTATTTTTAGGACTTGCCGTGGCCGTAGAGGTCGGCGTTCTCGTGCGAGCGGTTTTCATGCTCGAATTCGAGGCTTGAATGCCCGATGCCGAATTCCTCTTTGAGGCGGTTTTTGATCGCGGCTTTGATGTCTTCGATCCGGTCCCAGCCCCCATCGGTCAGCACGACATGGCAGTCGAGAGCGGCCTCATGCTCTTGCATCTGCCAGAGATGGACGTGGTGGACATCAGCCACGCCATCTTCGTCGCGCATCGCATCGATGACCGCCCCGTTGTCCATGTCCGGCGGGCTGCCCAGCATCAGCGTGCGGATCGGGCCACCGATCTCGGTAACGGCGAGATAGAGGATATAGAGCGCGATTCCGATCGTGATTGCAGGATCGACCCACCACATGTCGTAGAGCAGGATGAGTGTCCCAGCCACGATCACGGCGACCGAGGCCAGTGCGTCCGACAGGTTATGCAGGAACAGCGCGCGGATGTTCACGCTGCCCTTCTGCATCGAGTAGGTGAGAACCGCCGTCAGGGTATCCACGACCAGTGCCACCCCGCCGAGTATCACCACGGTCCAGGCGCCGACCTCCGGCGGGTCGATGATCCGCATTCCTCCTTCGTAGATGAGATAGAAACCGATGAGGATCAGCGTCGTGTAGTTGATGAGAGCGGCGACGATCTCGACCCGGCCGTAGCCAAAGGTCATGCGTTCATCCGCGGGACGCCGCGCGATCTTTCGTGCCACGAACGCGATGACCAACGATGCCATATCCGAAAAGTTGTGCAACGCGTCGGCGATCAGGGCGAGGCTGCCGGACAGGATTCCGCCCACGATTTGCGCGACCGTCAGAATACCGTTGGCCCAAATCGCTATGGAGACGCGGCGGTCGCCGGAATCGGGGTCAAGGTGGGCGTGGCTGTGATCGTGCGGCACAAAAAGACTCCTCGAATCGTTCGAAGAGGGATGTAAGGGCTACAGCAACTATAGGTTCAAGCCCTCTGATCACGTCCCCCGCGGCGCTGCTAGAATGATCATTGCGCCGATCAGGCAAACTGCGGTTCCTACCAGGTCCCATCTGTCCGGGCGTTGGCCTTCGGCCAGCCACATCCAGAGCACGGACGCCGCAATATAGACGCCGCCATAGGCCGCAAAGGCACGTCCCGCGACAGCGGTCTCGACCTGTGCAAGCAGCCAACCGAAGATTGCAAGCGATAGGATTCCGGGCACCAGCCAGAGTGACGTGGCCCCAAGACGCCACCACGCCCAAATTGCAAAGCAACCGGCAATCTCGGCCAATGCAGCTAAGGGATAAGCAACAGCTGCGTGCATGTCAGTCGCGGGTTCGCTGGCGAGTTTTCTGACCGACAGGATCGTCGTGGACAGCCTCGTGATGCTCTCCATGCGCATCCTTCAATATCTCAATCCCGCCCCAGGCGGCCACGACAGCCACGGCGACACCGACCGCCAG
Organism: Palleronia sp. THAF1; assembly: GCF_009363795.1. Classification (NCBI taxonomy): domain Bacteria; kingdom Pseudomonadati; phylum Pseudomonadota; class Alphaproteobacteria; order Rhodobacterales; family Roseobacteraceae; genus Palleronia; species Palleronia sp. THAF1. The sequence goes on along the minus strand of NZ_CP045420.1, from coordinate 185,139 downwards.
ATCGGGCCAGTTGGTCCCCAGCCAAGCGACGAGCATACCGGCGATGATAATGCCGGCATTTGCCAGAAAGTCGTTCATCGTGAAAATGTTGGCGGCGCGCACGTTGACATCCGGATCGGAGATCCTGCGCAAGAGAACGACGCAGACGAGGTTCACAGCGGCGGCAATCAGCGCCATCACGATCATCACAGGGCCCAGCGGTTCCGATCCTTCGAGGTAACGGCGGCCGGCGTCGAACAGAATACCGATGGCGAACAGGATCAGCACACTCCCGGAAACGGTCGCTGCGATCCGCTTCCATCTGGCCGACCGGGACAGCGCGAACAGGCTCAGGGCATAGACGAACGCGTCGGATGTGTTGTCGAGGCCGTTGGCGATCAGCGACGTGGAGTCGCCGAACGCGCCGGTTATGAAGAACGCCACCGCAATCGCCGCATTCAGCAAGAGCACGATCCACAGGATACGACGTTGACGCGCGTCTTTCGGCTGAATGCTTGCGCTCAACGCGTGTCTCCCTAGCGGCGAAGGGCGAACGGATCGCCCGGCCTCATTGTTCCCGTATGGCAGTGCCTATGCACCAATCTCATCGTGATCGGTTAAGCATTCCGAATGGTCCCGCAGGACCTCAAGCACTCGACAATCGGCCGTTTGTCCGCCAGCGCATTCGCGCACCATGCGTTTCAACTCGGTGCGCAAGGCCTCGAGACGCGCGATGCGCTGCTCAACCTGACGAAGCTGCCGACGCGCGATTGCGTCAGCGTTCTCGCAGGATCGGTCGGGTTCATCGCTCAGGTCTAGAAGCTCCCTGATGGCTTCGAGCGTGAAGCCCAGCTGACGGGCATGGCGCACGAAAGCCAACCGGTCGAGTTCGTCTTCCCCGTAGCGACGCTGACCGCCCGCCGTTCGCCCCGGCTCGGGCATCAAGCCGATCTGTTCATAGTAGCGGATCGTCTGGACCTTGGTCCCGGTCTTCTTGGCGAGATTACCAATCGTCAGCATGTCCAACCTCTTTAAAGCTACAGCTCCAGTAGGTTCCGGATCGTGGACTGACAAGCGTTCTTCGCTCCAATCACAGATTTGCGACAAAACGACTTATGCGATGGAAATGGCTTGAACCTCTAGCAGCTGCAGGATGTATCTCCCGCGCTTACAAGGCCCCCCAGAGATCCCAAGGCACATTGAGAATGACATTTCTGCAGAAATCCCTTTGGACGCTGGTAGGTATCGCCGCACTTTTTTTTCTGTGGCTTCTGCTTTGGGTCGACTACCGCTTCGACACCGCGCGGGAGACCGGAAATGCGATTCAGGCCGAGTTCGAACTTACGGATCATACCGGAATGGTCCGGACACAGGATGATTTTGCGGGACGATGGATGCTGGTTTTCTTCGGGTTCGCGAATTGCCCCGATGTCTGTCCAACAACTCTCGCCGAAGTCGCGGTCGTCGTCGACACGCTCGGAGACGATGCCGATAAGGTTCAGCCGCTTTTCGTCTCCATCTATCCCGAACGCGACACGCCGGTCGCTCTCGCCAATTACGTGCCGATGTTCGACGCGGACATCATCGGCCTTACCGGGACACCCGATCAAATCGAACGGACGGCCCGGAACTTCCCCATCTTCTATGAGAAGATCGAAGAGGCCGCCGCGCCGGACGGCTACACGATGGCTCACACATCGCATCTGCTGCTCTTCGGTCCGGATGCCGACTTTGTCACGACTTGGGCCTACGGAACGCCCGCCGAAGCCATTCTTGCGGACCTGCGGGAGCTATTGCCGTGACGAGGTCGACACCCTCCGCAGAAATGGCGCTTTCGGGGGCTTGGGTTGTTGCGTTGTTCTCCTCGCTCGCCGTGCTTTTCATCGGTGAGGTTCTGGGCCAGACGCCTTGCAATCTGTGCTGGTTTCAGCGGGCTTTCATGTTTCCGATCGCGATTGTCCTGGGTCTCGGCCTTTGGTGGAACGACTTGCGTGTTGGGCGATATGCCTTGGCTCTGTCCCTTGGTGGTGGTGCGATCGCGTTGTGGCATCTGGGGCTTTATACCGGTCTGCTGCCTGAACGTGTCCAACCTTGCACTGCCAGTGGACCGTCCTGCACGGACGAAAACCAGTTGATCCTCGGCATGCCGATCCCGCTGCTATCGCTTCTGGCTTTCGCGTTTATCGCTGCATTGTCCGTCGCTTCACTCAAAGAAAGAAAACCATGACCCGCCGCCCCGTGATCCTTTCTGTTCTAGCGCTCGCCCTGGTGCTATTCACTATAGCCGCCTGGTTCGTAACGCGGCCCGCGCCGGTTGCCCAAAACCAAGCCGTCACGCCCGAAATCGCTGAAACGCTGGTCCGTCCGTATTCTCCCGTGCTGGGTGCCGAGGACGCGCCCGTCACGATCGTCGAGTTCTTCGACCCGGCCTGCGAGGCGTGCCGAGCGTTCCACCCGATCATCAAGGATATCCTGGCCGAGTATGACGGAACTGTGCGTCTCGTGATTCGCTATACCCCGTTCCATGGTGCAGCGTCCGAGGAAGCAGTGCGGGTACTCGAAGCGGCTCGGATGCAGGATGTTTATCTACCGGTCCTGGAAGCCGTCCTACGCGAGCAGCCCCGGTGGGCGTCCCACGGCGCGCCAGAGCCCGGCCTGATACTGGGAATCGCCGCCGAGGCCGGTCTGGACATCGAAGCCGCGGAAATGCAGGTGAAGGCGCCGCAGACGATCGGCATCCTCAACCAGGATCGCGCCGATGTTGAAGCCGTTGGCGTGCGGCAGACGCCGACCTTCTTCGTCAACAGCAAACCGGTCGAGCCGTTCGGCGAAGCGGGGTTGCGCGCTTTGGTTGCCGAAGAGGTCGCGGCGGCTGGCGCGTGATTGGACCGAACCAAAAATTGAGAGATCAACACGTGACTTGGAAAGTGATGACTATTCTGGCTAGTCTGGCTGCGACCGCAAGCCTGTCCAACACTGCGTCGGCCGGCACCGACGACATCGTCGTCGAAGAGCCATGGGCGCGAGCCTCAATCGGGAAAAGTCGACCGGGTGCAGCCTATCTGACATTGCGCAACGTGGGCGCAGAGCCCGTGACATTGACGGCCGTCGAGACACCTGTCGCCATGATGGCGGAAGTTCATCTGACCGAAACGGACGAACGCGGTATCAGTACCATGTCCCCGGCGGGAGAAATCACCGTTGCGCCGGGAGAAAACGTTTCACTGGAACCTGGCGGGCTTCACGCGATGCTGATGAAGCTACAAGAGCCCATGAAAGAGGGCGAAACCGTCCCGATGACGCTGATCTTCTCGGATGGCGTTGAGATCGAAATCGAGGTGCCGGTCCTCGGCATTGCCGCGCGTGGACCTGAAGGCTGATGCGGCGTCGTCCATTCCTGACCTACGCCGCTGCGGCAATCGCGGTGGTCGGCCTTGTGCTTTTTGTGGGCTGGTGGCGCGTGGATGGACCTGGAGCGCCGCCGGAGATCGGTACACGTCCACTACCGCTTGACGAGATGGAGTTCCGGTTGACGAACCAGGACGGCGAAGATGTCGGCCCGGACACGCTGGTAGGGCGACCCAGCCTGGTGTTCTTCGGCTTCACCTATTGCCCGGACGTCTGCCCGACCACGCTGGCAGATATCTCGGACTGGTTGGACGCACTGGGCGACGATGCCCAACGGCTTGATGTCGTGTTCATCACGGTCGATCCCGACCGCGACACGGTCGAGGCCATGGCGGAATATGTCGACTACTTTCATCCCGCGATCGAGGGATGGACCGGCGCCGACGACCAGATCGCCCGTGCGGTTGAAGGTTTCCGCGCAAACTACGAGAAAGTACCGACAGAGGGCGGTGACTACACGATGAACCACACGGCGAGCGTATTCTTGTTCGACGTCGAGGGCCGGTTCGTCACGACCATCGACTATCACGAACCGCGGGAATTCGCGGTGCCGAAGATCCGGCGCGCGATGAAAGAAGAAACGGGAGAGGCGACATGAAAATCAGGTATCTGGTGACAGGAATATTCGCGGCGGGCGGCTTCGTAACGGGCGGTATCCTTTTACTGGACAAGACGGGACAGGAACCTGTTCCGCTCGCGCTTCGCGCCGCCGCTTCCTGGATGCCGGAGCCTATGGAGGTGCCCACCTTTGCCAGCGCGGCTGCCCTCGATCCGAAATTCGATCAGGACGAAGTAGTACCTACCTTCACAACCCCAGTTCTTACCGTCGCTGAGATCGCCGGGACATCTGCCCCGGTGATCGCGCCGCTTCTAAAGGTCTGGTCGCGCGAAGTCGCCGCTGGCGAAACACTCGACGTGCTCCTGGCGGAGGCAGGGCTTGAAGGTTCTGAGCGCGCTGAGGTCTCCCTTGCGCTTGCAGCGGAATATGATTTGCGCAGGCTACGTCCAGGACATGGTCTGACGGTCGAGACGGAGATCAAAGGAGCCTTGCGACGGGTGTTGCTGGATGTCGACGACGGCGTTCAGATCGAAACCGTCTTCGGGCCAAATATAGCGACCCGCGTTCTTTCCCCCGAACCCGAGCTGGTGATCCTCGCGGCGGAGGCACACATCGAGAGTTCCGTCTTCGGGGCGCTCGCCGACGCAGGTATCCCCGCGCGCTTTGCAGTCGATCTGGCAGAGATGCTTGGCGGCACGGTAAATTTTCGGCGGGACCTCTCGGGAGGCGAGGTCATTAGGTTGATGTGGCGCGAGCAACGGGTCGAAGGCGGAGTGATCGGGCAACCCGAACTGAATTTCGCGGTGCTCGACCTCGGCGATACGCAATTCGAAATCGTGTGGCCCGACGATGGCACCGGACAGGCTACGATCTATCGGGACGGCGAGGTGATGCGGGTCTTTGCTCAACCCGTCGAAGGCGCGCGCCTAAGCTCGGTCTTCGGTCGCCGGACGCATCCGGTCTATGGCGATACTCGGATGCATACTGGGGTGGATTTCGCCGCACCGCGCGGAACACCGATTTCGGCAACCGCGCCCGGCCGTATCAGCTTCATCGGGCGACGCGGCGGTTACGGGCGGGTCGTTGAAATCGCGCATGGCTCCGAGACCATGACCCGCTACGCGCATCTCAGTGCGGTTCCAGACCGGCTGGCGGTTGGCGATCGCGTGGCGGCGGGCGATACGATCGGCCGTGTCGGCGCGACTGGTACGGCGACTGGTCCCAACTTGCACTACGAGGTGCGTGTCGACGGACGGCCCACCGACCCTCTTTCAGACGAACGTCTCGCGCAGGCCGCAAAGCAAGAAGCGCAGAACGACGGCGCCGTCGCGCGCCTCGGCGCGGCACGGGCTCTTCTTAACGAACAACTCGCGGCCTTGCTTGCAGAAACCTCACACGAAAGGCTTTAACCAATGAAACGACCGATCATGGTCCTGTCATTCGCCCTCTCATTTTTTCCCGTTGCGAAGGTTTCCGCAGAGCAATCGCAGATCGAGGTCTACAAGACCAACAGCTGCGGCTGCTGTGTCGCCTGGATGAACCATCTCGACGAAAACGGCTTCGAGACGACCGGGCACAACATGTTCGGTGGATCTCTTGTCCGCTTCAAGCTCGACAACGGCGTTCCTCAGCGGATGGTGTCCTGCCATACGGGCCTGATCGATGGTTACGTGATCGAAGGCCATGTCCCGGCTGCGGACATATCCAGATTGCTTGAGGAACGCCCGGAGGCCGTGGGCCTCGCCGTACCAAAGATGCCGCTGGGGTCCCCGGGCATGGATCAGGGCAGTCGTCGCGATGCATACGATGTCTTTCTGATCAATAAAGATGGCTCGACCGAGGTTTTTGCCAGCTATCCCGGCAACTGACCCAAGGCCTTCGGAAGGAAATCTGATTTGGAATCCCTATCTCCGATAGCGCTAGGCTTCTTCGGAAGCCTCGCGGCCGGTTCGCTGACCGCAATCGGCGCAGTACCGGTGCTGTTCGGTCGTATCCCATCGCGGGCCACCAGGGACCTGTCGCTCGGCTTTGCAGCCGGCGTCATGCTGGCCGCGTCGTTCTTCTCGCTGATCATCCCGGCCTTGGACGCGGCCGAAGGTCAGTTCGAGAACGGTGCCGCGCCAGCCGCCATTGTCTGTGTCGCGATCCTGCTCGGTATGGGCGCGGTCGCTATGTTGAACGAGAAGCTACCGCACGAGCACTTCTCGACGGGCCGGGAGGGGCCGGACGCGGTCGCCCTGAGGCGTGTGTGGCTGTTCATCTTCGCGATCACGATCCACAACTTCCCCGAGGGCCTCGCCGTCGGGGTCGGCTTCGGTGCCAACGGCCTTTCCGGCGGCCTGCCGCTCGCGCTCGGGATCGGCCTGCAGAACGCGCCCGAAGGGCTCGCGGTGGCGGTTTCGCTACTGGGCGAAGGCTATTCGAAGTGGCGTGCGTGGGGCATCGCTGCTCTGACCGGGATGGTCGAACCTGTCGGCGGGCTTATCGGCGCGGGCATCATCAGCCTTTCGCAACCGCTTCTGCCCTGGGGTCTCGCCTTCGCGGCCGGTGCGATGCTGTACGTTATCAGCCACGAGATCATTCCCGAAACCCACCGAAGCGGCAACCAGAACCGCGCGACCCTTGGCCTGTCGGTCGGGCTGGTTCTCATGCTGTTCCTCGATGTCTGGCTTGGATAAGATCATGACGAGTATGAACAGCCCGCGTGCTCTGGGCCTGACCAGCGCGATTACCGCCATCATCGCCGATCAGGCAACTAAGGCAGTTGTCGTCGCAAATGCCGATGCCTTGGGCTCCGAAATTGCCGTTTTTCCGGGCTTCAACCTTGTCTTCGGGCGCAACGACGGCGTGACGTTCGGCATGCTTGGCGGTACGCCATGGTGGGGTCTCTCGCTTCTTGCCTCGAGTATCTGCCTCTGGCTGGCCATCATGTTGTACCGCTCGGACAGCCGGATCGAGGCATTGGCCTATGGGGCGATCATCGGCGGCGCGCTCGGCAACGTCATCGACCGCGTGCGCTTCGGCGGGGTCACTGACTTCCTGGATTTCTATGCTGGGCAAATGCACTGGCCCGCCTTCAATCTGGCGGATGTCTTTGTGGTCTGCGGCGTCGCGCTGCTGCTTTTGGCATCTGTCTTCGAGCGGCACGGGAACAGCTCGAGGGTTGGTCAGGAATAAATTTCGATAGGTGTTCCATCCCGCACTATGGCGTAGATTTCCTCGATTTGCCGATCCGTCACCGAAATGCAGCCCGCCGTCCAGTCGCGCTTGTCGACCGGGTCGATCCCGGGCCGCGGCCCGCCGTGAATGAAGATGTCGCCCCCGGGCGATTTGCCTTCAGTGGCGGCGAAGGCCCGGTCCTGCGCGTTCGGATAGGAGATACCGATCGACAGGTGGAACAGGCTGTCGGGATTGCGTCGGTCGATGACATACGATCCCTCAGGCGTCCGTCCGTCTCCTTCGAACTGTTTGTGACCGATCGGTGCGAAACCCAGTCCGATGGGATAGGTGCGCAGGGGCCCTTCGGCGCCATCGAGAACGAGCAACCGTCTTCCCTTGAAAAGCCGCAGGCGTGAAACCTGAGGGCCATCATAGCTGCGGAACTTGGTCGCACAGGCCGACAGAAGCGTGGCCGCAGCGCCAAGCAGCGCGATCCGTCTCGTGAGTCTGATATACTGCATCGATGGATGCCCCGTTTTCGAGGTTCTCTACTTCGTCGGATAAGCCACAAGAATGCGTGCGGATCAATGTCCGTGCGCCAGCGCGCCCTGTGCCATGCGTTCGCCCACCGGCTCGCCACCTTTCGGGGGTGACTTGCGTTCGGCAGCGTTCAGCAGTCGCAGGGCGTTGGCCACCACCAAAAGCGACACGCCCACATCGGCCGCGATGGCCCCCCACATCGACGCTAATCCGAAGGCAGTGGCCACGACGAACGCGGCTTTCGTCGCCAGAGAAATGCCGATATTCTGATGAATGATCGACATGGTGCGGCGCGAATGACCGATCAACCACGGAACCCGGGCGATGTCGTCGGTCATCAGCGCGATATCTGCTGTCTCGATTGCCGCATCAGAGCCGACAGCCCCCATGGCGATGCCGTAATGCGCCCGCGCCATCGCCGGCGCGTCGTTCACACCGTCACCGATCATCGCAACCATGTCGTGAGTGGCCACCAGTTCCTCGATGGCCGTGACCTTGTCCTCCGGCAGAAGCTCGGCTCGGACCTCGTCGATCCCGACTTCGGCCGCGACGGCACGCGCGGTGCGTTCGTTGTCTCCGGTCAGCATGACGATGGTCTTCACGCCCTGCGCATGCAGCGCGGCGATGACGCCCTTTGCATCCGGCCTGATCCGGTCGCGCAGCTCCAGGACGCCGACGACCCCGGTATCGTCACCCACTGCGACGAGCGTGGATCCGCTGGCTTCGATACGGGTCCGCAAGTCGCCGGGGATCGCTTTGCCGTGGCCTTTCTCCTCGGCGAAGCGGTCGGAGCCCAGCCAAATCGACCGTCCATCAGACTGCCCTTCCAGACCCCGGCCGGGCACTGTACGCGTCTCGTCCGCTGCGGTGACGGTCAGACCATCGCTTGCGGCGCGGTCCAGGATCGCGCGCGCTAGCGGGTGCGACGAGCGCGCTTCCAGTGCGGCTGCGAGGGACAGGAGTTCGGTTTCGCTTACCTGACCTATGGTGTGGATGCCCGCCACCTCCGGCTCGCCCATCGTGATCGTGCCGGTCTTATCCATTGCCAGCGCCGTCGTCCGGCCCGGTGCCTCGACATAGGCACCGCCCTTGATCAGCACGCCCGCCCTCGCCGACGCGGTCAGCGAGGCGACGATCGACACAGGTGTCGAGATCACCAGAGCACAGGGGCAGGCAATGACCAGGAGCACCAGGGCATTGTAGAACCAGGAGTCCCAGGCGCCACCGAAGAGAAGCGGCGGTAAAAGCGCGATCGCGACCGCAATTGCCATGACCACGGGCGTGTAGATGCGCGCGAATTTCGCCACCCATTGCTCTACCGGCGCGCGGCGGGCATGAGCGTCGCCGACCATGCGGATGATCTTTGCCAGCACCGTATCAGATGCAAGTTTCGTCGCGCGCACGGTCAGCGTGCCTTCGCCATTGATCGTGCCGGCATAGACCTCGTCGCCGGGTTCCTTGGCGACCAGCGCGCTTTCGCCGGTGATGGGGGCTTGATCGACCGCGCCGGCACCGTCTGTCACCTCTCCGTCAAGCGCGATGCGATCACCGCCACGCACGATGAAACGGTCCCCGATAGCGACATCTGTCGCCGGAACGTCCGCCTCGGTGCCGTCCGCCCGGATCAGTCGCGCCGTCGGCGGCGCAAGGTCCAAAAGGGCCGAGACCGCATTGCGCGCCCGGCCGACGCTCCAGCTTTCGAGATAGAGGGAAAGCGAGAAGAAGAAGGCCACAGTTGCCGCCTCGAAGAACTCGCCCAGGCCGATCGCACCCGCGACCGCCACGACCATCAGCAGGTTCATGTCCGGCGAAAGCCTTCTCGCTGAAGACCAAGCCTTGGGCGCAACCAGCCAGACACCGAACAGGATCGCGATTCCAAACAGACCTGCCTCGATCAATGGCATCGGAGCATTGCCATGGCCAGAAAATATGCCGACCGCACCACCCAGCCCGGTCTCGATCAGGTGCCACAGGAACCCTGCAGCCCAGAGACCGCCGCTGAGCATAGTAAATCGTTTCTGACGGGAAAGATGGGCTGCCTGATCTTGCGAAGCCGTTTCGGCATCCCATGGCCGGGCCGTCATGCCGGTGCTTGCCACCAGTTCCGCAACCCGGTCGTCTGTGACGGGTTTGGCGCTGTCCAGAACGGTCATGCGCCCGTTGATGACGTCGAAGGCCAAATGCTCCTTGCCGCCGATCTCGGGTCCGACAACGCGATTGAGAATTGCGATCTCCTCTGCGCAATCGAGACCGAACACCTGGAAGTTGCGCCCATCGCCCGGGGTCGTCGCGGTTGTCGCCATCCCTTCGTCATCGTGTGCGTTGCCGCAACAACCAACCATCTCTTGCCGATGTGCGGTGACGTGATCGTGAACATGGGGGTCGGAAGGCATTGGCGGACCTCTAAACTTGAGAGTTCAGCCATTGAGATAGCTCCTACAGTAGCTAGAGCTTCAAGACCCAATCGTGTTTTTGGCGTTGTTCATCGAGTGCGAGGATGGAAAAGGTTATCTCCAAATCGGAAAACGACGGGGAAATGGCCATGCGCTTCAGACCGATAACCTTTGCTGTGGCAACGCTCGCCCTTGGTGCGTGTTCGACACTTGATGGCACAGCCCGCGAGACACGTCAGCAAGAGGCGCTTCAGGCCCAACTTTTTGGCTTGGCGGCATCTGACCAGGATGTTGCCTCGGCGCGGCTGAGACCCGAAGACGGGTGCTACTGGTATCGCCATTCCGGCCGTGTCGAAACAACAGAACTCCCGCTTCGCACGCCGGGTGGCCAACAGATTTGCGCACCTTCTGAAACGTGACCACCACTACCGGATGGCTCGCAACGGTCTGATCGGACGACTTCCGACGACATTTCGCGCCGGAAGCCGTGGTTTTGCGCCTTCAACTGCGCGGGGATACGCTGTCGTCGGCCGAGTAAAGATACGCGGTCGAACCGAGCTCGACCTTTGGGTAAAGCTGGTTGATGTGTGCCATAACCATGCGGACGCACCCTGAACTTGCCCGCGAACCGATAGACCGTGGATAAGGCGTACCGTGGATCCGCAGATAGGTATCCCGGTCTCCGACATAGAGATAGAGCGCCCGCGACCCCAAGGCATTGCTCGGACCCGGTTCCATTCCATCCTCGTACTGCGCATAGACTTCGGGCTCGCGCTCGATCATCGACTGGGTTGGCGTCCAGTGCGGCCACTCGACCTTGCGCTTGATCGTGTAGGTGCCCGGCTCGTAAAGATCGCCCCGCCCGATGGCCACCCCATAGCGCATCGCAGTCCCACCTTCCTCGATATGATAGAGATACCGCGCTACTGCATCGACATGGATGTCGCCCGGAGTCAGCCCGTCGTTCGCAACGACCCGTTGTGGCAGGAACCGCGGGTCCAGACCCCACGGATTGGAGGTCGCCGGATCAAAGCCCGGCGGTGTCACCTGCGCGTCCCAAGCAGCCTTTTCCGCTGCAGTCGGCTGGGTGCTCGAAAGAGCGGGACCTGCTGCCGCAGCCGAAAACAGCGCGGAACTCGTTGCAATGAAATGGCGTCTTGTCAGCATGCTTTGCTTCCCTCTTCAATATTTAGCTCGGTGTCGCCGAAGAATTCGAGACACTTTGCAGTAGGATGGGACCTACACCAGCTAGAGGTTCAAGGCTCCGCGATCAGAAAATTGTGAGGATTCTCTGGAGACATGTGCGAACGCATCTCCCTGGGAACCGATCTAAAGAAATCCAGTAATATCTTCCGCCGCTCGGAAATCTCAATACTGTTGCTCATAAATTGAAGGGGATTGTCTCCGTATTTGTTTCGGACTGCTGAACCGGTCATTCGAGTAATCTGGCTCAACGACGGCAAGTTCCGCATAGCTGACTTTGCAGCGACGGGCAGCGAAGGTCGGCTTCGAGCCCTTTTTGACCGAAGCTGCGGAGCGGATGAATGGCGGCTTTGGCTTTCCGTTGGATACCATAGGATGGCGGGTTACTTCGTCGCGGAATTCCGCTCCTCTTCCAGCCAGGAAAAATTGCCGAAAACTACGCTCTCAAACGGTCCAGAATTTTACGGATCGCATCATGACCGGAACGTGGCATGACAAGTCCATTCTAGATGACGTTCGTTTCATGTGCAGGAAGCCGGTCGCGACCGGCTTCCTGCACTTTTTCTGCTACTTTAGCTCTACGACTGTGAGCTTGCCTTCGACGCGATCCGCAACGAATTCGATGTCCTGACCTTCGGCCATGCGTGCGAGGGTTTCCTCGTCCGCGCGAAACACCATTGTCATGGCGGGCATGTCGAGATCTACGAGTTCTTCGTGGATGATCGTCACCTTTCCGGCTTCGGCATCTAGCGCTTTCACACTGCCTTTGGTGAATGTCGGCTCCGCCGCCAGCAACATGGACGAGGTCGCAGCAACGGCAAATGCGGTCGCGGAGAGAGTCGAGATGAATAGTTTCTTCATGTTGTTTTCCTTAGTATGATAGGGGAAGTAGGGTTGTTCACTCGACCACGACGGGACCGTGCATGCCTGCCTCGTAGTGACCGAGGATGAGGCAGGCAAACTCGAACTCACCCTCGTTCGCAAAGGTCCAGACGATTTCGCCCTCTTCGCCCGACTGAAGCCGGACGGCGTTCGGATCGTCGTGTTCCATTTCAGGGAACCTTGCCATCAGTTCCTTGTGCTCCTGATTGGCTTCGGCGGTGTCGAGGACGAATTCGTGTTCCTGCTCTCCATCATTGGTGATCACGAGACGGACCGTTTCTCCCTCCGAAAAAGTGAGCTTACGCGGCTCGAACAGCATTTCGCCATCATCGGTTTCGAGCATCGAGACCTCCACCGTCCGGCTGGCCTGGTCCGCATCCGCAGGCATGCCGATCGCCATCTCAGCGTCGTCGTGGCCGCCCTCATGCTTGCCCGCAGCGAAAACCGGAGCGGTCAGTGACAGCATTGCTGCCGAGAGAATTATCGTTTTTCTCATAGTTTTTCCTTCTGGATGTTGAGGATTGTGTTGGGAGGTTAGTCGACGGTCAGGGGACCGTGCATTCCTGCCTCGTAATGGCCGGGAATCAGGCAGGCGAATTCGAAGTCTCCTTCGTTCGCAAATGTCCAGATGAGTGTCCGGGTCTCTTCGGGCTCGACCCGAACGGCATAGTCAGCCTCATGACGCATGTCATCGAAGCCTTGCATCTCATCGCGGTGATCCGCGATTTCCCCGGGCGTCGCCATTACGAAGTCGTGGGGCCCGGATCCTTCGTTCGTAAGGACGAATTGGATAGTCTCGCCGTGCGCGATTTCGATCGCGTCCGGATTGAAACCCATGACATGATCGGAGGCATCGACCATCGACACGCGGATGGTCCGATCAATCAGCGCGGGTTCGCCGGGATACCCGATCGGCACGTTTCCGGCGTGGAGCACCGGGCCGTCGTGGGCGCCCCGGTGATAGCCGTTTGCAAGTGCCATGCCCGGAGCGGCAAGCGCTCCGAGCATGGCGACCGCAACAAGTGTCTTCTTCATCGTAAGACTCCTCACTACTGCTCTTTGGTTTCTCAGCCGCTGATCTTTGACAGATCGGTGTAACGGGTGGCCGCATCGGTAACTTCGACAGGCGCGGGCACGTCGCCGGTCCATTCGGCCACCGTGGTTTCCGGCGGGCTGTCGTACCAGCCGGGGTCGGAGTAGTCGCCCGCCGCAATTCCTTGGCGAACCTTCACGACCGAGAACATGCCGCCCATCTCGATCGGCCCGTACTTTCCCCAGCCGTTCATCATCGGAACGGTGTTCTTGGGGATCGGCATCTCCATCTTGCCCATGTCGGCCATGCCAGCGGTACCCATCGGCATATATTCGGGCTGCACCTGACGGATCTTCTGTGTCACGGCCGTCTTGTCGGCCCCGATGAACGTCGGGATATCGTGTCCCATCGCGTTCATTGTGTGGTGCGACTTGTGGCAGTGGATCGCCCAGTCGCCCAAGTGGTCCGCCTTGAAATCGAAGGCGCGCATCGCGCCCACCGGAATATCGATGGAGACCTCGGGCCAAGCGACTTCCGGCGGCACCCAACCACCATCGGTGCAAGAGACCTTGAAGTCGTATCCGTGCATGTGGATCGGATGGTTCGTCATCGTCAGGTTGCCGACGCGCACACGCACATCATCCCCTTGGCTGACAACCAGCGGATCGATTCCGGGGAAGATGCGGCTGTTCCACGTCCACAGATTGAAATCCGTCATCTCCATGATGCGCGGAACATAGGTTCCCGGATCGATGTCGAAGGCATTCAGCATGATCAGGAAGTCGCGATCGACACGGCGGAAGGTCGGGTCCTTGGGGTGAACGACGAACATACCCATCATCCCCATTGCCATCTGCACCATCTCGTCGGCGTGGGGGTGGTACATGAACGTGCCCGACTTCAGCAGGTCGAACTCGTAAGCGTAGGTCTTTCCGGTTGGAATGCCCGGACCGCTCAGGCCGTGCACGCCGTCCATGCCCGAGGGCAGGATCTGTCCGTGCCAATGAACAGAGGTCGGTTCGGGAAGGCGGTTGGTGACGAAGATGCGAACCCGGTCGCCTTCCACGGCCTCGATGGTCGGGCCAGTGGAGGTCCCGTTGTAGCCCCAGAGATATGCAGTGGTGCCTTCGGCCAGTTCACGCTCTACCGGTTCTGCGACGAGGTGAAATTCCTTCACACCGTCCTTCATTCGGAACGGCAGGGTCCATCCGTTAAGTGTGACCACGGGATTGTAATCGACCCCGGTGGTGGGGGCGACGGGGGTCTGAGTGCCCGACGCGCTTGTCAGCGCGGCTTCCGGCAGACTGCGGTTCGAGGTCTGGGACCAGGCCTGAGTGGAAACCAGAGTAGCACCTGCCACTCCGGTACCGAGAAGTTGACGTCTGTTGAGCATCGTTTCGTTCCTTTGAATAAGTGTCAGGGTTCAGTGTCCGGCTCCGCCGTCGCCGCCGAGGTCGACGCCACCGCCTCCCTCGCCGCCACCGCCGGCATTCCCGCCGTAAATCGCAGTCTGCAAACCGGCCGCAGCGAGCCAGAACTGATGCTTGGCCTCCGCCGCGTCGAGTTCGCTTCCCAAGCCTTCGCGCACATCGACCAAAAGCTCGAAGGTACTGGCGATCATGCCATTGTTGGCGAGAAGGGATTCCTCGTTGATGATCTCGCGAAGGGGCAGGACGACATCCCGGTATTGTCGTGCAATGGCATGAGTGCCTCGGTACTGCGTTTCGGCGACCCGCGCCTCCGAGCGCACTGTGACGGCCGTTTCGGCCAGCACGTTCGCCGCTTGCAGATAGGAAAGTTCGGCCTTCCGCAGCCTTGCTTTGCCGCTGTCGTAGATCGGGATTTGGAATTCCAGCTCGACCTGCGGCGTCACTTCCTTCTCGATCTCGCCGTCTTCGGCCTCGCGTTCCAGTTCCGCCCCGGCGATCACTTCCAGGTCCGTAAGAACCCGGGTTGCATCGGTTAGTCCGTAGGCCGCAGCAGTTGCGGCGAGACTCAGCCGTGCAACTTCAAGATCGACCCGGTTCTGAAGGGCGCGTGCCTCAATTCCGGCGGTTGAGCGAAGGCTGCCCGGCAGGGATGGGAGTGCGTCGGGCACGAAGTAATCCACTTCCGTCCCCCATAGCCCCATGAGGCGCGTCAGTTGCTCCTTGGCGGATGCCGCTGCCAGCCGCGCCTCGGCCGTCTGCGCGGCGAGTTCGGCATCAAAGACCTGCTCGCGCGCCTATCCGGCCCGGTTCAAGGCACCCGTCTGTCCAAGCCTGGCTGCAAGCTCGGACGACGCATCCGCTGTCTTGGACGCCTCATTCAGAAGTGCGACCGTCTCGAACGCGGCCACTGCATCAATCCAGGCCGTGCGCGTCTGGGCCGCCAGAGACAGGGTATCGACAACCGCTTGCATCTGCGCGCGTTGATAGTCGGCTTGCGCGACCGCGACCCGCCGCTTCCGCGTCGGCGCATCCAGCAGATTCACGGCAACCACGGATTCAAGAGCCCGGAACAACCCGAGTTCGGGAGCGCCGATGCCGAGGAGACCCACGGATACGATAGGATTCTCGGGTGTTGCTTGCTGCCAGACTTCGGCTGCCGAAAGCCCAATTGCGGCATAGGACGCCTGAAGGCCGCGATTGTTAAAGAGTGCCACCTGTACGGCAGTGTCTGCCGAAATGGTTTTCCGATGCGTCATAGCATGGACGTCCCGCGCCACCTGCTGCGCTTGCGACGCGTTCTGCAACCAGACGGAACGCTTTCCGGTCGCGACCTGCGTTTTGCTCGCGACGAGTCCAAATCCAGCGCCTGGTGTCGTAATCCCAGCCGGTATCGTTGCTGCGCAGGCACCAAGAGCGAACGGTAACGCAGCGATAGTCATTTTCAGGAACGCCATTATTGACCTTCCTGTGACTGGTTGGATTCGCGCCAGTCGGCCGGATCGACCACAGGCCGCATGGTGTAGTTGCGAATGGGGTTGGAATATCCGGTTTATCGAGGGGCAACCGTCGGGGCTGCGGGCGCGACCAGAAAGCTGGTATCCGGCAAAGGGGTGGCGGCACTGCATGCTGCCAGCACCAAGGGCATCGCCCCGGCGGTGAGTAACTTGATGGTCATGAACTGTCCTGCTCGTCTCAAGCAAATCCCGACGTTGCGGGATCAGAATCCGATGTCAGGCCCCATGGGGGCCACGATCATGGGATCAGAAACGCGGCGGACGAATGAATTCGATGGTATTGGCTTGCGCGAAAATCCGATTATCGGACGGTTCAATCTCGCTGATCCGGCCAACAGTGACATGCGCGCTCGGAGCAACTCCAAGGATCGTCGTGCAAGTGCCGACACAGCAGGATCCGTCGCCTGCATCATGCGAATCTAGCACGTGGTCGGCGGAGCAGGTCCCTACTTCATGAACAGCGTGCGTCATCCCATCATCAGCAGACGTCGAGGCATGGTAAGCGTGCGCGGCCGACAAGGGTGCGGCCAATGCCCCAAGTGCAAGAACCGTGACCACGGCAAGTACCATGGTCATGCGGATCAGCTTCAGAAGGGCGACAAGCGTGTTCATAGACTTTGATCTAGAAAGGCTATGCATCCTTGTCAACATACCCGCTGTAGGTATGTGAAATCGTCCTGAAAACCGCCCTAGGCATTTTGCCTTGGAGCGAAGAAATTCGCCGGTCTGCGCATTGACTACCACAAAAGTACTGAATCGAGATACTGACAGCTATGCTGCCAGTTCCCTGTCCAGTGCCACTCTACGGCGTTAGCATCATGACGCCTGCGGCGAAATTTACTGAAACCAAGAACCCAAAAGCCTTTCACCGATGTCTAAGCCGACCGACAGATGTGCAGCGTCCTATCGAGTGAGGCTCCGGGCGATACATGCCGCCCACAACCTGCTGCTCTATGCCACGCTCAGGGACCATCCAGACCGCGCGCTCGCGCACCTCGGCGAAACACTTGTTCGTTGTCTTGCTCATGATGCTCCGTCCTACTCAGGAGTTGGAGCTTCCGTCAGATCCGGTGCGGTTCATTGTGGTATTTTCCGTCCACATCGAAACTATCGACTATGATAATCCGTGACATACGAATGGTCAGTCTAATGCGTCATCCTGTATTTTTTAACGTTCTAGGCGTCTTTCTTTTGATGCTTTCCAGTGTATCGGCTGCGGCACAAGTGTTCGTGTTCAGTGAAGAAATTGACACCCCGGCCGCACTGAACGCGGAAGGTCCGTCCCTTGCCATTATGCCCGATGGCCGCGTTCTGATGTCCTGGATCGAGACGGACGGGCCGGTTCACGCCGCCGTCAGGACCGCGATCCTGGACGGATCTGAATGGTCGCAACCGGTCACGGTCGTGGAGGGTGATGACCTGTTCATCAATTATGCCGATTTTCCCTTGGTAGCGGCGTTGCCGGATGGAACGCTCGCCATCAATTGGTCGAGAATGAACGGCGACAGCTACTATGCTTACGACACCAATATTTCCCTGTCGCAAGATAACGGTGCCACATGGGGTGCAGGGATCGTCCCGCAACGGGACGGGACGGAGCGACAGCACGGCTTCGTGTCGATGGTGCCCGACGGGTCCGGCGGGATCATGGCAATGTGGCTCGACGGGCGAAACCACGACACCGGCGACAGCCAGAGTGCCGCCGAGGCCGGGGAGGATGCCATGCAGCTGCGCGCCACGACGCTTGCCGCCAACGGTGAGCTTGCAAAAGAGGTCCTGCTCGACGACCGGACCTGCACCTGTTGCCAGACTACGGCAGTAGCACTGGACGACGGCACGGTCCTCCTAGCCTATCGCGACAGGACGGTGGACGAAATCAGGGACATTTCCCTGGTGCGCCAGGTCGATGGAGTCTGGTCCGAACCCGTCGGGATCAGTGGTGACGGCTGGGAGATTTCTGGCTGCCCCGTGAACGGTCCCGCTATCGACGCCCATGGCAGCCGGGTCGCTCTGGTGTGGTTCACGGCGGCGAACGGCATTCCTGCTGTCAAGATGGCTTTCTCCGACGACCAGGGTGCGAGTTTCGGACAACCGATGGGCATCGACCTCGGCGCGCCCTTCGGCGGGGTGGACGTGGTACAATTGTCCGATGGCACGGCACTCTTCAGCTGGGTCGAGCGGAGCGCCGCAGGCGAAGCCGTTCTTGTCTGCCGCGCCACACCGCCGAATGGCTGCGGCACACCGGTTGCGCTGACCCTCGTCCGCACGGGTCGGACGATTGGCTTTCCGCGCATGGTCGCGTCAGGCGCGGATGTGTGGATTGCGTGGAACGAAACGTCGAGGGAGACAGGCGGGCGGGCGGCAGGCGCAGTGATTGTCCGGTTGGCGCACGCAACAGTGGAGTTGGTCCAATGATGCGTTGTGAAATGTTTTTACCAACAACCCATTCGCCTCAACGAACCCTTACGCAGACCAACTGATAGAATAATTGGAATAAGATTAATTCACTGACGTGACCTGTTACAGCTCTGCCACATTTACAGCCGACATGCCGACCACGCCCGGTCCAACTCCTCGGCGCCCCGCGCTGCTTCTCAACGGCCTGTTTTAGGTCCGTCGCCGGGCCAATTCCCGATAGAGCGCGGGCGGCGATACACCGATCTGGTCGGCAACCCTGATCCACTCACCCTTCTCTGGCTCTCCGTGAAGGTCCAGCCATGCGTCCAGCCTGTCAGTAACACGGCGCAGGCGCAGAATCTCGATGCGCGCCCGCTGTGCCTGGACCTCTCGGGCATGGGTTTCGATAAGGCTCAGAGCCGCGTTCGGTTCATCCCGCAATGCCGCCAGAAAATCGGCACGAGGCATGGTTGCGATCTGAGCAGGCGTCCGCGCAACCGCATCACAGTGATACGTCTCTGCGAACAGGGATGCCTCGGCCAGCGCGGTGCCTGCCGTCGCAGTATGCAGGGTGAGTGCGGTTCCGTCTTTCATCGGGCGTTCCAGCGCAACCGCGCCGGACCCTACAAGATACATTGACCTGACACGATCCTCCCGCCGGAACAGAACCGTCCCCTGCTCAAGAGTGCGAAGCGGAGCGTCATCGAATAAGTGCTGCCAATCAGACATGATAGAAATCATACGAGCTTCCACGCACAGCCGGTAGGGTGCTGCCACATCCGAGCGAGGAATGACGATGCGATTGAAAGTAATCCTGGCCGCGACGGTCATTGTCGGTGGCGCGGCCATCGCCTTGGCGCAAACAATACACTCCGATCACGGTGGGGGAATGGATCAAGCGGCGCATGGTCAAAGCAACTTGGCCGACAGCGGTGTGCTGACCGAGCCAGGGCAAGGGGCCTTCGCGGCGCTCTCCGAAGTCGTGCGGGTGCTGGAAGCCGACCCTGACACGGACTGGTCACAAGTCGATTTGGTGGGCCTGCGGGCACATTTGGTCGATATGGATCGGCTGGTCTTGGAAACACAGGTTACGGAGACGGCGTTGCCAGATGGGTTGTCTGCGCTGGCAACGGGCAATGCGGATACGCTAGCCACCCTCCGGCGCATGATTCCAGCCCATGCCGCGCAACTCACGCGGGATGATCGCTGGACAGTAGAAGTCTCGGAACGAGAAAACGGCTTCGCGCTGCGCGTGACCAGCGACGATCCCGCCGTAATCGCCCGGATTAGCGGATTGGGGTTCTTCGGATTGATGGCGAGCCAGGATCATCATCGTGAACATCATCTGATGTTGGCGCGTGGTGAAGATGGGCACGGACACTGACACCCGCGACAGGATGTAACGCAGCTTTGGCTTGCAAAGATCCGCATACCCCATCTAGGTATAGAACATGGGTTTGGTCCGGCTTCTTCTCGTCGTCGTGGTAACGCTGTCCGCTTCGGTTTTCGGGGTAATGGACGCGGGCCATGCGGCTGTTGTTGAGCATAGCCATATGACGATGGATAAAGCGACCGACGATCAGCCTATCTGTTGTTCGGAAAGCAGCGAGCGCTCTCCCACCTGCCATGTTCTTCCAGCGTTGCTTCCCGGTGCAGACCTGAATGATGTGGCCCCGACCGCCTGGGAGGACCTGCAAATGGGTGCCGTCCCGTTGCTGACGGGTATCGAGCCTTCCGGTCCTCTCGACCCGCCCCGCGCTGTGTAATGCGTTTCGCGTGCTCCGGGGCGCGGCTTCCAAATCTGCATTCACACCTGAACGGGCTTCGCCCTTGCGTATTCCTGTCGAGAGGAAAAGACATGAAACCGATCAAGACACTACTCGCCTTGGCTCCTGCCGCAGCACTTGCGCTTGGCCTCGCCTCATTTGGCGCTGTCGGGATGGCCCATGCGGACAGCTATGCTGGCATGGCCGATCACGGCACGATGCACGTGACCAAAAGCCCGACCTGCGGCTGCTGCGGCGCCTGGGTCGCGCTGGCTCGCGAGGAAGGCTACGACATCGAGGTCACGGATACCCGTGATGTGACCAGCGTGAAGCTGAAAAACGATGTGCCCGGAACGATGTGGGCCTGCCATACCGCCATGATCGACGGCTACGTGGTCGAGGGCCACGTCCCGTTCGCGGCCCTTGCCAAGCTGCTCGAAGAACGCCCGGAGATCACCGGGATCGCGGTGCCTGGAATGCCCGGCGGCTCCCCCGGCATGGGGAACGATCCAACCGCGCGCTATGACGTGATGGCCTTTGGCGGCGATGCCGGTGAAGGCGAGGTCTTCTATCAGGCAGGTCTGTGAACCGGGCTGTGGCACTTGGCATCGGGGCAGCAGTTCTTGCGGGAGCCGCTGTCCTCGCCTTTTCGTGGGGAACGTCCGCACCGGCCGGAACCACACTCTATCCCTTAGACCCGGACGTGGTGGCCCGTGGGCAGGAGGTTTACGCTGATAACTGCGCGGCCTGCCACGGTGCGAACCTCGAAGGTCAGCCGAACTGGCGCGCGCCCGGGGCGGACGGGCGGCTTCCCGCACCGCCCCACAATGCAACGGGGCATACGTGGCACCATGACGGCGACACACTGTTTCGTCTAACCAAATACGGGGCCGGCGCTCTGATCGGCGATCCCGACTACGAATCCAACATGCCCATATATGAGGATGTTCTGACGGATGACGAGATCATCGCCGTCCTCAGCTACATCAAATCGACCTGGCCGCGGGACATCCGTGACCGGCATGATGTTATGGAGCGGAACCGTCCAGAATGATCTTTTGGGTGCCCCTTCTGGCCGGAATAGGTCTCGGCGGTGCCACAGTGGCGCTCATGGCAATCGGCAGGGTGATGAACCAGCGCGGAACTTGGGCCACGGCTATGGTGGCTATCGCGTCCTTCTATGTGGTCTTCGCGATCCAGTCGGGCAACACGCTGGAAATCGTCGTCCATACCGGTCTGGCTGCGGGCTTTGCGGCACTGGCGATCATCGGTGCCCGCACCTCGTCCTGGCTTCTGGTCGCCGCGCTGCTCGGGCACGGAATATTCGACGTATTTGCCGGATCGGTCATAGCGAACCCCGCGCCGGATTGGTGGGGACCGTTCTGTCTCGGGATCGACGTACTGCTGGCACTGGCCCTGGCCGCGATACTCCAGCGTGGGCAGGCGCTCGATTGAAAATGCCTAGCGAGATGCTTTCTGCAAAAGCCCGATCAGCTCGTCATACTTGGCGCGCTGTTCTTCGGGATCGCCGCTCGCAATCGCGGATTCGACACAATGTGCGGCGTGGTTCTCCAGAACCAGCTTCTCGACGCCCAGCACCGCCGACCGGATCGCTGCCGTCTGTGCCAGGATGTCCATGCAGTAGCGGTCGCTCTCGACCATCTTGGCGACACCGCGCACCTGTCCTTCGAGCCGCGACAGGCGGTCCAGTGTCTTGTCCTTGTTGGCCTTCATGAGGCGGCGCTCCTTTTTCGGAACCAATGGGCTGACATTCCGGTTGTATACCCCATATGGGTATATTGAAGAGACAAACAATGGCACGTCGGGGCGACACTACAATGGTTTCACACGGTTCGCATCACGATAGCAAAACAGGCAAGGGCAGCGGCTATGGCCGGTTCCTCGCCATGATCGGCACCTCGACAGTGGTGATGTATGGCCTGATGTATCTCAACACCTACGCGCTCGATCACGTCTTCTTTTCGCAGACGAGGGCCTGGATGGCCCTCTACATGGGTGGAATGATGGCGATCATCATGCTCGCCTTCATGCTCGGCATGTATTCCAACCGGAAAACCAACATCGCGATCTTCGTAGGCGCAGCCATCGCCTTTGCCGCCGGTGTCTACCTCGTACGATCGCAGGACACAGTGGGCGACATCGCCTGGATGAAGGCGATGATTCCGCACCATTCCATCGCGATCCTGACCAGCGAACGGGCGAACATATCCGACCCACGCGTCCGTGAGCTGGCCGATGCGATTATCGAGGCGCAGCGCGGCGAGATCGCGGAAATGAAGCGATACATCGCGGATATCGAGGCAGGCGGGGATGCGCCCGCAGGTACGCCTCGAGCAGAATAAGGAAGCTGACAAATGATGAATGGCGAAATGCACGACGGCGCAGGCTGGATGATGGGCGGCATGGGGCTGATTGCCCTGCTCGTCGTCATCTTTCTGATCGCCGGAATCGTCTACTTCGTTCGCAACTCACGCTGATTGGAAAGGACAGAAAATGACCGCAACCGACATGATCGACAGCCCCGACATTGCCCGCGAAAAAAGCAAAGGTGCCGCGAAAACCGCCTCGCTCTACCGCATGGCGATGCCCGGGCATCTTTGCCCCTTCGGCCTCAAATCTCTCTCGATGTTGCAGCGCAAGGGATACGAGGTCGATGACAACCTGCTGGAAAGCCGCGACGACGTCGATGCATTCATGCAGGCCCACGACGTCAAGACAACGCCGCAGGCCTTCATCGACGGCGAACGGGTCGGTGGCTACTCCGATCTGAAGAAGCATTTCGGCTACCGCGTTCTCGGCAAGGGCGACACGACCTACACCCCGGTCATCGCGATCTTTGCCAGCACGGCGCTCATGGCACTGGCGATCGTGCTGAACCTCTACGACGGCTTCCCGATCCTGACCTGGCTCAAGTGGTTCTTCGCCACGTCGATGGTCGCGCTCGCCATCCAGAAATTGCAGGACGTCGAGGGCTTCGTTAACGGCTTCCTCGGCTATGATCTGCTGGCCCAACGATACGTCCCATACGGCTACGCCTATCCCTTTGCGGAGCTTTACGCCGGTGTCGGTATGATGGCCCTGATCGGCACCGGTAGCGCGCTGATCTGGCTCGTCGCCCCAGTCGGTATTTTCATCGGTGCCATCGGCGGCTGGAGCGTGTTCAAGGCGGTCTATATCGACAAGCGCGAACTGACCTGTGCCTGCGTCGGCGGCGGCTCGAATGTGCCTCTGGGTGCGATTTCGCTGTCCGAGAACGTCATCATGTTTGGCATGGGTATCTGGATGCTCGGCACGTGGTTCGCCGGTTGATGGCATTGACGACCGTCTGGAAGCGCAGGGCTTTGCTCGCTGGCGGTGCCCTCGCCGTTTTCGGTTGGGTAAAGGGCGCGCCCCATCTGGCGTCCCTTGGCAGGCCGGACTTCGTCTTCGAGGATATTCCCGACCTTCCGCCCTTCAGGAGGCTCCGTGGAACCGGCTCGGCCACATCCGGTGCGGCGATCTTCGCGGGTCTTGATGTTGGCAAGCCGGAGAATGAGGCCGGCACCGAACTGAAACAGATGGTTCGGGGCGATCCCTGTACGGCGTTCTTCGGACGCAATCAGGGCGATGCCGTGCCGATCGCGATGTTTTCGGATTTCGCCTGTCCGATCTGCCGGATCATGGATGACCGGCTTGCCGAACTGGAAGAGAGCGATGCAGGAACGTTTTACATCGTCCGTCACCAGTTGCCGATCCTCGGAGCCGCCTCGGAAACCGCCAGCCGGGCTGTCCTTGCCGCCGATCTGCAGGGGGCATATCGAGATATGCACGCGCGGCTGATCCGAAGCCCTGCCGTCACCGACGAGCGGTATATCGCGGCGATCGCCGATGATCTTGGGCTGGATCAGGATCGCCTGCTCGCGGACATGCGATCGGACGCGATCGACAGACGGCTGCGGATGACGGCCGCCATCGCCGATGTGTTCGGTTTTTTCGGCACACCGGCCTTCGCCATCGGCAGAACCGTTTTCATGGGCTCAGTCCCGACGAACACCTTACGTCAGCTCGTAACGTTGGAGGCCAACAAGCCCTGTCTGAGCGCATGACGCCATCGGCAGACCCGCGACGGCGACAGACACCTCCCGCCTTTTGAACACTGAACAATCGGAACGAGGTTCCGAAGAAAATGGATATCCGATGGACGGCACATTTCTTCAAACCTGGCATCAGGCTGCTGTAACGACCCTCGGGCTTTTCTGGACGGCGTTCTGGGCTTTCGGCCTTGGCTAACTGATCTCGGCCATGATCCAGGTCTTCGTCACCCGGCAACAAATGCAGGACACCATGGGCACGGACGGCCCCAAGGCGGTCGCGCTCGGCTCTTTCTTCGGTTTCGTCAGCTTGTCTTGCAGCTTCGCGGCCTTGTCGGGCGCGCGCGCCCTCTTCGCCAAGGGCGCCGGTCTGGTCCCGTCGATGGCGTTCCTATTGGCATCCACGAACTTGGTCGTCGAGTTGGGGATCATCATCGCGATCTTTCTGGGCTGGCAGTTCGTCGTCGGAGAGTATGTCGGCGGCGTCCTGTTGATCTTGCTGATGTGGCTCGTGATCCGCCTGACAGGCCGCGTGGCCCCTATCGACGAGGCGCGCGAGAACGCGCGTGAAAGCCAGGAAGCCGAAGAGTCAGGCTCCGATGACGACAGGCGCATCGGCGCAAAGCTGCGCTCGGTCGAGACATGGGGCGCGGTCGCCACGCGCTATTTCATGGAATGGCAGATGGTCTGGAAGAACGTCACCGTCGGCTTCACCGTAGCGGGCATCATCGCCGCCTTCGTGCCGAGAGCGTTCTTCGAATGGTTGTTCATCGGCGGGGACGATCCGAATTTCCTGGAACTGGCGGCGCAGGCGCTTGTCGGGCCGGTCGCGGCCTTCTTCACCTTCATCGGGTCGATGGGAAACATTCCGCTGGCCGCCGTTCTCTATGGCAACGGGGTGGCCTTCGCCGGGATCATGGCGTTCATCTTTTCCGATCTGGTGGTGATCCCTGTCCTGCGGGTGAACGCGAAATACTACGGCTGGAAGATGGCGATCTACATCCTCGGGGTCTTCCTCGTGGTCCTGGTCGTCACCGCCCTGCTTCTGCATTACGGCTTTGCGGCGCTGGGGATGCTGCCCTCCGCCGATCAGGTGCAAGCCGTCACGGACCGTGAGTTCTTCAAGATCGACTATACTTTCTGGCTCAACACGGCCTTCGTCGCGGTCTCGGCCGTTTTTGTCGGTTGGAAGATAAAGCGGTCGGGATTCGAAACCTCCCTAGGAAAAGGCTTTCTTGAGAAGCTACTCTTCGGGCTGGCCCTGCTATCCTACACGTGGCTCGCTATCGGTCTGTTCGTGGTATGATATTCCTCGCGCTTGCGCTCGGCACCCTGCTTGTCACAGTTGGAGCGCTTTTACATTTCGCAGCATTGCGTGAATGCGCCCGGAGGATCAGCCCCGAACTACATCCGGTGCGTTGTTTCCTGTTTTCGGTGCAAATCATCGTCGTGTCGCATCTGTTCGTGGCCGCAATGTTCGCAGTTTCGTTCCAGCTCGGCGAAGCAATCTCGGTCTTGGGAATCTCGAACAGACAGGCGATCCTGGTGTATCGCTCTCTTTCATGGACAGGTTCTATTTCTCTTTTGTGAATTACACGACGCTCGGAAGGGGCGATCTCCTCCCTACAGGACATCTTCGACTTTTGACCGCGATGGAAGCGATGCTTGGATTTCTTGTCATCACCGGTTCAGGATCTTTCTTGTTGAAGATAATTTATGGCCAAAGCCCTAATCTGCATGAATGATCGACAAGAAAGAATCAGGCGAAATCGCCGTCGGCGAAATTTGAAAGCCGACATTGGTGCGACGAAATTGAATGAGCGTTTTGTCTAAGGTTTGTGGCTGCTGGATGCTCACCATTCAGCGGCGATAAACCTGACAAGGAGGAAAGCGCGGGCGGATTTCGGTGCTATGGGAATTGTGGCTCAGGTCTTCGTCGGTGGACGGGCCGAGCTACGAGTTCCATTGGAGCGAGCGGAGCAGGTCCTTCGATCTTTCTGATTGGGTTTCGCGGATCGGGGTGCATTTCTGCCAGCATTGTCTCGTCGCGGGGCAGGTTCTGACGGATCGGCCACGGTAATGGGTCCGACGCCTCGGGATCGCAGCGCTGGGTGTGACGGGTGGATCATGCGGCATCCTCCCACGGCGGCGCACGGGACTGCGGGATCTGGCCGCGGATGAAGGTCTCGACGACGCGCATCGCACTGCCGCATTTGGAGCATGTCCGGAGCGGGTCTCGCGCATGGGCATCGGCGCCTCCGTCTTCGCCGGTCGTCTGATCCGGCTTTCGCTCCGTGTCTATAAGACGCCTGATCGCCTCAATCCTGCCGCGACGGACACCGTTGGCGAGGAAGCCGGTGTGACGGATTCGGTGGAAGCCGGACGGCAGGACGTGGACCAGGAACCGGCGGATGAACTCGAACGTGGGCAGGCGCATGACCTTCAGTCGTTCCCCGCGTTTGATGCGGTAGTCTTTCCACCGGAAGGTCACGGTGCCGGCATCTGCGCTGATAAGACGGTGGTTCGAGATCGCGACCCGGTGGGTGTACCGGCTGAGATAGGCCAGGACTGCCTCGGGGCCGCCGAAGGGCGGCTTGGCGTAGACGACCCAGTCGGCCTTGCGCAGCGGTGCGAGATGGGCCGCGAAGGCGCCGGTGTCGGCCAGCTCCGACAGATCGCCGAAGAACGCCAGATCGCCCGCCTCGTGCAGCCTGACCAATCCTTCGAGGAACAGGCGTCGGAACAGCCTCGACAGGACCTTCACGGGCAGGAAGAACCCCGGGCGGCAGGCGATCCACCGAGTGCCGTCCGGCGACAGACCGCCACCCGGGACGACGACGTGGACGTGCGGATGGTGGGTCATCGCCGATCCCCAGGTGTGGAGCACGCTGGTCAGGCCGATCCGGGCGCCGAGATGCTTCGGATCGGCGGCAATGGTCAAAAGCGTCTGGGACGACGCCTTGAACAGCAAACCTTAAACCACCGCTTTGTTCTGGAAGGCGATGTCAGCGACCTGGGTCGGCAGGGTGAAGACCGCATGGAAGTATTCGACCGGCAACAGGTCCTCGATACGCGCTGCCATCCACTCCCGCGATGCGGCCCCTTGGCACTTCGGGCAGTGCCGGTTGCGGCAAGAGTTGTAGGCGACGTGCTGATGGCCGCACTTGGCGCATGCCAACACGTGCCCGCCAAGTGCGGAGGTCCGGCAGTTCTCGATCGCGGACATCACCTTCAGCTGCGGCAGGTTCAGATGCCCGGCGTTCTCATGGCGATAGGCAGACCCATGGGTGCGGAAGATATCCGCGACCTCCAGTCCGGGATGCGCCACGGATGCCGCGCTTAATCTGGACCGGCCTCCCGTCGCACCAGCAGATCGAGCGGGCTGGTCACACTCTGGATCGCCTTGGTCGCTACCTTTGTATAGATCGTCGTGGTCTCCAGCTTGGCATGTCCCAGCAGAACCTGGATCACTCGGATGTCGGTCCCACCCTCGAGCAGATGGGTCGCAAAGCTGTGCCGCAACGTGTGCGGCGAGACCCTCTTCCTGATCTCGGCGAAGTCGCAGGCCGCCCCGAAGGCCCGGTTGAACTGCCGGGTCGAGATGGGATCGATCCGGTTGCGGCCGGGAAAGAGCCAACCCGCGGGTCGGGCTTCCCAGTAGTAGTCGCGCAGCAGCGTCAGCAGGCTTGGCGACAGCATCACGTGGCGGTCCTTGCGGCCCTTGCCCTGATCGACGCGGATCAGCATCCGGTCGCTGTCGATATCGGGCACGCGCAGATGGGTCACTTCGCTGGCCCGCAGCCCGCCGCCATAAGCGACGCTGAACGCGGCACGGTACTTCAGGCCGGGTCCCGGGGCGACGTCGAGGATCCGCGTGACCTCCGCGGCGCTGAGCACCACCGGAATCTTCTTCGCCAGACGCTGATACCGCATGTGGCGCTTCATCTCTTCGCGCGCGCAGGTCACCGAGAAGAAGCCCAGTACGCTCAGCCGGTTGTTGAACGTCGCCGAGCCGGTGCCGTTCTCGGACATGTCCAGCTGGAACGCCCGCAGGTCCTCAGGCGTCGCCGTGTCGGGCGAGCGGCCCAAGAACCGGGTGAAGTCGCGCATCGCCCGCAAATACATGGTCTGCGTTTTCGGCTGCAGACCCTTGATGCGCATATCTTCGAGAAACCGCCGGCGCAGAGCGGGAACGTGTTGATCGGACATGGAAGCCTCCTGTCATCGGATTGAGAAGGTCCCAATCGTCCGACAGGCATGCCCATCCACCAAATCGTACCGCCCGCATCAGCGCACGTCAGCCGCCACAGGCGCCCCTACCGCGAGAGCGGTTTCGTCCTTGTCCCGCAGTGCGGTAGTTGGTACGGGACGCAGCGAATGACCGCTTCCCGCCCTTCGTGTCGATCATCCCCGTAACGCTTAGCGCAGCTTGGCTTAATGTCCGGTTCGTTGGTTGGCCTCGGCGGCGCTCGCGCCTGCGGCGAAGGTCGTGGTCTGCCCCCTGAAAAGTGGTCCTCCCTGAAGTATGGCTTACGAGCCAGTTGGAGGATGCAGGAATGCCCCAGAAGAGACACAAGCCGGAAGAGATCGTCGCAAAGCTTCGGCAGGTCGACGTGCTGGTATCGCAGGGCCGACCGGTGGCCGAAGCGGTGCGCTCGATCGGTGTGACGCAGTTCACCTATTACCGGTGGCGCAAGGAATACGGCGGCTTGAAGACCGACCAGGTGAAGCGGCTGAAGGAGCTTGAGAAGGAGAATGAACGGCTGCGGAAAGCCGTCTCGGACCTGACGCTCGAGAAGCTGATCCTTCGTGAGGCTGCCTCGGGAAACTTCTGAGCCCCGCCCGCCGCCGTCGCTGCATCGATCACATCAGGCAGAAGTTCCAAGTCTTGGAACGCTTCGCCTGCCGTGTTCTGGGGCAGCATCGTTCGACGCAGCGCAAGGTGCCGCGCGGGCGAGCCGACGAAGACGCGCTGACCGCGGACATCGTCGCGCTCGCCACGCAATACGGTCGCTACGGCTATCGTCGCATTACAGCGCTTCTTCGTGAGGCCGGATGGACGGTGAATGCCAAGCGCGTCGAGCGGATCTGGCGACGGGAGGGGCTGAAGGTTCCCCAGAAGCAACCAAGGAAGGGTCGGCTCTGGCTCAACGACGGTTCATGCATCCGTCTGCGGCCGGAGCGGCCGAACCACGTCTGGTCCTACGACTTCGTCGAGAGCCGGACGCATGATGGAAGGAAGTTCCGCATGCTCAACGTGATCGACGAGTTCACCCGGGAGTGCTTGGCCATCAGGATCGACCGGAAGCTGAACTCGACTGCGGTGATCGATGTCCTGACCGACCTGTTCATCTTGCGAGGTGTGCCCGGTCATGTTCGCTCGGATAACGGGCCGGAGTTCATCGCCAAAGCCGTTCGAGATTGGATCAATGCCGTGGGAGCGAAGACGGCATTCATCGAACCGGGCAGTCCTTGGGAGAACGGCTACTGCGAGAGCTTCAACTCGAAGCTCCGCGACGAGTTGCTGAATGGTGAAATCTTCTACTCGCTGGCAGAGGCACGCGTCGTGATCGAGGCATGGCGCGTCCACTACAATACAGCGCGGCCCCACTCATCCCTAGGCTATCGGCCGCCCGCGCCGGAGGCCATCCATTGGTCGGCAAAGCGGAACGGATCACCACCTCAGCCGGCACCAGCCTTGGCACCGCGCCCCATCATGCACTAAGACTTAAATCGGATTACCCGATGGGGGCAGGTCAGTCGGTTGTCCGCCCTTCGTGTCGATCAGGCGGACTGTGTACCGAGTTGCTGCCTGTATATCTGAGTATCAGGCAGGGTGAAGAAGTCTGTGTCTTCACTGCAGGTAACCGGTTCACGCCCGTAATGCCGAATGTCCACGTCCGTGGCGACGAAGCGGTGCGCATCAGCAAAACCTGCTTCACTGCCCTCGTTTTTGTGGAGGGTCTAGAGGGAAGACGGTTCGGTCAGTTCGCGAATCGACGTCAAATTCTCGGCGCTGACCTTTGCTTCGGACGCGTTCGCCGCCAAGGCTATCCAAAGCCATGGCGCTGTAGCGCCGCGTACCCTTCCCGTTCCCGTTGCCCCAGCTTTTGTAAGCCGATCATAAGACAGCAATGCTCCCGCCCAGCGACTAGTTTCGACTCAACCAATCCATGATCATTCTCCTGATCATTTCTGGCCTTGTCGGTAGATCATCTTGTCCTTTTCGTGCCTCATCAATGGCTTGAAGCATCTCTTCATGAACCCGCAACATGATTGGCGTGCTGTCCACCTTCGGTCTTCCACGAGATTTCATGGTATCTCCCATTGACTTTTGATACCTTGTAATCATATATTACCGCAGACGCAAGAGTTGCTGCTCCTGCGCCTGCTAACCAAAGCTGATCTAAAGGGAGATCAACGATGACTGCCTCGACCACTATCACTTCTCGCACCAAACACGGAACCACGGATTACGACTTTTACGCGGATGCAGACGCGTTCGACGCTCTGATCGACCTGCTGCACCGCGCTCTCGACGCGGAAAGTCTCATCGGGCCTAATTATTCTGATCCCGCGGTGGCCGGTCTTGTTCGAGACGCGGAAAGCGCTTGGATCCTCTGCCAGGATAGCACGGCTCGCTTCCTTTTCCGTCCTCATCTGTGCGCAGACCACATCCTCGCCGCGGAGCATCTATATGATATCCTTCAGAGTGAAAGCCTCGGTGAAATCCATGGGTTCATCATTCCCGTGACGCTGACGCGCGCCGCGTTGCGCAACGCCCGAAGGCGCGATGTCAGGTCTGTTGTTTTGGCTCGGCAGTTGAATAGCGTGAGCTGTTTGCTGCACCTCATCATCACTGAAGCCCGAGATGTGGAAGCCGACACCTGCCAGTCCGACGCCGTCGATCCCGAAGTTTCGGCCGCCTAAAACCCCCGGCGACGCGTCGTTTTGCTGTCCGGAGAACTTTTCGGACAGTTTTAACTCTATACTTTTCAAGGACTTCCTGCATTCGCTCAGAAAAACACAGACGTTTACATGGTCGATGGCGAAAAAATCTCCATCGACCTCTCCCCCCTCCCCGCTTCGCTTCGCATCAAAGCTGACCGTTCCGGTTTCGATCTGATCTTGTGGACCCAAGGCAAAAACTGGGTCGTCGTCCGGTGTCGAAGCTGCGGTACCGTTTCTCGCAAAAGACGGAGCGTGGTTCGCGACACCCGCATCGAGTGTAAGCACTGTATCCGGGCCCGCCGTCTTGCCGCAGAGCACAAGATTGGTGTGACGCTCATCGGCGCGGCCATCGACAACCATAAATACGGGCTCTTCTTGCTGCCGTGCGGTCACATCTCACGTCGACAATACGGACTCATCGAGGCTGCCGCCCAAGGCAAGCACAAGGTCGGATGCGTCGAATGCCGCGAAGAACGTTACACCTGTGAGGCAAAGAACCAGGGATGGGACCTCGTCGGCCCGCCGACCTCCGGAAAGCCAGGCTACCGCAACTACAATCACCGATGTGGCCAGCGCCAAGACGTTTCCGTCGGCAACATGTCAAACGGGGATGTCGATTGCAGCGGGTGCGGAGAAAGCTGGAGTTCCAAACCGTCCGCCATCTATTTGTTCTGGATCGGGCTGTCGAGCGGTGAGGTCATCAAGCTCGGATACAGTAACAATCCACGTCGGCGCCTGCGGCAGCAGCTCAAGATTGCCAAGGGTGTTCGGACCAAGATCCTCAGGGTCATTCCGATGCCAACGGGCCATACTGCCTGTGTCGAGGAAAAGGCCCTTCATTCTCAGATGAAGCGGACCCATGCCAAGCTGATCGTTCCGAAGCACAAGTACGGCGACGGGATCAATACAAGGACAGAGATCTATCGCGTGGAGGCGCGGGAGATCATTCTCCAGATGATGGACGCTGTAGCGGCGCGCTTTCCGGACACCGAAGATCCGGACGACGACCTGAACTGACCCCGCCCATCCCGTCTCTTTCTTTCAATCTTCAACGGCACTCCCCAATCGGCCTCTAACCGATCGGGCTGCCGGAGGCCTGAACACATGACAGAACCCATCGATCACCTCGACCTCACCACTCAAGCGATCCGCGATCTTGTGGCGCAGAGTACCGGAAACGAAACTGGAAACGGTCTCAAGCTCGACGCGTGGGCTACGGATCTCTACAGCGAGGGTCGGTTTCCTCCGGAGGTCGAACAACCAAAAACCAGAGGACTGGTTGCAGCTTTTGCCAGACCCGAACTCCGGACATCCCGCGCCGAAGACCTGACGCCGACGCAGATCGCCGAACTGATTGAAGGCGGAGACGATCCCTACGCTGACTCATCGGATGAAGCTGCCTTGCCACTCATCCCCGATCAAACCCATCGGCTTGCCGTTTTAGCGCGGGCTGCGAAATGCCTTGTGTCGCTTGACGCCCGCGTCGCACTTTCAGCACCAGTTGGAATCCTGCTCTTTGAAGAAACGGACAACACCGTCGCTGGACGGTTGAAATTAATCCTACAAACCTGCCTCCTGCCCCGCCTCATCTCCCTCAATCCAGACCTGCATTTACTTGATCCAGAAGCGGTCGCTAACATCGACCATCCGACAGCGGATGGACGGAAAAAGCCTTTGCCCGCCACCATCTTGCCTGACTTGGCGGCCGGACATTCGTGCGTCTTAATTGGGGAGGTAGGTCATCTGACAGCTGAGGCGCAAATGTTCGTGCGTGCCCGCATTTCTCTTCCACCTCTCGATGCCGATATGGTGGTCGCAATCTTTCGCGGGAGCCATTCCCGGACAAATGCCGTCGCAGAAGATGCAATCCGATCGCGCCTTCCCTCGAACCATGATCTCTCGCGTCTACCGGACCTTGCCCTGGCAGCAGCTTTTAGTGCTCCATCGACCTTGAAGTGCGCTGACCGTTTGGCCGAGCTTGCAACCCTGCTTTCTGAAACGGGTAGCACGAGAAGGGTGACCTTGGATGACCTCAAGGGCCTTCCTGCCGAGACTAGAGCTCCTATTGACGCGGTAATTTCCGACGTTCGTTCTTGGAGAGATGGCGATGTTCGGTGGTCAGATATTCCGCAAAGCTTCTTGCTGCACGGAGCACCGGGTTGCGGAAAGACTCAACTTGCACGCGGCGTGGCCGGTGAGCTCGGTGTTCCGATCGTCGAATGCTCCTATGCCGATTGGCAGTCGCAAGGTTCCGGACATTTAGGCAGCCTGCTTGCGAGCATGCGTTCAAGCTTCGATGCAGCCGAGAGGCAAGCACCGTGCATTCTCTTTGTTGACGAAATCGACAGTTTCCCCTCCCGCCGCGACGATGGTCAGCACGGCAGTTCCTACAATGCGAAATCCGTGAACGGCTTATTGGCACAGATGAACCGACTGAAAACTATGGAAGGTGTGGTGTTTATTGCGGCAACGAACTTTCCGGACAAGGTCGATCCGGCACTTCTACGCTCTGGACGGATGGACCTTAAGATCGAGATCTTACCTCCTGACCTGAACGGCCTCGCGAAAATCTTGAAGTACTATCTGGATGACACACACATTCCGGACACGGTTATCGCGTCCCTGTCGGCGCGTCTTTTGGGAAAGACAGGCGCTGATCTGGAGGCCGTTGTAAAGCGCGCCAGATCCCTCGCAAGGGCGTCAAGGGAAAAGCTGTCCGGAACCCACCTCGAAAGCGCCGTTGAAAACATTACACCAGTTGAAGACCTAAACTTCCTGGAACGTGTCTCAGTCCATGAGGTCGGTCATGCGATCGTGGGGCGTGCTGTCGGACTACCTCCACGGCGGATCTGTATCGCAATGGATGGTGGATTCACCGTGAACCGCGAACCGAACATCGTGACCGTTGAAAGTGCGCGGCGACGGCTCACAGTGTTGATGGGCGGACGTGCTGCCGAAGAGGTGATCTATGGAGAGGTCAGCAACGGGTCCGGCGGCGGCGCTCAGAGCGATCTTGCCCGCGCAACCCAGCTCGCCGCCCGCATCGTTGCTCAGTGGGGCTTCGATGGGACCTTATTCCGTGTTCCCGATGCCGCGATCGACACTGTCGACCGGCTGCATCCGCAACTTCGAGAGAAGATCGAAGGGGAACTGCAGATGGCGGGACAACGAGCGATTGAGCTCTTACGAGATAGGCGCACAGAGTTGGAAGAACTGGCCAAAGAGGTGCTCGAGAAGCGGGAGATCAACTTTTACGGTGATGCGGAAGCATGGGACCGCTCCTTTGCCCGACAGCGGACAGACAATGCGGATCCACTGAGTGAACCGAGTTTAGAGAAGCGCCGGGATACGCACTGCAGTCATTGATCCGGCAGCTTAAGCGATTGACCGGTCAGACCAGATTGGCTCAATTCAATATGATCGCACTTCTGTGTGGATGGTTGATGGGCCAGCTTGGCACTAAGGTGCTATCAAGGAAATAATAATATTATAATTTCCTTGTAAAAATGTCATAAAGTCTGGCTCCGGCCAGTCTTACCTCGCGAGCTTCAATCGGCTCGCGAAGAAGCCCATCGTCCGCCGAAGTGCGAGCTAAACAGGACCCTGATCTTCGACCCGCTTGGATCGAGGCGTCGCTGCTAAATGTCTGTACACCCTGCTTTTCTCATGGCGCCGCGCGCCTAGGCATCGCGGGATTAAGTCAGGCCGCCAGTGATTCACGCTTACACAGCGACGTTTCGTTGACGGAGAAGTTCAAGGTGCGGCTTCGGCTAGAGGCGGGCTCGGACATGCGCCAAACCATGCTGCTGAAATGCGAAGCAGATCCCAGACAGGCGTCTTGCAACGAGGCCTTACTTCGACCGGAAGCCGCAATCGAAACCAATCTTCCGAGTTGGTCATGCCCAAGCGTTGAGCAAGCGAAGTTCGGCGTCATGGCTACCTACAAACTGCCTACAATGCACCGTCGCACTGCCTACACGGGCTGGTTCTACCACCAAAGATACTATAATTATTTCGTTCGATGTCAGTGTGTTAAATGATATCCAAAACCCCAAAATGAATCCCTTCGTCTCCGCCACCGTACATTGATTTCATTGAAGAAATCGGATGCTTGTCAATTCTACCCACGACCTACCCATACATCATGTATGGCTATGAAGCTGCGTAGCTAGCGGCGATGAGCGTATCTATCTTTGAGATGTCATTCTTGTTTTTCAGCGTGATTTCTAGGTCACCAGTCCCAAAATGCCCGATCTGGCGAACATCGCGCATCATGGATGCGTCAATTGCGACTGTATCAGGATTGGACCTGTCGCGGTTTGATGCCGCTCCTTTGATAGCATTCACTGCCCTAGGGTCAGGACCCATTGATCTGCTTGAGGCTCTGCGGCCCGCGTGATTCACTGCCCCTGAACCAAAGGGGGCGTGATGAGTGATCTATACTGGCTGAGCGAGGCTCAGATGGAGCGGCTGCGGCCTTACTTTCCCAAGAGCCATGGCGTGCCCCGCGTCGATGATCGACGGGTCCTGAGCGGCATTATCTTCATCAATCGCAATGGCTTGCGATGGCGAGATGCGCCGCGTGAATATGGCCCCCACAAGACGCTCTACAACCGCTGGAAGCGGTGGAGCGATATGGGCGTGTTCGCGCGGATCATGGCTGGCTTGGCGGCGGAGGCGCCCGACAACAAGACGATCTCCATCGACGCCACGTATCTGAAAGCGCATCGCACGGCCTCGAGTCTATGGTCGAAAAAGGGGGGCGTGGACGCCTGATCGGACGCACGAAGGGCGGCATGAACACCAAGCTGCACGCCGTGACGGACGCGTGTGGGCGGCCTATCCGGTTCTTCATGACGGCGGGACAGGCCAGCGATTACACTGGAGCCAGAGCTCTATTGAGCAGTCTTCCGGACGCCGACTGGCTCTTGGGGGACCGAGGATACGACGCGGACTGGTTCCGCGAAGACCTTATCAACAAGAAGATAAAGCCCTGCATCCTTGGCCGGAAGTCACGCGACACCCCGGTCAAATACGACAAACGCCGCTACCGAAAGCGCAACCGGATTGAGATCATGTTCGGTCGCCTGAAAGACTGGAGACGCGTGGCCACGCGTTACGACAGAAGCCCCACGGTCTTCCTCTCAGCCATCGCCCTCGCCGCTGCCGTCATCTTTTGGCTATGAGTCCAGAGCCTAAGGGAGACTGACTATGGGACTGAAACGGACGGACGAATTTTGCAAGGATGCGGTGCGCATAGCGCTGACAAGCGGGTTAACGCGTAAGCAGGTGGCTGATGATCTGGGCGTCGGGATGTCGACGCTGAACAAATGGATCACAGCTCATCGAGACACGGATGTGGTGTCGAAAGAGGATTTGGGGCTGGCCCAAGAGAATGACCAGCTTCGGCGCGCGGTTCGCATCCTCAAGGAGGAGCGGGACATCCTAGAAAAAGCAACGCAGTTCTTCGCGAGCCAAAAGCCGTGAGGTTTAGGTTCGTCGAAGAACACCGGGACACATTTCCGGCAGCGATCTGATATGGTGACGGTGGCGCACATCAAAGAGCAATCCCGTCTCAGCCTGGGCAGCTATGGTCGCCCACGAATGACCGACGAGCTCAAGGGAATTGGACTGGATATAGGCCACCGCCGCGTTGGCAGATTGATGCGCCAGAACGGCACATCGGTTGTGCGCACACGCAAACACAAAGTGACCACGGACAGCGACCACAAGTTCAACATCGCGCCGAACTTGCTGGATCGAGACTTCGCTGCCAAACGCCCCAACCAGAAATGGGCTGGTGACATCAGCTATATCTGGACGCGAGAGGCCTGATTGTATTTGGCACTCGCCATTGTCCTCGGACCGATGGCGGACAAAGGCTCGTTCCTGAATCTGCATTCCCGGCGGGTCATCGGTTGGGCCCCCTCTCGGGATCATGCTGTGCATGACCCTGCCGGGCAGCGGTACAGCAATCGGATGAAGCGAGACCTGGCAATTCGGGCGCTGAACATGGCCATCGCATTCACAACACCGCCCGCGGGCTGCATCCATAACACCGATCGCGGCAGCCAATACTGTTCTCACGACTATCAGAAGATCCTGCGCCAGCATGGCTTCCAAGTCTCGATGAGCGGCACGGGTAATTGTTATGACAATGCCGCCCCCTCTCGGGATTTTGCGCAGCAAAACTCTGCCGGGCAGTAGTAAAGACGTTCTTCAAAACCATCAAAGCAGAGCTGATCTGGCGGGAGACATGGGAAACAAGGCGGCAAGCCGAAATTGCGATCTTCGAATACATCAACGGCTTCTACAATCCACGTCGCCGCCACTCAGCACTGGGCTGGAAAAGTCCCGTCGCCTTCGAACGAAAGGCGGCCTAAACGAGCACTTGGGGCGGCACAAAAGCGTGACAGGTCCAATCGCACGTGCAAAGACGCAAGGCAGGACGTGTTCGACCACATCGAGATATTCTACAACCCAAAGCGCATACACCCGCGAAACGGTATGTTGTCGCCTATCGACTTCGAGCGGCAGCAGAAACTGAGACACAAAGGCGTCTAAGAAACTCGGGGCTATTCAAGCCGACTGGGTGATCACCCACGTTCCCCATCTTCGCATCGTAGAAGAAGATTTGTGGCAGGCAGTCCGGCACCGCCAGGGTGCGATGAAGGTGAAAGACACCATTGTGCCAATCTGGGATGGTCGGCGTCCCCGAACACTGTTCTCAGGTCTGATGGAATGCGGAGGCGGCTTTTCGAAAGTTTCCCAGACCGCGTTTGGATGTTCGGCTGCACGAAATAAGGGGCCGACCGTTTGCACAAGCAGGGCGACGGTCTCACAGAATGATCTTGAACGACTGGTGCTCGACGCCCTTCAGAACGACCTTTTAGATCAAGAAGCTCTTTGCGTCTTCTGTGCTGAGTACGCCCGTGAACGGAACCGTCTCCGGACAGAAGCGGCCGACAATCGCGCGACAATGGAGAAAGAACTGGCTGCGGCGAATCGCGACCATGCGAAGCTCGTGGACGCCATTGTTGCGGGCATACCTGCGGACCAGGTCAAGGATCGTATGAACGCGTTGGACGCGAAACGGACCGAGTTAGAGACCAAGCTTGCAGGCGAACCTGTAGCTTCGCCGATCCGAATTCACCCCAAGATGGCGGAAGGATACCGAGAGAAGGTCAGGGCGTTGATCGACCAGCTTCAGAGAAAGGATGGGATGTTAGAGGCCAAGGCAGCTCTTCGCGGCTTGATCGACAGAATCGTGCTCGTCCCGGATCCCGACACTGGCGGACTTGCGATTCATCTGGAGGGTGCCCTCGCGGCGCTTCTCTCACTATCAACCGGGCAGACAACCGACCGCGAAAAGCGGAGAACTCAAGCCACTGATATCACTGAAGGATTAGTGTTGGTTGCGGGAGGGCGCATTGGCTTATGCCGAACAGGGAGGAACTGAAACTGCGAGCCCACCAGTTTCACACATATAAGCCATGACAAATCTCTGTAAGCACTTCGCTTGGCCACGGACGCGGGCGGGAATCTAAAGCTCGTCGCCTAAGATAAAAGACGGCAAGAACGACGGTATACCACCCTTCGCTAAACCTTCAGAAAGATCGACAGCTAGGGCGGAAAGCAGACATGCGGCCTTGCAGCATGGCTGACGCAGCAGATCCAAAGAGCAGTCTTTCGATTGCATTAAGAAAAGATGGCACGATGGCCGGTGAGGGCGGGTGGCAGAACACGACGATCGGCTGAACGGCCAGGACGGACTGAACGCGGGTCATCAACAAGATCGAGAGCGGATCTGCAAAATGACAGACCCAAAGTCTAAATTCTCGAATGATCCCCTCTCTTCGCAGCTGCATGCAGGGCGGTGAAGCATTCACGCTTCGATCCGAGCTGCCTTCAACTATTGTTATCCATCTCGCTGCGTCGCTGCTTGGGATCGTCAAGCGGCTGAGATCAGCATTGGTATTCTGAAGATAAAGGTGGTTATTCCGCTATCGCATTCCACATCAATTTCACCATTATGAGCGATGGCGATGGACGACGCGATGAAAAGGCCGAGCCCAAGTCCCTCTCCCAAGGCCTGATCACCACGCTCGAACGGGTGGAACAAGCCCTGTCGCAGGTTTTCGGGGATAGCCTTTCCTTGATTGCGGACACGGATTTCAAGCTCGCCCTCGCCGATCAGGCCCTCCACCTGTATGGGCGCGCCGGGTGTTCCGTGACGAACGGCATTCGACAAGAGATTCGAGATTGCCTGCGCGATGCGAGGGGCATCGCAACTGACTGGCTGGTCGAAGGATAGTTCGAGCGAAATCTCCTGCTCTGGGAATGCAGCACGAATTTCCTCAACGATTTGAGTGACAGCGCTGGCTAACGGCGCGTCCGGCGTAGCTGAGATGCGGATTCCACCTCCCAGCCGGGCCTTCGCGTGCAGCATCATATTGTCGATAAGATCATTCATGCGACGCAGTGATGATCGCATCAAGGGGAGGAGCTTGAGCGCTTTGTCGGTTAACGGCTCCTTGTCCAGATGCCGAAAGCCGGCATCGAGCGCCGCTACCGGGTTGCGGAGGTCATGGCCGAGGACAGCAACGAATTCCTCTTGGATGCGAGTCAGCTCGCGCTCTTGCTGCACCACCCGTTCCTGGGTTTCCAGCCGTTCTTCGGTTTCCAGGCTGCGGCCGATGATGTTTGCAAACATCTCCAGCATCGACACTGCGCGTGGCTGCTTCACGTCGCGCGGCTCCGTATCGATCGCGCAGAGCGTGCCGAAAAAACTTCCGTCACTGCGATGAATCGGGATCGAAGCGTAGCTCACGATGCCGAACTGGGCGGCGATGGGATGGCCGCGATAGAGCTCGTCAGTTGCCGCGTCGTTGAACAGAACCTTGTTCGATGTTTCGCGGACGGACTGACAGAAGGTCGACTCGATTTCTATCTCGTCCCCTTCGGCCAAGCCAAAATTGACCTCGTCCACTGTGCGGCACGCGACCCAGCGATCCGATGTCACGCGGGCCACGGCCGCGAAGCGCATATTCGTGGCCAGCATGACAGTTTCCAGGATGGTGCCGACAAGATCGCTGTTCGCAAGTATGCCGATGTCAGCCTGGAAGTCATGTTCTCCCCGCAAGAAGGCCGCATGATCTTGAGTGATTGCGTTGTGCATCTTCTTATCGTCCCCATTCGGCCCCGGCTGGTTCGGTCCTCTTGCAGCCTTCGTTGGGTGAGCAGCGAAGACGATTGAGGGATACATCAGATTCAGCGAAGAATGTTGGCAATGTCACCGAAGGAAGCAATGGATTTCTGGGAAGATGGCGTCGGGGGCGCCGCTTGTAGCTCATACGCACTCGGAATGCAGATGAAGTCGGGTGCCTTCTACTCGTGGCCTAACAATGTGGTCAGGGTGGCTGACGACAATGGCCGAACGGCCCATAGTCGTTCCGAAATCTTCCCGGCTATCGGTTTTGCCCAACCAGATCGGAGTTTACCGCATCTTCGAGAGTGCGTCGCAACTCGTTCGGCAACAGAGGCTTCGAAAGCATCGCCAGTGGACGGATCGCTTCCTTCTCGGCATCGGTCACCTGGTGCAAGCTTCCGCTGACGAATACCGATGGGATTTCCATCTCGCTGCGCAGCACCAAGGCCGCATCTTGCCCTTTACTTCCGTTGGCGAGTTGAAGGTCGACGATCGCAATATCCGGGCTGGACTGTCGTGACATATCAATTGCCTTGGTCGCTGTTGCGGCGATGCCGACGACCTCATGCCCCAACTCGACAAGCTGCGCCTCCAGATCCAGCGCGATAAAGATGTTGTCTTCGACGATAAGGACGCGAAGTCCGATGCCAGTATCATTCGACAAAAGAGATGCGGGTCTTCCAGCCACTTGTGTTTTCTTCCTCGATCGTCCCGCCCAATTGCGCAGCCATCCCCGCAATCAAACGCTGCCCAAGGCCAGAAGAAGGAGTGCTTTGATCAGAACGATCAGGCCCTGAACCCGTTCCATCATCTGAAACTTCAAGGATGATCGTGTTGCCGTCGTCCCGCCGCAAGCTGACGGATACAGTGCCATCGTCGTTTTGGCCGAAG
Source organism: Palleronia sp. THAF1 (assembly GCF_009363795.1). Taxonomy (NCBI): domain Bacteria; kingdom Pseudomonadati; phylum Pseudomonadota; class Alphaproteobacteria; order Rhodobacterales; family Roseobacteraceae; genus Palleronia; species Palleronia sp. THAF1. The sequence goes on along the minus strand of NZ_CP045420.1, from coordinate 143,735 downwards.
GCGTGCTTGAACGAGTTGGTCACCAGTTCGTTCACGACCAGCGACAGGGTCACAGCCTTGTCCGTTGGAAGCCGGATCGGTTCGACTTCGAGGGTGATCCGCACCCCCCATCCTTCGCTTTCGAGCGAGGCGCGAAGGTGCCTCGTCAGCCTCTCCAGATATTTGTCGATCTGGACTGTTCGAACGTCGTCATCTTCGTAAAGTGAGGCATGGATTGCCGCGATGGAGTTCACCCGCGCAGTCGCTGCCCGAAGTGAGGCGCGCGCAGCGGAATCCTCGGTCGCATTCGCCTCGAGGTTCAGGATGCTGGTGACCATTTGGAGTGAGTTTTTCACCCGATGGTTCACCTCTGCGATCAGCAGGTCGCGGGCTTCGACCGCCTCGCGAAGGTTCTCTTCGCGCTCGCGCATCAATGTCACGTCGAGGACGATGCCGACGATACTGACATCCTGCGTGTCCGCATCCCGCACGGACTCGCCGCGTCCAATCACCCATCGCATGGTCCCGTCGGGCCGCAGGATGCGGTAGTCAAAACGCAGGTCGGACCCAATGATGCGGCCCCCCCGTTCGATCTCGGCAATGGTCGCCTGATGGTCGTCGGGATGTATCCGATCGAGAAACGACTGGACCGTTGTGACCGTCTCGCCTGGTTCGAAACCGAACAGCTCATCCAATTTTGGGGAGCGGGTCAGCCACCCTGAGGCCGGGTCGAGCTCGAAGTAACTTAGCTCAGCCCCGCGCATGGCAGCCCGACGCTTCGCGGCGTCCGCGCGCTCCCCCAGAACGCTACGCGTGACGTCCTCGGCTGTATGGATTATGTGAGTGACCCGGTCCGGTTCGGATGCGTCGGCGAAGACGGGAGAGTTCAGGATGCGCCAGTATCGCGTGCCGTAGCGGCCGTCGGTCTCCGAGACATCATGCTGTCGAAGCGGCATTTCCTGTGCTTCGCCAGTTGCGACCACGGCATCCGTCGATGCCTGCAACTCGGCTTCCGCATCGGCATCCGGATCGTCGGGGTTGGCTGGAAACGCCTCAAAGACCCGGATGCCGATCAGATCCTCGGGCCGGCGGCCCAGCATGTTGCAATAGCACCGGTTCGCCGCGACGATCCGTAGGTCTGGCGTGAACACCAACTGCGCATTTGGCGCGGCATCAAAGAAGATGCCCAGATCGATTTGCCTGACTTCATCCATGACAGCGCTTTCCTTGCAGCACGGCTCCACCAAAGGCACAGCCCACATATTCGAGTTCATGGCACGATGGTCGTCGAGGCCTGGCTATAAGTTGGAGGAGGATACCAACCAGACTTTCGGATGTGCAAGACGGGCCTGTCGGTTGCGCGAAAGCTGTTCAATAGTGAGTAGCTCTCGAACATAAGCCTTCGTGTCGAAGCATTTCGCATCAATGGCCGGTCTGGTGACGCTGCGCCGCGACATTGAATATTACTGCCAAGAGTGGGTTTGGGCCGAGAGCGAAGGCCGCTGGCGCAGCCCGAGCGCTTGTTCCGCTGCGCCGCCGCAAGTCCGCTTCGAGCCCTAATTTACCGCGTCGATCTTTTCCACGTTCGCAGTTGCAAAATGGGCGCGCCCGTCGCGACTGGCCCGCTGCTGCCCTTCTCCGTGACCGCTATTGCCACACGGCAGCCCTTCGAACCGGTCATTTCACTGTGCTCGCGAGATCAAGACAAGTCGGATCTCGTCCTTTGTAGTTGACTACCCCTTTCCTTGGAACACGGAAGCGTCCGCTTTCAGCAGCCTTCGAAAAGTGGTAGTTTCTCGCCCTAAAGATCGTCGAGCAATCACAGGATCACCACATGACCAGCCGCCTTGAGGGACGTCGGGTTCTCGTCACCCACGCCGACCGTTACATTGGCCCCCCGATCGTTGATCTCTTTAAGAAGGAGGGTGCCGAAATCGTCGCGGACGAAACGGACTATGCGAATGCGGACGCCGTGCGCGATGTTGTCGAACGGTCTGGACGGATCGACGTTCTCGTTGCGAACTTCGCCGGACCGCATCGTTTGATGCCGGTGACAAACATGCTGACAGACGTCACCGGGTTCCGGGACGAGGACTTCCAGAGCTACCTCGACGAGCTGGTCTGGCCACTCCTGTGGTTCGTGCGCGCCACGCTGCCGCAGATGATCGAACGTGGCGCCGGCAAAATCGTGGGCTGCACGAGTGCCACGCCGATGCGCGCGATCCCGGGGTTGAACATCTATTCTGCTGCCCGAGGCGCGCAGAACGCCTTCGTCCAGACGGTCGGTGCCGAAGTCGCGGCGAAGGGTGTGCAGTTCAACGCCCTCGGTCCGGCGCATATCGAGAACAACATGTACTACACCGACGAGATGCTTTCGAACGAGGACGTCCGCGAACAGTTCGTCTCCCAGATCCCGGCAAGCCGGCTTGGCGTGGGGGCCGATGCGGCAGCCTTGGCTTTGGCGCTGGCCACCGAGGCCAGCGACTTCCTCGCGGGGCAGGTTATCCCGATCTCAGGAGGGTGGACGACCTGAGACAATGCCCGCGGCGCAAAGCGATCCGAACTTTTTACAGCTGACGGTCCGCGCGCCCACTTGACGGCAGGCACGCGACCTGCCGATTACTTGATGCCGTGGGAGTCGCGGACGCGATAGGCAATTAATCTGCGCCCTTCGCCGGCGGCGGGAGTAATCGACTTCGCAGATCTGGAGTGTCAGCTCGGCAGCTCGGCCACACGGGGATCGTGGATCGGGCAGCCGTTGAAACGCTCGCGGAACTTCGCTGAATGATCGTAGGGCGAGTTACGCGCCCTGTTGATCGACCCCATAGGCCGATGCGCGGTGACGCCGTTCCAAGGGGCAAACCGCATCCCGTCATCGACCGCCTCGGCGCGTGTCTCGGTCCAAGCCGGTTGGGCCTCTGCCAAGACGGTTGCAACCGCGACGAAGGGGAATTCGTCTTCGTCCCAGACCACCGTCGCATCCTCTATCGGCTGGGCATCGGCGTCGCGCAGAAGCTGCACGCGTAATTCCCATTCGGCCGGACCATCGCGCATCGCCGCGTCGATTTCCTCGCGCAGCGCGTCAGGGCGGCTCGATGTGTCCACCGTTCGTCCCGTCAACGCCTTCAACCCTTCAGAGATCGGGACGAGTTGAAGCTTGGCCACATAGTCGCCGTACCGATAGGGGGTCTGGGTGTAGTACGTTTCGCCCAGGGGGTGCGTGTTCGGCGCGCCACCAAGTGTTTGCAGCGTGGGGGACGGGCCGACCATCCTGTCGAGCCCCCTAAGCGCCTTCGATGCGATCTTCTTGCCCCATTCGGCACGGTCGGTCGTTGCCGCCAGCATCTTCAGCGTCTTGCCGAACGCCTCGGCCGAGGCGGCGCTGAAGGCCGGTCCATTGATCATCACGAAATCCTGCGAAGAACTCTAGTACTTCGTGTCAAGCCGTTCGCCTTCCACATTGAGCACCTTCAGGGCCAGGCCACGCGGTACCGACACCGCATCGTCGAGCAGATCCCCGGGATTGGTCGAAACGCGCATAATGGCGTCGTGCGTTCCGGGACGTGTGAAAATTCCCTGGGCCAGTTCGGGAGGCAGATTGTCATGGATTGAAATACGTGCAGCGATCAAGCCATGGCTCTTGGCGTGGACCGACCGATAGGCGTGGCCCTCATCCTCGGCGACACGTTCGAGGATCGTATCGAAGGTTTCGTTCATCTCGCGGATCGTCGCGTCTTCATCCTTGCCGATCGTTTCGAGATCGTCGCTGTAGGGGATGGGGTCTTTCATTCGATTTCCTCCCGAAACTCTTGTTGCGACACCAAGCTTGCACGCTCCAAACATTCTGGAACCTTCGTTCCACATATCCAGAACTCGGCATTCGGAAAGAGGTTCCTGTGGTCAGACGCGATCGACAAGAGCGTCAAGCATCTCCTCGATCTCGGCCCGGTGTGTTCCGGCCGCCCTCAGAAGGGTCGCGCCGTAGGCCGCCGAGATAAGGACGCGCGCCCTCGCGGGTCGGCTTCCGCTTCCGTCATCGGAGAGTAGGTTCGTCAGGAAATGTTCGACAGCCGCGTTGTGCTCGGCCGCGATTTGGCGGATCTCAGGATCGTGACGGGCTTGCCCGCTGATGCAGTTGGCCATGAAGCAGCCGCGTTCGTCACCGACCACGGCCAAGCCAAAGATCATGTCTCGTAGTTTGATCCGTCGCTCGTCATCCCGCCGGTTGATATCCACCAAAAGCTCAATGCACCGGGCCGAATACAGGCGAAGTGCGCCGATCAGTACCCCGCGTTTCGAGCCGAACGCCGCGTAGAAGCTCGATCTGCTCAGACCCATCGCGTCAATCAAGTCACCCACCGGCGTTTCTTCGAACCCACCGTTCCAGAGGAATTCCATGGCGATCTCGAGCACCGTCTCTCGGTCGAAGCCGACCGGCCGACCGAGCGCTTGGCGCTTCTGTTGATCAGGCATGGAAAGCCCTTGTCCGGTTCGTCATCAGTTTGCCAGCTTATGCAAACACCTCAGACAGTGTCCTGACAGATTCTTCAATTGCCATGGTCAGGCTGTGATCTTCCTCTGCGTTCATCGTACCTGCAGGGCTCTGGGGCTCAATCTCCGTTCACCGCTTGAGCACCGCATGTTCGCGGTCAGAGGCTGGATTGAGCGAATGGGTGTGCGGTCTGTCGTGCGCCATTCCAGGGAGCGATCTCATCCCTGCCAAGCGTCCCGGCTGGATGCATTCCGTCTTGGCTCGAAGATCGATGCTGTTTCTCGGCGAAGTTCCTACGCCATGGCCGCCTATCGACACTGCGGATGACATACCGGTTACGAGCTCGACCAAGCGCCTAGGCGGGAAAATCAAGCGGCGCATCGATGTCGTCGGGTTCGAGCAATTCTTCAAACCGGTGGCAGTCATGCCCTCACTTCTGAACGATGTTTCCATCCTCCGGCTCGTCGGCTCGATCCTCATGGCGCGGACCGAAGACTGGACCGTCGAGCGTGGCCGCTACCTGACGCCAGAAACGCCCGCGCCAGTCTGCGTACCTCGGGACATCGATTTGCTGAATCAATGCCCCGCCTGCGGAGCTGCCATGGGTAGCCTGCCTGCAGCGCAGCGCGCCTGACCAGTTCGGCACGCTTCCGAGCGCGAAGCCCGCCATGAGCTACACCATGGAATCGGACATGATCGGTACTGCGTAATCTGAGCGGGTGCGGCGAACGGCAGCTTTGTCTAAGGTTTGTGGCTGCTGGATGCTCACCATTCAGCGGCTATAAACCTGACAAGGAGGAAAGCGCGGGCGGATTTCGGTGCTATGGGAATTGTGGCTCAGGTCTTCGTCGGTGGGCGGGCCGAGCTACGAGTTCCATTGGAGCGAGCGGAGCAGGTCCGTCGATCTTTCTGATTGGGTTTCGCGGATCGGGGTGCATTTCTGCCAGCATTGTCTCGTCGCGGGGCAGGTTCTGACGGATCGGCCACGGTAATGGGTCCGACGCCTCGGGATCGCAGCGCTGGGTGTGACGGGTGGATCATGCGGCATCCTCCCACGGCGGCGCACGGGACTGCGGGATCTGGCCGCGGATGAAGGTCTCGACGACGCGCATCGCACTGCCGCATTTGGAGCATGTCCGGCGCGGGTCTCGCGCATGGGCATCGGCGCTTCCGTCTTCGCCGGTCGTCTGATCCGGCTTTCGCTCCGTGTCTATAAGACGCCTGATCGCCTCAATCCTGCCGCGACGGACACCGTTGGCGAGGAAGCCGGTGTGACGGATTCGGTGGAAGCCGGACGGCAGGACGTGGACCAGGAACCGGCGGATGAACTCGAACGTGGGCAGGCGCATGACCTTCAGTCGTTCCCCGCGTTTGATGCGGTAGTCTTTCCACCGGAAGGTCACGGTGCCGGCATCTGCGCTGATAAGACGGTGGTTCGAGATCGCGACCCGGTGGGTGTACCGGCTGAGATAGGCCAGGACTGCCTCGGGGCCGCCGAAGGGCGGCTTGGCGTAGACGACCCAGTCGGCCTTGCGCAGCGGTGCGAGATGGGCCGCGAAGGCGCCGGTGTCGGCCAGCTCCGACAGATCGCCGAAGAACGCCAGATCGCCCGCCTCGTGCAGCCTGACCAATCCTTCGAGGAACAGGCGTCGGAACAGCCTCGACAGGACCTTCACGGGCAGGAAGAACCCCGGGCGGCAGGCGATCCACCGAGTGCCGTCCGGCGACAGACCGCCACCCGGGACGACGACGTGGACGTGCGGATGGTGGGTCATCGCCGATCCCCAGGTGTGGAGCACGCTGGTCAGGCCGATCCGGGCGCCGAGATGCTTCGGATCGGCGGCAATGGTCAAAAGCGTCTGGGACGACGCCTTGAACAGCAAACCTTAAACCACCGCTTTGTTCTGGAAGGCGATGTCAGCGACCTGGGTCGGCAGGGTGAAGACCGCATGGAAGTATTCGACCGGCAACAGGTCCTCGATACGCGCTGCCATCCACTCCCGCGATGCGGCCCCTTGGCACTTCGGGCAGTGCCGGTTGCGGCAAGAGTTGTAGGCGACGTGCTGATGGCCGCACTTGGCGCATGCCAACACGTGCCCGCCAAGTGCGGAGGTCCGGCAGTTCTCGATCGCGGACATCACCTTCAGCTGCGGCAGGTTCAGATGCCCGGCGTTCTCATGGCGATAGGCAGACCCATGGGTGCGGAAGATATCCGCGACCTCCAGTCCGGGATGCGCCACGGATGCCGCGCTTAATCTGGACCGGCCTCCCGTCGCACCAGCAGATCGAGCGGGCTGGTCACACTCTGGATCGCCTTGGTCGCTACCTTTGTATAGATCGTCGTGGTCTCCAGCTTGGCATGTCCCAGCAGAACCTGGATCACTCGGATGTCGGTCCCACCCTCGAGCAGATGGGTCGCAAAGCTGTGCCGCAACGTGTGCGGCGAGACCCTCTTCCTGATCTCGGCGAAGTCGCAGGCCGCCCCGAAGGCCCGGTTGAACTGCCGGGTCGAGATGGGATCGATCCGGTTGCGGCCGGGAAAGAGCCAACCCGCGGGTCGGGCTTCCCAGTAGTAGTCGCGCAGCAGCGTCAGCAGGCTTGGCGACAGCATCACGTGGCGGTCCTTGCGGCCCTTGCCCTGATCGACGCGGATCAGCATCCGGTCGCTGTCGATATCGGGCACGCGCAGATGGGTCACTTCGCTGGCCCGCAGCCCGCCGCCATAAGCGACGCTGAACGCGGCACGGTACTTCAGGCCGGGTCCCGGGGCGACGTCGAGGATCCGCGTGACCTCCGCGGCGCTGAGCACCACCGGAATCTTCTTCGCCAGACGCTGATACCGCATGTGGCGCTTCATCTCTTCGCGCGCGCAGGTCACCGAGAAGAAGCCCAGTACGCTCAGCCGGTTGTTGAACGTCGCCGAGCCGGTGCCGTTCTCGGACATGTCCAGCTGGAACGCCCGCAGGTCCTCAGGCGTCGCCGTGTCGGGCGAGCGGCCCAAGAACCGGGTGAAGTCGCGCATCGCCCGCAAATACATGGTCTGCGTTTTCGGCTGCAGACCCTTGATGCGCATATCTTCGAGAAACCGCCGGCGCAGAGCGGGAACGTGTTGATCGGACATGGAAGCCTCCTGTCATCGGATTGAGAAGGTCCCAATCGTCCGACAGGCATGCCCATCCACCAAATCGTACCGCCCGCATCAGCGCACGTCAGCCGCCACAGGCGCCCCTACCGCGAGAGCGGTTTCGTCCTCGTCCGCACAGCGGACCTCAGACCGTCGCCCGGGTTCGCGGCGCGGCGAACGGCTGCTCCGACGGGGTGCACTGCAGCATCCCGATCTCGGGTCGAGAATCGCAATGGACCGAGAGTAGCCGAGGTTGTTTCGATTACCCTCGGGGACCTGGCCTTGTAGTGAAGGGAGCGACGTCTGTAGCTTTTGCCGATAGAACTATCATGATGACGAATAACTCCGCCTTGACGCACTGAGTGGAAACCGATGAGAAAGCGAAAACCGAAGCACGACGTGCTCCCGGTATATCCCCCATTGCCAGTCTTCGGCTGCGACGCCGGCGAAGACCAAGACCCAAATGATTACTCAATCTGGGTTCATAGGGATGGCGTCAAATCTTTCGCCATGCGGTGGCGGCTTTCTGACTACGGAGAAGGTGGCGCCCTAGATGCGGCTCAAGTTGCTGAGATCGCTGAGCGTCACGACCTTGGACCGGAGGCGGCGAGACTGCTGTCGAGACAGATCGGCTACTGTCTCGACATAGATTCTGCGGTCAACTCCATCGAGGTCAGTCGCGCCATCGCACTTCGGCGAGCGGTCGAACGATGCGAAAAGGCACTCAAGGCTGCGAGGCGCGGAAAGATCGAAGAGGCTGTAGAGATGATCTTTGATCTCAGTGACCACTTCTCACTTGAAGACCGGCCGGCGGACGCGCTTCAGATCGCGAAAGAAATCGGCTCTGCAGCGACAGTCGAGGCCAGTGACTTCGTGGCCGCTCTCGAACGGCTGAATGACACCCCAGATGCCGCATTTGATATGTCGCCAAGGGACCGGCGCAACTTGTTCGATGGTCGACGCAGGCAAATCGTATGGGAATGCTGCTATTTGTTCTTGGATATCGGGCGAGACGTCACTTATGCGACCACGGATCGGGGCGTACCGGGAGGTCCGCTGATTGACCTCGTTCAAGATGTCACCCGGATGATCAACCTATTCGACTGTACACTCAGCGCACCGACAATTCGTAAAGATATAGAGCTGTTTATGAACCCTGACCCGACGGTCGATCATGGTGACGATCCGAGATCCAAATTCTTGGATCAATCAATATTCTAAAATCCGATTGGGTCCTGCGTCCATGGTCACCCCATGTCACGCAAAGCCGTCAGCACCCACAAACCGACATCAGATCTCGAAGAGGTCGATGCCTGCGTGCGGGTACTAGCCAGTCTTCTAGGTGAAGCTGCAGCGGCAGAGTTGCGTGGCGAGATCAACTCGCAACAGGACGCCACCGATGACGTACACAAGAAAAAATAGCTCCGCGCGACTGAAAACCGTCAAAGAAGTCGCTGCAGAGGACAACGTTTCCGAAAAAACCGTACGCCGAGCAATCGACGCCGGCTTGCTCGACGTGATCCGGGTCGGCCCCACTGGTCGGCTTCTGCGCATCCATCCGGATGCCCACGCAAACTACCGCTGGCGCCTCCATCGCCAACGTACCGCCTGACCATTATTGTCCATATTTGTCAGTCGATTATTCGGCTTTCGGGACTACCCACACACCCAAAATGCTGTCTTTTCCGAAGCCATCAACTCGGATCGCAGCAAGGAGGTCGCTGCTCGTCAGCGGAGCCGCGCAGAGCTCGAGAAGACCGAGCGCAAGCTGGAGGGGCACTACGACGCGATTGCAGATGGCTTACGCACCCCAGGTCTTTTGCAGAGGCTGAACGACACAGAGGCTAAGAAATTCGAACTGGAAACACAGCTGAGCGCGCCAGCCCCGTCACCGGTGCGACTACACCCCGGACTGCCTGAGATTTATCGAAAGAAGGTCGCAGATCTAACGGCGAGCTTGAAGGACGACACAATTCGCCCTCGCGCATTGGACGCGCTTCGCGGCCTCATCGAACGTGTTAGCGTCCACGCCAGTGGGACCTCTATTGGGCCTGTACTAGAACTAGAGGGCGCAATCACTGCGATGATAGAGCGAGCACAGCCTGGCGCGCTCTCCGAGGTAGATCATCGTTCGGTGAAGGTGGTTGCGGGAGAGCGCATTGCACTTTGGCGAAAACGACGCTGTTCGTCCCGGTGGTGCGATGAGCAGCGCGGCACGCGGAGGGGCGATCGGCGCCGCCCGGCTGCGACAGTTCTGGCGCGGAAGCATCGTCCGCCACGTCCGCTTGCTGCATAGCTTTTGCCGCCTCGCCATCACGCTCGACAGCCTTGGCGGCGCGCGCTCTTCTTCCTCCGGGGCGAGCGCGTCTTCCGCGTTCGCTTCTTCGTGCGTTCGTCGACGATCGCCGCCCATTCGCAGCCGATGGATCTCGTAACCCGCTAAGTGTGAGGGTAGAGCACCTCGAACCGCAGCATGACGGGGTAGTCCGTCTTCATGTCTGAACCGGCAATCGGTGATCTCCTGAGCGCATGAGCTCAGGATTTCGGTCGATCTATGGTATCCAGTAGCGCGTAGCGTTCTCGCACCAGTCGCTTCCTCAGCGATGCGCCACCCACCTTGACGCCGCACGATTGTTGCTTTCCAACTAACGCGAACAATTAATTGCAGGTTATAGTTCATCTTGTCGCGCGCACCTGTCCAGCTTCGAAAGCGTCTTGATGCCGCAACCTACCGCAGAGCGGCGCAAGCAAAACATGAAGACTTCATCGTATTTTTAGCCGGTCCGTTCATTGATCCAACACAACCCATTCCGGAAGACTCCTCTCCAGCGACAAAGTTGCGATATGAACTTTACTCAAGGCTTACCGATGAGGGGCATCTGGTCTCGCTTGGAGAGTATAAGGATGTAATTAATGCTTATAAGGATGAACTCGGATCGTATCACAATGCAGCAATTGCCGAAATTGGCCACGCCACGGAATCAGCTCATGCAGTAGTAATGATCGTGGATAGCCCGGGGTCATTCGCCGAGATCGGGGCTTTCTCGATGAAGGAAGAAATCTGCCGCAAGATGATCGTGATCTCGGATATTGCCCACGAAGGTAGCGATGGATATGTAAGGAATGGCCCAGTAATCTTATCGGAGTCCTTCGGGGCCGAGGTGAGGTTTGTCGACCTCTCAGCTGTCGATCTGACTGAGCATTTTATCAAACAGTTTCTTGCAAAACTATCCCAGAAGCATCGCGCCAAGTTGATCATTTGATGGAAATCACCACTCCCTTGTTTGACTATCTCACCGTCCTTGCGGTTATTCAGCCGGGCCGAATTCAAGATATCGAGCAATTCGCGCCGCAAATTCTTCCGCGAGATGACGTGGGCGAAAGCGTCGAGCACGGGATTTTTCGGCTTGCACACGATGAAGCACGTAAGTTGAATTTAGTAACCCAGGTCAAGCGAGGAACCTTCTTCCTTACTCCTGCGGGAAGGGAAGAGGTTAGGAGGGCGAGTCTCCATAAAGAGATAGACAACATGAGATTGTTCTTGATGAAGGCACAGAGGAAGCGCTATAGATGAACTGCGGGTTGGCATTTAATTCGGCTTGTTCGCTGTTTCGGCGAGCGGAACTTCAGGTTAGGGTTGTAAGGTCACGCGGATCGGGAAGAAGGCTCTGTTTGCCGGACCCCGCCGCCAAACAGAGCCTTCTTCCCGATCCGCGTGCATTAGGCAGTCATAAAGACTGGAACTGCTGAACTCATGCCAACCCGCTCCTACTATTTCCCCACAGAATTCTCTCATGTTGAGCAAATTATTCGAGCCGAGAGCACTGCGGACCGGGAAACGAGCTTCGCTGAGTTCCGCCATCTAAATATTGCTCCGATCTTTTCGGGATACGAGCTGGCAAATATTCTCGGCATTGGCCCCGGCTTGTTGATTGGCATCTTGAGAAATCCCCACCAGAACTACCGTCAGTTTCCCGTGGTGAAAAAGGGAGGCGGAACAAGGCAGGTTTCCTCACCGCGAACTTACCTAAAGGTGATTCAATGGTGGATACTTGATAATATTCTCACACACCTTGAGACGCCAGATATTGTTTTTGGCTTCAAGAGAGGCACAAGCATCAATTGGAATGCTCGGCATCATCTTGGTTCCCGACACTTTCTAAATGTCGATATCGCGTCTTTCTTCGACAGCGTCACCGAAGTTTCTGTTTATGATCTATTTTCGCGACTTGGATACGCAGATTCAGTCTCCTCCGTTCTTTGCCAGCTTTGCTGTTTGAACGGCTCGCTCCCTCAAGGGGCTCCAACAAGTCCTGCGATCGGCAACCAGATACTCAAGCCTCTGGACAATTCTCTTTGCGAACTGTCGTCGGAGCATGGAATAAAATATTCGAGGTATGCCGACGACCTTACTTTTAGCTCCCGCGACTTTATTGCACAGGACTTCCTCGATGCGGTGCGACTGCGAGTCGCCGAGATCGGATTTGAGCTGAAAGACGAAAAAACTCGTTGGAGAGGCCCTGGGGCCAGGACCGAAGTAACCGGTTTGGTAGTGACAGACTTCGTTCAGCCTCCTTTGAAATGGAGGAAGCAGTGCAGAGCAACGCTTCACCATCTTGGTAAAAAAGAGCGGCTTGAACAAAAAGATATTCGATATCTGGAAGGCATATTGGGCTACGCGAGTAGCTTCGAGGATGCTCGGCAGATGCAGGCCTTGAAGGCGACCACAGCCCGCTTACTGGAAGAACACAGATTCCCCTTCACGGAAGTTGACCGAAAGAATACTCGCTAATCAGCTGGCACCCCGGCCCTTCGCGCCTGCGTTCCAGCTGTCATTCGCCGGGGCTGACGCCCCCGGGCCCTGGCGCAGCTGACGTTAAGCTCAGGAAACGCTCCACCGCCCCGAACCCGCCAAGGGCCTTCAGTCGGACCAGAGCGCTCGTCACCCCTCTGGGCTCCCAAGGAAGGGTCATCGCCCCCCCCCCCCCCGCCGCGACGGGCTGCCTCGACCGGACAGACGGTGCAGAAGTGACGGCCTCAGCTTCGCGCGACCTGCTGGAGGAGCGGGTCGACTTTGCCAAAGCCGTTCTGGGGCAATTGCACAGATTGGATCAGCAACTGCTGCGCCGCGCGCTGCCGCATCTTGGCGCGGCTGCGCAGAATGTCGTCTATGCCTTCTCGAAGCTCTCAATGTTGAGGAGGGGGTTGGCCCGAAAGTTGCCTACTATGTCGATGCTACCATTGCCGATGTCTGCGCTGACGTCGCCGCAGAAACGATGCGTGAGAAGGTCGCCATTCCGCGAGAGCGCCTAATCGGATGTGCAGAGGTGTTGGGGACGCGCACATCGCTGAGCCCGGCTGCGACGCAACGTGAGGCCTCCTTGCCGCCGCTCGAGTCCCTCTACAGCTTAGCTAAACAGGCGACCGGCTTCGCCGAGGCGATCCGGCTAAGCACTCAGTTGCTCCGCCCGAACTGATCCCACGGCGCCCCATGGGACGCCCTCCTCGAGAGCCGCGGGACCCCGCTGTTGGGACTGCGCCACCAGCCGGCGCGCCTCTAACCAATACTCCGTCGCTGTTACAGCGATACTGGCGCATCAGTCTTCTTCTCACACCCGGGCAGCCGAAAAACCCGGAGGGCCCGGTCAAGGCAGTCGCAGGGGATATCAAGAAGGAGCCCGAATCGGGGCTGAGGCGCTCGATAAGCTGTGTATTTAGCGGCGAACCCCAGCCTTTCCGACAGCTTGACGCAATCGTTCGCCAAGCCTTTCCAGTATGCTCGGCGGAGAACTGGCGAGCCGGACGGATATGAGCTCGCTGCCCAATCACACTCTGCTCTCTGCATCAATGCGGCCGTCGACGCCACCAAACAAACATAGCAACAAAACGGTATAAACAGCGACAAGGCAGGAAAAGTATAGTTATTTTGGATGCTTACCGCCTGCTTGGGAACAGGCGCCACTCTACGCTTGGCACGAACAGGACGCTTGCCGCAGAGCCCTGCACAGCCTATATTCAGAAAGTGTCCAAGGAGTAGATCCATGCAATTTCTACGCAGTCGTGAATTTCAAAAAGATGCTCACGCCGGTAAGGAGGTAAATACACTTACACCAGCGGACATTGAAATCGCTGACGGCACCGTGAAGATAGATAAGGACCGGTTCAACTTTCGTGACGTAATCGTAGCGTCCATAAACAACGACACCGTCAAAGGCGATGGGGTTGGCGGATCGGCACTATTCAAGACGCGAGAATTTTTGACCAACGGCCGGATGATTCAGAAAGTTTATAAGGCGACATTCAATGAAGAGGCAGCCGTCAAAATGAACGATATTGGCCGCGAGATCGTTGATGCCGGGGGTTCGGTCAAAATAACCTCAATCAACGACATGGCTTTCCGCAGGGCCTTTTTCCGATAACCTTGCAGACCAGTTTATGTAGAGTTGATGCAAGCCTCAATCTCGGTCCTTTGCAGTTGCCGTGCGAAGCAACTCGAGAGGCCAGCTCATTGCTTTGGGAATCGGCCCCATGACAAACGCAACTTTGCGAGCGACTGGGTTCATTCGATACGCGAAAAACATGTTGAAAATGGCGCCGATTTCTTTCGGGACAACCTTCCCAAGCACAAGAATTGGAAACGCCGACGCGAAGAAAATGAGAACTTGCTGCCCTCCAATATCCAGCTGTAGCCACTCATAGCTCAGGCTTGCATTGCCGACGACAGGGTATGGAGTGGAAATCATGAGCGGCACTGACCCCGGGTCCGAGACGAGGGCGAACGGAAGACAAGCTGCGAGAGCGATATTTAAGAACACGCTGAGGCTCGCGAACGAGCCAACGTAAACTGCCCGAGACGTTTCACCGAGACTATCTTCTTTTCTTTTCAACTTACGTTGGTCGCGCTCCACGCGCATCCATTTTCTTTTTTGATGTTTGTCGAGGTTTTGCAAGCCTACGTTGCGAATCACTTCTTCAAAGTCGTTATAGCGCGCCGCCACCCCCTCAAATTCCTCGCGAAGCGCCTCTTGAATGCGAACGTCCGTATGAGCGGTTGAAAAAGCAGTTTCGGATGCCGACGCAAAAAAAGACAAACCGACGAATATCACGATAAGCGCTACAAAAAGTTTCGTCGACGAGACCAAATACCACTGTCCGTGCACAAAGACATAAAAAACGCCACAAGTAACAACAGTGAACAGTAAGAGCCAAAAAAACTTCATTTCCCAACTCGCCGCTAGCAGATCCATAGATGGCTGCGATATCAGTCAATAAGCTTACGATCAACTTCAACTCCGTGATAGTTGCCGTTTGGCGACTGCATACTTGATGAGAGCTTGGGCTCAAGATACATAACCAAAAGACGACGCCACCAGCGATGGCGATCGCCGAGAGGGAGACCGTGGGGTTTCTGTCGTAGCAGGTAGCGATGCGCCGCCAGTCCTTGAGACGCCCGAGCATGATCTCGACCCGTTTATGCTTTAGGTAGCAGCGCTTGTCGTATCTGACT
Source organism: Palleronia sp. THAF1 (assembly GCF_009363795.1). Classification (NCBI taxonomy): domain Bacteria; kingdom Pseudomonadati; phylum Pseudomonadota; class Alphaproteobacteria; order Rhodobacterales; family Roseobacteraceae; genus Palleronia; species Palleronia sp. THAF1. The sequence goes on along the minus strand of NZ_CP045420.1, from coordinate 128,633 downwards.
GGTGTGTCGCGTGGTTTCCGGAAAGGGATGCAGGGCGTTATCTAATTGTTGCTAAGGTCTTCACGGAACCAGTCTGCGTCGTATCCTTGGTCCGTTGCCTGGCAAGGTCCTGCAAAGCAAGATCCCGATAGCGCCCAATCGCCAGTCGATATCCGGAAAAGTGTTCGATAGCAGTCTTGCTCCAGAATAATCGCTGACCTCTCCGACCGTAATGAAGGGCCGGATGGGCCGCCCTCGTGCATCAGTCACGGCATGGAGTTTGTTGCTCCGTTCTCCGGCGAACCTGCCCCCCGGACAGCATCCTTCTCCTTTGAACCACTGTGTGCGTCCGATCAGACGCAAATGCCCCCCCCTTTTTCGACCACAGACGTGAGGCCGTGCTGTGCACTTTCAGATACGTCGCGTCGATGGAGATCGTCTTATCGTCCGAGCCTTCGCTGCCGCACCTGCTATGATCCGCGCGAGCACGCCCATAACGCTCCACCGCTTCCAGCGATTGTAGAGCGTTTTATGAGAGCCGTATTCCTTCGGCGCATCGCGCTATCGCAACCTTTTGCGCTCCCAAAAGATAACCCCGCTCAGGACGCGCCGATCATCGACAAGGGGCGCGCCATGGCTCTTAGAAAATAAGGCCGCAGCCGCTCCATCTGAACCTCGCTCAGCCACTATAGATGACTCACAACGCCGCCCCCTTTGCTCAGGGACGGTGGGGCACGCAGGCATCATCGGCTCAAGCAGATCAATAGTTCCTGCCCCCCCAAATACTCGAAGCAGCAATGGAAACTCGCGTCAAACTTTCGCTGGTCGGCCACCTATTGCGACCGTGGCGAATGTCCCCTCCATCTATATTTTGTTTAGAACCTGAGCGGATGGTCTCGGAAGCAATTTCTATAGAGAACTCGCTCCACGCCGACTTTATCATGGCATCAGCGGGTGTCGATTTCACATTGGTCCGAAAGGTTCCATTCATCCATACATACATTGGCGTCTGGCATCTGAATTCCTTTTTGGATCGGATGCGCAATCTGGTGGTCTCCTGTTGCGCAAGCCGAATGAAATGTAAAATGAGTTACTACTGCGACGCTCACCTTTGATTTGCGGTGCAGAAGGCGTGAACTCAAAGACTATAGCGAAAAACAGATTGCCCTTCACCAGTGCCAAACTGTTCGCGTTAGTTTTCGGCGCAGTAGGGGAATGGGCAATTATTCAAAGCCGTATCCACTCGCAGACGGAACTGGGGTCACCTGCGAGACATGGAAGGCGAAGTAGCTTACGCGATCGAAAGATTTACGCTGAGAGCTCCGATCCCATTGGCCTGCATGGTAAGAAAGTTCGTGATTTTGGATACTTAGATGTGCAACAGTGTCTTAGGTCAGAGCCTCCGAAAGATGACCGGGGAGGTGAGTAAATCGTAGCGGCAAGGGGCTCGTGACTATCAGTAAGAATTTCAGCCATCTTCACGAGATCGACGCGCCTCTGGCAATTTTGGCGACGCATGCCGAGAGATACTTCGTTGATGATGCGAATACGGCGCTGATCAAGACGCGCCAGTTCGCGGAGCGGATGGCCCGGGTGATCGCTGAGTCTGCCGGTGCCGACATCGCCGGCAACGACATGTTCTCCGACATACTACGAAGCATCCGTCGCGATGACTTGGTGCCTGCCGAGATACTGGACATCCTTCATCGGCTACGGATTGATGGAAACGCCGCCGTTCACGGGTATGACGGCGAACGCCGGATGGCATTCGAGGCAATCAAGCTCTGCCATCGCCTCGGTGTCTGGCTTCGTGCCTCCGCGACCCGACAGCCGCGTCTGACGATGCCATTTACTCCGCCGAGGCTGGCGGAGACCGACGCGCCCGACCTCAAGGAGCAGGTGGCGGCACTCCGATCCGAGTTGGAGCAGCGCTCGGCCGAAGCCTCACGTCTCGCAGAAGAGGCCGAGGACGCTCGTGGCGCAGCCCTGAATGCCGAGGACAGGGCCCGTCTCGCAGAAGAGGAACGCGCGATCTTCGCAGAGCTGGCCGAGGAAGCTGAGCAACGCGCTGCACGACCGGTCGATCGCGGCAAAGCGCAGACGTTCATTCAGGCTGCGTTCGAGTCGGCCAAGGATATGGACTTCGACGAGGCTGACACGCGCCTCCTCGTTGACGAACAACTTCGTCAGGTTGGATGGGATGTCGACAGTGCCAAGCTGCGATATTCCTTGGGCACCCGACCGGAGAAGAACCGCAACATGGCCATCGCTGAATGGCCGACATCTTCGGGCCCGGCGGACTACGCGCTCTTCGCTGGACGCATTCTGGTCGGGATCGTGGAAGCCAAGCGCAAGCGCAGAAACGTCATGTCTGCCGTGGATGTCCAGGCGAGCCGCTACTCGCACGATATACAGCCTCACGAGAGTTTCGAGTTCGCGGGTGGCCCTTGGGATGACCACAAGGTGCCGTTCATCTTTGCCACCAACGGACGTGGCTTCTATCCGGCGATGGCCACCCAGAGTGGGATCTGGTTCCGCGACACACGAGATTCCTCCAATGCTTCGCGCGCGCTGGAAGGGTGGTTCACCCCTAAAGGCCTCGTCGAACGGCTCGAGGTCGATCGTCGAGCCGCAGAGAAGGAACTGGAGGACAAGCCCTTCAACTTCGGCTTCGACCTGCGTCCCTACCAGAAGAAGGCGATCAAGGCCGTAGAGAAGGGCGTTTCCGAGGGACAACGTGAAATGCTGGTCGCAATGGCAACAGGCACCGGCAAGACCAAGCTGGCCATCGCCATGATCTACCGTCTTCTGGAGGCGAAGCGCTTCCTCCGAGTCTGCTTCATCGTTGACCGAAGTGCACTCGGAGAGCAAGCCGAGAGCGCCTTCGAGACGACGCGCATGGTCGGCGCGAAGACGTTTGCCGAGATCTTCGGCCTCCGAGGTCTTGAGGACCAGAACATCGACCGGGACGCCAAGATCCACATCTGCACCGTGCAGAGCCTCGTGAAGCGCGTCCTCGAGCGCGAGCCCGGCGAGCGACCTCCTGTCGATCAGTATGACCTGATCCTGATAGACGAGTGCCACCGGGGCTACCTACTCGACCGAGAGATGAGCGAGGCCGAGACGACGTTCCGGGACCAGAATGACTACGTGTCGAAATATCGGCGTGTAGTCGAGTATTTTGATGCAGTGAAAGTCGGACTTACAGCGACGCCGGCCCTGCACACCGCACAGATCTTCGGCGAGCCGATATATCGTTACAGTTATCGCGAAGCCGTCATCGACGGGTGGCTGATCGACCACGATCCGCCACATCTGATCAAGACCGCGCTTAGCGAAGCAGGCATCACGATCAAGGCGGGCGAGACCATCGACGTTCTCGACCCGCGGACCGGCGAGATCGACATTGCCACTTTACCCGATCAGCTGGACTTCACCGTAGAGCACTTCAATCGACGTGTCCGGGCGCCGAAGTTCAATCAAGTCGTCGCGGAGGAGATCTCGCGCCGGATCGACATCATGTCGCCCGATGCTGGCAAGACCCTCGTCTTCGCCACCTCAGACGATCATGCCGACGAGGTGGTTCAGTATCTACGACAGGCCTACCGGGATGAGGGCCTCGATATCCGTGACGACATGATCCAGAAGATCACCGGGTCGGTCGACAAGCCGGGCAAGCTGATCCTGAAATACAAGAACGAGTCCGATCCCAGGATCGCCGTGACGGTCGATCTGCTCACCACGGGCATAGACGTTCCCGCGATTACCAACCTGGTCTTCCTACGCCGTGTGAACTCCCGAATCCTCTATGATCAGATGATCGGCCGCGCGACCCGCAAGTGCGACGGGATCGGCAAGGAGGCCTTCCAGATCTACGACGCGGTCGACCTCTATCCGAACCTCCAGGCTATGACCGAGATGCGGCCCGTCGTCGTCGACCCGAAAGTGTCCTTCGAAACTCTTTTCGACGGCTTCGAGAACGCCGATGACACGTCCCATCAAGAGGAAATCCTCGACCAGATCATCGTCAAGCTTTCCCGCAGGGTCCGGCGAATGAACGACGAGATTCGGCAGCAATATTGTGCTCAGGCTGGCGAGACACCTGAAGATACGTTGGAACGCTTCCGGAATGGACCAACACCAGAAGTCCGGCAGTGGACTCAAGATCGGCCCGGGCTGGGGAAGTTTTTCGACTTCAAAGGCGACCGCGGCGCCCCGCCGATCATTCCGATCTACACTGGCGATGATACTGTCACCGGGGTCACGCGTGGATATGGCGAGGGAGTGCGCCCGGCCGACTTCATCGAAGCCTTCGAGACGTTCGTGCGCGACAACGCGAACAAGATCGACGCGCTGAACGTGGTCGTCACGCGCCCGCGCGACATGACCCGCAAGAGCCTGCGTGAGCTACGTCTGGCCCTCGATGCCCGACACTTCACAGAGAGCGCCTTACGCACCGCGTGGCGCGACAGCACGAACGAAGACATTGCCGCCTCCATCATCGGCTTCATCCGACAGGCAGCCCTCGGCGATCCTCTGATTCCCTATGCCGACCGTGTCAGTGCGGCCGTCAGAAAGGTTGCATCGACCCACGATCTCGATGATGTCCAGCGACGCTGGCTCGATCGGATCGGGGACGAAATGAAGAGCCAGGTCGTCATCGACCGACAGGCCTTCGATGACCCGCCCTTCGCACAGCAGGGCGGCTACAAGCGCCTAAACAAGATCTTCGGGGGCGAACTCGACGCCATCCTCGAGGAGATAAAAAATGAGACTTGGGAGCCCGCCGCATGAGCGCCACGCAGGACATCGTCGCCAAGCTCTGGAAACTCTGTGACGTCCTCCGCGACGATGGGGTGACCTATTCCGAATACGTCACCGAGCTGACCTTCCTCCTCTTCCTCAAGATGATGGCCGAGACCGGACAGGAGCGCCGCATCCCAGAGGAATACCGTTGGGACACTTTAGCAAAGCGCGAGGGGCTCGATCAGCTCACCCACTACAAGCATCTCTTGACCGCCTTGGGTGATCCCAAAGAGAAGGATGCCGAGGGCAAGCTCAAGCCCGCCAAGGACCCACTTGTCCTCGCCATATTCGAGAACGCCCAGACCCGCCTGCGCAAGCCCGCCAACCTCAAGAGCCTCACGACGGCCATCGGCGACCTTCCATGGTTCGACGCGCGCGAAGAAGGGCTGGGGGACCTCTACGAGGGCCTCCTTCAGAAGAACGCCGAGGACAAAAAATCCGGCGCTGGCCAGTATTTTACCCCGCGCCCACTGATCGATAGCATCATCCGGCTCACGAAGCCCCAACTGGGCGAGCGTATCCAAGACCCCGCGGCCGGAACGGGCGGCTTCGTCGTTGCCGCCCACCGCCGCATCTACGAAGAGAACAACGAGCTTTACGGCCTGCCTGAGGGTGCCGCCGAGAAGCAGGTCCGCGACTGCTACAGCATCGCCGAACTCGTTCCCGACACGCACCGCCTCTGCCTGATGAACATCATGCTCCACGGCATCGAGGGCGACGCGCAGTCCATGGACACCCTGACCGACGAGGGCGCCGGACTGCCCAAGGCCGACCTCATCCTCTCCAACCCGCCCTTCGGCACCAAGAAGGGCGGCGGGCGGCCGCAGCGGGGCGACTTCTCGACCACCGCGGGCACCTCGAACAAGCAGCTGGCCTTCGTCGAGCACATCATCCGCGGCCTCGCGCCCGGGGGCCGTGCCGCCGTTGTCGTGCCCGACAACGTGCTTTTCGAAGACGGCACCGGCCGCGCCCTGCGGCAGATGCTGATGGGCTGGTGCGACCTGCACACCATCCTGCGCCTGCCCACCGGCATCTTCTACGCCCAAGGGGTCAAGACCAACGTCATCTTCTTCACCCGCAACGTGGATCGCAGCGAGAGCGGGGGGACCGAGGCCGTTTGGGTATACGACATGCGCGCCGGTGCGCCCTCCTACGGCAGGACCCGCCCCCTGCGGGCCGAGGACTTTGCCGACTTCTTGGCGGCCTACGGCGACGATCCTCATGGCGGCGCCGAGCGGCAGGATCAGGGCGAGGAAGGCCGCTTCCGCCGGTTCAGCCGCGAGGAGATCGAGAACCGCGGCGACAACCTCGACATCTCTTGGCTGCGCGATGGCGAGGAAGAGGCTGAGGACGGCCTGACCGACCCCGACGACATCACGGCGGCGACCCTCGGCCACCTGCGCGAAGCCACGCGCGAGATCGAGGCGCTGGTGCTGGAACTGGATGGCAAGGAAGAAGAGGCGCCGGCTGCGGCGGCGGAATGATGGGATTGCCTGAGAACTGGTCGGCAGAAGAGCTTCAGAGCATTGTGGGCGCAGGGGGACTTGTCACCGACGGCGATTGGATTGAGAGTAAAGACCAAGATCCCGAAGGCGATGTTCGCTTGATCCAACTCATGGACATCGGTGACGGCGCGTTCCTTGACAAGTCATCGCGATTTCTGACGGCGGAAACGGCCGAGAGACTGAGGTGCACCTTTCTGAAGCCCGGCGATGTCTTGGTCGCTCGAATGCCGGACCCATTGGGACGCGCCTGCATTTTTCCGGGAGTGGGACAACGGGCCGTGACAGCCGTCGATGTGCTCGTCTGGCGCTCCGGAGAAGAAGCGGTTTCGCCTGAATGGATTGCAACTGCGATCAATAGCCCAGAAGTCCGAAGTCAGATACGGGCGGAGGCTTCCGGGACCACCCGTCAACGTATTTCTGGGGGACGCCTGAAACGTCTTTCCATTCCCATTCCTCCACTCCCCGAGCAGCGGCGGATCGTGGCGAAGCTGGACCGGCTCTCGGCGCGCTCGGCCGCCGCGCGCGACCACCTCGCCCGCGCCACCAAACTCGCCACTCGCGCTAAGCAAGCGATCTTGACCGAGGCATTCCGTGGAGGCGTGAGTTCTAAAGAACATCTCGAATATGCTGATCGCCAAGAGATCGACACCCCGTTCACGATACCTGCTACCTGGGAATGGAAAACCGCCGAAGAGCTATGCGAATGGATTACCAAAGGAACAACGCCGAAACGCGATGACCTGAACCCCGACGGTGGCGACGTGCCGTTCATTAAGGTCTACAACCTGACCTTCGATGGTTCATTGGATTTCACCAAGGAGCCAACTTTCGTGAGCAAATCTATTCACGAGGGCTTCCTCAAAAGGTCCAAGGTGTTCCCAGGCGACATTCTGATGAACATTGTCGGCCCACCTCTCGGGAAGGTCTCCGTCGTTCCCGAGACACACCCAGAGTGGAACATGAACCAGGCTATTGCGGTGTTCCGAGCTAAAGACGGAATTCTCCCCGCGTTCTTGGCGAAATGGCTGCTCAGTGAGGCCTACCTTTCTTGGGCGACCGCATTGTCGAAGGCAACCGCAGGTCAGAGAAACCTCACTCTCGAAATCTGCCGAAGATCACCGGTGCCCGTGCCGCCTCTTGATGAACAGGCCGAAATCGTCCGCCGCATTGAAGCCGCCTTCGCCCGCATCGACCGGATGACCGAGGAGGCCAGCCGCGCCGCCCATCTCCTGGATCGGCTCGACGAGCGCTTGCTGGTCAAGGCCTTCCGCGGAGAGCTCGTCCGCCAGGACCCCGAGGACGAACCCGCCGAAGCCCTCCTCACCCGCATCCGCAAAGCCCGCGCCACCGCCCCGAAAACGAAGCGTGGGCGCCGCAAGAAGATCGACGCCGAATAGGAGGTCCGCCGTGCCATTTGACCAGTTCGAAGAAGCCTTCCGCCTGTCGACATGGCGCAGCCTGCCGATCACGCAGTTCAAGGTGAAAGTGGCGGATCTGCGCGAGGCCCTTCCCGACTTCGAGTTGCGTCCTTTCGGCGACCCGCCGAACGACAATCCAAGGCTACGCTGCATCGTGCGCATGCCGACCCCCGGCGACAAGTTCGAGCGTCCGGTCGCGGTCGTTTCCGACCAGTATGACCTCCTCCAGCACCGGGTGATGGCCACATGGCTGGCAACGAACCTGACCGAAGCCGGTCTTGGCGAGGCGGAAGCCGACATCACCATGTCCGAGTTCGGCGAGCGCTTGCGGATCAAGGTGCCTCTGGTCGAACGCACGGTCGACTTGAATGGCGACCTCTTCGAGCGGGACGAGTATCAACCCGAGATCGAGATCACCAATTCGGTCGATCGCAGTTCCGCCTTCAACGTCGTTTTACGTTGGCGCCGTCTAATCTGCTTGAACGGCATGTTCACGGTCGAGGAGGATCGTATCCGGTCGGTCCATCGGATGGACCTTTCGCGGACGCAGATCGTCAGAGAGTTCATGGCGGATCGAGTGACCAGGATGCCTGACGTCATCGCGGAACTGCGCCGATGGAAAAAGCAGGAAATCTCGCAGGAGGATGCGCAACACTGGTGCGAAGGCTGGCTCCGCGCAAAGAGCGGGTGGACCGTGGAGAACTGCGCGCGTCTCTGGGCCATCCTCGAAACCGGCTACGACGGCCTGGTTACCAGACCTTCTGGCAAGCTGGAAAAGAGTCCGCTATCGGACTATCGGGTGGGACAACATCGCTGCGTCCCGGGCGTGCCGTTTCCCATCGAGACGGCCTACGATCTCGCCCAACTGCTTACCTGGATCACGTCGAACCAGCGAACTGTAGAGATGCAGATCGAAGGCACGGAGGATGTTCCTCGCCTGATGACTGCATTTCAAAAGACGAAGCCAAAGAAAGTGAGAGCTCCCGCGCCACGGCCTGCAATCTGACAAAACTGTAAAGCTCATGCCAGATTGATACCGGTGCCGCTCTAATGCTTCCAAGCTCGCAAGCTTATGAGCTTCCGACACATGCGGGGATTCCGACCGCCGCAGGGCTCTCGATTTCGCCATTTCAACTTCCGCTAATATTCAGGGCCTTCGCACAACGTGAGCCCTAAGATGACACAGAAACCCGCCTACACCCCCGCCGAAGTAATCGCCGCCGGCATGACCATGCGCGCCCGCGGCGTAGAACCTGAACGGTCTTCATTATGGGCCGAACTCGGTCGTCGCGGCCAATCAGGCACACCATGGAAAGTCTGGCTTGCCCATCGGGACGATCAGCTACCAGCACGCGTCGATACTGATCTGGACGGGAAGGTGCAGTCGGCTGAGATGACATCAGCGATAGAGGGTCACAATCGAGCGTTGGCGACAGTTATCGCCTGCGCCAAGGCCGAGGCGGAAGCACCTCTTCTACAGCGCGTCGAGATGATGGAAAAAGCCCTTACTCGCGAGTCTATGGAGCGGCAGAACCTCGAACGCCTGGTAGACGAACTTGAGGCTGAGCTTGTCGCGCGCGACGCTTTGCTTGCGCAACGAGCCTACGGGACAGGCCCCCGTTTGATACTGCCCTGAAAGTAATTGGTTAGGTCTCTACCGGGTCTCCATTCTTGCCAGATCTGCTCTCTTCGCTGCGGAAACGATTGACGTCGTTCGACTCTCCGCGAACCACGCGATCCAACTGCTCCGTCGCCTCTTGGCGCTCCTCAGAGTTTGGAAGTTTTCGGACAAGGCTAAGCGCGAAAGCCCGTATCGCGCCGAGCTTTGGGAAACGCTCTTCGATCTCGTTTCGTGCAGCAGACATAGCGTCGGCCCGGCCATGTTCAGCGGCTTCTTCGCGCAGACGTCTGAGCGACCCACCAATGCGCCTCCCGACCCGAAGAACCTCTTTCGGTGCAAGCTTGAGCCTGGCGTTCAACTCTTCCCAGCGAGACAATTCTCGTTTTGCTCTTCGCGTAGGGCCTACTTCGCCATCTTTGTCGTCCCCATGAACCTCAAGGAGACCATCTGCGAATGCCTCGACCGTTGCGATACCGGCGTCGAGGCGGCTTTCTTTTCTGTCGAGCACCCTTCGCTGCGCGCGTAGCGTTTCGCGCTCACTGTCGAGCGCTTCGTGCATCTCGACGACGTTCTCCTCACGTATGGTCATCTCTTCGGATGCGGCTACTTGCGCCGCCCGAACTTTGCGAAGATCTCTAATCTTTACCTGCGCCTGCGCGCTCTCTTCTTCCTCGCGCTTCCTCTTGCTCCACTGCGGTCGCGAATAGCGGAAGCGACGGGGTCCGAACCGACATAAACCAACCTTCCCCAAGCCATCTCGGTGAAGATCATTCTGCCACTCTCTCATCGCCTCGCAGTAGGCCCGCTTCGACTTCTCGAAGAGGTTGGTGCCAGCCTGCGATAGGGTGCCATGTCGTGCTCGGAATGCGTCTTGCGCCGCCTTTCCAGGGTGCAGTCCATTGACGGAACCGCGCTGGCGGTCGAGGCCGAAGATGTGCATGTGAACTTGACGTTCGTCGAGATGGATGACCGCCATTGCGAACTCACCTCCAGCGTCTTCCAAACGACTTTTCTCGAAGCCAATCACCAGATCGAAGGCCCGCCTACACTCCGCCATCTTCTTACTGTCGCGGAGCGCTTCCGCACTCTCCACCGGAAGAGAAACCACCGATGTGTAGAGCGTGTGCGTATCGACGCGAATCGACCTTCTCCGAGTGCTTTTCTTCTTCGTTTTGGCGTTCGTGTAGGGGACGGCAATCTTCGTGTTACAGGCTTCATCGTGTGCGGTTCGCAAGTCGTCGAAAGTCTCGCATGTGCCGGCGATCACGACCGGCGCGCGTCTTATGTAGCCCACGTGCTGGGACGCCTCCGGCTCCCGAGCTGCCTCAGCAATGATTTGCTCGGGCGTCCAGCCACGTTGTCCATTGCGACGCACCTTGGACGTGTTACCGTTATTCTTGGCAACGCCGCTGCGCGACCACGTTTCAATGTGTCCGAACTGGAATCCTTGCATGATTTTCTCCTGCCTCCTGTCAACTTGATGACGCGGACATAGGGAAAGATCGGTAGCCTCAAAAAAGTGAAGGTCGCTGTCTCGAAGGACCTCCCGAGGCCGGCCAGCAGGGCAGGCCGCAAAGAGGTGTAGAGAACCGACTATGCGTATTGCGAGACGCCGCTAAAGCGGCTCAATACGCGTCGGCCCTCTGGGGCTCTCCGAGGGCCCCGCCGGGGGCCACCTGCGCGGTGTGCGGTCCTTCGCGGACAGCGGCAGGGTCGTCGTTCGCCACTCCCCCATGCACCCCCTGGCGTCTCCCGACGGGCTTGGGTCATCGTTCCGCACTCCCCCAAAAACCCCTGCTCCCGGAGGGGCCGCTCCGCGCTCGCCTCCGAACCTCCCCCACTCTCGATGAGACCGCTCCACGCGTCTCCCCGAACCCCTCTGCGTTCGTCTCCCGACGGGGTCGAAAGGGCGATCCCTCTCGACGCTCTCCCAACTGACGCGAACGAGCAGTTCAGGCCGTCAGGTGCTGCCTGACGCGGTGCAGGATCAGCTTGAGGCTGGCGGTCCGGGGTCGGCGTCTTCGTGCACGCGCCTGGTGTCGCGCACGAAGACGACGCCTCGGTCCTCGGGGATGAAGTCGGGAAGCGCGGCGATGCCACTTGCAAGGAGGTCGAGATGCTCGACGCTGCACCCATTCTACCCACCATGACTGCTGCTTGGCGCGATGAAGTCGGCTATGGCGACATCGTCTCATACCGCTTTCCGCTCGCCGAGAACGGCCATACAGGACGACCAAAAGCCCGGCCCTGCTTGATCCTCGAGACCGAAGTGCGGGACGGGCTGCGATACGCCCTGTTGGCCTACGGAACGACGTCTCGCCGCAAGTCAAACGTCGGCGATGAAGTCCATGTCCGGCGTCGCGTTCAATACCTCGCAGCTGGACTCGACAAACCCACGCGGTTCGTCTGCGCACGGCGGCTTCTCGTGCCGCTGACGAACAGCGGCTTCGTCGTCAGTTGTATGACCGACTCAGCTGTTACCGGTCGCTTGGAAGGCAACCCGTTCGAACGAATGAACGCGATACGCGGTCGTTTCCACGCATCGCGAGACATCGCCGAGGATGCGCGATCATCCCAACGGCGAGGGCACGGGAAGAGGTCTGCCCGACCGACCTTTCTCGGCGGAAAGGCGGTGCGGGCATGAACCTCCAAAGCCGGGTCAGTCTGTTCGAGAACCAAGTCGATATGACACGCAACCTTCTCGCACAGTGCCGTGGGATGCGCCGTCATCTGACGCTTCACGTGCTGCCCAACCTCAGTGACTCCGATCAGTTCGTCGTCGAGTGTCTCATGGACAACCTCGTCGATGAGGAGCCGACACATACCAATCTGATAAGTCATCTCGACAACTCACTTGGCGAGATCCGCGCGGCCATCGAAGCGGGGACAACAGAAGAGCGGGTGCCGATCCCGGCGGAGCGGCTCATCGGCACGTCCGAAGCCTTTGACACTTACAAATCCCTCACGCCTGCCGCCGAGGCGTTGAAAGACGCTCTTCCTCCGGTGGAGCGTCTTCTACAGACCGCTCTGGATGTGCAGGATTTCGCGAAAGCAGTCCGACTGACCCTCGATTTGATCGACCGGGAATAACTCAGCGCTGCGCGCCATACGCGCGCCGTTCTTGAGGGGCGCCATGCCCCCGCCGCCGGACCGGATCGCCCGGCGGTCGGCGCGCCGACATTCATCTCTCTGCTGCTCCAGTCGGCGCGCCACTTCCCCGATCTCGTTCACATAAGGTTTTCCCATGATCATCTTCATTGACTTCGAGGCGTCTTCGCTCGCCCCCAACAGCTGGCCGATCGAAATCGGTCTTTCGTGGATCGAGCCGGATGGAAGCATCACCTCCGTCGGCAAACTCATCCGCCCCGCTCCCACATGGCCCGAGACGGCTTGGTCTGACAAAAGTGCCGCTGTTCATCGCATCCCGCGGTCTGATCTCGACGGTGCCGAGCCCGCCGAGACAGTGGCTCGATGGGCCGTTGAGGCGATCGGTGATGCTCAACTGATCGCTGACGCGCCACGGTTCGATCAGCACTGGCTTGATCGACTGCTTACGACCATGGAGGACGCGCCCAAACTTCAGATCGAAGATTTCCACCAAGTTGCTTGGACAGCTTTCACCGACGACGGCAATCCAATCTCGGCAGCGCTGGATGCTGTCTACGAGAAGCGTGAACGCCGACGGACGAGTCACCGCGCTGCAAAGGATGCGGCCGATCTCGCGCACTCTTGGCGCTCGGGGCTGCATGTGCTGGGGCGTTTGCCCTGATACCGGTCGAGCCGAGGATGCGCTCGCAGGTTGCCCTGCGAGCGCCTACGGCCAACGCTGCGACGGTCTCGGGTAGGCGTCCGCCATGTCGGTTGCTTGATGCCCGAACTGGAAAGGACTCCGCCGATGCCACTCGACAAACTGATCGACCTTCTCGCAGAAGCCGCTGTCCGCAAGCTCTCGCAGGAGCGGGAGAAGCAGGACGCGACGCCTGACGCGATAATCTCACTCTACCGGAGATTGCGGCCATACGATGTCCTCATTTGCCTGCAATACATCCTCCAATTGTGCCGTCCCGACGGCACGCCGACGACAGGAAGACCATGACCGACCAGACCAACGCTCTCCTCTACCTCCGAACGGCACGCGCAAACGACGACGACATCGCCGAGCAGAGGCACCGGTGCGCCACTCTCGCTGAAGCGCGGGGCTGGCGGGTCGTCGATGTCATCTTCGACAACGGCGTCAGCGGCACAGGCGACGAACCCGGCCTGACGATCCTCCGGGATCGGATAGTGAACGGCGAGGCGCAGGCCGTCATCGCGACTGACCTGACGCGGATTTCTCGTGATCCCGAGGCATTTCGTGCTTTCGCTCGCTTCTGCGAGCAAAACGATGCCGACTTGTCCTTCGTCGATTCGCCCGACAATCTGGGCAGCCTCGACGCACTTACTGACGACGACAGAGCGTCAGATCTCGACTCCGACCGTAAGAGCGGTCTCCAACCCGTAGAGTTTCGCCTGTGAACGACCAATCCAAATTTTCCAGCCCCCGCCGCGTCGCGCTTTATGCGCGCTATTCGACGGACATGCAGAACCCGATGTCGATCGACGACCAGTTCCGCATGGCGGAGCGGTATGCGGCGCAGAAGGGCTGGTTGGTGGTGCAACGCTTTTCCGACGGCGCCATCACCGGCACGGCAAGCTACGCCCGTAGCGACTTTCTACGGCTGATGGAGGCACTATCCGACAAGAACCGCGGATTCGATATCGTGATCGCGGAATCTCTCGACAGGATCTCCCGCGACTCCGAGCATTTGGCCCGGTTCAACAAGATCGCAGAGCACGCGAACATCGAGATCCACACCGTCGAGCGTGGCAAGGCTGACGCGCTTTCGGTCGGAATTGCCTCGGTCTTCAACACGATGTTCCTGCAAGGGCTGTCCACGAAGGTGCACCGCGGCATCGAAGGCAAGGTCCTGGGCGGACTGAGCGGCGGCGGCCGCGTCTACGGCTATAAGATCGGCACCAACGTTCGCGGTGTGCCCATGACGGGCACGAGGGTCATCGACGAGATCGAGGCTGCGGTCGTGCGGCGGATTTTCCGCGACTACGCCGCCGGACGCTCGCCTATTCAGATCGCGAGTGATCTGAACACAGAAGGCTTCCCATCACCGGCCGCGGACACCAAACGCAGCTCATCCGGCCACTGGAAGCAGAACACCATTAACGGCAACCGGGCGCGGGGCACCGGCATCCTCAACAACGAGATCTACATTGGAACGGTGATCTGGAACCGGCTCACCTATCGCAAGGACCCGATCACCGAGAAGAAGACCTCGACGCTGAACCCCGAGAGTGCGTGGGTCATCGTCGATGCACCGCAACTGCGGATCGTCGACCGGGACCTGTGGGACGCCGTCAAGGCGCGTCAAGCCTCGCTCTCGAAGCGGAAGGCAAAGCTGGTGAGCACCGATCGCAATCACATGTCCACCGGGCAAGCTCTGCGGCGGCGCAAATATCTGCTCTCGGGGCTTCTGTTCTGCGGCCTCTGCGGCGGACGGATGACCGTTGCCGGGACGGGCAAATACAAGACGTATTACTGCGCCGAGGCGAAGGAGAAAGGCCCGAGCGTCTGCACCGGCTTCCGGGGTCTGCGCGACAGCATCGCCTTGCCCCTGGTCCTGTCAGGCTTGCGCCAGAACCTGATGGCGCCGGAGGCCTACGAGACCTTCCGGGAGCGGTTCCAGCAGCGCCTGCGCGACAGCCAAGGCGCCTCCGAAGACGCGCTGCGCCTCCACGACTCGCGGGTCCGAGACCTTGAGACGAGCCACCGCAACTTGCTGCGGGCGATCGAGAGCGGCGACGACGTGGGCGTGCTGTTGCCGCGGTTGAACGCCGTGGATGCGGAGCTGAAGGAGATGAAGGGGAAGCGCGACCAGATCGTGCCACCGGAGATCGAGCTTCCCGGCAATCTGCCGGAGCTTTACCGGGAGATGGTAAGCGACTTGGCGGCGAGCCTCTCTGAGGAGAGCGTAGCCGGGCGCGCCGCGGACGAACTCCACGAACTCATCGACCGAATCGTCGTGCACTGGGACGCCGAGGCCAACGGCCACTGGCTGAAGATCGAGGGCAACCTACTGGAGATGCTACGAAAATCGGCGCCGAGGGAACTCGACGCCGCGCGTGATAGTGCGATCTTCGCGGAAGTTGGTTGCGGGAGTAGGATTTGAACCTACGACCTTCAGGTTATGAGCCAGAGAAAATGGCTATTCTAAACACTTGAGCGGATTGGGAATAATCTGGTAAGCATCCGTATATCATAGACTTTCTGATGAAGTGAGATGACATGCCGAGCCACCCAGACCTTCCCGCTACGCATGAAAATACGGACACAGTACGGACACAGACTTCGCCGACCCATATTACCGACAAGCTAGTGCGAGCGCTCGAGGCCCCCGGTACCGGCAACCGGATCGTGTACGACGAAAAGTTGCGTGGCTTCGGAGTTCGGGTGACTGCCAAGAGTGTCCGCTCATTCAATCTTAACTTCCGGATCGCCGGACGAGAAAGGCGCATCACTATTGGCAAGTACCCAGCTTGGTCCGTTGCTGCAGCTCGCCGCCAAGCGGAAAGCTACCGTAGGGAGATCGACCGCGGCGAAGACCCATTGGCCGAACGCGATGCTGCGCGGTCCGCACCGACCGTTAAGGACCTATTTGCCCGATACGCCGCCGAACACCTGCCGACCAAGGCACCACGCTCCGCAGCTGATGACCGATCCATGTGGGTCAAAGACATCTTGCCGCGTCTCGGACCGAAAAAGGTCGCCGACCTCAGGTTTGATGATTGCGACCAGCTTCACCGGTCAATCAGTCAATCACGCCCAACCCGCGCCAATCGGGTGATCGAAGTATTGAGAAAGGCCCTCAATCTCGCGATCCGGTGGGGCTGGCTCGAACGCAACCCTGCCTCTGGCGTTCGCCGAAACCCGGAAGAGAAGCGGACCCGCTATCTAAGCCCCTCAGAGCTTGCGCGGCTGACTGAGGCCTTGGCTGCGCATCCCCAACGCGCGTCTGCTGACGCGATCCTCTTCATGCTGCTCACAGGCTGTCGCCGGGGCGAAGCATTGAGCGCAACTTGGGACCAGTTCGATTTGGCCCAGCGAGTGTGGAGCAAACCTGCCGCAACAACAAAGCAACGCCGATTCCATCGGGTCCCCTATTCTGCAAGAGTAGCTGCTCTTCTCGATGAACGGCGCGCTTCCGAATGTGGAGAGGCCGTGTTCGCGGGCCCGACTGGCAACCCTCTGACCGATGTAAAGAGAACTTGGGCAAGTGTATGCGAAACAGCGAACCTTGAAGACGTGCGCTTGCATGACTTACGACATACCTATGCCAGCGTTCTCGCCTCATCTGGCGCGTCCCTCCCTGTCGTGGGAGCCTTGCTCGGCCATAGCCAGCCACAGACTACAGCAAGATACGCGCATCTTTACGACGACACCCTCCGCCTTGCGACTGAAGCTGTATCCGAGAGACTTCGCTAACTTTCTCAAGTCATGAGATGACACCGGATGTCACTGGGCAGATTTAGCCTTGATTTTATTTCAGCTATGAGCTGGTTTTAGGTCGCGGCGCTACCCGCAAACAGTCGTACAATTAAACCCACCTCCCAGATCAGCCCCACCACAAAAAAAACTCACTAAACATCAAAACAACCCCACCATTCCACATCGACCAACCTGACCTAAGACTTTACCAAACCAGCCCCTTCCAGCCCTGAAAATAGCGCCGCATCCTTTCAATCTGGATGCTGAGAAACCTGCGTGGTTTCTCGGCTCCAATCCAAGGGGTTCGGGATGAACACGACTGCTATGGCTGATCGGCTTTGCCCAAAAGAAGCTTCTACGTACATCGGACTCAGCGTCCGTACTCTCGCACGTTATCGCGCAGAGGGCCTTGGCCCGAAGTACCTGCGCGTGGGCCGCTCGATCCAGTATGTACGGACGGCCATTGATGAATGGCTGTTGTCCCAAGAGCAAATCCCCGTTCGGGAAAATGCGTAACGCGAGCGCGTTCCGCCATGCGCGACCGCTGCCTTACGCAGCGGGCGGGCGCGCGCGGCGGAGCGCGCGGTCAATGGGGGGTCCTAGTAGCACCCCCCTCTACAAATACACTTTCAGGAAAATCCGATGGAAGTATTGCACCAAGGTTTTGATAAGCTCTACGTGGCCGTGCGCGGTCAAATGACTGACGAAATCCTAGATCAGCTGGAACAGGTGAAGGCCCACGCTGTGCAAATCAACGACGTCATGGCGACATGGGTCGATGGCTTGAACCTCGTCGTTCATCCGATGGGACGTAAAGGCGGCTATCAATTCGTCTGCGAAACGGATTATGGGCGCGGACCGATGCTCGCGTTGAAGGCACCAAATAAGCGCGACCCATGGGGCGTCCACGCCTCGTTTTCGTCAATCTACCTTGCCGCTAATGGCTTGGAAGCGGCGCGCGCTAAGCTGGATACTATACTCGATCAGCTCAACATCGTTCGACTAGACCAAGACGTTGCTATTTCGCGTTTAGACTACGCCATCGATGTTCTTGCCCCTACATTCATCCTCGATCCAGACCATTTCGTAATGCACGCGCGCACGCACCGTCGCACGCATGACGCATTACATTCCATGGCGACCTCCGGGCGATCAGGACGCACAACATCTGTCACGATTGGCAAAAATCCAAATCGGCAAGTTATCGTCTACGACAAGCGTGAAGAGGTGATGTCCAAAAGGAAGGTTGAGTGGCCAGTGCTTTGGAACGCAAAACGCCAGGCGAACGGCAAAGCCGCACTCGATTTCCAAGATCCCGCCACCAGCCGAGTCTGGCGTGTCGAACTTCGCGCCTACAAGAACTATCTAAGGAAACCACATGGCATTTCGGGCTGGGCGCAGCTTGAAGCAGGACTTCCTTCCGTGATGCAAGAGCTTGCCCAAGATATTCGCCACTGCGAACCGACTGCTGACAGCAATCGGTCGCGGTGGCCGCTCTCACCTCTCTGGCAAATCGCGATTGAGCATATCGAGGCCGGCCTTCTCGCCATTCCTATGCCAGATCTAGAAGATATCCTTATTGAAGTTTGTAGAACCGAGAGAATCCGCCAACTCACAGCTCAGAGACACGGCTTGTCGGTCGCAATCGCAGCATTGCACGGACTAAGGGCAGAGCAGTTCGAACCCTTCCTATCGCGTCTGGTCGGCGAGGAAACCCGCCTAGCGGAGAACCACCGACAACCTCTGCAAGACCGCATATCTCAAGCCGGAGTCCGAATGGGATCAACCCCCGGGTACCGATGATCCCGAACTCTTGAAGATCATCAGGGAACCGTTCGCTTCTTGGAAGAAAAGGCATGAGATCCGCATCCATCCTGCCTTGTCCGGATCCCGGACCTCAGCTGACGTTCGTGCAAATCGCAGCGAAGGTCAGCTGCGAGCCCAAAAATCCGAATGCTGCATCTTGCCCGAGTTTCCGGCTTTCCGTCTTGATCACCGAGGGGCATGCGAAATTTCGTACGCTCATCATGGCTTCTAGCTTTAGGCCAATCATTCAGCATTGTGGTAAATATAGCTTGGCTCCACGAAATCGCGCAGGTTTTTTTGATGGCGATCAATCATATGCTTCAGACGCTTGCCTGCAAGAAAAGGCCGTGCAGGTTCGCGTAGGCATTCAAATTGTGCCTTCGAGATTTGGCGCTGCATTTGTCGCAAGGCGATGTCGGAAATGGTTTTCATAGCTTGCGTGCCAGCGTAAAACGTTTCGACTTCGGCTCCGTTGGCAAAGACTACTTCGTGAAATGCGCAAGCGAAGTGATGATATTGTACCGGCAAAAATCCAAGCGATTGGGTGATGCCATCTAGGGGCAACAGGTGTTTAGCAGCAACGAGCACCTCCTTCGCATCGCACATCCGCTCCACTATGGCGGAACGCAGCAGGATCCTGTGTTGTGGTGACACGCGCAACCTGCGCGCGGGTGTGCATGGTCCAAGGCACCCCGCTTCCAAAGTAATCGGGGCACGTTTTCCCGGCTTCAAGAAGTCGGTTTGATTGATCCACAGTATCGGCTGCGCCCCATGATCTTTGGTCGTGACGAGCATACCCGGTCGCAGATCCTCCACAGCCACCTCGCCGTTTGGCGTAGCGATGCGCGTTCCAGCGACAAAGCAGACGACTTGTGAGTTCTGGACACTTTGGTTTGTCAGGTACCCCGACCAATTGGAGGCCGAAAGACTTGTTAATTCTATGGATTGTACCTTGATGTTGTCCAACCCCGGGCCAGAATTGAGGTCGACGACGAAGACATCACCATTGGCCGCCTGTACGACAACGACTTGGATGCTGCGCGTTGATCCGTCACCCAAAGTAATAATCGCATTGTATAGTGAGGCGGAATCCACTGCGACAGAAACTAACCCGCTGCCAGTGTCATAGGAGATGAAATCAGACGATCCATTGGGGCTATCATCGTCGTCTATTCCACCATTATCATTCTGGTCCTGATTTGTGACGTCGACCAGTGACAGCGTGTCATGAAGGCCCAAAACAACATCCGAGTTCTCAGTGTCCAAATCAGTTTCGTCGGTATCCATCTCGGCGAAGTTTCCGACAAAGAACATTGTCGATGTTGATGTGGTAGGCATATGGGCTTACCTGCTTGGGACTGGGTCCATGCACGGTAGCGTCAGAGTCCTAAGATTCTCTCAACTTGCCGCAGTAAAACAAATTTTTCTTCCTATTGCAGGCATTGGCGTAACCGTAACAAAAGCTCACTTCGTCCGCATTGCGGACCTTGGTGCACCCCGCGGCGAATGACCGGTTTCCGCCCTCATAGTACTGAGGACCCCGCTGCCCGCCAGAGCGCCCTGCAAGCCCACAGATGGTTCTCCGCCCTATCAACCCCACCTTCCCAACCGAGATAGCCCTACGAGCACCCTGAGAAGCTCCCGGCCCAATGGTTCATATCTGTTACTCAACCACCTCTACTCCCCTCCAGCGCGGTTCCTATACGCGACCAATCAGCGGCCTCTGCAGTCACCGTGTCGAACAACTCTGTAGCTGGACTCTGAAACTATCCACTGGCGGCTAGGATCTCGCAGCCACGAGCTGCGTATGCTCCGGCGAGAGAAGCTCTACCCGCGACTAGACCACTCCCTGAAAGCCGATTCTTTCGCGGACACAGTGCGGACATGGAGAAACCAACCAACCCGCCGGGGCTTACGCTGCTTGGTAAATAGTTGTAATAATGGGGTTTATGGTTGCGGGAGTAGGATTTGAACCTACGACCTTCAGGTTATGAGCCTGACGAGCTACCGGACTGCTCCATCCCGCTTGATGTGAGTACTGGTTCTGACTGGAATGTTCAACACCCTGTCCCGAGGAAATGGCTGAAATTATTGAGAATATATGTATTAGGGGAAACGTAGTTATCCCCCTTTTTTTGCACACGAAAGCGCGCCCTATTGGGGCGCGCTTTGTTTAGTCCGTTCATCGTTAGAGAGATACATTGAGATGGCGCTTACTAGGTTTGGCGGCGACCTACTCTCCCACGCCTTAGGACGCAGTACCATCGGCGCAACGGCACTTAACGACCGGGTTCGGAATGGAGCCGGGTGTTTTGCTCGCGCTATGACCACCAAACCGAGTAAGGGCCATCTCGTATCAGCTGGCCTGTGGGCCATCTATTTCAAGTCGTACACTGTGATGTATGCTTCTGATTTGATTTACTTCCTCACCTTTGGTGAGAGAGCCAGACTTCTACTGGATCAAATCAAGCCTATTGGACAATTAGTACCGGTCAACTGAATGCATTACTGCACTTACATCTCCGGCCTATCGACGTGGTGGTCTACCACGGTCCTCAGGGATACCTTGTTTTGAGGGGGGCTTCCCGCTTAGATGCCTTCAGCGGTTATCCTGTCCGATCATAGCTACCCAGCACTGCTATTGGCATAACAACTGGTCCACCAGTGGATCGTTCACCCCGGTCCTCTCGTACTAGGGGCAACTCCTCTCAAGTATCCTACACCCACGGCAGATAGGGACCGAACTGTCTCACGACGTTCTAAACCCAGCTCACGTACCTCTTTAAACGGCGAACAGCCGTACCCTTGGGACCTGCTCCAGCCCCAGGATGAGATGAGCCGACATCGAGGTGCCAAACGGTGCCGTCGATATGGACTCTTGGGCACCATCAGCCTGTTATCCCCGGCGTACCTTTTATCCGTTGAGCGATGGCCCTTCCACTCGGGACCACCGGATCACTATGGCCGTCTTTCGACTCTGCTCGACTTGTCAGTCTTGCAGTCAGGCTGGCTTCTGCCATTGCACTCAACGACCGATTTCCGACCGGTCTGAGCCAACCTTCGCGCGCCTCCGTTACTCTTTAGGAGGCGACCGCCCCAGTCAAACTACCCGCCACACAGGGTCCCGGATCCGGATAACGGACCGCGGTTAGACATCAAGCAGAGCAAGGGTGGTATCTCAAGGATGGCTCCACAGAAACTGGCGTTCCTGCTTCAAAGCCTACCACCTATCCTGCACATGCTCGGCCTAATGCCAATGTGAAGCTGTAGTAAAGGTGCACGGGGTCTTTCCGTCTAACCGCGGGAAGCCTGCATCTTGACAGGCAATTCAATTTCGCTGAGTCGATGTTGGAGACAGCGGGGAAGTCGTTACGCCATTCGTGCAGGTCGGAACTTACCCGACAAGGAATTTCGCTACCTTAGGACCGTTATAGTTACGGCCGCCGTTTACCGGGGCTTCAATTCAAAGCTTGCACTTCTCCTTTTAACCTTCCGGCACCGGGCAGGCGTCAGACCCTATACGTCGTCTTGCGACTTCGCAGAGCCCTGTGTTTTTAGTAAACAGTCGCCACCCCCTAGTTTGTGCCCCCCGCCAACAGTTGCCTGCTAACGGGGCCTCCTTCTCGCGAACTTACGGAGGTATTTTGCCGAGTTCCTTCAACATCGTTCTCTCAAGCGCCTTGGTATTCTCTACCAGTCCACCTGTGTCGGTTTAGGGTACGATCTTATAGTAGGGCTATTTCCAGGAACCTCTAAGCAGCCCAATCAATCCGATAAGATTGAACTACCCTCGAGATCCGTCACCTCTACATGGCCCAGGAATATTAACCTGGTTCCCATCGACTACGCCTTTCGGCCTCGCCTTAGGGGTCGGCTTACCCTGCTCAGATTAGCTTTAAGCAGGAACCCTTGGACTTTCGGCGACAGGGTCTCTCACCCTGTTTGTCGCTACTCATGTCATCATTCTCGCTAGTGATCTCTCCACGGGATCGCTCACGCGCCCGCTTCACAGAAAGCTCCTTGTCTCCAATACGGGCGAACCCGCTAAGGAGACAGTGAGCTATGTCACACTACGCTCCGCTACCATGCGCTATGCGCATCCTAAGCTTCGGCTCATGGCTTGAGCCCCGTTACATCTTCGCCGCAAGACAACTTATCTAGACCAGTGAGCTGTTACGCTATCTTTAAAGGATGGCTGCTTCTAAGCCAACCTCCTGGTTGTTTTGGTCGTCTCACATGCTTTCCCACTTAGCCATGAATTAGGGGCCTTAGCTGTAGGTCAGGGTTGTTTCCCTCTTCACGACGGACGTTAGCACCCGCCGTGTGTCTGCCAGATAGTACTCTACGGTATTCGGAGTTTGGTTAGGATCAGTAAGCCTGTGGGGCCCCATTACCCATCCAGTGCTCTACCCCCGTAGGTATTCGTCTGACGCTCTACCTAAATAGATTTCGCGGAGAACCAGCTATCTCCGAGTTTGATTGGCCTTTCACCCCTAGGCACAACTCATCCCGACCTTTTTCAACAGGTGTGGGTTCGGACCTCCAATAAGTGTTACCTTATCTTCATCCTGGTCATGCCTAGATCACTCGGTTTCGGGTCTGATCCCTCGAACTCATGCGCCCTATTAAGACTCGCTTTCGCTGCGCCTACACCTAACGGCTTAAGCTTGCTCGAGAGACCAAGTCGATGACCCATTATACAAAAGGTACGCCGTCAGGCCTCAAGGGCCCTCCGACTGATTGTAGGCGTTCGGTTTCAGGTACTGTTTCACTCCCCTCGTCGGGGTGCTTTTCACCTTTCCCTCACGGTACTGGTTCGCTATCGGTCAGTAAGGAGTACTTAGCCTTAGAGGGTGGTCCCCCCATGTTCAGACAGGATTTCACGTGTCCCGCCCTACTTAATACGTCCTATCGTGCTTCCTATACGGGACTGTCACCCACTATGGTCAGACTTTCCAGTC